>CAZXVH010000129.1:0-13348 GCA_964643965.1 uncultured Ardenticatenaceae bacterium
CAGCAACGCCTTCAGCAACGCCCACGCCAGCCCCCACCTCTGAACCAGTTTCCATGCACATTGTGGCGCAGCAAGCATTTTTGCGAGCGGGGCCGGGCATCTACTATCGCATTCTCGCTTATCCGGGGCAGGGAACGGCCGTTACCATTTTGGCGCGGAACGAAGAGGGGACCTGGTTTAACGCCCTGTTAGAGGAGGGGGCGAGCGGCTGGTTATACCAGGATGTCATCGCCCCTGATGAAGAAATGGATTTCGATGATATTTCCGTCGCTGCCACCATCCCCGCCCCGGTAAACGACTTCTACGAGGCGGCGCTGACGCCTGCCGAAAACAGCCTCCGCGTCCAGGTTTACCACACCTATATCGGCACACTGGGCCAAAATGCTCGTTTTGAAGCGCGGCTGCTGCCGGAAACAGCGCTGATACAGCCCACCTACCCCCACGGACAGGCGTTAGGCTTCGGCTTGCTCACGGTGGATTTCAGGCGGGTGGGCGAGGGCGCTTATACCAGCCGGCAGGTGGAGCTGTGCATGACGTCAGAGGCGGGCCAACCCTTCTTCTGCCAGACGTTCCCCGCCCATAAAGCCTGGTAAACATAAACCTGTCACTTATCGTAGATTGAACGGTTCTGCTTTCTACTTTCTAATCTCTACTCTCCAAGCCACTCCCTGATCTCCAAAACGCAACGGCCGTTCCCACCGTTTGCAGTTGAATAGCGACGGTCTCCTGGATAGAACGGCCGTAACCGCCCGCCATCGTCACCGCCACCGGCAGCCCTACTTCGCGGCAGCGCCCCAAAACCAGCCGATCCCGCGCCCCAATGCCCGCCTTCGTCAGAGCTAAACGCCCCAACCGATCCCCCTCGAACACATCGGCGCCGGCTAAATAAATGACCAGTTCCGGTTGTGAACGCGCCAGCGTCTCTTCAATACCATCTCTCAGCGCCGCTAAATACGCTTCGTCGCCCGTGTTGTCGGGCAAGCCAATATCTAAATCACTGGGTACTTTGCGGAAGGGGAAGTTTTTTTGGGCGTGGATGGAGAAGGTGAAAATAGAATCATCGCCCGCCGTGATTTGGGCCGTGCCGTTACCCTGGTGTACGTCACAATCGATGACGGCCACGCGGCGGACGCGCCCTTCGGCTTGCATGGCGCGGGCAGCGATGGCGGTGTCGTTGTAGATGCAGAAGCCCTGGCCTTCATCCCGGCTGGCGTGGTGTGTGCCGCCGCCCAGCGAGGCGGCAACGCCTTCTTGCAAGGCCAGGCGGCAGGCGGCAATGGTGGCCCCCACAGAATGTTGGCAGCGCACCACCAGTTCCGGCGACCAGGGCAGGCCGATTTGACGAATTTCTGCGGGGGAGAAACGGCCGTTTTCCACTTTAGCCAAATAGTCATCACTGTGCGCCCGCTGCAGTTGGTTGGTCGTGGCTGGCGTCGGCACAATCAAATCATCAGGCTCCACAACCTGTGCCGCTTCAACAGCTTCCCGCAGCAGCCGGTATTTCTCCGCTGGAAAGCGGTGGCCTTCTGGCAGGGGAAAGGTGAATTGGTCGTAAGTAAAAATTTTCATCTTCCTGAAACTTTACGGTGGGTAATGAGAAATGGCAACTCTAGTTGATTTTCAACACCTTTTTCGACTACAATAAAGTTTAGCTAAACTATTTAGCTAACAAGAGGTGTGTATGTCTGAAAAAAGTTACTCAGCAACAGAAGTGAAGAACCACTTTGGCAAAGTTTTGCGCGAAGCAGCCCAATATGGTGAACCCATCGTAGTAGAACGAGATGGCAAACCAGTAGCCGTCATCATGAGCATGGAGGCGTATGAACGTACGCGACCAAAACCGCTTGAATCAGCCAATCAGCTTGATGAGGTATTTGGCATGTGGGCGGATCGGGAAGATATAGATGAGGATTGGTTGGCAAACGGCCGTTCCCGTTGGCAAAGTGCGTGGGCAGATGAGTGACCTCATATTCGACACCAACTGCCTCATCGACATCTACCATGGGCGGGAGCGCATTCGACCGTATTTTGGAGCGGTACGAGATGGGCAACTCAATGGCTACCTCTCTGTCATCACAGAAGCAGAACTGTGGCGTGGGCTGCGCATGGGAGAATTATCACGCCATGAGGCGCTACTTAGCCAGTTCACCATCCTGCCCCTGCGTTCAGAAACGGCACGACTGGCAGGCATTTGGATGCAACAGTATGGGCAAACCGGACTGGGCTGGATGGACGCCTTCATCGCCGCCACCGCCAAAACAACGAGCCTCGCCGTCTTAACCAGAGACAAGAAACTTGCCCAAGTTTTAGCCAGTGAGGCTCGTTTTAAATTGTATGGGTAACGGCCGTTAACGTTACAACTGCTCCCATTCTTCCCGACTGATGCCAGCCTGCTTAAGAATGCGCATCAACAAAGCCCCGCTAATATCACCACGATGTGGGTTGGGGATCACTAATCGAACAGTACCTTTAACCATATATTGATGCTTTCCCCCCAAAATAAGGGCCATCAAATCCGGTACTGCGCAACGCTTTAACTAACTTTTTTTGTTTGATTGGTCCCAGAGGCGGCATATCAAGCCACTTCAGGCATGATATTCAAATGAATACCATCGACAATGGGCAATGGATGACCAAGCTTTAAGCCCAACACAATCCACCCTTCTAATACTTCTTGCAATTCCGTGCGGCAATCTTCTAAATTAGCTGCATTCGCATACACGCCCTGAAAATCAGGAATTTCACCGTAAAAACTGCCATCTTCCAAAATTTCATACACGGCGTGGCGCATAGTTGCTTGAATATAAGTTGTGATCATTTAAACGACCTCCGTGCCATTCATGAGCATCAAAATCGCAAATAGGATTGCCCGTCAATCTCTTTCATACCCCAAGTTTGACGCCAACCAGCGCTCGGTCGTCGCCACGTCCCAGCCTTTTCGCGCCGCAAAATCAGCCACCTGATCCCGGTCAATGCGACCCAGCCCAAAATAGCTCGACTCCGGATGGGAGAAATACATACCGCTCACCGAAGCGGCCGGATACATGGCAAAATTCTCCGTCAGCGACATGCCCACCACTTCTTTCACATTGAGCAGGTTGAAAATATCTCGTTTTGTAGAGTGGTCGGGGCAGGCAGGATAACCAGGCGCGGGACGAATGCCACGGTATGCTTCCTTGATGAGGTCATCGTTAGCCAGCGCTTCATCCGGCGCATAACCCCAGAACTCACGCCGCACCCGGCGGTGCATGAACTCTGCCAGGGCCTCTGCCAGCCGGTCGGCCAGCGCTTTGAGCAGAATGGCGCTGTAATCATCATGCGCCGCTTTAAACTCGTCAATCTTCGTTTCAATGCCCAACCCGGCCGTCACGGCAAAGAGGCCCAGATAATCTTCTAATCCCGTTTCTAGGGGTGCAATAAAATCAGCCAGGGCATAGTTTGGCCGCCCTGGCGGCTTCTCCATCTGCTGCCGCAGCGTTTGCACACTTAAAATCTTAGTTTCTTGGTCTCTTCGTCCCTTTGTATTAAATAGTAGAATGTCATCTCCATCACTGTTGGCCGGATAAAACCCAATCACAGCCTTCGCCGTCACCCATTTTTCCGCAATCATCTGTTCCAGCAGCGCCTGCGCATCCTGAAACAACTGCGTGGCCGATTCCCCCACAACCTCATCTTCAAAAATGCGCGGGTATTTACCCGTCAACTCCCAGGCGCGGAAGAAGGGCGTCCAGTCGATATAATCACGCACCACCGCCAGATCAATATCCTCGAAGACCTTGACGCCGGTAAAGGTGGGCGCCGGCGGCTCGTAAGCGCTCCAGTCAATCTTGTATTTATTATTACGGGCGTCGGCCAGGCGGGCCAGGCTTTTTTGGCTGCGTCGATTGCTGTGCGTTTCGCGTAAGGCGGCATATTCCTGGCGGATTTCGTTGATATACGCCTCGTCCCCTTTAAGCAGGTTGGTCATCACGCCCACCGCCCGCGAGGCATCGACGACGTGGATGACAGGGGCGTTTTTAAACTGTGGCTCGATTTTAACGGCCGTGTGAATTTTAGAAGTGGTGGCTCCACCAATGAGCAGGGGCAGGGTTATGTTTTGCCGCTGCATCTCCGCCGCAAAATTACGCATTTCTTCCAACGAGGGCGTGATCAACCCGCTCAGGCCGATGACATCCACGTTTTCCTGGCGGGCGGTTTGCAGAATCTTCTCGGCGGGAACCATGACGCCCAGGTCGATGACATCATAGCCGTTGCATTGCAGCACCACGCCCACGATGTTTTTACCAATGTCATGCACATCCCCTTTGACGGTGGCCATCAAAATTTTGCCGTTAGAGCGGTCGGCGAGGCCCAATTCTATTTTTTCCGCTTCCAGATAGGGCACAAGATGGGCCACCGCTTTTTTCATGACGCGGGCGCTCTTGACCACCTGCGGCAGGAACATTTTCCCCGCCCCGAACAAGTCGCCGACCCGGTTCATGCCATCCATGAGCGGGCCTTCAATGATGTGTAACGGCCGTTCTGCCAACAACCGCGCCGCTTCCGTATCTTCCACAATATAGGTATCAATCCCCTTCACCAAAGCATACGCCAGCCGTTCATTCACCGGCGCTTCTCGCCAACTGAGGTCTTCCTTGTTCTCCTTACCACTGCCGCGCACCGTTTCCGCCAGTTCCACCAGGCGGTCTGTGGCGTCGGGGCGGCGGTTAAACAACACATCTTCGATGGCTTCCAGGAGCACAGGCGGGATTTCCTCATAGATATCAAGCTGCCCGGCGTTGACAATGCCCATGTCCATGCCCGCCTGGATGGCCCGATAAAGAAAGGCGGCGTGCATCGCCTCGCGCACCCGGTCATTTCCCCGGAACGAGAAGCTGAGATTGCTCACCCCACCGCTGACCAGGGCATAGGGCAGATTGGCTTTAATCCAGCGCGTCGCTTCAATGTAAGCCACTGCGTACCCATTGTGTTCCTCAATGCCGGTGGCGATGGCAAAGATATTCGGGTCAAAAATGATGTCTTCCGGCGGAAAACCCACTTCTTCCGTCAGAATTTTGTAAGCGCGGGCGCAGATGTTGATTTTGCGCTCGTAGGTGTCAGCCTGCCCCTCCTCATCAAAAGCCATCACCACCACCGCCGCGCCATACCGCCGCGCCAATTTAGCATGACGCTTAAACTCGTCTACGCCTTCCTTCATGCTGATGGAGTTGATGATGGATTTGCCTTGCACACATTTCAGCCCCGCCTCAATCACCGACCATTTAGACGAGTCAATCATGATTGGCACACGAGCGATATCCGGTTCCGCGGCGATGAGATTGAGGAAATGGGGCATCGCTTTCTCGGCATCCAACATGCCCTCATCCATGTTCACGTCGATGATTTGCGCCCCGTTTTCCACCTGCTGCCGCGCCACGCTCAACGCTTCATCGTAGTTGCCTTTTAAGATGAGATTGGAGAATTTTCGTGAGCCGGTGACGTTGGTGCGCTCACCCACATTGATGAAGTTCATCTCCGGGGTGACGGTAAACGGCTCCATCCCGCTCAAGCGCATACGCCGCTCGATGGTGGGGATTTGGCGCGGGGGCAGCCCTCCAACCGCTTCCGCAAAGGCGCGGATGTACGCGGGGGTGGTGCCGCAACAGCCGCCCACGATATTGAGATACCCTTCCTCGGCCAACTCGCGCAGCACTGGAACCATATCGTCGATTTGCTCGCTGAAACCGCCAAATCCATCGGGCAGCCCGGCGTTGGGATAGAAGCTGATATAGCTGTCGGCCATGTTGGCGATGCTGGTGATGTAGGGGCGCAAGGCAGTGGGGCCAAAAGAGCAGTTCATACCGACAATGAGCGCCCCCGCGTGACGAATAGAGTAGTAAAATGCTTCCATCGTTTGGCCGGATAAGGTACGGCCGCTGGCGTCGGTGATCGTGCCAGAAATCATGAGCGGCAATTCGATGCCCTTTTCCGCAAAGACATCTTGAATGCCGAAAACGGCCGCTTTGGCGTTGAGCGTATCAAAAATCGTTTCGATGAGCAGCACATCTGCGCCGCCGTCGATCAGCCCACGCGCTGCCTCGCCATAGGCCGCTGCCACCTGGTCAAAAGAAGTGGCGCGGTAAGCAGGGTCCTCCACATCCGGCGACAGGGAGAGCATTTTGTTGGCAGGCCCCATGGAGCCAAGCACAAATCGTGGTTTATCTCGCGTCAATTCTGGATGATCTGCATCAAATTCAGCAATGGCCTCTCGCGCCAGGCGGGCCGCTTCCCGGTTCATCTCATAGACGAATTCTTCCATGTGGAATTCAGCCTGGGAGATGGACGTGCCGTTGAAGGTGTTGGTGGTGATCAAATCTGCGCCCGCTTCCAAATAAGCAGTATGCACCGCTTTGATGATGTCGGGCCGGGTCAGGTTCAGCACTTCATGGTTGTTCTTGATGTCGTAGGGGAAGTCGGCGAAGCGCTCCCGGCGGTAGCCCGCTTCGTCGAGTTCGTAGGTTTGTAGCAGGGAGCCGGTGGCGCCATCAGTGACGAGGATGCGCGTTTGTAGTTGTTGTTTGAGGAGGTCTGTTCTGTTCATTTATCTTTCTCTGGTTAATGAGTTGATTTTGCCCAAAAGCTGCTCATTCCGTTTGGTGCGGTCGATTATACCTCAAGGCAGCCTGAGATTCAGCATTTGGGCAATCACCCAAATGCGCCTATCATCTACCCTGAAACGGAATCCTGTTTTTTGCGTAAAGCGCCTTACAGACGGAAAGTGGAGAGAAACTGATGAGCCAAGATCAAAAACCGATTCGCATTATTATTGAAGAAGAAGAGCTGCCGCCGCTGAAACCGGATAGCGCACGTCCCGGGTTAGACATGAAGGGAGCGGCAAAAACGGCCGCCGCCAGCGCCGGACAAGCGGTCGGCAGTGTCGCCCAAAAAGCATGGCACAGTGAACCGAGGCGCAAAATAACGGGGACTGTCTCCAAAGGCGTGGCGGATGTCACGGCCAAGAGCAGCAAAGCCATTGCCAATAAGGTGGCCGATACCGTTGAACAGCAAACCCGCCAGCAAATGGCAGCCATGCAGACGCGCGCCCAGGAAATCGACTGGAAAGAAGAAGCGCGAAAAGGGGCGGCCACAGGGTTGCAGTGGTTAAGCCAACAGGTCTCCGGGTTAGCCAACCGCTTCACTTCGGCGGAAAAAGACCCCCCGGTCAATCCTTAAGAATCAAAAAAGGGCTGGAGATTCCAGCCCTTTTTATTTGCAAATTCAAGGCTTGTTTATTTGCGATCCAGCACGATGATGCCCGGCAAATCTTTGCCTTCCAGCAGTTCCAGGCTGGCGCCGCCGCCGGTGCTGATGTGGGTCATCTGATCGTCCAGGCCCGCTTTGCGCACGGCCGCCGCTGAATCGCCGCCGCCAATCATGACCTGAACGCCATGTTTGGTGAGGTCGGCCAGCAGCTTTGCCAGGGCATTGGTGCCCATGGCAAACTTGTCGAACTCAAAAACGCCCATCGGCCCGTTCCAAATCACCAACTGCACGCCTTGCAGTTCCTCGTTGAATTTCTCCAGGGTATCTGGCCCCACGTCGAGCGCCATTTGATCCGCCGGAATGCCCCACACGGAAACGGTGGTCGCTGGCGCATCGGCCGAAAATTCCGGGGCGACAACCACATCCAGGGGCAGTACGATGCGATTAGCCGCCATTTTCATCAACCGTTCGGCTTCAGGCAGCGCCTCTTCTTCCACCAGCGAGGTACCTACTTCATGGCCCTGCGCCTTGAGGAAGGTATTGGCCATGCCGCCACCGATGAGAATTTTATCGGCCGTTTTCAGCAGGTTTTCAATGAGTTTGATTTTGTCAGAGATTTTGGCGCCGCCCATGATGGCGATGTAGGGATGGGGAGGATTGGAAACGGCCGTTCCCAAGGCATCCAGCTCTTTCCCCATCAAAAATCCGGCGACGGCCGGGCCGCCCTTCGCCTGAATGGCCTTAGCCACCCCTTCCGTGCTGGCATGAGCGCGATGAGCCGAGCCAAAGGCGTCGTTCACATACACATCTGCCAGGTCTGCCAACTGCCGGGAGAGGGCGGCATCGTTTTTCTTTTCACCCGCTTCAAAGCGGGTATTTTCCAACAAAATCACATCCCCAGGCTGCATAGCGGCCACCGCCGCCGTCACTTGTGGCCCCACCACTTCATCCATCTTCTGCACCGGCCGGCCTAACAACTGGCTCAGTTTCGCCGCCACCGGCCCCATAGAAAATTGGCTGTCTTCGGCCGATTGGGGGCGGCCCAAATGAGAGCAGAGAATGAGCGCCGCCCCATGATCCAGCAGGTAGTTGAGGGTAGGCAGCGCCGCTTGAATGCGGTTGTCGTCCGTCACCGTAATATCATCGTTGGGGTCTTTGCTGCTCAGAGGCACGTTGAAGTCCACCCGCACCAGCACTTTTTTGCCCTTTACATCAATATCTTCAATCGTTTTTGTTTTCATGTCAATCCTTCCTGATTAATTAGCGTATCTGAGCCAACAAGGAAATATATAACGAATTCCTCCTGTTTACCAATGAAAATTGGGCAGGTGTGGAATTCGGTGATCGGTAGTGGTGAACAGTCTGTCACCGATCACTGTTCACCGTTTACTGTTCACTGTTCACCGTTTACTGTTCACTGTTCACTGCTCACCGTCCCTGACCCAAAGAAAAATAACGATCATTCGCGCCGGAGTTATCGGGACTGAACTTGAGGATTAGATTTTTTGCCTCGGCCGGCGCTTGTAACACGATCCAGCCTTCAGCCTCCCCACCTGGGTACAGTTTATAATACAATTCTGGTTCCGGATCCACCACAGAAGGCGAGTCATAGGCATTGCCACTGTTTGAGAGCAGAGTAAAGTCACTATCTCTAATCAATTGTTCCGTTTCATCCAGACCAATGTAACGCACCCGCAAATAAACGAGAACATAGGCCATACCCTCTGACGGTGGATCGTTAAATTGGTTGACTTCCAACAAGGTTTGGAAGGCATTTTCTCTCTGAATGACATCCAGCACAATAACCTGCCAATCTTCGCCGGTGGCTGTTTGCCCAAAGGGCAGCGGTTCCGCCAATGTTGTACCCAGGTCTGAAGGATTAATATTGAGCAAAGTCTCCCGATCTAGCGTGATGGCGCTGCCTTCTGTTAAGGCGAGGTAGACAGGCGGCGTATCGTAGTTCTCGTTGTCCTCCAGAAAAAACATGAGATTGCCCTCCTCTTTTTTAACGAGAAATATCTCCCAACCGATGCTTTCTGCGCCGCCGGGCAGGGCCGTTTCCAGCCAGGGATCGGGCGGGATGGCGCTGTTGTTGAAGCTGTAATGTAACAAACGGCCGTTTCCCGTCACATGCACAGAGATATATTTTTTCTCAGCGCTGCTGCTGTTATTTTTAATGCGCATCTTTACCAACAGATATTCCCAGCCGTCAGGAGCTTGTTGATTGTTGCTGTTTGCCAGGTGGATTTCTTGCCAGGCGGCATCATCGCGCAGGCTCTCCAGCAGTTCAATTTCCCAATCGTTCAGATTGACGATGGTTCCGGGCGAGAATGGATTTCCCCGGCTGGTTCCGGCAGAAATGACTTCCACTTCTTCGGGTTCAGCGGATTTGGCAAAGAAGGAGGCTACTTCCGTATCATTTTCCCCAGTCTCAGCAACCGGCAATACCTGCCCAAAGCCACAGCCCAGAGAGAGCGCCAGCCAGAGAAGCATGAGTAGAAACGGCCGTTTCCGGTACTGCGGTGCTGTCTGCGTTTTTTTCATCATAACTGCTGCCTTTAAGGAATACACACTACCTGCGTTTCATAAACGGCATAATTCCCGCCCATATTGTTGATCTGCCCAAACTGCTCCAACGTGATGCCCGCGCTCAGGCTAATGCCCAGTGGCGTATCCCCTCGGATGACCACAATCGGTCGATAACCAGGGCAGTAGTCTGGGTTTGCCACCGGCACGGGGATGGTATTGCCCACCACGATCTCTGTAGAGGAAATGCCAAAACGAGCCATCAGGGGGATACTGGTATTGTACAGTTGCGCCAAACTGTAAAGCGTGTCAGTGCTGACAATGACATGGTTGACGAAGAGATAGGGATCGGGAACGGCCGTTGGTGGCGGGGGTGTCTCTGTCGGGGTAGGCGGCGGGGGCGGCGCTTCTGTGGGCGGCGGTGGCTCACCGCCCGTCACCACCACCGATGGCGGCGCGGTTGGCGACGCTATAAAAACCCCTCCATCCGCCGCCGGTTTGATCACCACCTCCTGCCCTTCCACAATGATGATCTTAGAATCTTCAGCGGGGCGATTTTGTAAATACATCAGCGTCAAAAAAACGCCAATCGCCAATACAATCGCCAAAATGATAATGGTAATCAAGACATATGGTTTCACGGGGGGTTGTTGCATAGCCATCCCTGCTTCTCGGGTAAGTTCCGGTCAATCTGAATTTATGTTACACTTGTCATAAGATAATAGCAAGTCTCACATACATAAACGGGGGGCGCGGACAGCCTGTCCACCTGGTGCAGACAAGCCGTCCGCGCTGCCCGTGATGAGGAGCAGGCCATGATAATCCAAAGAACACAAAGAGAAGCCCAAGAAAGCCTAACATTAGCCCCCTACGCCCTCAAAAGCGCCGAATCCAGGGGCAGACTCTACCCGGAAGCGGAATCCGCCAAGCGCACCGCCTTTGAGCGCGACCGGGACCGCATCATCCACACCACCGCCTTCCGCCGCCTGGAATACAAAACCCAGGTCTTCGTCTTTTACGAAGGGGATCATTATCGCACCCGCCTCACCCACACCATGGAAGTGGCCCAGTTAGGCCGTTCCCTGGCTCACGGGTTGGGCTGCAACCAGGATCTCACCGAAGCCATCTGCCTGGCCCATGATTTAGGCCACGCCCCCTTTGGTCACGCCGGAGAACACATCCTCAACCAACTGCTGGCCGACCAGGGCGGTTTCAACCACAACACCCAAAGCTACCGCGTCGTCACCGAACTGGAACAGCGCTACCCTGGCTTTAACGGCCTCAACCTCACCTATGAAACCCGCGCCGGCATGATCAAACATGAAACGGCTTACGACAAAAGCGACGCCAGCCACTACGAACCAGAAAAACGCGCCTCTCTGGAAGCTCAAATCGCCAACCTGGCCGATGAAATCGCCTACAACGCCCATGACCTGGATGATGGCCTCCGCGCCGGCCTCTTTACCACCCAAGACCTGGCGCAGCTAACCATTTGGGAAGAGCTGACCAGTGGCCTCAACTGGCAAAAAGGGACGCCGCTGCCTGATGTTTGTCGTCATGAGGTGATCCGGGAATTGATCGGCCGTTCCATTGGCAGCGTATTGGCGCATACCGACGCCAATTTACAAACATACCACCTGGATACGCCGGAAAAAGTGCAACTGCACCCCGAAAACGTGGTGGGGTATGCGCCCCCCTTTCACGAGAAAATCCAGCCGCTCAAGCACTTTTTGTACCAGCGCATGTACCGTCACTACCGTTTGATGCGGATGCAGTTTAAGGCGGAACGGTTTATCTCGGAGTTGTTTAACGTCTATATGCAAGACCCCGGTATGCTGCCAGAATCAGCCCAGGCGCATCTGGCAGACTTGCCCCTGCCCCGGGTCATCACCGACTATATCGCCGGCATGACAGACCGCTATGCGCTAGATGAGTGGAAGAAAATCTTTGACCCTTATGAACGAACGTAAAATATGGGGGGTTGCGCCGCCCACGCCAAACAAACTGATACCCGCCCGCGGGCGCTATTGTCAAACAAATGTCGGGGCCAACTTCGCAAAAAAAAGCCCCGCAGTATTGCACTGCGAGGCTGACAAAAACTTTATTAGAATGACGCTCAATCAGCTAGAAATCAAAAGCGTCATCCAAATCTTCATCGCCACGTTGAATCTCTTCCACGCGCCCGGCAATATCCGGGGCATAATCCCCTTCTTTGCGCCAGACATGGAACTTGATGGAGAGGCGATTAAATGCGCTTTCCGGAGGCCCATCCGGGTCATCACGATAGTCGATTTCGGTAACGATGGCGTTGAGGATAAGGGAAACAGTCTCCAAAACAACCGTTTCCCCTTCACGAGCCAAAATTTGATCCGTGCCTTTGGTCGCTAATTTCGCTTTGATGCCTTCATCGTGATAGGCATGTTCGCTCATCAAAATTTTGGTGCGGGTACGAATATCATTTTTGTCGAAAAGCCACACCTCAAATGCGGTCACATTTTTAGGCGTCTCAGACCCCAAGGATTCCGCAATAGCAATGCCGCAGTCACCCAAGAAATCTTGTGACTCATTTTCGATAGGGAACGAATATTCAAAGCGGTCGTCGCCATGGGAGTAGGTGGTGTCAACGCTGGCGATAGGGGTGGTATCCACGCCGTCATCATTGGCCGCCACAGGCGCGGTATCCGGCATGGCCTGCGTAGTGGCGCCCTCAGTCATCAAGGATTTACGACGATTGTACACATAAATGATGGCGATGATGAGGATGATCAACAAAAAACCGAGGAATAGAACAGCAGCCAGATTACTACTGTCTGATTCACCTGTTTCTGCGGTCGGGGCAGCTGCGCCAGGTTCAGACAGAGGAGCAATCGCCACGCCGGCACAGCCTGTACTATTGATCACGGCCGCTGTGGCGCTTAAGCGTTGCGCTTCGGCCGGATCTGTGGTGCGAGCAGCCAGATCACAGGTCGCTTCGACGCCGGCCCAACCACCCAGAGCTTCCTGCACCTTCTGGGTATTGTTGTCAACGGAAAAAGCATCCGCCACGGCCCGCACATAATAATCCTTATATGTTTGGGACAAAGCATCCGGTGTGGCTTCAGACCATTGTACTGGAAACAAGCCCCAGCCCAAGATCACCAGACCAATCAACAGGCCAACGATGAATGTAACTATCAAAGATATTGCGGGATTTTTTCGTACGTAATCCATATGTCACCAACCTTAGGCAATGTCCATTCGCATTTTGCGTCTTCAACGAATGTTGACATTCCAGCGAAAGAACCACAACCCGCTTTTTCCAGGGGTGGCGCTTCCATAGCTCATGGAATGAGACGACTATACAGTGACATCCCCTCTGCAAATTGTAGTTTACCATAACAGTTAACCGCGTCAAGTTATGTTTAATTGATTTACTCCGGTAACTCTGTTTCCTTCTCCTATTTGCCTGTGGTATACTTTTTCCGACTAAAATTGCACCTGGCATCCCCTTTATTCCATCAGGAGATTTGGTACGTGAAACATTTTTTGAGTATCGCTGATTTAACGCCCCATGAATTGCAAGAATTATTGGATTTAGGAC
>CAZXVH010000130.1:0-13186 GCA_964643965.1 uncultured Ardenticatenaceae bacterium
ATTGTTGAGGTAGTTGCTTGAGGGTAGGCAAAAAGCTCAAATATGATTTTAATAAGGATATTTCGTTATATGCTGAGATCAAAGTTCAAGTCCATCCCGTTCAATGGCCGCTAAAAGAGAGGGTCGCGCTGTATTAACATCAACCAGATTGATTGGTATTTCTGCGCCCAAATCCATAACCGTCCCCATGGCGCGAAATGTATCTTCTGGCGCAATTCCCCAAGCCGCTATATCCACATCTGACCAACGTGTAAAACTATAAGGGCGTGTGAGCGAACCAAAAACAACAATCCGAGTTACTTTAAATTGCTCTCGCAGTAGTTGCGCCGTCTGTCGCGCAAGCTGCCACGCTTTTTCTTGACGGCGCCCGATCTCTGCTTTTTCTTGTTGGTGACGCCTTTGGGCGGTAGCGCGGTAAACGGCTAGTTTTTCCGGCGATAATTCTAATGGTGTCGGCATTTTACAAGACTCCTGTCGTTTGATTCAGGTTTTGTAATTGTTGCACAGTCTGGATGATTTGGTCAACGGCCGTTTCTATCTCATCATCCGTATTAAACCGCCCTACACTAATCCGTAGGGCGCTGTGTGCCCGTTCATCGCCAAACCCCAACGCCTGAATGACATGTGAAGGTTTCACTTCGGCTGAGGTGCAAGCCGAACCGGTAGCAATCGCTACATTTTTCATCTGGGGAATTAAGGCCCGGGCTTTAATACCTGGGATGCTGATATTCAGGTTATGCGCCAACCGCTGCGTTGGGTGTCCATTGAGAGTGATTTGCCCCAATTCCCGCTCAAAGCCGTGGTACATTTGCTGTGTCCAGACGCGGAATCGTTCATCTTCGGCGATCATCTCTTTTTTAGCCAATCGCGCTGCTTCGCCAAAGCCGACAATCGAAGGGACGTTGAGTGTACCAGAGCGTAACCCTCGTTCATGCCCGCCACCATAAATCACTGGTTCTAACTGCACCCGTGGATTACTGCGCCGTCGGTATAACACCCCAATTCCCTTGGGTCCATACATCTTGTGTGCGGACAAAGAGAGGATGTGGATATTCATGGCTTGCACATCAAGCGGAATGTGACCGCCTGCCTGTGCCGCGTCCGTATGAAAAAAGAGGTTGTATTCGGCGGCAATCGCCCCTATCTCAGGGATGGGCGCAATTGTGCCAATTTCATTGTTGGCAGCCATGATGGAAATGAGAATGGTTTGTGGGGTAATGGCTCGGCGTACTGCTTCAGGGTCTACCAGTCCGTATTGATCCACGGGTAAATAGGTAATGTCGTATGTGCCGTGCCGGTTGCCATCCCGTTCTAATTTGTGGCACACATCCAGCACCGCTTTGTGTTCGCTGACACAGGTAATGATGTGGCGACCTTTATGGGCGTACTTTTCGGCTATACCCAAAATAGCGATATTGTCTGATTCTGTGGCGCCGCTGGTAAAAATAATTTCATCTGGGCGCGCATTGATTAACGCTGCAATTTGTTCTCTGGCTTTATCAACGGCGCGTTTTGCTTCCAAACCAAACTGGTGGTCATTGCTGGCGGCATTGCCATACATGGTGCTAAAGTAGGGTAGCATGACGTCCAGCACACGGGGGTCTACGGGGGTGGTGGCATTATAATCCAGATAAATCATCTCACCCCGCTTCTACCTCTGTTTCTTGCCGCCACGCAGTTGGTAAAGTCAACAATAGACCATCCAAATTTTTCAACCGTTTGTCCAATAATAAAACGCCTCGATTCATGTGGGCCTTGAATTGATTGGCGATCTCTTCTTCGCATACGCCATCTTGATAGCAACGCTCTTTGATTAGAGCCACAAACAGGGCATCATATGCGCCCGTTAAGACATGCCATTTAATGCTGATATGCCCCATGCCTCCATAATCGGCAAAATCAGGTGGGGTGCGATTTTCCAGCGACAGGCAAAAGCCAATACGCGCCAAAATGTTGGGGGTCAGCCTGGTGCGTCCCTTCATCCGACCTAGTTTGTCTGACGCTTCTTCAGAAAAGTGCATTTCACTCAATAGCATGGCTGGTGATCTCCTCCAGGGTGATAAGCGGTTGTGGTGCCATCGTTTGTTGCGTCACCTCGGTGATGAGGCCGTCCGATTGCAGGTGATATTCTCTGGCTAAGGCGGGTCGTAAAAATTGGGCCGCCTGGTCGTCAATTTCTACGTTGGTAGCTAAGACAATCACCTGCTGTGCCACCTGGGGCATAAATTCTGCCAACATGGTGCGCCGGTGTTCGTCGTCCAGGCGGCTGAGGGGGGTGTCTATGATCACGGGTAACGGCCGTCCTGAAACCTCACGCAACGCCCACAATGTCGCTATGGCAAAAATCTGCTCTTCGCCAGCCGATAAGTGGGCGCGGGGGAACACCTTGCCCGCCCGATATAAAGTGATGGTGAAACTGTGTCCGTCAATCTCTACCCGCTCAATAAAGTTACGCTTCCGACTTAACTGGTTAAATCGTTTGCTTAATTGCTCCGCTAGTTGCTTGAGCTTTTGCGCGATTAACTGCTGCTGGTAGGCGTCTAATAACAGTTTGGTACGCGCCGCCAGTTTAATGCGATCTTCATCCGTGTTGATACCGGCGATTTTTTCGCTGACCCGCCGTTTGCTGCCAGCCAGCCGTTCGATATGAAACGTGAGCCGTTTTTCCTCAGCCACCAATCGATCATATTCTGCTTCCAAACGGCCTAGTTCACGATCATGTTGGCGTAGTTCATCTTGCAATGGTTGTAAAATTTGGTGGGCGGGTACTCGATTCAAGGCTTCTTCAACCCCCGCCAGTTGGGCTTGCAATGCTTCCCGTTTCTGTAGGGCTGCGGCTAATTGTTGCGGAGCGGATGACAAAGCTTCATCAATCCAGCTAAATAACACGCCGCGCGTTTCCGCTGAGACTCGATGCACAACGGCCGTTTCCGGGATAGGCGGCGTCTGGTTTTCAGCAATCATTTGTTGCAGGTCGTTGAGCAACGGGTACTCACTACCCTGTTCTTTCACCACCAGCGCTTCCAGCTTTTCCACGAACGGTTGGGCGCTCTGCCATGATTCATACGCTGTTTCTTGCTCCAATCGCTGGCGAACGGCCGTTAACAATTTTGGCGCCACAGCAAAAGGAAAGACACCTCGGCAGATCTCCTGAATTTCCTGCTCAGATTGCGCCAATGATTCTAAAATCTGCTGACGTTTATGGGCGCGTTCCGACTCTTCCGCCGCATACTGTCCCCCTTCTCTGGCAATTCGAGATGCCAATAATTCAATTTCTGCTCGTTTGTGGGATAAACGCTGCCGACAATCTCCCAATTGAGGCCGCACTTCATCCCGCTGCCGCGCCAGTTCATCCGATTCATCACGTAGCTGGATTAACTCTTCCTGATATTGCTGCAACTCTCTAATGCCCGTCTGCCGTGTTAAATAAATGTCCAAATCACGGTCTAACTGCTCCACGAGATGCAAACCCAACAAATTTTTGACCGTTTCTGCCAGCAAGGCATCGCTGGCATCACCCGCTTCAGACAAGGTTGCTACCTTTTCGCCATCAAAGAAAAAGAGTTCGGCCACGCCCGGCGGTACCAGTTCGCGCAGCAAATATTCTATTTCTTCGTCGCTATCAGCCGCTGACTCATCATCTACCCACAGTTCCGTTTCGCTGATAATACGATTGTTCTGTTTGGTCCACTGCCGCTGCACCCGATACTCATGCCGCTGACCCAAAAACACATGATCAAAGGTCAATTCAACCGAAGCCCTTCCCGCCACTTCCCCCCTGGCGTTGCGGTGCAGCCGATGGCCGAGGTACATTTCATAATCTTTCTGCGTGGTGCGATTGCCCAGGCTGAGTTTGCCATGCAAGGCCAGGCGAATGGCTTCCATGAGGGTGCTTTTACCCACCCCATTTTGGCCGCGTAATAAGATGATCGGTTGCTGAAAACGGCCGTTGCGCGTGGGGTCTAACTCAAAACTGTGTTCGCCAGCATAAATACCAAAATCGCACAAAGTGAGTCTGTGGATAATCATGCCATGTCCTCTTGCTTTTCAGCCTCAGCCACGCGGCGCTTTTCCATTTCTGTGGCAACGTCATCCCATGAGCGCCAATCTTCACGGAAAATCTTTTCGATATGGTCGTGTATCTTCGCCCGGCGGAACATGCCTTGATATTGCCACTCGGCGTCTAATAATTTTTGCACGAGCTGCGTTGGCACATCATTTTGGGTGGTTAGCTCCGTTAGCAGGGCTGCCTCGATCTGTCCCGGCATAGCCACATCATTTTGTTCCCAATCAATGACCTGTCCAGTTACTTCTTCATAAATATTGGGTAATGAGTCTTGCCAATCCTGTCGTTCTAACTGCCATAAGCGGCGGATTTGGCGCAATTCAGCCAGACTAATCAAGCTAAATTCTGGCTTTTCTTGTTGAATCTCATGTTGTGTTTGTAACAGTTTGCGCAGCATTTCACGCGAAAAGTCGAGCGTGTAGGTACGCCAGCGCAATGTGCCTTTTTCGGTTATCTTGATACGGCCGTCGCGCCCCTTAAATTCTCTCTGTTCCGGCTTCACCTCTGGATTTTGCGTCGATGACAGCCAATCACGGTAATCTAATAACGGGATCATCCACTCCTCGCCCGAATCAATCATCGCTTCCATGGATTTGTCTCTATTGACGACGGTGCATACCCAACAGCCAAAGCGCGAATTGCCACACGAGGCCGTCTTGTCATCGACCACTAACGGACATTCTCCATCCTGTGCCGATTGATACAACGAGGCCAATTGTAGATTATCACCGCCCCAGGGCGAATCCACTTGCATTAAATAAGTCCATACATCATCCGTCGTAAACTCTTCAATGGGCATATACACCCACGCGCCGGGCAATTGGCCGTGTCGCGCCAACTTCAAGCCCGTAAAGCGGTGCATCTCAATCACCTGGTTGCGGGTGGCGCTCTCATCGCGGCGACTGCCTAAAGCCAGGATGACTTCGCCATGTTGAGCCACTTTTTCCAAAATAAAACGATTGGATGGGTTGATTTTTAACCGTTCCGTACACCAGCGAAAGGCGCTATTCGGCGCGGGGTAGCCTCTGCCGATGAGATTGACCCAAAAGGAATCGTTTAAAATCGGCGATAATTTATGGGCGGTAATGTTTAAGCCTTGTTCCTGGGCAGCTTCATTTATGCGCTTAAGACTATCATTGATTCGTTCGACGATGATGGGGGTTTCGACCTGGGTATCTGTAGAAATAACATAAATGGGCTTGGTTCGCTTTTCTGGGGGCAGTTCGCGCAAGGCAATCCAACAAATTTGTAAGGTGGCCGTGCTGTCTTTGCCGCCAGAATAACCAATCACCCACGGATAATCGTCATTCAAGTAATGTTGCCGCACATCTTCATAAATTTCTGATAAACGATTCAAAACCGTTTGGCTATTTTGGGGGGTCATAATTTATCCTTGAAGCTTTTTCTGGAAGTACAGAACCTTATATGGGTAGCATAAATCTTTGGGATTTTAACATAGTTACAACGAATTGGGCATCGTTCACATCATGAATTTAAGGTAGCGAGAGGCTTACAATGCTCACTTCCAAATCAAAATAAAACAGTCATACCAGTTGTTCTATAAGGCATTGTTACGGTAATAAACGGCCGTTCCACCCCTCCCATCCTGCCCACCTTGACAATTCATGTTATCATACTGGCAGTTGTTTTGTAGACATAATCTCCAAACGATTTTGGCCCCGGTCAACCGCATTACGAATGTCAACCATTTGCCCAGAAGCATGAGGGGCATGTGGTGGGCGTCAAGCAGAAAGCAACAGGCTTCAGCATGTTCACTGTCCCAGACGCCGGGCGAAGCGTCGCCTTAACGACATTTGAATCGGCGTCATCGTAACAGAAAGAACAAAATTGGAATTGCGGGTTTCATGGTTTCTCCGTTGTCGAAATATTCCGATAGCCGTACAATCCAATTTTGAACAATATACCCCTATTCGCATCCCACAAACAAATCCTGCGAACAAACATAAGGAGTTTTTCTATGGCAAAAGCAACCCCTATTACTGAAACTGTTCACACCCGCGCTCCCTATTGGCAAGACGTGCCAGACGAAAAATGGATGGACTGGCGCTGGCAAATGAGCCATCGTCTCAACAGCCTGGCTGAAATGGAGCAGATCATCAAATTGACGGATTCGGAGCGAGAAGCATTATCGGCCACCGGACTTTTCCGCGTAGATATCACGCCCTACTTTGCCAGCCTCATCGATCCTGACGATCCCCATTGTCCGGTGCGTAAGCAAATTATCCCCACCGCCCGCGAAATGGTTCCTTTTGAGTCGATGATGGAAGATTCGCTGGCGGAAGATAAACATTCGCCTGTGCCCGGTCTGGTGCATCGTTATCCTGACCGGGTGCTGATGCTGGTGACGACACAGTGCGCCAGCTACTGCCGTTATTGCACCCGCAGCCGCATCGTGGGCGACCCCACCCAAACGTTCAGCCGCCAGGAGTTTGACGCTCAAATTGAGTACATTGAAAAGACGCCGCAAATCCGGGACGTGCTGCTTTCCGGCGGCGATCCGATGGTATTGGCGCCCAAGCTGCTGGATATGATTTTGAGTCGGCTGCGAGCGATTCCACATGTGGAAATCATTCGCATTGGCTCGCGTGTGCCCGTTTTCCTGCCCATGCGCATCACCGCAGAATTTTGCGAGATGGTGGAGAAGTATCATCCCTTGTGGCTCAATATTCACGTCAACCACCCCAAAGAGATCACGCCGGAACTGGCTGCCGCCTGCGACCGCCTGACTCGCGTCGGAGTGCCTTTGGGCAACCAGAGTGTGCTGCTGGCGGGCATCAATGATTCGGTGCGTATTCAGCGGAAACTGGTGCATGAACTGGTGAAAATCCGGGTACGGCCGTATTACTTGTATCAGTGTGATCTGGTGGCCGGCTCTGGTCATTTGCGGACGACGGTGGCCAAAGGCATTGAAATCATGGAAGGGCTGCGTGGCCATACCTCTGGCTACGCTGTGCCTACGTATGTGGTGGATGCGCCGGGCGGCGGCGGCAAGATTCCGGTAATGCCCAATTATGTCATGTCGCAGGCGCCGGGACGGGTGGTGCTGCGTAATTTTGAGGGCTTTATCACCACCTACCGGGAGCCGTTGGACTATGATCCAGATGAAATTAAGGGGCAAGAGGCGTTGATTGAACCCCGTCCGGAACCGGGGCAGGAAGGGATCAGCGGGCTACTGGAAGGGCAGCGTATGTTTATTCAACCGGCCGGTTTCGATGAAACACGCGCTCGTGGCGGCGCTGAACATCGTTTGCGCAGTGGCGAGAAAGTGGAAAAATGGCGGCCGTTGGGCATTGGCTCCATTGAGCAACAAAAACCACAACTCCCAGAGGGAGAAGCGGCCGAATAGTCGAGTAGTCGAGTAGTCGGATAGTCGATTAGTCGGATAGTCGGATAGTCGATTAGTCGGATAGTCGGATAGTCGGATAGTCGAGACGCTGTCACTACAAGACTACTCGACTACAAGACTACAAGACTACAAGACTACTCGACTACAAGACTACTCGACTACAAGACTACTCCCCTGAGTATGCGGTTCGTAGCAGTTGTTCAATTTCGGCGGTGCTGGGGACGCGGGGGGACATGAGGGTGTTGGCGTCGTAATTGACGTGTTCCACCATGAGGGGGAGGGCAGCTTCAAAGTCGGCGGCGGAGATGCCGGCCGCTTGCAATGATTTAGGCTGGTCGATGTCGTCGAAAAGCTGGTAGATGGCCTGCACCAGGCTGGCGGCGCTTTGGGCGTCGTCAGCGGCCGGTAAATGGAGCAGTTGAGCGAAGTCACGATAGCGACCCAGGCCAGCTTCGCTGATGAATTGAATGGTGATGGGCAGGAAAACGGCCGTTACCCGCCCATGAGATATCTGCTTAAACACACCACCCACACTATGGCCCAAAGCGTGGGCCAGCGCTACCTGGCTGTTGCCCAAAACCATACCGGCGATGCTGGCTGCATTTGCCATCTTCTCCCGCGCTTCCATATCAGCCGCCCCGTTGGCTACTGCCCGGGGTAAATAAGCGAAGACCATCCGCGCTGCCTGCAAACAGAGGCCATCGGTGAAATCATTGGCCCAGTTGCAGGTGTAGGCTTCAATGGCATGGCTCAACACGTCAATGCCGGTGTCGGCCGTGATTTGCCGGGGTAGTTGGGCGGTGAGGGCGGGGTCTACAATCGCCAGGTCTGGCGTCACTTCACGGGAGCCGAGGGTCAGCTTGCGTTTTTCTACCGTGTCGGTGAGGATGATGCCGTAACTGGCTTCAGAGCCGGAGCCGGCGGTGGTGGGAATGCAGATCAGGCGGGCTTTCTGACGCAGGCCCAGTTCCTCAAACGGATTAATCTCTTCTGGCGCCAGATCCGGCCGTTCATACAAAATCCACATCGCTTTGGCGGCGTCCATGCAGGAGCCGCCGCCCAGGCCAATGACCCAATCTGGCTGATAGGCGGCCATCGCTTCTGCGCCGCGTTTAACCGTTTGCAGCGAAGGGTCTGGCTCTACGTCGGTAAAAACTTCGCTGGCGATGCCGGCGGCATTCAACTGTGTTTGCACCAGCGCTACAAAGCCTAGTTGTTGGATATTCTTGTCGGTGACGATGAAAGCCCGTTCGCCTTGCAGCGACGCTAATTGGGACAATGCATCTTCCCCAAAACAAAATTCAGGACATCTAAAAAACCACATAATTATTTTTTCTTTGGATGGGAGTGATTATTCGGGCCAGACTGTGTCGATTTTAGTAGTGCATTCCACCAGTTCAATGGCGGCTTTGGGCGCTTTCATGATTTTCATCATATTGCCCTTTAGCTTTAGCTGGCGCGTCATCATACCTTTGATGGGATCTAATTCTTTGCCTACCACTTTTCGCCATACATCGACCGGCGCCGACATGATAAAGGCAGGCGATTTTTCGGCAGGGTCTTGAATTTCCATAGCCTCACGACATTCACCATGCCATAAGTCCATGTACATGTACACGTCTTGGGCAATGGGGCCGCCCTGAGTGACAACGAAGTAGAAATCTCCTTCCCATGTTTTGGCCGCTTCACGATAGCCTTCGCTTTGATTTAGCTCATCTTTTAAGGCGTTGATCCATGCTTCGGTTGCAAATTGTACAGCCATAATGTTTTCCTCCAGGAAGTGAAAATGAACAGATGAGGTAAAGATAGCACAGCCATTTCCTTTTGTCACCTATTGCTCAGGTGAAACATGGCGTTGAGTAAGGCCAACGCTACCCAAAAACTGAGGCCGGTTTTAGAACCGAGGGCTAAGGTATCTGTCAGGCCAAAAATATGGAGCGCCGCCAAACTGGCGAGGATGCCGAGGGCAAAGGGGCGCAAAGTGGGACTGCGTCTGGCGGTTTTCCAGCCAATGAGCCAGGCAGTGATGAGCAGCGACAGATAGGTTATCAAACCGGGAATACCCACGTCTAACGCTACCTGTAAGGTGAGGTTGTGCGCATGGGCAATGTCGTAACCGGCGTTTATATTCAGAGGGTACAGGCGGCGCACGACATGGCGAAAGGCGCCCAGTCCGGTTCCGCTGAAGGGAAAATCGCCGACCGCCATCAGACCCCAACGCCATACTTCCTGGCGGAAGCCGAGGGAGTTGAGGCTGCCCACGGCCGTTTGTCCCATTTGTGACGGATCATCCCACAAGATGGCGAGTTTTTCCGGTCCCAGCCACAGCAGTCCGGCTATGCCGGCCAGCAGCATGAGACCGATACCAGCCCAGAGCAGCTTCCGTTTGCGGGAGGTAGGCAGGATGAGGCTCCACAGCGCCAGCAACACCCAGACCCCGCCCACGGCCCCCAGCCAGCCGCTGCGAGATTGGGTGAGCAGCAGGATGGCGGCGGTGGGGAGGGTGAGAACGGCCGTTAGCGGAAATAGAAGAATCGCGGCCGGCATTCATTCAATTGGGGGCGGCGTTGGATGATCTGGATGTGGCGTTGGAGAAGATTGGGGCGTAGGGAGCGAAACGGCCGTTTGTCGAACTATGTTATGTGCCGCCACAATGAAAGCGACCACCACCCAGGGCATAAATGAAACGAGCGTCCACGACAAGCCGCTGTCAATGAGACCGTGGGCTGAATAGCCAATTAAACCGGCAAACACACCCACCATCATTGTGCGTAGTTCTCTGTCAGCCAGCTTTTCCGCCCATTTCATCGTCTGCCAAGCCATAAACAACGCTAGTATCAACCAGGCAATGTAGATGATTAGGCCAGGAATCCCTAAGTCTACGCCAACTTGTAAGAAGACATTGTGTGCACCGGGATTATGGTTTTCGGCAAAGGGATAAAGCCTCATGCCCACATCATTAAACGCGCCCATACCAGCCCCTGTAAACGAGAAGTCGCTCATCATCCACAAGGCAATGCGCCAGACTTCCAGCCGAAAATCCATTGTGCTGGGATCCGTGATGCCACTGGCAGATTCGGGGACTAGGGTGGAGGTGTTGAATGTGGTTAGGAGTAAGATGGCAATAACGGCCGTTACCCCCGCTAATCCCACAGCCAACCACCGTCTGCGCATTAACCAAAAAACGAATAGTACCCCAATAATGATTGCCAAATAGCCGCCACGCGACTTGGTCAACAGCAGAATAATTCCCATCCAGCCTGTAATTATGAACCAAAGCACCCAACTCCGTTTTCGTTGAGTAAAGTCCTGCCAAAAATAAGCCAGAGGTAATGGTAACAGTAAAATCATGAGCGAGGCCATGATGTTAGGATGGATGGTTTCGGGTGAAAGCAAAGGGAAAAATTGGTAAATCGCTTCAGGAATGAATGCGCTTTTAGTTTGGTTCCAGGCGACGGCAATGGGTGCCACCAAGGCAAACGCCATCCCCAACGCAATGAGGCCATAAGCAAACCATGTCAACAGCCTACGCTGTTGTACCATGGTAACCAACATATAAAAGAGGATGAGACTGGCGATAAAACGGGTGAATTGTGGCACTGTTTTGTCGGGATCTGCGGTAACGAGAACTGAGACGCCCACGCTAATAAGCCAAAGTAAAACCAGGATGTTGATGGGTGTCACAGGTAGAATGGGGCGGTGGCGAGTGAGTAAGCGGAGAAGCAGGATGAGAATGAAAAGGGAGAGGGAAACGGCCGTTAGCAGGGGAAAGGAACCGGGGAACAGCAGCAGCGGTGTGATAAGCAGCAACAGGGCAGCTTCCAGCCAGATGGCATAGGGTTGATGAGGGGGAAGAGAAAACGGCCGTGGCATTTAGAAAGCGTTATTCAAACTTCAATAACCCAAAGCGCTGCTTGAGAACACGCCACAAGAACAGAGGATTGCCTACAATATATCTTCGCCATAAGCGACGTGGTTCAATAACCAGACGACCAAACCACTCAAATCCATTATCCGTCATCCACTTGGGTGCGCGTTGCAAATCACCGGCTAAATAGTCAAACACAGCGCCGCCTGTTAAAGCAATATTGACATTTAATTGATCCCAATTTTCCATTAACCATTTCTCTTGCAGCGGCATACCAAAGCCAAGCACTAAAATATTTGGTTGGCAAAGGTTGATCTGTGCCACAACTCTTTTATTCTCATCCCTATTGATCGTCTTATCAAAATAGCCATCTTGTTCACCAACAATACGCAAATTAGGGTGTTTTTTGCACATATTATTTGCGGCTCTGGCGGCAACGCCGGGTTTAGCGCCTAAAAAATAAAGCGAATATTGTTGTTCTTCAGCAAATGCAGCCAACTGCCACATCCAATCAGCATACGTGATACGTTCCGGAATTTTATACCCTAGCAGCCTCCCCCCCAGCATTACGCCGGCGCCATCGCAAAAAACAATCTCAGCCCTATTTAAAAAATTTCTTAGCCAGGGTTGTTTATAAGATAAATTTAAACAATGAACGTTCACATTTAGAACAAGCGCATGTTGACGGTTTTCCACGTAAGCAGCGAGCGTTTCATGCAATTCCGCCTTAGATAGAAGATCCACTCGAACGCCAAAAATCTTCATGCTTTTTTGTTGTATCATCAGTTGTTTGAATTTGATTCTAATAAATATATGGATCGTAATCCCCCGGCATTTTTATCGGGGACAAAAATTGGCGTGAACCCTAATTCCTTTAGTAACGGGTCATTTTTTTTAGCTTCCGGTATCGGGGCAACCAGAAAGATGTCGAAATTATTAGAAGTTTCTACGAATTCTTTTATAGAATTCCAATTAGTGCCGTTTATTTCAATTTCAGCAGAAGTTTCTGGTAATTCGTTTACTAAAAAATGATAAAGATATACTTCATAGTCAGGTATTACGTAGACAATATCATCGTTCTTAACTAATCCCTCTAACATTGCAGCTATCTCGCGCATGTTGCTTTTGGGTTTTTCATAATATTCAATCGTATTTATGGTGGTAGCAAAGAACACAAACACACATAAAAATATCATTGTTATCATCTTCATCTTTGTTGATTTGATAAATAGATTTGGCCATTCAAAAATGCCTACCGCTGCATAGATCATAAAAAATGGTGCTACATGAATAATTTGCCGGGGTACAAAAAAGTATCCTTTATAGTAATTTGCACCAATGATCAATACTATTTGCAATATACCGCTAATCAAAAATGGAAATGTTCTTTTATATTTTTTACTTTGTGCAATTGCCAATGCAATACCAAGTAAAAAAAGTACACTCAACAACATGAATTGCACACCAAATTGAACAGTGTTTGGTGTGTATTTTAGAACGCTGAAGCCCACTCCAGTTAAAACGATTTGACTAAGCGAATCACCGTAACGCAACAAATCAAAATGATATTGTCGAGAATTGCCAAAATAAATGTATCCGGGTGTGAAAATTAAAAGGAGTAAAAATCCACCGAGAACAAGCCATAACCATCGTTTATCTTCCTTGATCTCCACTTTAAAGTTTGTAAGAAAAAGTAAGTAAATCATGCCATTTATGAGTGAAAAAATCACATAAGGATGGAAATAAATACCAATCCCACTGACAATAATAAATAGGTAAAATAATCTTAAAGAAGGGCGTTCCAAGGCAGTTATTAATAAATAGGTTGTCATTAGAAAAAAGAATAAGAGTGCTGAATAAAACCGCATTTCTTGTGCATATTGAA
>CAZXVH010000131.1:0-6108 GCA_964643965.1 uncultured Ardenticatenaceae bacterium
GTTTCAATCGCAGGGGCGATTCTTTTGGGGGGCTGACCCCGCTCGTTTTGTAGGGTTGAGAGTCTCTCTTTTTGTTTGTTTATGTGCTGATTTGTGAATGGAGTGTACCATAAACGGCCGTTTTCTGGCTAATTTTCTATGTGTTCGTCCCACTTGATTAAATGGATCGAGCAGGGGCTGTTTTCTTTGCTTTTTTGTTTTAATTTTCCCCACGTTATGTGATTGTTAAGGTGCGTTTTCCTCTGGGAGGTTAACGGTTTTTATGAATCGAGCGGGAAAGGGAGTGGAGCGGGGCGCTGCGCCGCTCGATCATGGTATCTTGCTTGGATGACATCTTTTTCAGAGTAAGTATAGCGTATCTTCAGCAGGAGGTGAACTGCCAATTGTTTCGGTTTTGGCCTGGCAAGCGGCGCAAAGGGGATAGATGCGTATATTGTCTTCTTTTTCGTTGAGGATGTTTCTTAAACGGTGCTGCAGGGTGATGAGTTCTTTTTCGTTGAGGAAGCATTCGAATATGCTGTATTGGGTCCATGTGCCGAAACCGCATAAGGTTTTGTGGATTTTGGTGCGTCTTTTGTCGTTGGGGATGTCGTAGGCGATGAGATAGAGCATGGGAATTATGAAGGATGAATTATGAAGGGTGAGAGGTGAAGTGGTTCATAATCCATAATTTTTAATTTTATCTTGTGATGAAGGGTGGGTAGGCTGGGATTTCTGTTAGCAGCGTTTTGGCAAGTAGGCGGGCTTGCAGCTCGAGGCTGCGGCGGTAGGTGACTTTGTAATTGAAGGTGGGATGGGTGATGGTTTCGTCGAAGCGGCTCTCCAGCTTGGTGAGGAAGGTGCGACGGCCGTAGTCGCTGAGGCGGTAGGCGCCGCCTAGTTCTTCGGTGAAATGTTTTCGGTGCAGGATGTTGTTGTTAAAGATGGCGATGACGGTGGAGTCGACGATGAGTGGTCGAAATTCTTCCATCAGGTCTAACGCTAAGGCGGGTTTACCATATTGGCTGGTGTGGAGGTAGCCGATGTAGGGGTCGAGGCCGACGGTGCAGATGGCGGACATGATCTGGTTGAGGAGGATGGTGTAGCCGTAGCTGAGGAGGGCGTTGACGGGATCGCGGGGTGGGCGTCGGGTGCGGCCGTTGTAGAGGCTGGGGTCGTTGAGCAGGTGTTTGAAGCTGTTGAAGTAGTGGGCGGTGCCGCTGCCTTCCAGTCCTTGCAATGTGCCGTAGACGGAGTTGGTTTGGGGGTGGGCGGGGTCTGGCATGTGAGGATCGGGGCGGGTGGCATCTACGTCTTGGATGATTTGCTGGAGGGCGGCAACGGCCGTTGTGATGTGGTCGTTTTGGCGTTTGCGGTTGGCACGCATGAGCATGGTGCGCATGTTTTGCAGTTTGCCGCGGACGAATGCCTGGGTGAAGTGGTGGTGCTGGACGGGATCGTGGTGGGCGGCGGTTTGGGCGAGGCGAAGTTGGCCGTTTTTACTGAAGGTGGGGGCGAGGTGGCCTTGAAAACGGCCGTAGCGATTGAGGAAGGTGACTTCGGCGTGTTGTTCCATGAGGGCGGCGATGGCGGGGCTGGTGAGGGTGCTGTTGCCCTGGACGACGACGCGCTCTATTTTGATAAGGGGGACGCGCACTTTGCGTTTGGCTGTGCCGGTCTCTTTGTTTTCGGGGATGTGGACGACGAGGGTGTCGCCGTCTTTTTTGACGAGTGTTTGTTGTTCGGTTAAGTAGAGAGTTGCCATTGTGAATTCCATAATTGATTTACGATTTTTGATTTTTGATTGACGATTGGGGTGTTTGCCAGAGATGTTTCTGAAGTTCCTGGTGGAAGTTGGGGATGGTTTCCTGGCCGGAGAAGGCGAGGGTTAATTGTCCATAGGTGTGCCAGCCTTCTCGCTGGAGTTGATTGAGGATGGTGGTGAGGGTGTGGTTGTCTAATGCCTGGGTGTGGATGGTGGGGTAGAGGTGGCTGGGGTCCGGGGTGTGGTGTTCGTCCATGGCGTTTGTTTGCCAGGAGAGGGGCAGGAGGCTGATGTCGCCTTCTCGTTGCAGGCAGAGGCAGATGAGCCAGCCTGTTTGGTCGGTTTCCAGGTCGAGGAGGGGCGGCCGGGCGCCGCGCCATTGGTAGATAGGAATGAGGGCGGAAGGATGAATTTTGAAGGATGAAGGATGAACAGGGTTGTGGGGCATGGGTTTAGCTCCTATTTTTGAGTTGGGTGACTTCATCGGGCAGGCAGATGGGTTGGATGGAGCAATGTTTGCATTTGTGTTTTTCCTGGATGGGGGCGGGGATGGTGGTGAGGGCTTGGGCTTGGATAACGGCCGTTTCTGTCATGGTGCGTAAGGCATCATCAAAGGGGACGGTGATGCGGCGGCGGGAGCGCCAGTAGAAGATTTCGCCGTAAGGAATTGGCTGCCCGGTCATTTCTTCCAGGCAGAGGGCTTGGGCGCATAGCTGGATGTTGTCGTTGTCCCATTTGCCTTGTTGGCCGTGTTTGTATTCGACGGGAACAAGCGATTTCGGATTTCGGATTTTGGATTTCGGAATTTCCACGAAGTCGGCGAAGCCTGCGATTTGCAGGCGGTCGGACCAGACCCAGAGGCGGCGGTGGATGGCGCGGCCCTGGTCGTCGGTTTCGCTGCCGGGGCGGTCGGCGCGGGTTTGGTGTTGGTAGGTTCCTTCCAGCATGGGCGCATTGATTTCTATCTCGCCCTGGATGTACATATACCAAAAGCGACGCGGGCAGTAGATGAGTTGGTTGAGATAGGACAAAGGTAACATAGGAATTATGAAGGATGAATGATGAATGATGAAAAAATCTCTTTCATTCTTCATCCTTTCCTTTTCTTGATAATGGTGGTGAAGATGGCGATAAGTTGGTTTATCTCGTCTAATAAAGCGGCTACTCTGTTTTGAGACATGATGTTGGATTCAACAATAAGTTCTAGCCAATAGGTGGTTTCGTCCAGTTCTTTGAGACAATCGCCGATTTTAGCGACGAACTCTGCATTTGAGCGCCCACGATAAGCTTCGCGGTAGTTGGCGCCCACAGATGTTCCGGAACGCGGCACTTGTTTACCAAGCACCTGTGCCTCTGTCGTTTTTGGCAATGCCCGATACAGTTCAATAATACGCAAGCCAAGAACCTTTGTCCGTTTCCTTAAATCATATTCAGGCATCGTCGTATCCTTTCATCCTTCATCTTTCATCCTTCCTAATTCTATTCACCTGCCCCATTCCCTGGGCGGTTTTGGAGCCAACCCCTGTGTAGAATGCAAGATCGGCCAGTCGGTTTAGGTGCTGAATCATGTCATGTGCTTCTTTGTCTAGTATTTCAAAGGTCACTTTGCCGGTGAAGCCGACTTGCTTGCTGTTGCGGTATTGGTACATGTGGGTTTCGGTGCTATAGCGGGCGACGACGACGTTTTCGGCGCAGAAGGGGCGCACGGCGTCGCGGGTATCGCTGCCGGTCAACTTGTCCCAGTAGTCGGCGAGTTGCCCAAATACCAGCGGAGGGTCGGGCAAGATGTGCATGTGGCGGAAGGGGGAGTTACGCATACTGAAGGCGGTGGGGGTGCGGAAGTTTAGTGAGATGGTCGAATAGTCTGATAGTCTGGTAGTCGTGTCCCATTTTTCATAAAGGGCTTGCAGGTTGTTGTAACCGGCGAGGGGGTGGCTGCCGGGGGTGTTGAGGATTTCGCTGATGTGGAAGATGTGATTTTCCAGGCGGATGGTGGGGCGGTTGGTTCCTTGCAGGAAGTAGCTGATGAAGGTTTGGAAGAGGAGGGGATCGAGCAAGGTGACGCGCAGCCAGCCTTCTTGCCCGGCGTTGATCTGGATATGGCCATTGTGGGGTGTACCGAAGCCTTCCAGCGGCGAGATGGTGAAGGGTTTGCGCCCAGGCATGTCGTGGATAGCTTGGGAGATGGCTGGATCGGCTTGTTGCAGAATGCTGAGGAAGGCGGCGTGGGCCAGGTGGCCTTGGGTGGCGCGTAAACGGCCGTTTTGGCTGGCGATGAGGCGGATGATGAGGGCGTAGAGGTCGGGGGATGGGGTCATGAGGCGTTCCTTAAATGATAATGGCTTCAGATTGCTGCCGTTGTTTTTGATAAAAATGGCTGCGTAGTTCAGCATGGGCAAAGAAAGCATCTTTGCCGAAGAAGATTCGATAGTTTTCATCAACTGTGGTGTCGGCAAAGGTGAGGGTAAGGGGTTGCGACCAAACTGCCGTGCCGCGCAAACGTGCGATGGCCGCGCCGGTGTCGTCAGGGGAAATAATCATCACGGGTAGACAAGATTCGGCGAGGGCGTTGACAATTTCTTTATCGAGCAAGCCTTGGACGGAACTGCCTTGTTGTTTGGCCTGAATTTTGAGACCGGTTAGTCCCACGAGACGGCCGCACCACTTTCCTTCAAATTCCTGGCGATCTTCTGGACTTTGATACCGATAGGCCAAAGATATTTTTTCTTTGCGCCAGCCTTTGATCTGAAAATAGAAATCACCTTCTAACGCGGTGGCTCCAAATTCGCGGATGAACTGCGCTCTGGTGAATTGAGGTGAAAGCTGATAATGGCGCAGTAAATGGAACAGGTCGTAACTGTTGATGGTTTCGCTGGAAAGTTGATGATGGGGATCGTGGATAACGGCCGTTGGCCCTTGAAAAGAATCGCGGAAGTTGAACAACGCTTTGGTGATGGTGATCTGGCTGGTGACGAAGGCGCGGAGGGCTTGCTGCTGTTCTTCGTCTTCGAGGATGCTGGATAATTGGGGTTGGATGTATTCAGATATGTATTCGGTGTTAGACAGCCATTTAAGCCAATCTCGGACGTGAACGGCCGTTTCTTGATTATATGGAATCCGCTTTTTCGTTTGGTTCAGCCAACTCTGTCGCTTTTGATATTTGAAATAATATCCCTTGAGTCCTTTGTATGTCTGCTGGCTGCGCGGCGCAAACAGATCGCGTACCCGTAGAAATAGCTTTTCTAGCTCATCATGGTAATCAGGGGGCACAGTCGCTCCCAACTTGAAGATGGGATAGAAGCACTCTGTAATAGCATGGGAATTGATGTACTGCGTCAATCTGTGTTTTTCTGGCAACCTGTCACACGCATTAATAGCCTGATTGAATGCAGCACGAGCCATCGTTTGCCCGTCCAGCCCTTTCAGACTTTCAATGGCGGCATCGGGCAAAATGGCAATAGCGCGGCTGAATTGGTTGGTTTGTGGTTTGCCCAACACACGGCCGGCGCGACCTATGCGCTGCAACAAGCCATCGCCAAAACGGGAATCGCAAATCAGAAAATCTATGTTTTGCCGAGGCTTGTTGGCTTTGGCAAAGTTGTAGCCGATGTCGACAGTGGGACTGGCAAGGATGAGAGGCGCCTTGGTGGCAGATTGCCGTGATTCAGCCGGTTCCGGACCGGTGATGCGCCGCATTTGTTTGTCAGAGATGTAGGGTAGCAGGGCTTGCCGCGCCGCATTGACACGCCATAAACTACTGCTGATCATGGCCCCGTCTTGTCCCTCAGCCAGCCAGGTGACAAGCTGTTTGCCGTTTTGTCCCGCCCATTCGTTCAACTCGCCGGGTATCAGGGTCAGGGTTAGAGGAGCCAGCGAAGGCATTGTGGGGAAATCAGCGCTTTCCGGGGGTTCATTGTCTGGGGCAATCAGCGTCCAGCGGTTGCCAAATATATTCGTCAGGTAATCACGCACATAGGTGGTGGGCGTGGCGGAAAGTAGGCAAATTTTACGCTGATGGTAGAGGTCGTTGAAGTAGCCAAACTGATCGTACATGGCCAACACAAAGAGGAAATTGGCGAGTTGCTTGCTGTCGTAATAATGAAATTCATCAATGACGATATAGTCAAAGCGGAGCATAAAATCTTCAAAAAGGTTACGCTGATCATTCTGCCCATACTGATCGAACATGGCGTAGTAGTAGATGTCAGGGTTGGTGACGAGGATGAGATTACGCCGATAACTATCATCTTCATATTTGAGGTAGTTGCGGATGAAGTGGTGCAAGGTGCGGCCGGGGCGGTTGGACTGTTCGATTTGGCGCACAGTTTGGGCGGTGATGGCTTGTACTTTGAAGTCGAGGTTGT
>CAZXVH010000131.1:6208-12882 GCA_964643965.1 uncultured Ardenticatenaceae bacterium
TGGCGGGATACAGATAAGTGAAACGGAAGTTGTCTTGGACTAGATTCCCGGTTGCGATGTATGCTTTGCCATTTGCCCCCTGCTCTGCTTCGCGGGTGAGGCGGGCGGTGAGGGCGGCCCAAAAGATTTTGCCGGTGACGTAGCCCCGTGTTTGTTGCAGGTTGCTGGTTTTGCGCCAGCCGATGTGCATGGGGGTTAGCAGGCGGAAAACGAGGTCATATTGTTGCCAATTCATGCGCTTTCCTCCCTGAGATAATTATGAAGGATGAGGGATGAATTATGAAGGGACATCAGGCGGACTCCTTGTTGGCGGCTTTAGCGCTGTAGCGGGCGTAGATGAGGGTTTGTTCATAGACATCCTTGACGAGAAGCAGGGTGTTCAGGTTGTCGCAAATAGTATCGCTGAAAAATCGCAGCACATCTTCTGCATTTGCCTTTGCTTGAGGAATATTTTCATCTTCAATATTGGCAAATGAACTCAACTCCTTGAGCAAATCATATAATTGTGTGCGTACAGCCGGAGCGATTTTTTCCTCTTTGCTGGTGCGCGAAAAGAGGAAGAGGATCATGGCATAGATCCCTTGTTCTTGCAGCACACCCAGTGTTTTCGTAATCAGGTTTTCTACTTCTTTGGCAGACCCTTTCTCCAGGCTGGCAGCGATGATTTTTTGAGCGTATTGGGCTGCTTTTTGATCTAGATTGGGAATGTTCATTGTGCCGCCTCCCCATTGAGCAGGCGGACGCGGCCGAAACCGCGTGTGCCCATGCCACCGATGCCGAGGTACTCGGCGAGTTTGAGGCCAGTGGTGACGACATCAAGCGGTTGTTGGTGGTTTAGTTCTTTTGCTTTGTTATAGTCTTTAGGGAATTTGCCGCTGAAATCATCTTCAACCACATCCAACCATAAGACAGTGGCGCGGGGCATGGCTTCGTAGGTGAATAATGCGCCATCACTGGCGGCGCCGGTAACAGGGTCTATGCTGACGGAGGTGCGCACTTCGAGGTTGCTGTTAATGATGTGGCTGAACAATTTGTTAGAGACAAGGACAGCTTTTTCTTGGATTTGAATAGGAACGTCTTTGATTTTTTGGGGCAAAGCAAACGTCCCGTCTACTTTGGGGAGCAGGAGCCAGCCCAGATTCAAATGTGTATGTTTTTGCAAGCCGACAGGCAATTGAACGTTGTCAGCAGGGTCATCTACAGACAAACTATTATCAAAATCTTGCAGGATGCCGGGGCAGGTAATCCAGACGGGGCCGGCAAGAGTGTGGACAGGGAAGAGGAGGATACGGCCGTCGCTGATGCTGACTTTGCCGCTTTGCCCACCATCTTGTCCTTTAAGATAGCCGAAGGTGTAGCAGATGGGGCATTTTGGGTCTTTGCAATGTTGCTTCTCTTGCTCTTTATTTTGACCGCTGCCGGCGCATTGTAGTTTTTCGTAGCGCACGGCCGCGTATTGGCGAATGGCTCCATGTAGGGTGGTGCCCGGGATTTTAGGTAAGTTTGTGCCCGGTTCGCGGACGATGCTCAGGTCTACACGGCCAAGACGGCTGTCGCCATCGCCGATGTGTAGGGGGTCGAGACTCATAAGCAGGTAGCGTTCTAATTGATAGTTACTCATTGGGTTGTTCCTCCAGTAGGGATTGTAATTTTTCTTTCATGATGCTGATGTGGAGTTCGATGGTGTCAGCAAGCAGGCCATTGATGGCCCAGTTGGTGAGTTGATCTGCTTTTTCTTTGGGAAGTGTTTTCTTTCCTTCTTGTGTTCTTGCGGTCAGCAGACTATCAGGCCATTTCGTATTGCGTACCACATCGGCGCAGAATTGTTTGAAGGTCTTGAAGGTCTCGTCGGTTAATGAGCCTTGCGGATCGGTGAACCAGGCCAGCCGTTTTTGTTCGATGGCGTCGCGCAGGGCGTAAAGCTGGTTTTTGCTCAGTTTTTGTAACATGGCCCACGCTTCTTCGATCTCATCGAGTTGGTCGAGGAGGTAGGGGCGGGTTGGGCGACCGCGTCGCCCGCCATTATCGTAAGCGATCTCAAAGCGTTTGGCGGTACTGTCGAGCCACTCAAAGTCGAGGGTGGCGGGGGTGAAATATATTTCGTCACCTGCTTGCAATTGACTGGCATGAAGGAGCCAGCATTCTTCGGTTGTGCCATCGCTTTTGGGACGGGGGGCTTTGAATGTGCGGGAACGGCCGTTGACGTCGCTTTTGATGAAGAGGTAGGGGTACCAGTTGTCAGGGGTTATGCCATCGCCCATGACGTTGGGGACGTGCCAGGTGAGGGAACGGCCGTTTGGGTCTTTTAGTTCCACTGCAACCGTGTTGTTAAACTGTTGTGTGCCATTTGCCAAACCACCAGATAGTTGGAGATTTGGATCAACCGTTTCAACTTCCCACACTTCATCTTTCATCCCTCCTAATTCATATTTCAGCATCCGGCGTCCCGCATCCAGAGCAGCCCGTAGCGGGGTGCGGCGCTGGAAGTAGACGAGGCCAAGATGGAGGGGCAGACGATTCCGCACTTTACCCATTTCCCGCTCATATTTTGTTTTGATCGTTTTGACGATTTCTACGGCTTTGTCGGCGGGGACGAGGGCCATGAAGGTACGCGGCTGGGCAAGGATGGGGATGGCGGTGGCGTAGGCAGCATCTTGGTAATTAACGTAGGCGATCTGAATGTCGAACTGTTTATTTTTCTCATCATCAGAGATGAGTTGGAAAATATTTTGTTTGTTTTCTTCCAACCAGGCGCCGACGGCAAGGGCGGCATCGGCTGGCGTTTGGCGCTCTTCTGGTTTGATGCCGAGTTGCACGGCCGTGTAAGAAAGGTTATCGGTGCTGATAAGATGTTGCCCATCCCAGAGGACGCTGATGCGGGAACGGCCGTGTAAGTCAATCTCGTAAGTTTGATTGGCTTGTAAGCTGGGTGAATTAGATAGGGTAATGGTGAGGCGGCGGCGGGCATCGGAGAGGGTTTGGTCAATGTTGCTTTGAGTTTCTTGCCAGAAGGTTTGGGTAGTTTGCCAGATGCGGCGCAGACGGGCGAAGGATGAAGTTTTGGTGACGGCAGGATTTGTGGCTGTTGGTTCTTGTACCAACAGCGTTTCCACTAACGAGCCATCTAACCAATTTGATAGGTCAAATGTGCCAGTGATGAAGGCAAGACGGCCATTTTTATCTGCTACTTCATCGAGCCAGATCGTTTTGCTCTGATCGTCTAGCCATTCCATCACCCGCCCCTTGCGCCGTTTTCCACAAACTTGGCAGTAATCCACCTGATTGTCAATACAGGGGCGCAGCCCACAAATTGGGCAAACTTCCTGTTGTTGACCTTGCCATGCTTCACTGATGAATGCGGCATCACTTTGCATGGTGGTTTGGTGTGCCAGGAGTTTTCCGGCAGGTGGAATTTCATCGCTGCCATGGCGGTCAGGGTCTTGACCCCACCAAGCATCTGTATCTAGCTCAACTTGAGGAATAATTTCCCCGTCTGTAGTGAACTGCTGCTGGATTTGGTCAATTAAGGTTTGATCGCCGTTGTTTCGAAAATTGAGCAAGTCTGGCAAGTCCGGCACAACATAAAGAGAGCCGTTTTCATCCCGGTATACTTCGGTTGCCAAAGGATAGGTTTCTTCGAGAAGGGTTTGTACGTTGTTGATGGCAGCCTGTAATGTAGTTCGCCGCGCTACGAGGTCTGGCAGGCGGGAAGCATTGTTTAAATAAGCCAACGCATCAGTACGAACCCCAAGCAATCGCCAGCGGAGATCATGATTAGGAGGTTGTTGTCCAAGTAGTACGGCAGCAAGAGCAGTTTTGTAGAGTGCGCCAACCAGTATTCCCCAATCCCACAGGCTAATTTCGTTAATGGGACGGCGTGTATCTGCTCCGACAATCGCAAATAACGTCTCTGCTGCATTGAGCAAATTATCTCGACTGCCCAGATTGTAAGCAGATAGATTGTTCCAGGGCAGCGCCCATAGTTTGCTGGTTAAATTTGTGCCAACGGCCGTTTCAAAGCCAAATGCCGTGCTGATCTGTGTTCCGGGATAGTTCTGTTTGCCACTATCAAGCGGGTCTTGTTTGTCAAAATGAGCTGTGTTGTGGCAACGGGAAAGGTATTGCTGCAAAAATGATGCGCTAAGATTTTTAGACTGACCCTTCGGCTGGTTAAGTAAATCAGGCACCTGTTCCGTGACAGCGGAAAACGTAAGTGACACAGAATTGAGGCTGGTAAACTGATTAGTAAGTTCTGTACGAGCAATGGCATTGCCAGAAGGATTAGCCGCCTGCACCTGCAAATGTTCTTCGGAACATTTGCGGTAATCATGGAGCCAACCGACAGCTTCGGCTAACAAGATCGCGTCGCGGTGTTGGACAAGTTGGTCTAGTTGGCTCATGCGGCACCTCCTGTAGCAACCACTGGTTTTACGTCAAGGATCTGGCATGACGTAACCAATTGACTTAAACCCTCGAAGTTGATTGTGGAATAAGTTTTTTCGTCTGCGGCCGTTTGTTGCTGGTCTTGCCATATTTCACCATACTCGCCATACCAACGCCTAAAATTCTTAAATTCCGACAGACTGCCGCCCCCTTGCTGTTCACCCGTTTCCTTGTATTCACGATTGCTCAATAGATTACCCTCGCCACTGCCCTCAAAGGCAGGTTTCACTTGCCCAGTTTCATTCATGTATTTCAGATATTCATCATCAGGCGCTTGCACTTGCAGCACGGCATCTTGAGAAAAGGTGACATCTGGGATTTTGAGAGCAAGATTGCCATTTTCAACAGCATTATCGGCCAAGCCAAAGCCACTGCTAGTTTTCGCGCCAAAGCCATAGATAGTAAACATGGTCTGCAAACCGTCTGCCACCAATTGTAAATCGGCGAAGATTTGCCGGCTTGTCTCAGTCTCGTTTTGGCCGATGCGGTCTAGCGGGATGTAAAGCAGGGTGAATCTGCCTTTTGTCCCAATCGGGACAGACTCCATCAGGATGGGATTTTTGCCAACGCGCCGTTCCCGATCATGGGGGTTGATGACTTCCAAACTGGTTTGGGTAAAGAAGGTGGGGTAGAAGTAAAGTCGGCCGCGTTTGCCATCATCAGGCTTTTCATCATTGGCCATGCCAAACAGCCGTTGAATCTGCTCATCTTCTTCCTGATGCCCCAACTGCCACAGGGCGTGACGAAAGGAGCCTTTCCAGGCGGTGGAGCGCACCATCGGATAGCGAAACACCTTGTCCCGTACAATCGGATTGTCCACAATGTAAAACTGATTGTCATCACGGGAAATATACGGCTTGAGCAGCTCAAACTCAAACTGAATGTAAAACGATCCAAAAGGCAATTGCACCAAATCAATAAATGGTGAGTGTAATAACTCAGACAATGGCTCCATCTGACTGTCCAGCCGCTTTTGTGCCCACTGGCTACGCAAAGCATTGCCACCAATATCTTTATCATCCTTGTGCCCAGTTGCTACCAGAACATGATAACGGGTTGTCACAACATCTAAATCGTCGAAATTAATCCCACCAAACCCGTTTTGATACACTTTTTGTCCTAAAGTGGCGTAGTAATCTGGTTTCATGAGGAGACTCCTGTTGTTTGTAAAATGGTTACCCCTTTTGTCACCTTGTGTGCATCAACATGAAAAACAGATTTTATGTACTCATTTAGCAGCGTTATCAATTTAGCCGGTTTGAGTAAGTCAGGAGGTGCAAAGCCATAGATTCGTAATTGATAGTTATTGTTTAATGTTTGGTAAGGCATCCCAAAAAAGACGCGGCTGGCTGTACGTAGTTCATCTTTCATATATTTAGTAGGATTTTTGCCCCATTGAGAACGTGGCCCCATTAACTTGTCCAAATCGCCAAGCTGATCATCATGGGAAGATTCTGTCCATCCCTTTTCGTCTTTGAGCCACTTTCTGAAACCAAATGAATCTTTGCCTTTGTATCGAAGGTCAAAAGCACAGGGGATATAAGCTTTTTCATTTTGTTTTTGAGAAGAACCATAATGGCTTGCTTGGTTTGTAAATGCGGACAGTTCATTAAACGGAATTTCATATTCCAGAGATACAAAATTTCTCAGATTGAATGGAGTATTGCTTGATAGTTGCGTATTGATTGCGTTAGATAGAATCATAAGACCATCATTGACCGAAAAATTCTGCAATCCAGGGGGCAATAACTTGAGATTAACCTGCCCAAAGCCATGTTGTTGTTTTCCTCCAATACCGCCATAGTCGGCCGCGATGTTTAATAACAGAGCAATTTGGCTGTGGACAAAATCTAAATCTTGCTTTCGTGTGACCAATCGAAACGTCAAATCACCATAGGCGACATCAAAATCAGATTTGCTAAAGCTTCTCTCAAACCAATTCTTGTTAATGGGAAGTGACGTGCGTAAATGAAAGGGAACGACGGGAACGCCCAAAGCTTGCAGGGTAAACAGTCGTTTCCAACCGGTACAGCCGAATAGTCGGCAGACGGGACAGACATTCACCAATCCCTTTTCGATAGCATCAGGGTCTTCTTGTTTTTTGGCTTTCTCGTAAGCTTTGGTATCGAATTGACACGAGCTATCCGAAGTCGGATCGCAAGCATATCCGCCCAGCCCGCGCACGAGGGCTTCGTACCACCAGCGCAGGCTGCCAATGATGCCGGTTTCGT
>CAZXVH010000132.1:0-12870 GCA_964643965.1 uncultured Ardenticatenaceae bacterium
ACGGCGTCTACGGCCAGGAAACGCAGCGTATTCACATAGGGGTTTTCTTTGTTTGTCATGGGCAATCTCCAACTTTGGTAACGGGGCGTAGTGACGCGGACGTCTCGTCCGCCATAAGCTGCGCGATAGGCAGGCGAGACGCCTGCGCTCCCATTTTGTCAGGCTTTCACGGTAATGCGCTTAGTGACCGTCTAAGAATTAATTCCCTAATTTATTTCTAGATGCACTTTAAGCCTCTCGCTCTTGAACAAAATCCAGGTATATTTAATGATAACTATACTAATTTTCTGCTGGGGCACATCGGCGAGAAGACGGGTTTGGTGTAAACAAAAAGCGTGCCGTTACAGATACGCTTATATGTCATTTAGCCGAGGGGCTACGTCATTTGATGTAACCGGGCAGTTGCCGATTATTGATTACCGGTTATAGCCTCGCCCAATTGTTGAATGTGTTGGCCAAGGATGTCTATAGCGTCTTGGTCAGGCGTCACATTTTGACCTGTCGTTATATCGGCGGCGACGGTATGAATCTCGCTGATAAGGGTCACCAGATCGTCGCTGGGGGATTGGCCGTTCCAAATGAGGCCCATTTCCAGGTGATAGGCCGCGCCTTCCAGGTCATAGACGGTCTGGCTTTGTTCTTCGTTGCTCAGGTTTTCAATGGCTTTGTCGTAGTAATTAAGTGCCAGGGCGTAATGTGTTTGGGCAAAAGCGTGATCTAACTCAGCGGTGGTGATGTCTTCGCCGTTGTTCAGTTTGTCGGCGAGGGTTTGCATCTGCTGAACGGCCGTCTGTATTTTCTCTGGGTCTTTAGCCGTGCCCGCTTCCAGGTTCAGGAACTCAATCGCTTGCTGCAGCTCGGCTGCGGCCGTGGTTGTATCCAGATGAAGCAGGCTCTCATAATAGTGCCGGGAAAGAACATACTGGGTGTGGACGATAGCCCGGTCCAGCAGAGCCAGTGGCACTTCTGTACCCGCAGCCAGATCCTTGGCGATTTGTTCCAGGTCGGCGATGGCGGCATCGAGTGTTTCCTTGTCCCGTCCGGTGGCGTGGGCCGCCTGCAAACGCAGAAAGGCAATACCTTTGCGGATGCGCGAGGCAGCAGCAGCAGTATCACCCTCGTTCAAGTTTTGGCTGGCCTGCTCAAAGTGGTACATGGGATGGGCGATAAGCAGCACAATGTCTTCGGCGCTGGCCAGCGCACTGCCATGCTCTACATCGGTCTGGTAAGCCTGGGCGAACACGATATCCAGCTGGTCCACTGAAGTAACAGTGCCGGATTCGATGTCGTCGGCCAAAGCGTTTAGCCTACTAGCCGCTTTTTCGCGGGCAGCGATGTCGGCGTCAGTGCCGAAATCCACTTCGGACTGCAAGACAGCTGCCGCACCGCGTATTTCTGTAACGGCCATGTTCATATCGCCGGCGAGAAATTGTTCACGCGCCGACTGCAGGTGTTGACCAAAGGTGTTGACAACAGGGATGAATAGTTCTTCCCGTGCAATGACCCATTCGTCTACTAATTCGGCCAACGGTTTGGTGACGACGACGCCGGCTTCGACAGCATCGGCTTCAGTGATCATGGCTTCGTCGGCTTCTTGGGCTTCTACTTCCTCAGCGGTGGCCGTGACTTCGGCCGGGGGCTGGGTGGCCTCGACGCTGGGTGTGGGTTTGGCCTGGGAACAGGCGGCTAGAATCAGGCCGGTTACGAGCAGGGCGATTAAAGTCCAGTTTATTGTTTTATTACGCATAATTGACTCCTTAAAATTGTTGTTTTGCTGCCGGCTATAATCGGCGCACGACGTTTTAAGGAGCGTATCATGGGGGAACGGCCGTTGGCTTTACCGGGACCTTGCTGTGACCTTACCGTAACATTACGTTATTCGCTGCCCTGAAGATGCAGGTACCCTTCACAGGGTATTACAGAAATGAACTTTACAGCAGGGCCAGCAGCGGCGATGGGTAAACGCTAAACCAGAGCACGAGGAGCAGTAATGCCGTCAACACAATCCTCCTTAGACAAGCGTAGTTTTTAACTTGTGTATTTTGAGTGGAAAAAACGGCGCTTGCTTGAGAGGAATCGTTTTCTTCTTGAAAAGTTATTTGTTAAATATCCGGTATCAGGTCGAAATACTCATCGTCTTCGTTCTTGCCGCCGTACCCTTCGCCAACCTTTTCTTCGCTGGTAACGAACTCGATGGATTTGATCCATTTCACCATTTTATAGCCCAGCTGATTTTCAACCCGTAAGCGCAAGGGCGCTCCATAGAGGCGGCCGAGCGATTCATAGTTCATTTCTGTAGCCAGAATACATTGCGGATGCAAGACGTTTTCAAGGGACTGCGTGTCGTAATATTCTCCGCCATACAGCCCTTCGCCGAAGGAATAAAACACGACGACCTCCACCTCTGCTTTGGGCTGCACCAGCTCAACCAGCCTTTCCAGGGACAGGCCGCCCCATTCGGCAATGCCCGTCCAGCCCTGGATACAATGGTGCATGGTGATCTGCTCCTGTTTGCCCAACGCCTTGATTTCGGCCAACGAAAGTTCAACAGCAAAAAATGGATGGAGCGAGCTGATTGACGGCCGCCAAACAGCCGGGGATACCAGAGAAAGCGGCTGACGATGGCGGGCGATATGGCTATGCCCGTTAAAAAGGAAAGCGGCGCCAGAAAAAAGACCACCCCAAAATAGGAAATCTGCTGGAGGGCATTATAATGACCCAGCGCCTCCAATTCAGGCGGCAAGTGGAAGGTGGCGTAATAGACAAAATTCGCCCAGGCATCAGGGATGATCACCCAGGATCGGGGCGCGAGACGCTGCCAGGCGCCGGTGGCAAAGAGCAGGGTCACGAAGATCAAACCATTTACAAACCAGAACAAAGCGGATAAAAAGTGCCAGTGCCGTGCTGTGCCGATGGTATGGCGGCAAGGCCAGCCAGGGCGAAATGTAGCGGGCGTCTTCTTTGGCAGTCCAAACTGGATAGGGGGGCGTGGTCACTGGCGTGAATCGAATCCATTCCGTTCCCAGCGTGCTGTGATCGTTCCAGTAGAGGCGTGGGTGATCCATCAGAATAGACAGCCCGCTGCGCATGAGCAGGATGATGAAGAGGAAGTTGACGTAATGGGCGAGGCGCAGCCAGGCTGGGAAGCCTATCTGTGCTGGGGCTAGACTCCCGACTTGGGGCGGAACCGCAATTTGTGGCAGGCCAAACAGTAGGTATTGGAGCCAGGCCAGGGCAAACAGCACGAGGGCTGCCACCAAAAGCGCGATCAGCCAAGACCAGTGTGTCCACAGATGCAGTCCGCGATCTGAGGGGAAATGGATAGGGTTATCTTTTGGATTTTCCAGGGTTGTCATCATTACCGCCATTGGCTATTTGAATTGTTGTAGATTTTCTTATTGTAACGGCCGTTTTGCCAACACCCATCGGCGCAATGACGGAAATAGAGGAGGTGCTGTATAACAAATGACGTATAATGTTGTAGGAGTGAGGCGGTTTTTAAGAAATGTGGGGATGAATGAGGGAATGGGAAAAACGGCCGTTTTTTTCATCAAGGATTCGGCCTTCAACTCCTCTCGAGTTATACTGCCGGCGGAAGATCCAACTTTTCTTCTATCCACTCGCGAATCAAGGCAGATACGGACTTTTGCGAAGTTAATGCTTCAGCACGCAAAATCGCCTTATCAACTTCGTTGATGTGTACAGTAATCTGAGAATCTAGCTCTTTGCCATTATTAATGTAGTTTGGTTCAACAACCTCAAAGTAGCTGGCAGGAAACGTGTAATCTTCACCAGACTCATCTACGATACGCAAGTAACCGAGTTCTTCTTCTTTTACGTCGGGAATTACTTTGTAAATTCGTCCGATAACCAGATCATAAATCGTTTCATCATCCTCAAAATCAGGATGTTTCAGGTATTGTTTGTTATTTACGCAGCGGACATACGTCATCTCGTTTATCTCCTGATTCCTCGCTTTCGCTTAGTCAATTTACGCCCTATCCCATGCGCCTCAAACCAGTGTATTTCAGCATACTCAATTCGACCATCTTCCCATTCGATTGTTGCTTCACCTTTCATCTTTCTCCAGCGACCATGTCCGAATCGTTCATTAAGATATTGTCGAACCTGCACATTTGAGCCTCTTGCGATTATTTCTACATTACTTATACTGCTAATGACTCTGAAATTCAATGTGCTATCCTTTTCTAACAGTATATCATAAAAAAGCACACTCGATAGATAGCATCAAAACGATCCTTGCAGCAACCCCAACAGCGGCGCCGGATAAACGCCAAACCAGATGATCAACAAGAGCAGGGCAGCCACAACGGCCGTTCCCCACGGCCGTTTCCCATCTCCCACCATCTCTTCCTCCGGTACAGCGCGGAACATTACCACCACCCAGTGCATATAAGCAAACAGGCTGATCCCGCTGCTGACGACCAGGGTCAGTGCCAGCAGCCATTCCGCCACGCCAATACCCGCCGTCAGCAGTAGAAACTTGCCCATAAATCCGGCCGTCAACGGAATGCCAGCCAGCGAAAAGAGCGCCACCGTCAGCACAAGCGCCAGCCCCGGCCGCCGCCAAAACAAGCCCTGGTAATCCTTCAGCGTGTCGGCCTCACGTTCTGAGGAGGAAAGCAGGATCAGTACGCCAAACGCGGCCAGAGTCGTCAGACTATAGGCGACGAGGTAAAAGGCGACGCTGCTGGCAGCGACCGCGCCGCCCGCCAAAAGAGCGACCAGCGCGTAGCCGAGTTGCGAAACTGAGGAGTAAGCCAGCAGCCGCTTAACGTTGTCCTGCACCAGCACTAGAAAACTACCGCCAAGCATGGACAAAACGGCCGTTATCCCTATGCCCACGGACAAAGCCGGGATTTCTGGCGCATGTAGGGTTAGGAAAAAACGGAGCAGCACGATAAAAACGGCCGTTTTTGAGGCTGTGGCGACAAAGGCCGTGGTCGGCGCGGGGGCATCGGCATAGACATCACCCACCCACATGTGGAAAGGCACAAACGCCAGCTTAAAGCCAATACCCACCAGCAGCAGCGCCAGTCCCGACAGCCACAGCAGACCGCTGCCCGGCGCGGCGGCCAACTCAGCCAAAGCCATCGTGCCCCGATCCGCGTAAACCAGCGCCATACCAAAGAGCAGGAACGCCGCAGAAACGGCCGCCAAGACCAAATATTTCAACCCAGCCTGCGTACTATCTGCCTGACGCGGGTAGGCGATGAGACCGTAGAGCGATACACTGAGTAGTTCTAGTCCCAAAAAGAAGCTGGCAAAATGAGCAGCGGTGGTGAGAACGGCCGTTCCCAAAGTAGCCAAGAGCAGCAACACATAAAACTCCTCGCGCTGGCCCTCCCGCTGCGCCCAATAGCCATAAGCCAGCAGCGTCACCGCCAGCCCACTGCTCAACAGCAGCGCCATGAGCAACAGTGCATATTGATCCACAAACAACAAGGCTGTCACCGACTGCGGCGCTATCTGCCATGCCGGCCACAAAGCGACCAGCGCCCCGACCAAGCCCAGCGCCGTCACTCCCGCTGCCACGCCGTGATGGTTTCCGTGGGGGCGGTAAAAGGCGATGACGAGGATGAGAAGAACGGCCGTTGCCCCCAGCACCATCATGGGCAGTAAGGCGGCTAAGTTGATGTTCATGGCAACACCTCGGGGGATTGTGGAATGCGGAATGCGGATTGCGGAATAACGGCCGTTTCATCCTCATAAGTCCGGTCAACAAGCTGTTGCAAATTTTGGATGGCCGGTGCGGTCGTGTTTAACACCGGCTGTGGATAGAGACCCAGCCAGAAAATAAGGATGACCAGCGCCGTCATCAGCGCCAGTTCACGGCCGTGAATATCGGGCAAGGGGGGCAGCGCTTGCGGCCGGGAGCCGCCAAAAACACGCTGCACCAACCACAGGGCATAAACCGCCGAAACTACAAAACCAAACGTGGCCAGCAGCGCCAACAGTTTGTTGACTTGGAAGGTGCCCAGCAGCACTAAAAATTCGCCGATGAAATTGCCAAAGCCCGGCAACGCCAGCGAAGCCAGAGCCAGCACCAACCCCACTCGACTCATACGAGGCAACCCTTCCCACAAGCCGCCCATTTTGCTCAGGTCGCGGGTTCCGGTGCGCTCATACAACTGCCCTACTAGCAAAAATAAACCGCCGGTGCTGATGGCATGGGACACCATCACGATGATTGCACCTTGCAAAGCCAACTCGTTCCAGGCAAAAATGCCCAGTAAAACAAAGCCCATGTGGCTGACGCTGGTATAGGCTACCAGCCGCTTCAAATCCGTTTGCGCAAAAGCGAGGATGGCGCCATAGAAGATGCCAATTACCCCCAACGTCATCGCCCAGGGGGCAAACTGCAACGCCGCCGCCGGAAAGAGGGGGATGAGGAAGCGCAAAAAGCCATAGGCGCCCGCTTTCAAAATCAGCCCAGCCAAAACGACGCTGCCCGCTGTCGGCGCTTCGGTGTGGGCGTCGGGCAGCCAGGTGTGGAAGGGGAAGGCGGGTAGTTTGACGGCAAAGGCGATGAAGAAACCGAGCATCAACCAGAAAGCGGTGGCGGACGACATGATGGTGCCTAATAATTGTCCATATTCGAAGGTGTAAATGCCGGTAGTTTGGCCGTGGACAAAATAGAGTCCCAAAATCGCCAACAGCATCAGCAGCCCCGCAAACTGGGTGTAGATCAAGAACTTGAGGGTCGCGTATTCGCGGTGTTCATGCCCCCAAATGCCGATGAGAAAATAGAGCGGAATCAACATTAATTCCCAGAAGACGTAAAACAGGAACAGATCAACCGCCAGGAAAACGCCAATCAACATGGCGGCCACCCAGAGCAGATTGGCGTGGAAAAAACCAACCCGCTCGTCAATCTCACGCCACGACGCGCCCACGGCAATGATGCTCAAGAAGCTGGTGAGGATAATCAAAATGAGGCTGAGACCATCCAGCGCCAGGTGGAACTGAATGCCCAGCTGCGGTATCCAGGGCGCGTTGAATTTGATAAGCCAGGTGGTGGATTGGGGATTGGGGATTGCGGATTGCGGAGTGGCTTGGATCCATAGCCAGAGCAGGGCGGCCAGATGGATTGTTAAGACGGCCAGCGCCAGCCATCGGGACGCCAACGGCCGCCAGCGTCCAGCCAACCATACCAAAAAGCTGCCAATAATTAGAAAGAGAATTGTCCAGGGAAGAATCATAATAATTTCCGATTTTGGAATGCGGATTGCGGAGTCGTTTGTTCCGCAATCCGCATTCCCCATTCTGCAATCGTCAAATGAGGATGACGGCTGCCAGTAAGATGACTGCACCAACGACCACACCAGCGGCGTAGCGGCGCAAACGGCCGTTATGCCAGCCATCAATCATCGTAGCCGTCCTCGCACTCAGTTCCGCCACGATGGTCGAGCCAGCGTCTACCCAATCATCCTTATTCGTTTGCGCCATGCGGACAAACGGCTGGATGAAAATCTCGTTGTCCAGCCAGTCAAACCCCCAGCCGTTTAGCCAGAAGCGATGCAGCGCCGCGCCCCATTTACTTTGCACCAAACGGGCGGTGAGCTGCGGTCGTTTCAATACAAAATAATAGGCAATGACAATACCACCGAAGGCGACGATAACGGCCGTTCCTTGTAAAGCCAGCTGCGTCGAGATAGCCAGTGGCGTAGTCGCCAGCGGCGGCAGCACCGTGCTCAAGAAATCAGAGAGCAGCGAGATGTTGCCCAACGTCGGTGGCGTCTCGATGAATCCGACGACAAGCGACAGCAGCGCCAACACAGCCAGCGGCAGCTTGATGCGCCAGCCAGGGCGTGGCAGTGGAGATAGTTCGCGCACCAGCGGCTGCCGGTCGCCAAAAAAGGTGAGGAAAATCATGCGGAAGGTGTAGAGACTGGTGAGCAACGCCCCCACAATACCTGCTGCCCACAGCCAGGCGCCCCCGTTGGGCGCGGCCCACACATCGGCCAATATTTTGTCTTTACTATAAAACCCGGCCGTCACTAAAGGCAAAGCGGCCAACGAACAGCCGCCAATCAGATACGTCCAAAAGGTAAACGGCAGTTCCTTACGCAGTCCGCCCATCTTAAACATGCTGTGTTCGTGGCGCAGCCGAGAGATGACCACACCTGCGCCCAAAAAGAGCAGCGCCTTGAAGAAGGCATGGGTCATAAAATGGAAGATAGCCGCCGACCACGCGCCCACACCCAGCGCCAGGAACATGTAGCCCAACTGGCTAATGGTGGAGTACGCCAAAACGCGCTTGATATCCCACTGGGTTAAGGCACTAAAACCGGCCAGCAGCAAAGTAAGGGCGCCGATAACAGCGACAGCGGCCATCACCGCCGGGGCCAGCAGAAACAGGGTGTTGCTGCGGGCGATGAGATAAACACCGGCCGTCACCATCGTGGCGGCGTGCATCAGGGCGCTGACGGGTGTGGGCCCAGCCATGGCATCGGGCAGCCAGATTTGCAGCGGCAGCTGCGCCGATTTGCTCACCGCGCCGCCCAACAACATAACGGCCGTCCATACGGCCAGCGCCGATCCCAGCGGCCATTGGGCGGCGGCCAGGCGCATGGCGGGTTGAATATCCAGCGTCCCCAGATTGTCGAAGAGCAAAAAGAGGGCGAGAGCCAGCGCCGTATCGCCGATGCGGGTGACGATAAATGCTTTACGGGCGGCACGGCCGTTTTTGGGGTCTTGGTACCAAAAACCGATGAGCAAGAAGCTGCACAAGGCCACCCCTTCCCAGCCTAAATAAAGCAGCAGAAAATTATCGGCCAGCACCAATACCAGCATCATAGAGACGAACAGGTTGAGATAGGAGAAGAAACGGGCGTAATTCCAGTTATCTTCGTCGGCCATAAAGTCGGCTGAATAGAGGTGGATGAGAAAGCCGACAACGGTGATGACCAGTACAAACAGCAGGGACAGCGCATCCAGGTACAACCCGATTTGGGGGGCAAAGTCGCCGACACGGAACCAGGTCCAATAGTTGTAGACATAGGCGCCACCCGGCGGCGGCGTGCTGATGAAGCTGACGGCCACCAACCCGGATAACAGCGCCGCTACGCCCACGGAACCCACACCGATAACGGCCGTTAACCGCTGCGAGCGATGCCAGCCGCTCAATAAAGTCAGCAGCAAAAACCCGGCAAAGGGTAAAACAGGAATGAGCCAGAGTAAGTGCATCGTTAATCCTTTAGTCGTGTAGTCGAATAGTCCGGTAGTCGAATAGTCTGATGGTCTGGTAGTCCACGACTATTTGACTACGAGACTACAAGACTACTTGACTAACAACGTTTTGAGATGCTGGTGCATTTGTAGCACCAGCGCCAGACCTACGGCCACTTCGGCGGCGGCCATGGCCAGTATGAAGATAAACATCACCTGTCCGTCAGCCTGTCCCCAGCGCGTGCCGGCCACAATAAAAGCCAGCCCAGCGGCGTTGAGCATGATTTCCAGCGAGAGCAAAATAAACAAAATATTGCGCCGCACCAACACACCCAACGTCCCCAGCGCAAACAAAATGCCCGCTAATAAAAGTCCATGTTCCATCGGTATCGTTGCCATCTTTCCTCCATTTGGTCAGTGATCAGTGGTCAGTGGTCAGTGGTCAGTAAACCGTTTACCGTTCACCGTTTATCGATCATCGTTTACCGTTTACCGCTCATCGTCTACCCAAGTGATACGCGCCGACCAGTGCGGCCAGGAGCAGCATTGAAGCGAGTTCTACGCCCAGCAGGTAAGGGCCAAAAAGGGTGAGTCCGACTTGTTGGGGAGAAACGGCCGTTTCTCCCGCAGCCTGCCCCCGTCCCGCCAGTAAATAGATCAGTTCGGCCAGCAAAACGGCCGTTAGCAACCCAGGCCCACGCCAATTGAAAGAAAACGGCCACTTCGGCTTGCGACCTTGGTCGCCGCTCAGTGCAGGCTGTTTGTCATCTCCCACCTGCGGATTAAGCAACATAATCACAAACAAAAACAGCACCATAATCGCGCCGGCATAAGTAATCACCTCCAGGGCTGCGGCAAACGGCGCACCCAGCGTAAAAAACAGCAATCCCAGCGCCAGCAGCGACACCACCAAATACAACAGCGCATGAACCGCATTCCGCCGCGTAATCACCATCCCCGTCGCCACAATCGCCACCATCGCCGATACATAAAAAATAATAGTCATAACATCATTCCTTCTTGCCATTGATTAGAGAAACTACGTCTTTTACCAGACTGCGCCGGCAAAAGAAATTGCAAATTGTGAAGTGATTTATGTGAGATAGCACTTCATCATTCATAATTCATCATTCATAATTCATAACTCCCTCCCCTACGGCAGCAAACTACGCAAATTCACCGGCGGCGCTTCATGCTCCGCTTCCCCCTTATCCTTGCCGCCAATCGCCAGACCGGCGACACGATAATAGTTGTAGTCGTGGTACTTGCCCGGCCCGCTAATCTGTAAATCTGCCTTTTCATAGACCAGACTCTGCCGATTGTATTCACTCATCTCAAAATCAGGTGTCAGTTGAATGGCATACGTGGGACAAGCTTCTTCACAAAAACCACAAAAAATACAGCGTGAAAAATTGATGCGAAAGAATTCCGGGTAACGACGGCCGTTTTCATCCTCCGTCGCCTGCAAAGAGATACAATCGGTGGGGCAGGCGATGGCACACAAATAACAGGCCACACAGCGCTCCGCGCCATCCGGGTCTTCGGTCAACACAATCCGCCCCCGGTAACGCGGCGGCATCGCCAGCGGCTCTTCCGGATATTGCACCGTCACCCGCTTGCGCCAACTATGCCTAAAAACTTCCCAAATCGTCCGTAAAATACTAATCATTTCAAATCCTTTTGTAACTGTATGCGTATCTGCCAAACTTCATATATAGCGGCGGCTGAGCTTGTCGAAGCCAAAGCGGTTTGCGCCACCCGCCTCCGCCTTCGACAAGCTCAGGCTACGGCGAAGGCTACCTTGTAGTGCCTGGCACTGCTTACGGGGTGAACCGATCTGTAGTGCCAGGCACGGGGCGAACCGATCTGGTCGCCCAAAATTGCTCTGCCCCGTGCCAGGCACTGCTTAACCTATTGCCAACACCACCCCCGCCGTCACCAACAAATTCAGCAGTGCCAGCGGCAGTAACAGCTTCCAGCCCAGCGCCATCAACTGGTCATAGCGCGGCCGAGGCAGGGAGGCTCGCATCAGCACAAACACGGCGATGAGCAAGAAAGTCTTGAGCAAAAACCAGAGCAGTGGCGGCAGTAACGGGCCGCGCCAGCCACCAAAAAAGAGCGTCACCGTCATCGCCGAAATTAGCGTAATGCCCAGATATTCGCCCACAAAAAACATGCCAAACTTCATGCCGGAATATTCTGCATGGTAGCCAGCGACCAGTTCACTGTCCGCCTCCGGTAAATCGAAGGGAAGGCGATGCGTTTCAGCCAATCCGGCGATGAAGAAGATGACCAGTCCCAAAAATTGCGGCACACAAAACCATACCTTCTGCTGCGCGGCCACGATGTCGCCCAAATTAAACGACCCGGCCAGCAGTACCACGCCCATCAGCGACAGTCCCATAAATACTTCGTAGCTCAACAACTGCGCCGCCGCTCGCAGCCCGCCCAACAGCGCATATTTACTGTTCGACGACCAGCCCGCCAGCACCACGCTGTAGGCGCCCAACGCCGACATCGCCAGGAAGAAGAGCAAGCCCACGTTTAAGTCGGCTACCTGAATGCCCGGGGCGACCGGCAGTACGGCAAAGGAGAGCAGCACCGTGGCAATGATGATAGCTGGCGCCAAAACGAAGACCGCTTTGTCGGCAAAGGGCGGAATCCAATCCTCTTTAGTGAAGATTTTGATCATATCGGCCAGCACTTGCAGCAGGCCAAAAGGGCCCACGCGGTTGGGACCATAACGATCTTGCCACAGGCCCAGCAGCCGCCGCTCCAGCCAAATATTTCCGGCGGCGATGCTCAGCACGACCACCAGCACGCCTACGACGGTTATAAGAGATACCATTGTTTCACTCATCAGCCTGTCCTGAATCTGAGAGCGCGGACAGCTTGTCCGCAAAGGGCAGGCGGGACGCCTGCGCTCCCAGGTTTATGCGTTGTGGTGCGCTGCACGCATACCGTCTTCTTTAGAAATGGTCACCGTTTTGCCAACCCATTCTGCGCCATCGCTCAATCCCATGGGCAGCCCGACTGTTCCCAGCGGCAGTGAAGGCAGGAGTTTGACGGGCAGGGATAAGGTTTGTTGAAGAACGGCCGTTTCGAGCGGTTCAGTGTAAGCTGTTTCTCCTTCCGCCACGCCCAGTTTCAAGGCATCATCTGGATGCAGCGCCAGATACGGCTGCGGAGCGCGGGCGGCGATGGCAGGCGCTTGGGCGCTCAGTTCTTCAGAGCCAAAAATGTGATAAATAGGCAGCACCTGCCAGACGCCTTCTTCTGCCACAAAGGCCGGAGGAATGGTCTCGAAGTAGGTGTGGTCGGTCGTGTCGCTGGGCAGTAAGCCCACGCCTTCACTGCCGCCGCGCAGTGGCCCACCGATCTCTTCCTGGAAACGGTTTAACGCCTGCACCGAGTTCCAGCCAGGCGCCCAGTAACGGGTAACCAGGGCGGTGGGCGGCTGCTGGGCGCTGCCTTCCATGGAAAAGGCCAGCGGCGTGTCAGGGTCGGCGGTCGGCAGCGGCTCGTTGACGTTGCGGTCAGCATAGAGCGACGTGTGACCGCTGACGCGCAAGGGCTGACGTGCTATCTTTTGGCCGTTGATGCGGAATGTGGCTAAGGGCGCGTCCTGCGGCAGGTCGGCAAAAATGGGATCACTGGCGGCGATGTCTAGCACCACCT
>CAZXVH010000133.1:0-12825 GCA_964643965.1 uncultured Ardenticatenaceae bacterium
AGGGCAAATTAGAGATTTGCTCAATCTCCACTCTCTAATTTGCATGTGATTTTACTTTCGTTCCTAATTCTATCATAATCGTCTCCGGGCGGGCGCAGGTTTCCACGCATTCCAGGCAGCGAATACATTCGACGTCGCGGGTGTTGGCGCTGACCTCAATAATGTCCATGGGACATTCCACATCACAACGGCCGCATTTATTGCACCGTTCCTGATCGACGACGATGTGGAGAGGGGAGAACTTGTTGGTCACGGCGATCAGAGCGCCCAGCGGACATAGATATTTGCACCAAAAGCGCTCTACCAGCAGCGAGGTAACGATGAAGATGATGAGAACGCTCCACAGCAAGGGCGTCTTGAGTTGAAAGCTGAAAACGGCGCGAACGGGACAGAGAAAATGTAGGGGTGGATAAACGGCCGTTACACTCACCCATACAATCAGCCCCAAAATGAGATACTTGGCATAGCGCAGCCACCTGTCGGCCGTGGGCGGCAGCTTGATGGGAAAACGCGCCTTACTCTTTTTGCCGCGAATATGCCGTTTTTCGCCGCTCAGTCGGCGAGCCAGCCAGGCCAGCCCATCTTGCACCGCCCCCAGGGGACAGAGCCAACCGCAAAAGGCGCGGCCAGCCAGTAGGGAAACGCCCACCACGCCCAGTAACAGGGAAAAGTTGAGCAGATTGGTCGTCTTCAGCGTCTGTCCGGTCAGGAGATAGGGCAGCAATGTTTCCACGCCGCCAAAAGGGCAAAAGGCGTCGAAGGAGCCTCCGCTTGAGGCTTCACCAGGCATGACGTGGCGCAGGCCGATCAAGAGGGTTCCCAAAACGGCCGTTCCTTGCAGCCAGCGTCGAGATCGGGTGAGGGAGGGAGGGCGGGTTTTCATGAGATAAAGAGAGAAACGGCCGTTTGCAAGGTTGTCAGCAATGGCACAACCGCGTTATGCCCGCCACCACCGCCATGCGCGGGCCGGAAGCCCAACAACAGACCCAAAAGGACGAACGCCACAAACGTGACCACGATGATAATGGGAAAATGCTGCCTCTTGATCTTCATCCTGCTTGCCTTTCTTCTCCCCCTTAGACGTTCAACTTCTCAAAGGAAGTTGAACGTCTAGGTTAAGGAGACTGCTGAATAATCAGGATGCTTCTTGCTCGCCGACAATCAACCTTTGTGTGCCGGGTAACAAAATCACAATGAGCAAAATCGTGCTGATGATGGGCGCGGGCAAAAACATGGAGAAGCGTCCCACTTCCGTCACATTGTAAATGCCCATGGGATACCCGCCGATTATCGACATGCTGGCGGCAAAGACGCCCAACGCCACCGCCCACGGTTTGCGCAGGATGGCGGCAAAGATGAAGCCGGCCCAGGCCGCTGCGCCCCACCAGTTCACCTGCTGCGACATCACATACATGCCATTCCAAAAAGCATCTGTGCTGGAAAGGATATTCCCCGGCTCTTGGAAGGTGGTTTGGAATTTAGAGATGGGGGCCACGCCGTCAATGAAGGTCAGCACATAAGCCAACCCCGCCACAAACGTCAGGCCGATAAGCTTGTTCTCCACGCCGCCAACGAAGAGCATACCAAACCACATCACCGCCCCCAAGCCGAAAACGATCACAGTCGGCACGGGTAGACCACTGTCACCGGCCGGGATCATGGGGAAGAAGCCAGCCAGCAGCAGAATGGTGGCCGCCACCACGCCCCAGAACCAGGCCCACGACCGTTTTGTCAGGAAGCCGTATAAAACCGAGGCGCTTAACGCCCCGGCCGCGATGCCAAACCAGCCCAGCACCGCATAAACGACGCGTACCGTATTGCTCTCTTCCCACGAACCTGCATTAAAATGGGTGGAGATGACTGCGTTGTAAGTATCCGCCAGGAGATAGAGCGTTAATATCCCAGCGATGATGCCGATGACGGCTAAAACTGCGCCTAATGTGTAATTATCTTTGAGTTTTTTCATGGTGACTCTCCTATGTATCTGGGAGCGCGGACAGCTTGTCCGCCCGTTGCGGTCTAGCAAACCACGCCCCATTTTCATTCATGGTGAAGTTGTAACTAAACTCCTGTGTAACTGGGAGCGCGGACAGCTTGTCCGCCCGTTGCGGTCTAGCAAACCACGCCCCATTTTCATTCATGGTGAAGTTGTAACTAAACTTGATGGATGGCGGCCTGATCGGAAACGGCCGTTTCTCTGCCAGCATCCGTCTCTACCTCAACATTCAGCAAACGCTGCTTGAAATACGGCACGACCAGGAACACCAGCGTGCCCAGCGCCAACAGCGAACCGTACAAATAATCCAACGTCTTCATACGGAAAAACTGCGTGGGGGCGTCAATCGCCAGAATGGCTACTGTGCCGATAAACGCCAGCCACCAGCCGCGCCGTTTGCCGATAGCCAACAGCGGAATGGAGATAAACAGTAAGACGGCCGCTACCCAATTCACCTCTCCCGCCCAGTTAAAAAGCCACCAGGTAAAATCTTTATACAACGGGTAGCCAGGGCGAGTGGCCATGGTGCGCTGCGCCCCAATGCCGATGGTAAAGGCATGGGTGGTGAGCATCCCGATGAAAGTCAACGCCCCAAAGCGCGTCCATTTCTGCATCTTTTCTCCCTGATAGAGGAAGATGAAGCTCCAGAAACCGGCCAGCCCAATCAGCGAAATAATGATTGGCAGCGGGAAGCCTTCCACCCAGCTCACATACGGCAGAAACATAAACATGCCGCCAATGGCGGGCAGCGCCAGCAGCGTTATTGCCAGCGGATACGTCCACCCTTCCCCCTTCTTAATCTCCTGCGAGATAAGAATCAGGGCGATGCCCCCTACAAAAATGACCGCCCGCCACGCGGGATAGAAAAAGTCGAACAGAGGAACGCCGCTGGAAAAAGTGGGGTTGCCCGCCTCAATATGGGCGAGCAGCCCAATCAAGACACGCGCCAGCGATGTTTGTACAATGAAAGGAATAATCGTTGCCATGAGCAGCCCCGCCCCAATGGCAATCCAGGACATGATCTTGCGGTTTTTTTCTGCTGTTGCTAACATGCGATGCCTCCTGCACTCAGATAGAAAAAATGTATCTATACAGGGGAGCCTGAGCCTGTCGAAGGCGAAACCAGGCTCCGGCAGGCTCAGTCTTCGTCTGCCCGTATAGTTACAAAAAAAATTATAAAATGGGTCATATGTGAAATCTATCACGAATTGGGTTTAAAAGATTTAGCTTTAGGCAAATGAGCATTGGATTGAGGGAAAACAAAACGCCCAAAGTTTGAGAGCTTGGGCGTTTTGCCTGAAGTGTAGAAAGCCAGCTCAATTATTCTTATTCATACTTTGTGACTGTAAAGAAGCCATCCATGGAATCTGCATGTTCTAGCACAAACTTGGCCCGATCATTCCAGTATTGGATATAGTCGGCAGCCTCTTCTGGCGTCGCTTCACCGGCAGCCACTTTCTTGCCCATCGCCTGGCGGGCAGGCGTAGGCAGCGGCGTAATAACGACCAGATTGAACTTGACGCCAACACTTTCGCCGGTATCCAGACGTGTGAACACCCATTCTCTCATGGGGGGCAGTTGCCCGGTTGGTTCTTCTGAATAAACCATCTTGTTTTGGCGAATAAAGACAGTATCTGTTTCTCCAAACTCGGCGCCTATGAAACCCGTTTTGGGCGCGGCCCCTGTGACGAAGGTAATAATCTCGCCAAATACGCCCACGAACCATTCATCCTCTGCGCCCGGCGCTTCTACGGCAATTTGACCGCGCACAGGAATCTCGCCATCGGGATAAAGCGCTTCCAACGCTTTGCGGGTGATGACCCAGGCGCCTGTGGTAGCGCCGCAGGAGTGACCGGCTAATTTAACGGCCTCTTCATAATAATAGGGAACTGGCTCTTGGGATTGCCCAAAAATCTCAAAATAAGGTTCCATCATCATAATCGGGGGAACGGCCGTAATATAATCTTGATCCCACGAAAATTCACTGTTTGCATCAGCAGCCACCTCTTCAACAACGGCCGTTTCTCCTTCAGTGGCCGGGTCTGCTATCGCTGCGCCTTCAACTACCGCTGCTTCTGGTGGGGCCGTTACTGGCTCTGAGGGAGCGGCCGTACAGGCCAGCAATGATCCCGCCAGGACGATCACCAATACAAAAATAAGAGAGAATTTCTTCATTACCTATCTCCTTGTCCAACCTATATGAGAATTAAAGGGCTGTGATTATTTAAAAACGGCTGCGAACGCTGTTAGCGAGAGTCCACCTGGACTGGCGTTGTAATCTCATATTTTGATAGCAGCCACAGTTTGTCCAACGTCGCTTATGTGAAATATATCACAAAAGGGACGGTATGGATTTGACTTTAGGCAAATAGGCCAAAGCAAAACGCCCAAAGCATCAACTTTGGGCGTTTTGGGTGACAAATAGGAGAGCCAAACGATTATGCGGGTTTTGGTTGCAAACTTTCTTCCGTTTCTGGAGTCGGATTCTCGCTGTAAACGGTCAGCAAGCGTGTCTTGAAAACGGGGATGAGCAGCATGATGACGATGCTCAAACCCATGAGCGAGCCATACAGGTAATCGAGCGTGGCATGACGCACGTAATGGGTGGCGCCGCTAACCACCAGGGCGACCAATCCCCCGATCATGGCGGCATACCAACCGGATTCCAGGCGACGGCCGAGCAGGTAAATAGCAGCAATGGTCAACAAGGCGCTCACCCACAGACCCAGCCAACCGAAATAGGTGATGGCGATGCCTTCCCCAAATAAGGGGCGCGAGGGATGGCCATACAGGATGCGGAAGGCGGCGTGTCCATTGGCAAAAGCTTCAGCCGAAGAAACGCCCAGCATCAGAAAGACCAGGAAATCGACTATTTTCTGCGTCACGTCGCCCTTGTCGGCCAGGAGCAGGGTGAAGTAGGGGATCAGGCCAATGGCCATGATGGTAACGGCCGGGGGGAAGCCACCTTCGGCCGTGCCCACAAAATTCATCCAGGGCACGATCATGTAGGCGCCGCCCATGGCCGGCACGGCCAGGCAGAGCAACGCCAGGCCACGCGCCCAGCTCTCACCCCGATAAAGGGGCCAGACGATCACCAACAAGGCCAGGCCAGCGATCACCGACATCGTACCCCAGAAGGGGAAGAAGAAGCTGACCAGCCAGGTTGTCAGGGTGAGTAAGGGTGCGCTGGGGTTGCCTTCAGCCGTGAATTTTACGATGCGGGCTTGCTGATAGGTGACAATGGGGTTCACCATATTGAAGGCGATGAAAGGAATAACCAGGATCATCAGAAGGGCAGCGAGAACAATGACAACGATAACGGCCGTTCTGACTTGTTTAGAGGGGTGGATCATGTAAAACCTCCTTTTTCAGATACAATAGGGTTTTTATAAACGAACGGTGATGGTTCGTTTGGCTCTTGAGAAGAAGTTTACAAGAAATTGACCCATAACTCTTTGATATTTGTCAAGATCAGGATGATTTTTACCTAATAGGAAACGCGGTAAGAAACCGCGGCTACGAACCCCATTTTGTAGCCGAGGTATCCTTACCTCGCTACAGGGAAACGCGGTAAGAAACCGCGGCTACGAACCCCATTTTGTAGCCGAGGTATCCTTACCTCGCTACAGGGAAACGCGGTAAGAAACCGCGGCTACGGCCCTTGTTTTCAGGAGAGAAAGATGCAACAATCCGCGATGAGATTGTCCCAGATTAAAGGGTTCGACAAACTACCGCCGGCCGTATGTCAAACTTTGATGGAACAGGCTCGTTATTTCCGATTGCAGCCTGATGAATTTCTGTTTCACCAGGGGGATGTGTGGCCTTATGTTGTTTTTGTGGCCTCAGGAGAGTTGCGCTGGGCGCTGCTTTCCGTGAGCAGCCGAGAACACGTCTTATTTATGGTGCGTCCTGACGAGGTTTTCTGGGCGCACTCTTTTTTTGACGACCAACCAATGCCCGCCTCCCTGATGGCGACCAGGAAGACGGAACTGTATGTATGGTCGCGTGACATCATCCTGCCGGTTTTGTTTGAGTATCCTGAAGCGATGTGGCAGGTTACCAAAATCCAGGTAGAAACGATGCGACGAGCCAGGGAAATTGTTTATGGGCTGGCTTTCCGGCCGGTGGCCACGAGATTGGCTAATGTATTGCTAGAAAGTTTTTATGCGCCAGGGAGAACGGCCGTTGAGCGCGACCTGACCTTGAGTGACATTGCCGCTATCGTGGCCTCGTCACCAGAAGTGGTTTGCCGTTTGTTACATCAATTTCAAGCAGACGGCATCCTGGAAGTGACCCGCGCCCACATCACCTTGCATGATCGGGACGCCCTGACACACATGGTCGAAGCGGCTTAAGCTAGAGATAGAGGATAGAGAGAGAAGGAGAGCATATGATTTCTTTGACAGAGTGGTTGGCTAAAAATCCGGTATTTTCCTTTTTTACGGAGAAAGAACGCCAACAAATAGCTCAGGCAGCGATTCCCAAAAAGTACGCGGAAGGGGAGAGCGTGGCTGCGCATGGCGATGTATGGCCCTACTTGTTTCTGGTGACGGCTGGTTCCGTCCAGGCGAGCAAGGAATCGAGCGAAGGGCGCAGCCTGATTGTGATGACGCTTAACCCCGGCGATCTGTTTTGGGGATTGGCGTTTTTTGAAGACGGGGCGCCGCTGCCCGTGCTGCTGCAAGCGCAACGGGACAGCCAGGTCTATTTGTGGTCGCAGGAGCAGATGAAACCATGGTTGTTGGCAAACGGCCGTTTTTCCTGGGAGCTATCTCGTTTGGCGGTGCGACGTATGCAGCGAGCCAGTATCATTGTGGAAGAATTGGCGTTTAAGCCGGTGGCCAGTCGGCTGGCTGGCCTGCTGCTCGACTATTACCAGGACGCCGCCGATGAACCGGTTCCCCGCAGCCTGACCTTAGACCAGATGGCGGCTCATATCGGCACCACGCGGGAAATGGTATGCCGTCTGCTTTATCGCTTCTCAGATCAAAAACTGATCCACATCACACGCACCGAATTTATCTTGAATGATAGATCCGGCTTGAGCCAGTTGACAGGCCAGGAAGATCATTTGTAAACACACATTCAAAATTTAGATGGAATCTTAGGGGTGGGACAGGCGGGAAGCCTTCCTGGCTGTGAAGAAACAGGGTATCTGCCGCCTGTCTCGCCCATTTGCTTATTTCCGAACGATCCCTGAGTCGCCTAACAAGCCGTGTTGCGCCGCCAGACGAGCCGCATGACGCCGATTGTTCGCGTGCATTTTTGTTAAAATATTTCGGACATGGCTCTTTGTGGTGTGTAAACTGATAGAGAGTTGATCTGCAATTTCCTGGTTTGAGACACCGGTGGCAATCAGATTTAAGACTTCTATCTCACGAGGCGTGAGGTCAGGGTCTTCATCTGGGTCTGGTTGTTTAACGGATTGGGCAGCCAGACGGGCATAGTCATCCAAAAGACTGGCGGCAAGCCGTGGCGGCAACGTTGCTTCGCCCCCCAATGCCCCACGTACCCCTTGTAAAAATTCAACCGATTTGGTGTTCTTGAGCATATAGCCGTTTGCCCCGGCTTTGATGGCGGTAAATAGTTTCTCGTCTTTGTCATGCACGGTAAGCATGACAATACGCACATCAGGCAGCGCCTCCCGAATCAGGCGCGTCGCTTCCAGACCATCGCAGATAGGCATGTTGATGTCCATGATGATCAAGTCTGGCTTTAAATCCCGGGCCATGGTCAATGCTTCTAATCCGTCTCCAGCCTGCCCCACAACCGTTAAGTCGGATTGGGCGTTAATCAATCCGGCCAGCCCTTCACGGAAAAGTTCATGGTCGTCAACCAGCAAAACACGGGCAATGCTCATTGACATGATGCGGCCTCCCGTTCCGCCGCTTTTGCTGGTCTGTTGAGAAAAGTGGCTGAAATTTGTGTGCCCTGCCCTGGGGCTGAACGAATAATGAATTGCCCCTGACTGCGTTCCGCCCGAGTGCGCATGATGGTTAAACCCAGATGATGTTGGCTGTTTACCCGGCCGGGATCGAAACCAATGCCGTCATCCACGATGGTTAAGGTGACTGTTTCGTCGTTCTGGGAAATGGTGAGTTGAACATGGGCTGCCTGGGCGTGGCGGCAGATGTTGGTCAGCGCTTCACGGATGATATGGAGGGCTTGCTTTTGGGCAACGGCCGTTAAGCGAATTTCCTCTGTACCCTCCATGACAAACTGGACGGGCAAACCGGTTTGACTCTCAAAGTCAGCTAATAGGGTGTGAACGGCCGTTAAAAATTCATCTTCATCTGGCTCTGGCTCACGCAAACCAGTTAGCGCCAGGCGCACCTGGGCATACGCCTGGTGCAGATTGCGCTGTAGTTTGGCGATATGCTGTTGGACCTGTTCATCGGCGCCCAGCGCCCTATCATGCGCCAACTGGTCTACGCTCAAGTGCATGGCGCCTAGATTTTGCGCCAAATTATCATGCAAATTGGCTGCCAGTCGCTCCCGTTCTGCCAGCGATGCGTTTTCTTCGACTTGTTGTTTACTGGTCTCGATCAGACGGGCATTCTCCAGGGCAATGGCAGCAGCGTTTGCCAACAAAGTCAGCGCTCGCGCCTCGTCGCTGCTAAAAGGGTGTTGGGCGCGGATGACGCACAAGGCGCCCATAGAACGCCCGCCTACTTGCAGGGGCGCTGTCGCACAAAAGGCGCCAGGAAAATGATGCAAAAAGCCGCAGTTGGCGCAACCGCCTTCGTCGACGACAGTTTTATGTTCCTGGATAACGGGCAGGGCAATGCCGCGGCTGGTGGATTGGCGCAAACCGAGAAATTGATCGCCTGTGCCACTGCTCGCCACCAATTCCAGCGAACGGCCGTCATGATCCAATATGCAGACAGATACGGCTTCACCCTGCATCAACTCACGGGTATGATTTGCCACAGATTGTAACAATTGGGACGGTTCCAATTCGCGCACAATTTCCTGGCTGAATTGAAAAGCAGTGGTTAACTCCTGTGTGCGCTGCGCCACCTGCTGGGCTAAGGAGTTTTGCTGGGCAGCGATCTCCAGCCGCATTGTTTCCATCGTTTGTGCCAGACGGCCAAGTTCGTTTTCAGGCAGCATCGGCAGGGGACGATCCAGATGACCAGCGCCAATTTCTTGCGCTGCGGCGTCCAGGGCAGTCAGCGGCCGGATAAGCTGCCGGTGAATGATACGATAGCCCCAGGCCAGTAGTAAAAAAGCGGCGGCTAAAAAAACGATTTGCATCCAGCGCAGGCGGGTGATTTTAGCCTGCGCCTGGGCTTCATAAGCGCTGACCAGGCTATCCAACTGGACAAGCAGGGTATTGGACGCGGTTTGTAAGGCGTCCCTATTTACGGGGGCGTGTAGAAGGGTCTGAAATGTAGGCCAGGCGGCAGCGCTGCCAGTTAGCTGGGCGCGAGTGTGGGAGTCGGTCGTGGGCGGCAGGGTATAGAAACGGCCGTTGCCATCGACTATTCCCCCCCCTTCCGCCAGTACCGTTAATGTTTGCTCAAAATGATGGGCGCTTTCCGCTAATTGGGGGTTCTCCGGCTCTGTCAGCGCCAGCCGGGTCATTTGCTGAACCAACATGCGTTGGCGGCCAGCCAAATTGATGATAGCGGCGTCATTTTGTTGGGTTTGCACCAGCCAAAAGGTGACTGTTACCGCGCTGAGCACCAGCAGCAGAAAGCCGAGGAAAACCGTGCCCAATTGTAAGCGTAACGAGCGAGGGTTCATGATTCTATGATAGCACAGAAATGGATGCAGTAGGGTAGGATTTGGATGTACTGTCCAGGGCAAAAAGAGGCATTCTACGCGCTGCGCACTAGATGGGCCTGGCAACGGCCGTTTTCACCGCCAGCCAGCGCGTAATATCCCTCTCCGGCACATGAGCGGCACAATACCAGGCGCTCTCGCCTTACTTCCCGCTCGTTGATAATCTCCTCGCCACATACGTCACAATTCAGCCGCACCCCAGGGCGGCTGATCAGCTCTCCCACCGGTACGGCTAACTGCACCGGCTGCACAGCAAACAGCAGGGCGTCAGGCATCTGTTGGTAGCCCAATAGATACCCTTGCCAGCGGTTTCGCGCTTCCGGCGCATAGGTTGGGGCCAGTTCACGAATATTGGGCAACGGGGAGAGACGAACGGCCGTTTCCGTGTGCGTATCTACAAATGTGGCCGCTATCTTCCCAAAATCCACCACGCGCAACGTGCGCCGCCCCACCCAGCAGTTCGTCGCCACAGAGACGCCATCCGTAAAACAACCATCCGTCTCCACGATGGTCAGCAACCGTTTTTTAGATTGGGGCAGGCTTAGTCCCAACAGGTTGCCCGCCAGCATACCCATCCGCACCCCCAGCACCTGTCGCGGACAGAGGTGGTGGTGTAAAGCGGCAGATTGGTCTAAAAAGTTTCGTAAGTCACTCAATTAAAAGCTCCTTGTTGAAAAAGATATTACGTCAATTGGGGGAACTGATCGTAAATGTACCCGTAGCCTGCGCGATAAGGATAGCATCATTGCTGACTTCAGCCGCCATAAAAGCGATTCGTTTACCCAGGCGGACAACGTGGGCTTTGCCCATCAGTTCGCCACTGCACGCAGGTCGATAATAGGAAATTTTTATCTCAATGGTTGCGCAGCGCTGTCCTTCTTGCAAGCTGGAAACCAGCGCTCCGCCCATACCGGTGTCAGCCAGGGCATAGATCACGGCTCCGTGAACAACCCCATTTGGATTAAGATGTTCTTCCGTAACGGTAAGATGGCAAGTACAAACGCCATCTCCCCACTGAGAAAGACGCAAACCAATCAGTTTTCCAAAGGGATTATCCGCTGACTCCATCTTATCACCTTTCTAACTCAATGCCCGTCGCTTCATGACAGGCGTCACATTGCACCTCAATTAACTCATCATCCATGAATTGCTCACTGATTGGTGCAACTGACTCATGAGGGGGATGGCAAGCGGCGCAGCTGTTGGTCGGCCCACCAGCGGCTCGCCATCTACGACGCAGACTCGGGGAATGATAATGGCCCGGCCGTTCACTCACCCATGTTAAATCACCATGGCATTTGGTACAACCAGTGTCGCCGACTGGTCGCGTGGTCACAGATGGCTGCGTGAAATGGCCGGAGCGATAAGCGAGCAGGTTTTGCAGCCCACCCCACTGCGCCCAGAGCCGCCCCGGTATCCAGCGGCGGCTGTGGCAATCGACACAACGTGTATTTTCGCCGGCGTGGAAAGCGGCTAAGGTGGTTGGAGCAGTTGTGTTCAGACTGGCTTGATAATAGGTGCTTTCTGGCTCGACATGGCAGGAGGCGCAAAACGAATCATGGGTTTCCAGACGAACGCCGGTCGTGTACGCAGCGGCAGCCAGGAAGAAGGCTATTATCCCCAGCACGAGCAAGATTTTGGGAAAACGGCCGTGTCTGAACTGGGAAAAATCTGGCAATCTCCTCATCTGCAACCGCCACCAGTACGCAATTTATTTTTGAGATGTCTGACGACGATTCCAGATCACAACCTGATACGGCCGCCATAGATACGCATAGGGGAAGGCCAACAGATGCACCATGCGCGTGAAGGGCAGCAGCATCAATAGTACAAAACCACCCACGATATGCAGATCCACCATAAATGGCAGATTGCTCACCAGCGCCACATCGGGACGAAACAATAAAAGAGAATTCAAGTAAGGCACGGCAAATGCTGAATACCAGGAAGATCCCCAACGGTAGAAGATAGCTATCCACAAACCCGCCACCACTTGCGTCAACAGCGCCAATAATAACACCACATCCATCGGTGAGGTGACGGCTCGGATGCGGGCGTTCGTAAAACGGCGGTAGATTAGCATCGACAAGCCCCACAGCGTCAAAAAGCCAAAAGCGAGCGCCGAGGCTTCCAGCACATAGAGGCGCAGCGGATGCCCATTCCAGAGCAGCACCGTTCGTGGGATCAGGTAGGCGACCAGATGCCCGGTGAGGATGGTGAGAATGCCGTAATGCCAGGGAACCGACCCCCAGAACAGTTTGCGGTTCTCTAAAAATTGTGACGACAGACTGGAAACAGAAAACCGGTCGCTTTTATAGCGCCAGATTGTGCCTACAATCGCCAGCGTGACGGCAACGTAGGGGAAAACGCCGTAAAGAATTTGGTCGAGGGTCATGATACGCTCTCCTTTATAACTGGGAGCGCGGACAGCTTGTCCGCTCGTTGCGGTCTGGCAGACTGCGCTTCCAGATTTTGTGCTGCGCTGCGGTGTGGTGGCTCCGTTGCCAATCCCGCTGCCGTGCCTCGTATTTGCTCCAGCACAGCCAGCATCGCCCGCAGCACCTGCCGGTAAGGGTTGGGATTCCTGTTTTCGCTGTGGAAGCCTTCATTCATTTTTGTAAGCACCGGCACAAAAACATCCTTCAGCAGCAGTTGTGCCGTGTGTTCATCGGGATCAAGCAGCGCCATGAATCTAAAGATGACAGCCAGGTGATCCGCCAGTTCATTACCGGCCGAGAAGCCGCGCTCCCGGTACTCTTTTTGCAGGCGCACCAGAAACTTGCCCCGATTAAAACTTTCACCAAAGAGGATGTAGCCGCTAAAGATGTAGCAGGCCGGGTTCATATCAAAGGTGCCGGTGTAGATTTCTTCAAACCGCCCCAGAGATGTGCTGTCTACACAGTCGGCAAAATTTTGAATTTGCTCGGCGGCTTGGGGATAGTCCAGCCGTAGCAATTGGGCGCATCGGCTGGCCTGCGCCGCCAGATCAGGTGTGGGATAGTCCAGCAAATCGCCAAAGGTGCGGTAGAGTTCTTGTTGGG
>CAZXVH010000134.1:0-12790 GCA_964643965.1 uncultured Ardenticatenaceae bacterium
TCGTCTTCGTAATAAGTTGAGGTGGACGCTGACAGGGCGCCATTGGCTGCGTTTATCTGCTCTTGAAGCTGCAAGATGGTCTGATTAGCCGCCTCAATTTCAGCCTGATACTGCGCTTCTCGCCCCTGCATCGTTTGCACAGCCGTTTCTAAATCGCGCCCATACGTTTGCCAGGCTTGCACCGCCTGGCTGGCATCCGGCTCCAACGGCGGTTCCTGGATGATGAGGGTGGTTGGCTCAGAGACGGCCGTTTCCCCCGCCCCTTCTCCACCCGCACCTATACGATTAAATCCCAACGCCAACATCGTCAGCAATACCAATCCCGTCAAACTACCGGCTGCTAAAATACCTTTTGTTCGGTTCATCCTGTCACCTCGTCATAAATTTGATATAAACCAACTATACGGCAAATCAGGCAGGCTGTGGTTAAACCAAGCCTAAATCAGGTTAAATCCACCTTAAATCTGAAAAAGTCGCTTGCACCGCTATTTTGGCTGTGTCACAATGTCCGCAACAGAGAGGCTTTCATGGCAACGATATTATTAGTAGACGACGACCAGATGATTACCAGCCCCTTAACCAACCGGTTGAAGGAAGCTGGCTATACGGTTTTGGTGGCAAACAACGGCCGTTCCGGTTTAGACATAGCGCTCAATCAACAACCCGATGTCGTTGTGCTGGACGTGATGATGCCCGACATGGATGGCTGGGCAGTGTGCCAGGCGCTGCGGCAGCAAAGCCCCGTGCCTATCCTCATGCTCACCGCTCGCGGCGACGAAATTGACCGCATCCTCGGGCTAGAACTGGGCGCAGACGATTACCTGACCAAGCCATTCAGCACGCGGGAACTGATCGCCCGTCTGCGTGCGCTGCGGCGGCGCGTCCAGCTGGATCAGGCCGCCGTCGCCCCCGTCACCGAATTGACGAGCGGGCCGGTCAAACTGGTTCTCAATACACGGCAAACCTTTGTAAACGGCCGTGAAGTCTCCCTGCGTTATAAAGAATTTGAGCTGCTCAGTTTGCTCGTCAGCCGGGCGGGCGATGTGGTCAGCCGCGCCGACTTGTTCGACCAGGTGTGGGGCACCGATTGGCTCGGCGATACGCGCACATTGGACGTCCACATCCGTTGGCTGCGCGAGAAAATCGAAGAAAACGCCAGCCATCCGCGCTACATCCAAACCGTACGCGGGGTGGGCTATCTCTTTCAAGGAACCGCATGAAACTGCACAGCCTGCGTACCCGCATCCTCATTGCCTTCACCGGCTTGATTCTCATCGGCTTTGCCGCGCTCACCGCCTTCGCCGGGCAGCAATTGTTTGCCGGCACAACCACCGATTTCAAAGAGCGCATGACAGAGCAAGCCAAATTGATAGCGCGTGGCCTCAGAGACCCGGTCGAGCATTTGGCGGAGGGCAAAGAGAGTGCGGCCGATTTGGAAGAAGCGCTGCAAGAGTATGCCGATCAATTTGGTATTGAAGTGTCCCTGCTGCAAGAAAACGGCCGTTTCTGGTTAGGCGATCCCGTTTCTTCCACGCTATCTCCCGAAAATGCGCCAGAAGTTATCGCTGCCTTAAAGGGAAAGACCGGCGAAAATACACGACAAGCCCCCTCTGGTCAGCAAACCCTCTATACCGCCGCCCCCATTGAAGAAGACGATGAGATCATCGGCATAATCCACCTCGCTTCCCCGCTGACAGGCGCACAATCCCTCATTTGGCAGCGGTGGTCTTTCCTCATTGGCGGCGTTCTCATCCTGGCTTTGTTGGCAATGGGCGTCAGCCTGTGGCTCTCTGCCTCCCTCACCCGCCCCCTGAGCCAACTGCACGACTCCGCCCGGCAAATCGGCCAGGGCGACTTTTCCCAACGGCTGCCCGAAGACCGCCAGGACGAAATCGGCCAACTTGCCGCCGCCTTCAACCAGATGAGTGGTCAAGTCGAAGCCATGATCGAAGAGCAGCGCACCTTCGCGGGCAATGCTTCCCATGAACTGCGCACCCCGCTCACCACCATCCGCCTGCGCAGTGAAGCCTTGCGTGACGGGGTGCTGGACGAAGAAACCAGCTGCCAATACATTGTCGAAATAGATGATGAAGTCGCTCGTCTCGGCCGTCTGGTTGAAGACCTCATCCTCATTTCACGCCTGGATTCCGGCCGCTTGCAAGCCGGTCGTGAAGAAATAGACCCCATCCGTTTTCTGCACCACCTGGCCCAGGAATTCGACGCCCTGCTCACTGCAAAACAACTGCGGCTAGACCTGACCATACCCGATGATCTGCCCGCCATTCAAGCCAGTCTGAGCCATTTGCACGTGGTATTTCGCAATATTCTCACCAATACCATCAAATACACGCCGCCAAACGGCCGTATCTCGTGGCTCGTTTCCCACCAAAAAGGGTATTTTCACAGCAGCATCACCGATACCGGGCAGGGCATTGCCCCCGAAGACCTGCCCCATTTGTTTGAACGCTTTTACCGCGCCGATAAAGCCCACTCTCGGGAAATACCAGGCGTGGGGTTGGGTCTCTCTCTTGTTAAAATGATTGTGGAATTTTACGGTGGGCGTATCGAAATCAGCAGTCCTGGCATTGGCCAGGGAACCACTGTCATCGTGCAGTGGCCGTTCGCCGCCGCAGATGACGCAGAGCAGGCGCATTCTTGACCGTTCCCCCTGGCGCTCTTACAATATCCAATCGAGTAAATTTATGAACAATTACCCAACTCCTGTTCTAAACAACGTATTTGCCTTGCCCACTCAAACCTGGACTGGCCCGGCAACGGCCGTTTCCTTCACCCCCGCCGAAATCAAAGCCACACTCCACAACCTGGATCAGCCTTGTTACGTGGTGCGCGACGAAAACGGCCGTTTAGGCATAACCCATGAAGCAGGCAGTGGACAAGGGGTAGAGATGGCGCTGGTAACGGCCGTCCCCCCCCTTTCCGTGCAGCAGTTAGGCGATCCCGAATTCTTGCGCTTTCACGGCGTCAGCTATGCTTACAGCGCTGGAGCCATGGCCAATGGCATTGCTTCCGAAGAACTGGTCATCGCCATGGGTCAGGCCGGGCTGCTCGCCTCCTTTGGCGCGGCCGGCCTCGTGCCAGACCGCGTTCGCGCCGCCATTCAACGCATCCAGACCGCCCTACCCCACGGCCCCTACGCCTTCAACTTGATCCACAGCCCCAACGAAGAAAACTTGGAGAGAACGGCCGTTGACCTCTTCCTCACTCACGGCGTCCACACCGTCGAAGCCTCCGCCTTCTTGGGCCTGACTCCCCATATCGTGCGTTACCGGGCGGCCGGCCTCAGCCTGGATGCGGCGGGCGAAATCATCATCCAAAACAAAGTCATCGCCAAAATTTCGCGGCGTGAAGTGGCCGCTCGTTTCATGGAACCCGCTCCCGCTAAAATCCTGGACAAACTGGTGGAACAAGGGCTGATTACGCCGCAGCAAGCCCAATTGGCCCGGCGTGTCCCGATGGCCGACGACATCACCGTCGAAGCTGATTCTGGCGGCCACACTGACAATCGGCCGTTGGTCTGCATGTTGCCATCCATGCTTGCGCTGCGTGACGAGATTCAAATAAAATACAACTATACGAAGCCAATTCGCGTGGGTGCGGCCGGCGGTATTGGCACAGCGGAAGCAGCTTTGGGCGCGTTTATGATGGGCGCCGCCTACATCGTTACCGGCTCCGTCAACCAGGCGTGTGCGGAGGCTGGCGCTTCTGAGTACACGCGCAAACTGCTGGCCCAGGCAGATATGGCCGACGTCATGATGGCCCCCGCCGCTGATATGTTTGAGATGGGCGTCAAGTTGCAAGTGCTAAAACGGGGCACCATGTTCCCCATGCGGGCGCAGAAACTGTACGATCTCTACCAGGAATACGACAGTATCGACGCTATTCCTGCCGATGAGCGGCAAAAGCTGGAAACGCAGGTGTTTAAAGCCAGCCTGGACGAGATTTGGGACGGCTGCGTCGCCTTTTTCAATGAACGTGATCCCGAGCAGCTTGTCCGCGCCGCAGGCAACCCTAAACGCAAGATGGCTCTCATCTTCCGCTGGTATTTGGGGCTGTCATCTCGCTGGTCAAACGTGGGGGAACCGGGCCGCCAGATGGATTATCAAATCTGGTGCGGACCATCGATGGGGGCCTTTAACGATTGGGTGCGCGGCTCTTACCTGGAGCCGATGGAAAACCGGCGCGTCGCCGACGTGGCCTACCATATCATGACGGGCGCGGCCTATCTCTATCGCCTACAAACGCTCAAAATGAATGGCATAACCATACCGGCCCATCTCGTCAAATACAATCTGGGCACGGGCGTTTCTTAAATCTTTTTCTGGAAATAACGGGAGGCGATCAAATGCCAGATTAGCCCCACGCCCAGCAGCGCCACGCCCAATAGCCAAATCTGTGTCTCAACCCAGAAAGCCAGGAATAGGCAGGCAGCCAAACCCACCCAGGCAATAAGGCGTGGGAACAGGCGCTCTTCTGGTTTGAGTTTGAGAGCCGATAAATTGGTAATGGCGTAATAAATGAGGACGGTAAAAGCGCTCAACGACCAGGTTACATAGACATTGCCGATTAATACAAGGACGCCTATCAGAACGCCCACCACAATAACAGCCACGGGCGGCGTGGTACCGGACGCATCAAGTCGGGCTACGGCCGCAGGCATATCTCGCCGCCGTCCCATCGCTAACAGCACCCGCGACAACCCCAGCAGCAAATTGAGCAGCACACCCAACATTGCCGTCACCGCGCCAATGGCAATAAGTTGCGGCACAAAAGGCAGACCAAAGGTGCCGGCGGCGGCTTCCAACGGGGTGGCGCTGATGGTAGCGCCCTGGGCTAAGGCGGCGGCGCCCACTGCGCCAATGCCTACAAACGCCACCGCCATGTACAAAACCATGGAGACAAACAGGGTGATGATGATGGCTCGGGGTATCGTTTGCCGGGGCTGGCGCACTTCTTCTCCCATGGTGGCAATGCGGCCGTAACCGGTGTAGGCCACAAACATCAAAGCCGTTGCGTGTAAAACCGCGGCGACGCCGTTGGCGCTGCCGTCGGGGAGCAGGGGGGTAAAGTTCACCGCTTCAACCGACGGCAGTCCGGCTACGATAAAAACAACCAGGGCTGTCAAGGTCACAGCCACGATAATGGTATTGGTCACATTTGAGCGCCGAATGCCGCTGAGTACCACCAGGGTTAATATGATGACTGCGCTCAATGCCAACGGCGCTAAAAGGGTAGAGTTTGGCTGGCCGAGTGCGGCCAGCAAGTAACCGGCAAACCCCAATGCAGCGGTGGCGGCCGAAGCGCTTTTTGCCAGAAGAAAGACCCAGCCGGCCAGGAAACCGAGAGTTGGGTTCAGATATTTGTAGCCATATTCATAGGTGCCGCCGCTTACCGGATGATTGGCTGCTAGTTGGGCGCTGTTTAAGCCATTGCAAGCGGCGACGATGGCGGCAATGGCAATGGCAGCCAGCACTAGCGTCCCGGCAATGCCTGCGCCCAGCCCTACACTGACAAAAATACCGGTGCCAATGATGGAACCCAATCCCATCATGGTGGCGCCAAAAACGCCTAATTCTCGTTTCAGTTGTTGGGTCATATTTGCCTTTGGGAAGAATAAGTGTCTGTTATTGCAAGGATACGTGATGCGGGAGAAGCCCTTACGCACCACGTATCCCCCTTTAAGATTCAGTGACAGTGGGAATCACTTCCCGGCCAATCAAACCGTACAATTTGTGAGCCAACCTTCATGGGAAGCCTCCTCAGGCGGTTATGGGTGAACCCCGGTTCACCTCATGCTCAAACAAAAAGGGGTGTATGCTATCGTACACCCCTTTTTACATTTTTTCTATCGCGGGCGGGTGGATTGAGCAACGTGGGGCCAGGGAAGGACAAGGTCTGGGTTAATAAAATGAGGGCTGGATTTGTAAAACGAGGGCTGGATTTGTAAAACGAGGGCTGAGCTTGTCGAAGCCCGGGCTTCGACAAGCTCAGCCCTCGCGTCATATCCCAAACTGTGCCTCTCGGCTGTTTCTTGATTGATAGTAGTAGGCTTCGACAGACTCAACCCTCGCGTCATATGCCAAACGCTGCGCTTACCCGGTTAGAAAGGCAAAGATCCATTCGTGAGGGTGGTATACCATTCGCTGAGAAAATCCATTGCTTCCCGGTATTGGTGGGTGGGGATTTCTTTGTAAGAGGTTACTTCAAATTTGCGATACAACTCCCCGTAAATGCCGCCAAACTCATTGCGGTTCGTTTGTTTGCCTAAAGCCAATGCTACCGCTTTCACCGCCTGGCTGAGGCGGCTGGCCTGGGCTGAGGTGACAAACCGCTGCGGATCGGACAGGGTTGCTTCGATTTCTTCCAGACGGCCGCCATAGTCGGCAAGCTGGTTTTCGTGAGAATCCAGGCGAGCTTCCATGATGACCTGGTTGCGGGCCAATTGTGTCAGCGCTTGCAGCATCCGGTAAGCCTGGGCAGAAGGGGAATCGCTGCTGTTCAGCAGATCATCGAGGGCGGGATTGGTGGAGAGGCGGCCTTCTCGGAACGCTTCAACCAGCACTTTGTAACATTTTTCTTGATAAAGAATAAGCCGGTCGCGTACGTCTGGTTTGACGCGGTTGGCGTTGATGCCAAAGAGCCAGCCGTTCAGATAGTCGAGGGGCAGGCAGTAGGTAGCTTGCGGTCCGCCGCTGCTGCTGACGGTGATATTGGCGATTTTGCGCGAAAGGACGGCGTCGTCGTTTATCTTTTGCATCTGGGTGCGCCGGTTGACGCCCAGCAGTTCACAGAATTGGCCAATGGGAACATAGATTTCCTGGCCGTCGGCAGTTTGGATGGAAACGGCCGTTATCTCATCTTCGTAGAATGTCACCGTTTTTTGTACAGTGGGTATCAGGGCTTGTTCTTCACTCATGGCTGTCCTTATCGCCTCGTCTCAAGGGGTGTACTTTAGCGCTCACTCCTGCCGGTATTTCTCTACCTGCTGCCGCAGCGCCGCCAACTGTGTCTCCAGCGCTTCCAGCTCTTCTGCCGTTTCCTGGTATGTCTGATCCAGGGCTAAATCTCGCGCCACCAGGAGCAGATCTTCGGGCGGCACTGTTGTCAGAAAGCGCAGGGTGCGTTTGATGGTTTGTTGGAAGGTGTGGATATGGGGGGCGGTATGCAGCCGCGCCGCCCGCCCTTTTGGATTTTCCCGGGCCAGCAGTTGATTGACCAGGACGCTGACCGCCTTGTTGTTGACGGCATGATCCACCCCATCTTCACTCTCGTTGTCACGCTGCCAGGCCACCATCTGCTGCAACGCTTCCACCTGTAAATCAGGCCTTTCTTTCAGCTTTTGCGCGATGGGACGGATGGTTTTTTCCGCCAGATCGTGGGCGGCGATGATGGCCTGGGCTTCGGCGCATAAATCGAGAACGGCCGTTAAATAAATGCGGTATCGGGCGGAAATGCCCAGGGCGCTGCTCACTTCAGTCCAGGGAATCAGCTCTTTGGGAGCGTCTTCACCGGCGGGGAAGGGGGGTGAACCCGGGTTCACCCCGGATAATTCCTGCCGCAGCGCCAGCAAACCTTGCGCCTTTTCCAGAGCGTTGATGTCCTCCCGGTTGATATTTTCAATCAGTTGGTGCGCCCGGATGGAAATGCCGCTTTGGGCCAATAAAGCTTGAATTTGGTTCGGATCCGCCTGCTCCCCCACTTGCAGGCGGCGGTTTTCGGCGGCTAACAGAACATGCGCCCAGTAACGCCGTTCGCCGGTGACAATGAGGTACTGGCTGCCGTCGGGCAGGGGCGCTTCCAATGCCCGAATGGTGATGGGATTGATCAGGCCATGCTGGGCGATGCTCTCCGCCAGTTTGCGCAGTTCCAGCAGGCGCGTATCGCCTGGGGCAGCTTGCGCCAACCAACTGCGCATGACGGTCACCGGGTCATAAACCCCCTGCTCTACCAGGGTGGCTTGCAAATTGCCGGGCAACAGGCGGCGCGGTTGTTTAGGGTCTGGGCGAACGGCCGTGAGTGGCAGGTAAATCAAACGGCTCTCTGATTCCGTTTGCGCCGCCGTCTGCCCGTATGGATCAATGCCATCAAAAAGCGTTTGACTCAACCCCGTCCGTTTTTTAGCCACGACTCTCTACCTCCTGGAGCAGTGTGGCAAAGGCCACTGCGCTGTCCCCGTTGGCATCATAGACGAAAATGTCCTGGCCGGCGGCGTGGGCTTCGCCGATGGAGACGCGGCGCGGGATGGCGGTCAATAGCTTGTCGCCAAAGGTTTGGTCCAACTGCTCAAGGGTGTCTCGCGCCAGCGCCGTGCGGTCTTGCAAGGTGGGCGCTACCCCCAGCACTTGCAAAGCGGGATTCGATTGGCGCACCATGTCGATGGTTCTGTTGAGCAAATTCAAGCCGATCAGTGGGAAAACGCCGGGATCGACCGGGATTAGCACTTCGGTAGCGGCCATCAGGGCATTAAGGGTGAGCAGACCCAGGCTGGGTGGACAGTCGATAATGATGTAATTATAGCTTGATTGGATGGGTTCCAGCGCCCGCCGCAGGCGACGTTCTCGTTCAAAAATATTAACAAGTTCCAATTCGGCCGAGGCCAGGTCGAGATGAGACGGCAACATATCCAGGGTAACGGGCGTAGCGCCTTCCAGGGTGATGTGTTGGATGGCGTCGCCGATGGGTATCTGTTTTACCAGGACTTCGTACATGGTTTCGGCGTCGGTGCGCGGACCGGCGGCAAAGGGGATGCCCAGTAAAACGGCCGTTGCATTCGCCTGTGGATCTGCATCAATCAGCAAAACACGCTGGTCAGGATTGACTCGGGCCAGACCGCCGCTTAAGTTGATCGCCAATGTTGTTTTTCCCACCCCGCCCTTTTGGTTGGCGATGGCAATAATTCGAGTCACGCTGCCTCCTTTGTTTTCTGTTCCTCAGGCGCGGGCTGCTGGTGGTTTCCGGCCACGAGCCAGGTATCAACTTCATCTTTGCGAAACTTCCACAAGCGCCCGGCTTTATGCGCCGGAAAGTTGTGCCGCTCGATCCATTTATAAATGGTATCCCGTTTTACGCCAAGATAGTCAGCTATCTCGTCTGTCGATAACCAGCGCGTCTCGCTCATACCACAGCCTCTCTGTCCAATAGAATCGGTTAAATCTAGCTGAATCATAGTGAAAAGGGTCAAAATGTCAAATGAACGAACTGTCTCTTCTGTAATTCGCATAGTTGGACAAGAGATCCAATTTTTCTAAAAAAGTTGAACTTCTTACTCAACAAAGCGGCTTGATTCTGAAACAGGCGTTACAATTTAGAGATATTGACCGTCGAGAGTGAAGAGGATGACCCGTTTCAATTTGTTAAAACGCACCAGGCTTTCTCCGCCGCGTATGCCCCGGTATGCGCTGGCCCGGCCGCGGCTGCTGGCGCAGTTGGCGGCGGTGGCGCATTACCGGTTGGCGGTGGTGCAGGCGGGAACCGGCTATGGTAAAAGTACGGCGTTGGCGGCCTTTGCCGCCCAAAACGACCAGGTAGCCTGGTATCATCTCCTGCCTGAAGATACTGACCCACAGCTGTTTTTGCGGCATTTGATATTTAGCTTGCAAACGGCCGTTCCGCCAATTTCTGAGGTTCCGTTGGCCTTGTTGGAGCAGTGGGAAGCCTCGCCTGGTTACGAAGCGTGGCCCGACATCACCCAGGCGCTGCTCAATGAAGTGATGGCTCAAACCGATGAGGATCTATTTCTGGTGCTGGATGACGCCCATGTGTTGCAAGAAACGGCCGTTTCCCTGCGTATCTTGAACTACCTCATCAGCCAGGCGCCTAATCAGCTGCACATTATCCTGGCCACGCGCTACCCACTCTCTTTGCCAGACCTGCCCCGCTGGCGACTGCGCGGCGAGTTGTGCGCCATCAGCCAGGCAGATTTGAAATTCACCCCGGCAGAAACGGCCGTTTTCTTCCAGGAACAGGGTGGTTTGAGTCTCAGTGCAGAACAGGTGGCGCTGATTACAGAGCGGGTGGAGGGCTGGCCCATCGCCCTGCCTTTGGTGGCGCAGCGGCTGCAAAAAGGCAGCAGCCTGGAAGAGGCGTTAGGCCAATTGTCCGGTTCCGCTGGCGACCTCTTTGTCTATCTGGTGCAAGAAGTGCTGGCCCAACAGCCGGCCGATATCCAACAATTTTTGGCAGAAACGGCCGTCTTACGTCAAATGACGGCCGCTTTGTGTGACGCCCTGCGCGGCCAGGCAGACAGCGCCCAGATTTTGGCCTACCTGCATGAACATGGGCTGTTTATCGTCGATTTGGGCGAAGGTCATGCCCGCTACCACCACCTGTTCCGCGATCTCTTGTTGAACCAGCTCGACCCGGCCACAGCCCGCCACCTGCATCTGCAAGCGGCCCATTTTTTGGAAAACGAAGGAGAGCTGGAGAGCGCCATTTATCACTTTTTGGAGGCGGGAGCTTATGAGGAAACGGCCGTTTTGCTCCAGCAGATCGGACGGCGCACCATTCAAGCCGGTCAACTCGACACCTTGTCTGCCTGGATCGGCCGGCTGCCGCCCGGGGTGTTAGCGGATTCGCCGCCACTGCTGGCCTACCTGGGTGACGTCGCCCGGCTGCGCAGTCGATTTGACGAAGCCCTGGGTTGGTATCAGCAGGCCGAAGCATACAGTCGCGCCCGCAATGATTTACCGGCCATTGGGCAGGCGCTGCGTGGCCAGGCCCGGGTGTATCTGGATACCGTCAATCCGGCGCAAGCCGAGAAGGTACTCCAGGAAGCGCTGCGTCTCTCGGATGGCCAGGCGGATCGAGAGAGCCAGGCGCGGCTGCTGGAACTGTTGGCGGAAAACCTGCTCAATCAGGGGCGACCGGGTGAGTCGGAGCAGTATCGAGCGCAAGCCCGGGAGTTACGCCAGGAGGGGCCGGGCAAGGCGGAATTGTCTATCCGGGTGATGCTGCGCACCGGGCGGTTGGCTGAAGCGCGTCGTTTGCTGGAAGCGCAGGCGGCGCAGGAGCAGCAGGAACCGGTTTTCCGCCCCCGCGCCCACCGGGAGACGCCGCTGCTGCTTTCCATCATTTTGGCGATGCAGGGCGAACAGGAGCGAGCATTTCAATGCGCCCTGGAAGGGACGGCTCGGGGGCAGGCGCTGCGCTCCTTATTTGTAACGGCCGTTGGTTATATGCGTCAGGGGAATGCCTGGTTGCTGCAAAAAGATGAGGTGGGCGCGGCCGAAGCCATGCGCTGCTTTGAGGAATCGATCCGTATTAGCGAGCTGGTGCAAGTGCCACGTTTGAAGGTGGAAGCCTACTGGGGTTTAACCCAGGCGTATGGCTTCCGCGGCGATTTGAAGACGGCGCAGCAAATGGCGGCAGACGGGCTGGCGATTGCCCAGGCGGCCGGCGATGAATGGGTGTGCGCCTGTATTCGGCTGACGTTGGGCGCTTCATTTGTAGTGGCGGGGGAACTAGAAACGGCCGTTTCCTGGATCAATCAAGCTACCAGCGCCTTCCGGGACTGCGGCGACACCTATGGCGAGACGGTGGGTTATTTATGGCAATGTCTCGTCTGGTACAAGCTGGCAGACCAGACCCGGCTCTCTCGTGATTTGGGTGATTTTTTGCAGCGCGTCAAAACCCACAGCTATGAATTCCTGTTTACCCACAAAACATTGATGGGGCCACCCGACCCTCGCGCCCTGGTTCCCCTGTTGTTGGCGGCGCGGGAAGATGACATGCAAACGGCCGTTGCCACACAGCTGCTCAGCCACATGGGCCTGGCGCAAATCAAATACCATCCCGGCTACCAGCTTCGCGTCTGCTTACTTGGCCCTTTTCGTTTATGGCGCGGCGCTGACCTGGTTCCGGCGGCAGAATGGAAACGGCAAAAAGCCCGCCATCTCTTTTTATTCTTCTTAACCAGTCACCATCAGCTATTGTGGGAGCGCGAACAAATTACAGAGCGACTTTGGCCGGAATTAGATCCCGTGACGGCCGAGCGCGACTTCAAAATTGCCTACAACGCCCTCACCAACGTGTTGGAGCCACACCGCGGACGTCATGCACCCTCAGCTTACATCCGCCGCGATGGTTCCCGTTATGGCTTGCGCCCGGAAGCGGACATCTGGTTGGACGTGCAGGTTTTTGATGATGAGATAGCGCAGGGAGATGCTTGCCTGGCAGGGCAGGGGGAAGCGGATGCGTTGACGCAGAGCGTGGCGCAGAGCGTGGCGCAGAGCGTGGCGCAGAGCGTAGCCCATTATCAGCGAGCGCTGTCCCTCTACGAAGGCGACTATTTGCAAGCCTATCCCTTTGAGGAATGGACCAGCATCGAACGGGAACGGTTGCTCACGCTTTACCTGCGCACCGCCGAACGGGTGGCCGCCCATCTGCTGGCCCAAGAGAAATGGGAAGAAGCGCTGCAAACGGCGCAAGCCATTCTCAACCGGGATGCCTGCTGGGAAAACGCCTACCGCATCCTCATGACCGCCTACGCCCACATGGGCAACCGGGCACAGGCGGTGCGCGCCTATCATCGCTGCCTGGAAACGCTACAATCTGAGCTGGGCGTTCCCCCCACCGAGGCCACAGTGCGATTGTGGCAACAAATCAGCGGCCAGTAAATTCCCAAATGTAACTTCCATGTAACTCCCTTCTGCTATCCTAAAAGCTGGCTTAATTGGAGCGCGGACATCTTGTCCGCCACACCTGGGAACGCAGACAGCCTGTCCGCCACACCTGGGAACGCAGACAGCCTGTCCGCCACACCTGGGAACGCAGA
>CAZXVH010000135.1:0-12739 GCA_964643965.1 uncultured Ardenticatenaceae bacterium
ATGGAAACTGGTTCAGAGGTGGGGGCTGGCGTGGGCGTTGCTGAAGGCGTTGCTGAGGGCGTTGCTGAGGGCGTTGCTGAGGGCGTAAAGGAAGGGGTAGGAGAGGACGTGGCTGAATTTGTGGGCGTGGGCGTCGCCGAAGGACGTGGCGTAAGCGTGGCGGAAGGCGCGGGTGTGTGGCTGGGGGTTCGGGTGGGGGCGGCGGTTTTGCTGGCTGTGGCGGTGGAGGAGGCGGGGGTGGTGGGAACGGCCGTTAATGTGGCCTGTTTTGTGCGAGTGGTCGTGGCCGTGTCCTGGCTGATGACCGCGGACGCGGCCGTCGTAGAGGGCCGGGTAGGTGAAGCATTGCCCCTGCTGCTGCCGGGAAACAAGCCACTGCTCACCGCATAAACGCCAAAAATCCCGGCCAGCAAAAGAAGAACGATCAGCGCCGCCAGACCATTACGCCGTCGTTTCTGGCTGCCGCTTTCGGCGAGGGTGGCTGGCGTGGGCGCCGGCGCAGCGGCCGGCGGCGCGGCGCCTGCGCCCCCCGAGATGAGGGGGAAAGCGTCCATTGTGGGCGAAATGATGCTGGCAAAAGGCGTCTGCTCCGGCAGGCTCGCTTCAACGAAGCGGCTCAAATCGGCCACTGTGATGACGCCCGCTTGACTGCTCTCTGCCCCGCCCTGTAAACCGGCGGCCAGGGCTGGCGTAAGCCCCGGGCCGGCCAACACGGCCCGGTTTTCGGCCGCCAACCCTTCCGCCAGCCGCGTCATGCCCGGCGTGTGCCGGTCGGTAGCGCCAATCAGGCTGAAACCACAGTCAAGTAGCACAATCTGTTGAGCGAGGGCAGCGTTCAGGCGGCGGCGCAAAAAATCTATCTCGACGGTGGTAGCGTCCAGGTATTCTTCGGTGAAGGTGTCGGCCGTAGCCAGGTAGATATTCTGGTGATGAATGAGGCTGTGTCCGGCAAAGTAGAAGAGGATGAGATCATCAGGCGCGAGTTCCTGCTCAAAAAAACTGGCGACGCCTAATTGTAGATCAACGGCCGTTTGGTTTAACAGAGGCACAACGCGGTCAAAACGGCCGTTTCCCGGATCACGCAGCCAGTCAACCAACGCCCGAATCTGGGCGTTGGTGGCGGTAGCCGCCAACCGCTCATCGGGATACTCTGTCATGCCAACAAGAAGGGCAAGGCGTTTACTCATGGGGGTATTTTAGCAGGTAAACAGTGAACAGTGAACAGTGTACAGTTTACAGTGTACCGTTCACCGCGCCCGGATCGCTGCTACCAATTCCGCCAGGGGGCGCTGGTCGGCGGGGGTGAAGAGGCCGAAGGAGTTGGTGGCGTAAGCCAGGAGCAGGGGGAGAACGGCCGTTATGCCCACCCCAAAACTCGCCATTAAGCCTATAACTGCCCAGGGGAGCAAACTGGCTTCAAAGAAACCAGCTGCCGCCAAAATCAGGCTGAGGGCAAACAAACCAGCCGCCGCCATGCCAATGCCCACGGACCATTTCTTGGCGCTTTTCAGCGAAGCTCGCCGTTGACCGGCCAATCTGCCCGTTTGCCCGTGAATGTAGATTATGCGGGCCACGCCTTCATCATCTCGGTAGTAGGTGGTGTAAATGGGAACCAGCAGCTGCGTCCAGTTTTGATCGTGGTAAGCGGCCGCCCAGCGGAAGTCGCGCATATGGTCGGCGGCGGCGGCCTGGCGGCACTCGGCGGCGGCGGCCGTTTTCAGGGCGGCTTCGGCGTCTGGCCAGGCATCGTCGGGGGGACGGTTGGGCAGGCGCACGATGGCGTTGGTGATCGCTTCAGGTTGGTATGCGGTGGCCGCCTCTGTTTCAAAAGCGCCCAGCACTCGTCGCCAATGGAGATGTTCTTCCAGGGCGGGCGCGGGCTGGTTATCATACCGGCGCTGCAAGCGGCCCAGGCGCGGCTCCCACCGGATTTTCGTTTCTGTAATTTGCTTTGAATGCCAGCCGCCGCCGTCATACTGCTCCCGGTGGCTGACGATCTGGTAATTGAAGCCGACTTCCGCCTGCCACTGCGCCTCGGCGCTGGCGTCTACCAGCCAAACGGGAAGAAAGAGGGGGTGTAAACGGCCGTTTAACTGCTCAAGCGTCAAATCGGCCGGGGCAAACCAGCTTTTGCGGATGAAGTGGGATAAGGCTTGTTGTACCTGCGCCGGCGTCAGCGAAAAGGGCAGCATTTGTTCGGGCGGCTGGGTATAAACCGGCTTGTCGGCCGCCTCATCCACATATTGCCACACTGCCTGGCCGCAGTAAGGGCAGGTATTCACCACCAGGGCCAGCGGCGTAATGTAATTGCCATCACACACCTGGCAGTGGCTCAAAAGGAAGTCGCCGCCCCACGCTGTTGTCCACGTTCCTGGTTGCAAGGGAGAGCCTCTTTTTTAGACGTTCAACATCTCTCAGAAGTTGAATGTCTGGCATAGACATGGATGCCATCTGGGGCCGCCACGATGGCCCGCGTGGCCAGATTAAAGAAAAGACCATGCTCTACCACGCCGGGCTGGGCGCGAATGGCCTGCCCCAGGGCCACGGCGTCATCTAAGCCGCCGTCAAACCAGCAGTCCAGAATGATGTTGTTTTCATCGGTGATCACCGGTTTTGAACCCGTTTCCCGATCCAGGCGCAGCACCGGCCGGCCGCCTAATGATTGCAGGTAAGCGGTTACGGGCTGGCGGGCGAAGGGGATGACTTCCACGGGTACGGGAGCGCGGGTTCCCAGTTTGTCTACCAATTTGCGCTGATCGCTGACGATGATCATCTCTCGGGAGGCGCAGGCCACGATTTTCTCGCGCAGCAAGGCGCCGCCCAACCCTTTTATCAAGTCCAGGTGGGGGTCTATTTCATCAGCGCCGTCAATGGTCAGGTCGATGATGGGGTTTTGCTCGAAAGCGGTGAGGGGGATGCCCAGTCGTTCCGCTTCGCGCCGGGTTTCTTCAGAGGTGGGGATGCCCAGAATGTTTTGCAAACGGCCGTTTTGTATCATCCGCCCAATGGCCCGCACGGCATGAACGGCCGTGCTGCCTGTGCCCAAGCCCACCACCATGCCAGATTGCACATAAGTGGCGGCTCGTTCGCCTGCCTGTTTCTTTAAATCTTCGATACGTTGGCTCATATTTACAACCGCACAATGTCATCTTTGGCGAAAATGGAGCCGACTTCCAGATCAAGGCCCGGTTCACCATACAAATCCGGGGGTACGCCGATGTCGGCCAGATATAACTCGCCGACAATGCCGCGCCCCGCTTCATAACGCAGCCCTTCTTTGGGCAGGGCCAGGGTCATGGTGGCCGTGGCTCGGATGGCCGGTTCAAAAATGTGGCCGTTGGTCAGTTCCAGCCCAGACGGGGCGTCCAGGCTGAGAATGGCACAGGTTTGGGCGTTGGCCCAGCGGATGAATTCAGCGGCGACGCCTGCCGGATTGCCGCCCAGGCTGTAGCCGATGAGGGCGTCGATGATGAGGTCGATATTGCTTATGCTGCTCAACACCATGCCCGCGCCAATGGTGACGGGTACGCCCATGCGCCGTAAGATCTCAAGCTGTTTGGCGGGAACGCCTTTGAACTGCTGGTCTGGTTTGGTGATAAATACTTGCACGTTGGCGCCCCAGTTGTGCAGGCGGCGGGCACAGACAAGGCCGCCGCCGCCATTGCTGCCGCTGCCCGCCAGGACGACGATGGTGTTGCCGCGGGGATCGCCCTCTAAGAAGCGGGAACGGGCCAGGTGGGCCAGGTTGCGGCCGGCGTTTTCCATCATTTGGATAAGCTGGATGCCGTACTCTTTGACCATAACCTGATCAACCTGGCGCATTTGGGCGGTGGTGAGGCAGGGGACGCCGCTGAGGGGCAGCGGTTTGGTGGAGCCGCGCCGCTGGTAAGCCATGCGCCGTAGTTCGGTTTTGCTGGCCGGAGATTGGCTGAGCCAGCGACCAAAGGTTTCCCGATCAAAGACGATGAGTTTAACGGCCGTTACCGCCCGCACCGTCGCTGTCCGCCTTCCCCCTTCTAATAAGCCGATTTCGCCAAAATAATTACCGCTTTCCAGGCGGGCGATGACCGTCTCTGTGTCATCGGCGTTGTGGTAGACAACTTCAACCATTCCTTCCGCGATGATAAAAAAGTTTTCCGCCAAGTCCCCTTCGCGCACGATGACAGCGCCGGCGGCAAACTCCTTCATGCCGGCGACCGCTTGCGCTGGCAGCTGCGGGAACCCATCCTCCTCACCCATCTCTGAGGCAGTCAGCTCATCTGAGGGGGGCGGGGAATCTTCCAGAGGACCAATGCCATCAATGATGCTGAGACGTTCTTCAATGACGGCGTCCATCTCTTCACGGCTGACCATTGAACTGTTGAGCCAGCGTTGGAAAGAGGCGCGATCCATGGTCATGACGGCCACATCGGTATGGGCGCGGACGGTGGCGACGCGCTTGGTTTGTTTGAGCAGCCCAATTTCGCCAAAGAAGCCGCCTTCTCTGATGCGATCCAGCAGCACTTCACTGCCATCGGGATAGTGGCGAATTACATCTACGATGCCCTGCGTGATGATGTAGAATTTTTCCGGCTCATCACCCTGATGAATGATGATGTCACCAGCAGAAAAGGTTTCGGGACCAAATTTTGGTTTTGTGACGGTCATAGTTTTGTTTTTTGCCAAACACGCAGCAGCTCGGCCACGCTCCAGGCTTGGGCAATGCAGCCACGTGGGGTAAAGGGTGGATCGCCATCAAAAATTTCGCTGATGCTGCCCACTCCGGCGTCTACCAGGTGTTGAAATAGGGGGGCCAAAAATGATTGGGCCAGTTCTGCATCTTCATACACGCGCAGATGGGCTTCGACAAAGGGGCCGATGAGCCAGGCCCAGACGGTTCCTTGATGGTAGGCGCTATCCCGTTTCAGGCGGTCGCCGCCGTAATGGCCGATGTAGTCGCTGTCGTCGGGGGAGAGGCTGCGCAGGCCATGGGCGGTGAGCAGGTGACGGGCGCAGGCATCGACGACGGAGCGCTGCTGTGCGGCGGGCAGGGGGCTGTGGGACAGGGAGACGGCCAGCAGCTGGTTGGGGCGCAGCTTGCCATCGGGGCCGTCTGGACCATCCAGGATGTCGTAGCAGTAGCCCATTTTTTCATGCCAAAAGCGGGCGAAGCCGCTGCGGGTGCGGGCGGCGAGTTCGTCGTAGGTCAATGCGTCTTTGCCCAGTTCGCGGGAGAAGGCGGCCATGCTGCATAAGGCGTTGTACCACAGGGCGTTGATTTCCACCGGTTTGCCGATGCGGTCGGTGACGACCCAGTTGCCAATTTTGGCATCCATCCAGGTGAGTTGAATGCCTTCTTCGCCAGCGTAGAGCAAGCCATCGGCATTGTCCATATAGATGTTGTAGCGAGTGCCGCGAGTGTGCCACAGGATGATATCTTCCAAGACGGGATACAGTTCGGCCAGCAACTCTTTGTCGCCAGTGGCGGCGTAGTAAGCGCGGAGGGCTTCAAAGTACCATAAGGTGGCGTCTACGGTGTTGTATTCTGGCTTTTCGCCGAGGTCGGGGAAGCGGTTGGGGATCATGCCCTGGTCTACGAATTGAGCGTAGGTGCGCAAAATGGAGGCGGCGATTTCAGGGCGGTTGGTGCTGAGGGTGAGGCCGGGCAGGGCGATCATGGTGTCCCGCCCCCAGTCACTAAACCAATGATAACCGGCGATGAGGGAACGGCCGTTTTCATCTTTGGTGGTGGGTCGTTTCACAATAAATTGGTCGGCGGCCAATACCAGTTGTTGCAGGGCGGGCTCTTCTGCTGTGACATTTGCCTGTCGCAGCAGAGCCATTTCGTACTCGTCTCTGCTCTGGAGCGCTTCAGCGGCGTTCAGGTTGGCTGTTTTTTCGGTGCTGGCGATGATGGCGAAGCTTTCACCCAGGCGCAAGGTTTTGCGGATGGAGGCGACAAGCATATGATCGTCTTGTACGTCGCTCTGCCCACGATAATCTTCGACGCTGAGATAAAAGTCTTCGTACCAGTCGAACTGGGGCGTTATGTCGGCGCTGTCGCTCAAGAGGTAGAAGGGTATGGCCTCTTCTTCAAGTTGAAGCGACAGGCCGTTTTGCACCCGTTCGATCTGCACATCGCGGCTGTCCATGATGGTGGTGGCATGGTAGTCGCGATAGTTGCCCAGCGCCCGCGCTTCTATGGTGAGGGGGCCGGTGGCGCGTGCCAGGCGGTATTGAATGTAGGTGGTGTTAGCGCCGTGAGCCATCCAGATGCGTTTTTCTAACAGGGCATTGCCAATGGCGTAAGTCCATACCGGGGTGGTTCCTTCCAGGTGAAAGCGATCCAGGTATTTGTAGCCGTCAGGTTCTACCACCATGCCGTTGTTCCAACGGTTGCAGTAGATTTTGTAGAATTGACCGCTGTCCAGGTGGATGCCATCGTATTCGACGGTTTCTTCCAGTTTGGTGAGCAGGAGGGTGCGTCCCAGGGGAGGTTGGAGGGCGGCGATAAGCAGGCCGTGGTAACGTCGTGTCAGGGTTCCGGCAATGGTTCCAGAGGCGTACCCGCCAATGCCGTTGGCGACCAACCACTCCCGCGATTCTGCTACTGCTAAATTACCACAAACTTCGCGTCCGAAATCAAACATGGATATTGTCCTGGTGTATAAAAGGATGCGCGTATCTTACGCATGGCAGGGCATTTAGGCAAATTGTGCAGGGGCGTGGGTGGCGCTTCAACAGCTCCGTGACCGGCGGCGCTTCGACAAGCTCCGCGACTGGCGGCGCTTCGACAAGCTCCGCGACCGAAGGCGCTTCGACAAGCTCAGCGACCGGTGGCGAAATATCTTGCCAGCCTGCAATCCGCAATCCGCAATCCGCAATCCGCAATCCGCAATCTTGCTCTACCAGTTTGGCGATATCTGGGTCATGAGGACGGGGGGGTCTGCGGCGGCCGGATTGGTGTTGGGCCATTTGTCTTCGATGCGGATGTCTTCTGGTAGCTGGGGCGGCAGAGCCAGGGAGAAGGTGATGGTAGCGCCGTCGCTGCCTGGTTCGTTGAACCATATTTTCTGGTTATGGGCGGCCAGGGCCATCTGGCAGAAGGCGAGGCCGAGACCGTTGCCGCTGCGTTTGTCTGGACCGGTGACGAATTTGTCGAAGACGGTGTTTGCCAGGTCAGCGGGTAGGCCGGGGCCTTCGTCGCAGACGGAAACGAGCATGTGTCGCTGGGCCGGATCATGGGGATTTTGGAGAACGGCCGTTATCCGTATCATGCCCCCATTTGGCGAAAATTTTAAACTATTTTCCACCAGGTTTTGCAGCACTCGCTCCAGTAAGGTTTCATCGGCCCAGGCGGGCGGCAGATCGACGGGCAGCTTGCGCATGAGGGTGACGTTTTGTAAGGTGGCTCGCGGTGATTGGCTTTTTAAGACGCGGTCAATGAGCTTGGGTAGGGAAACGGCCGTGGGTCGGATCGGTATTTTGCTGTTTTCAAAGCGGTTCACGTCCAGGATGTTGTTGATGAGCTTTAACACTTTTTCTGTGTTTTCATGCAGCAGGTCTAGTAAATGCTCACTGTTTTTATCTTCCAGGGCCAGTTCTTTTTTGAGTAGTTCCAGGGCAAACAGCGAATTGCTGAGGGGTGAACGCAGATCGTGGACCATGGAATGAATCATTTCATTGCGCAACGTTTCCTGCCGTTTTCGTTCGCTGATGTCGTGGAAGGTGAGCATTTCGCTGGAGACCATTTTGCGCCAATCCAGGATGGGGGTTAGCTGCACTTCATAATAAGGGGCGCTGCCCGATTCGCCGCTGTGGATCTCTATCGGTTTTTGTTGCAGGACCGGATATTTATAGCTGAGTTCGGGAAATACGTCGCTCAGTTTGCTGCCCAGGAGGGTGGGTAACGGCCGTTCTGCTATGGCGGCCATGGCCGGATTGGCGTCTACAATTACAAGCGCGGTATCCACGATTAAGACGCCATCCTTTAAGCTGCTCAGGGCGAATTGGTTTGCCAGGGGAGTGCGTTTCACAAATTGGAAGCCCAGCGCATATTTGCCCACGATGATGCCGCATAGAGCAAAAGTAAGCGCCGTGAAATTGATGAAAGTCAGCCTTGTGAGGTATAACGCGGCGCTAAACCAGGGCAGCGCCAGGCCAGCTAAGAGCAGCAGCGCTTGATGGGGAACCAGTGATGCGATTTCATAACGGGTGGAGGTGATGAGCAGCAGAGAGCCAACTAAAAACGTGGCGTATAAATAAAAGATGACAAACCAGTACCAAAAGCCAGGCGTTATCATTAGCAGCGATAGCTGGGCATGGTTTACGATGTTGACCTGCGCCCACAGCAGATGATGGAAGGCGTTGGTCAGAGCCAGGAGAAAGAGGGTGAAGGGGAAAAGCATCAACAAGAGCCAATGACGGGGGGTAAGCCATGTTTGTTTGTTGGTGTAGCGTAAGGCGAAGACAAGCCAGGCGACCGGCAAGAGGCCCACCCCTAAATATTGCCACGTGAGCCACATCTCTTTTGTGGCCAAATCGGGGCTGCTGATTTGCAGCAAGTAGGTTAACGACCACAAGATGACAGTCAGCATAAACACGGAAAAAGCCACCGATCCGGGGACCGGCCGTCTTTTCCAGGCAAATAAAGCAAATATCGTGGCGGCAGCGGCGGCCACTAATAAGGAAACGGAAACGGCCGTTACATACCCATACATCTTCTTATGACTCTCTTTCTAATTTGCAAAGCTCACCTGAATATGTTTGTGTTCATGCTAAAACCATTGTAGATTTTAGGCAGAATTCGTCTATGGTACATATCGCCCAAGTACCCTGGTCTGGGATGGGTATTTGAGGGAACCTTATGGGCGAGACGGGTTCAATCTCGGAGTTTGAACCAATCTGGAAACGCTTGTATCATCAGCCATGCTGTTTGAGATTGCTTTAATAAAGAAACAAACTTTGATGAGACGCAAATCATGATCTCCCCCGATACGATTCACGAACTAATTCGACGCTTGCGGGCGGCCCACCCCGATGCCCATTGTGAACTGAACTACCAAACGCCGATGCAGCTGTTGGTAGCCACCATCCTCTCCGCCCAATGCACCGACGTGCGCGTCAACCAGGTTACGCCGGCGTTGTTCGCCCGCTACCCCACCGCCGCCGATTTTGCCGCCGCCGACCGGTCAGAATTGGAAGAAATGATTCATTCGACCGGCTTCTACCGGCAAAAAGCCCGCTACATTCAGGAATCAGCCCACACCATTCTGCACACATACGGCGGCGAAATTCCGGATGAGATGAATGACCTGACCAGGCTTCCCGGAGTGGCCCGCAAAACGGCCAATGTGGTGCTGGGTGAGGTGTATGGCAAGGCTGAAGGCATCACGGTTGATACCCACGTGAAGCGCGTTTCCGGCCGGCTGGGCCTGACGGCCGCATCTAATCCGGTTAAAGTGGAACAAGACCTGATGAAAATTATCCCCAAAGAGAACTGGATTGAGATTTCCCACCTGCTCGTTTTTCACGGACGTCGAGTCTGTTTTGCCCGTCGCCCGGATTGTGAGCATTGTACGCTGAATGACATATGTCCCTCGGCAATGCTGCCTGAGGCGTGAAAGCGAAGGCTGTGGGGCGATTTACAAGGAGTGAATGATGGAACTAAAGGGAAAAACAGCGGTGGTAACGGGGGGAGCGGTGCGCCTGGGGCGGGCGTTACTCTTGGCGTTGGCGGCAGCGGGCTGCCAGGTGTTTATCCATTACGGCCGTTCTGCCGGCCCGGCCATTCAAACCAGAGAAGAGGCTGAAGCCTATGGCGTAAAAGTGGCCAGCTACAGCGCCAATCTGGCTGAAATGGAGGCGCCAAAACGGGTGATGGAAACGGCCGTTGCCACCCTCGGCCCTGTCGATATTCTCATCAACAGCGCCGCCATCTTCCCGGAAGCAGACAGCTTCAGCCACACCGACCCGGCGCTATGGGATCAACTCATGAACGTCAATCTACGCGCCCCCTTTTTACTCAGCCAGGCGTTTGCGGCGCAGCTGTCAGCTGAACAACCTGGCAAAATCATCAACATCCTGGATGCCCGGGTGCGCCGCCCGGCCACTGACCATTTTGTCTACCGCCTGGCCAAAGGGGGCTTGTGGCAGATGACAGAAATGTTGGCCCTGGAATTAGCGCCCCAGGTCACGGTCAACGGGGTGGCGCTGGGCGCCATTCTGCCGCCGCCGGGCGAGGGCGCCGCTTACCTGGATAAAATCGCCCGGGAGCGCGTCCCTTTGAGGCGGGCGGGCAGCGCCGAAATTGTGGCCGAAAACGTCTGCCATCTGCTGCGCCAGGATTTTCTGACGGGGGTCATTGTGCCCATTGATGGCGGGGAATTTCTGTAAAGTGTGGGGCGGTTTATTGCCGGTTAAGGCGTTAAGGGGTGGTCAGTAGCGGGTGGCAAGTCGTTTCTTGCCAAGAAAACGCACCACTTGCCACCCGCCACTTGCCCCAGACAATAATGCCAAAGCCCGGTAATATTTACGCGGTGGTCACATGGGTGGGCGTGATTTTGCAGATAACCCGCGTTTCTTTTTGCGCCAGATCGGCCGGGGCTGCGCTGCCGTAATAAGAGTCGGCGCCGGTATACAGCCTGGCTAACTGGTTGATGTGGGCGACCGCCCCTTCTTCCGTCATTTCCACTGTGCCGCGCACTTCCAAATAACGATAGGCATTGTTGGGATCGATGACCAGGAGGGTAGCCCGGGGGCGGGCTGACAAGTTTTTATCTTTTTGCCGGCCACGAGCGGTATTGACCAGCACATGTTCCCCATCGTAATTACACCACACTACCGATAGCTGTGGCTGTCCATCCGGCATGATGGTGGCGATGGTGGCCGGTATGGCTTTTTCCAGTAAATCTTTGTGACTGTCAGGGATTTGGGTAGACATTGTTTTGCTCCTTGTAAAATCGCGTGATGTTTTTATGAATGAGGCCGGTATTATAACGGCCGTTTCCCTTTTCACCTCGCCTTTCTCCCCAAAATAACAAACTTCTAAGCAAGATTGACAAGGCTTTTGTTTTTTTATACAATACGTTTAGTTCGTACTAAACGTTTAATACACAAGGTGGTATGCATGAACCAAGAATTGATTGAGGCTAGAAAACATTTTATCCAGGGCATGAGCCGCGTCACCCATTTCTGGGGATTTCCCAAAGCGATGGGCGCCATTTACGGCGCCATTTATCTGTCGTCCGAAGCGGTTTCTCTGGATGATTTGGTGATGCAGGTGGGGGTCAGCAAAGGAGCCGTTAGTACCAATGTGCGGCTGTTAGAGCGGCTCAACATGGTTCACCGGCAAGTGCAAGTGGGCGACCGCAAGGATTATTACATTGCCGAAGCCGATTTCTGGAAGGTGATGAAAAGCATCATGCAGGAGCGCGAGAAAAACGAGTTTGCCCTGGCGCTGCGCACCGTGGGCGAAAGCCTCGACATGGTAAACGGTGCGGAAATTTCGGCCGACGAAGCGGAATTAGCGGCGTTTTACCAGGAACGGATGCGTTCTATGAAAGGGTTTTTTGATCAACTGGACAGTCTGGTAGCCATGTTGATTTCGTTGGACGCCTTGCGCTTAAGCGCCCTGATGCGCTTCTTTGGCAATAACAAGAATGGCAAGTGAGGTGAGAGATGGACAAAGAAATTCACGCTGTAACGGGAGCTTTTGGTTATTCGGGAAAATATATTGCCCATCGTTTGTTGGATCAGGGAGAAAAGGTCATCACCCTGACAAACTCGCTTCATCGAGAAAATCCGTTTGGGGCGCAGGTAGAGGCGTTTCCCTTTAACTTTGATGCCCCACAAAAATTGGCGGCTTCGCTGGCCGGCGTGAAGGTTCTCTACAATACCTACTGGGTGCGTTTTAATCATGAGACATTTGCCCATGAAACGGCCGTTGCCAATACCCGCATCCTTTTCCAGGCCGCGCAGGCAGCCGGGGTGGAGCGCATTGTGCATGTGAGCATCACCAATCCCTCGTTGGCTTCGCCGTTGGAGTATTTCCAGGGCAAAGCGCAGTTAGAGCAGGCGCTTATCGACTCTGATATCTCTTACGCCATTTTGCGGCCGACGGTGCTGTTTGGCAAAGAAGATATTCTCATCAACAATATCGCCTGGATGCTGCGCAAGTTCCCCGTCTTTGGTCTGTTTGGTGATGGTCAATACCGGCTCCAACCGATTTATGTGGATGATCTGGCGCAGTTGGCTGTGGCCCAGGGGCAGCGCCGTGAGAATGTGATCATCGACGCCATTGGCCCGGAAACGTTTACTTACCGGCAGTTGGTGGCTGAAATTGGCGCGATTATTGGTAAGAAACGGCCGTTAATAGCCATGCCCCCAGCGCTTGGTTATGCTGCTGGCGCTGTCGTCGGCAAACTGGTGGATGACGTGATCGTCACCCGCGAAGAAATCGAAGGGTTGATGGCGGATTTACTTTATGTGGATTCCCCAGCGGCCGGTCAAACCCGCCTCACAGAATGGGCAGCCCGCCACAAAGAGACGCTCGGCTCACATTACGCCAGCGAACTGGCCCGCCGCCGTGACCGGCAGGCGGCGTACAGTGGACAGTGAACAGTGGATAGTGGGTAGTGGACAGTGGACAGTGGGTAGTGACGACCACTGTCCATTGATTACCGTTGTAACACCTCTTTCAGTGCCGCCAACAGCAGCAGCACATTTTCTGGGCGGCTGTTATAGCCCATCAAGCCCACGC
>CAZXVH010000136.1:0-12474 GCA_964643965.1 uncultured Ardenticatenaceae bacterium
CCAATTCCAATTGTTATGCGGCAGTTTTGGCTGCAAAAAAGCATACAAATACATGCCCGCCAGCGCTCCGATAAAGGTGACCATTGCCAGCAACGTGCCAGAGCCGATTTGGGCATAAATGGGGCCGGGGCAAGCGCCGGTAATCGCCCAGCCCATGCCAAACAGCGTCCCCCCGAAAACAATACCTTTGTGGAACGGCTTCTTTTTGATTTCGATCATGTCGCCTGTAACCGTCTTCGCTTCAAACCAGCGAATCAAAGCTACAGAAACAGCGCCAACCACCACCGCCGACGCGATGACCAGATACATGTAGGCGCTTTTAAAGTGGAACATATCGTTGATTTGCTGCCAGGAAACCAGTTGCCCTTTGACCAAGACAATGCCAAACCAGATTCCCATTAACAGCGTAAAAAATTTATTTTTCATGATCTGTCCCCCTAAAAGCCAAACAAGGGCAGAATGAGCCAGGTTGAAATAATGCCGCCCACAAAAAAGAAGATAGAGGCAACCAGACTCGGCCAATTCAAAGCTGACAAGCCCATAATGGTGTGACCGGAGGTGCAGCCATCGGCGTAGCGTGTGCCAAAACCGATGAGAACGCCGCCGCCAAAGAGCAGGGCGACGCCGCCCAGGCTTTGATAGCCGGTCGGCAAAAAGGTGGCGGGTTGGGCAGAGAGCAAGAAGTTGCCAATAAACCCACCTAAAAGGATGCCCAAGACGAATATCAAGTTCCAACTATGATTGCGCCAATTATAATCTTTGCGTAAGTAGGGTAGTTTGCTGCGGGGCGCACAAATAGCGCCGATGTGGCGTAAGCTGGCTGAAATGCCTAAATTCTTTCCGGTTAAGAGCAAGAGCATGGGGACGCTCAAGCCAATCAGGGGGCCAGTTATATACCAGGGCCACGGTTCTAAAATCCATTCTAACATCGTATTTCTCCGAGAAGGTTTGTGCAAAAATTTTAACTTTACCTATCTGACTACTTGAGTCAGGCGGATGTTACCGCAACCAGGTGACTTAAGTCCAATTCGTGGGTATGCCTGACGAAGTCCACCTTAAGATATTAGATCGGGTTTTGTCGTCCAGTAAATCCAGCCGATAATAACGACCTGTAGGGGCAAGCGCAGGTACAATGCCCACACGGAACCACTTTCAACAAAAAGCGAGGGGTTCATCGCCATGTAAATGTTCGCCGGAAACACAACGATCATCAAAGCGATCAGCCCGTATCCAGCCCATTTGCGTGTCTGGGCAAAAAGAACAGCTATGCCACCGATGGTTTCCAAGAGTCCACTCAAATACACGAGGGGAACATGGGCTGGTAAATAGGGCGGCATCATGGCTACATAAAAAGCCAGGTTTAGAAAATGATTGATTCCCGCCAGAATGAAAAACGCGGCTAATAGCAAAAGAGATATTCGTTTGGGCATACTTACCGGAAAATTAAACATAAATTTCTCACCTTTAGGAGATTATGAATCGGATGGTCTCATTGATCTTATGAATGATAGCTCATTGTCTCATCAGGAGAAAAAGTAGAAGAATGCGTAAGCCAAGCTCAAATTTACCCATCTTGTTTAGGCAGTCGGGTCTATCACTACCACAACCTTGCTCGGCAAACGGCCGTTTCCACCATCACCCTCTCCCCAGCTAGCCGCTGGTATTTGCAGTGGAAAGATAGAGGAGAGAGATAGAGATAGAGGGGAGAGCCAGAGGTAAGAGCCAGAGGTAAGAGAAAGAGGGTGTTTTTCCCGAGACCTGCGCGTAGTCATTAAGACCCCATAAATTTTTTTACCTTCACTGCTCACTGCTCACTGCCCACTGCCCACTGTCCACTGTTCACTGTCCACTGCCTCCCGTCCACGCCCCTGGCGCACTCAAGTGCCTCAATCGCCACACGAACGTAACATGTGCATAGGGCAAAGTGTTGTAAACTAAGAAGCATATCCCAAAATAAAAATGGAGCGCCGTCTTCCAGACGGCAGAGGGCCGACAAGATGTCGGCGCTCCTATTAAAACAGGAGTTAGACCTATGGATTGTCCGCGATGTCACAGTGCTGTAACAGAATCGGCGATCTCTTGCCCGGAGTGTGGCTTTGCCGGCAACGGCCGTTCCTGGCAACAATGGTCTAATCTCACTTATCTACTGGCAGAAATGGCCGCCTGGGACATCCCCGCCGTTCATCTAAACCCCCTGCGCCAAAAATATAGCGACCTGCTCAAGGCCAGCGAAATTGAACTGGGGCTGCGCTTACCGCCGCCCGACGCCGCCGAAGCGCGGCTGCTGCAAGAGGAACGCAGCCGCCTGCTGGCCTGGCAGTACGCTTTGAGCCAGTGGCGAAATAAAGGCTGGTTAGTCGCTGTCCTCGTGGATGAGCAAACCAGCCAGCTTGCCAGCAGCCTGCACGCCATCGAGCAGCGGCTGGAAGACGCGCCGCTTGATCTGCTGCCCATGAGTGGCCCCAAATACACCTTACGCTGTCTGGCCGAGCAGCAGGCCGTTTTACAAACAGCCCAAGCCCTTTTTGAAGCGGGTAGAATCAGCGACTATGGCTGGTCACGCATATCGGCGGCGCAGAAAGCGACCATTGAAGCATTAGAAATTGAAGTGGGTTTGCGCCAACCTGCCCCGCGTCCCGCCGCAGCGCCTATCCGCGACGCCGCCGAAATCGAAAATGGCCCGGAAGCCGTCAAACAGAAACGATGGCGACGGCCGTCTGTGACCTGGGACCAGGTGTGGGAAAGTTTGCTTTCCGAGCGCACCTTGCAAGCGCTGCTCTTTTTGGGCGTGATCCTGCTGCTGGCTTCCGGCGTCTCCTGGGTAGCCTGGAATTGGGACACCTTCCCGCCCCTGATCCAGCTTGCCTTTTTGGGCAGTATGACGGCCGCTTTTTTCGGGCTGGGCTGGTATGTGCGCAGCCGCATGAAGTTGGAAGGCTCCGGGGTGGCTTTAACGGCCGTGGCTGCCCTGCTCATCCCCCTCGACTTTTTTGCTTACTACATCTCTGGCGGTTTCCCGCCCGGCAGTGGGCCGACGGTGTGGCTGGCGGCGTCACTGGTTTGTTTGGGCGCTTATCTGCTGGCGGCTTATTGGCTGCAAGCGACGTTTTTTGGCTATCTGGTGGCGCTGGCCCTGGGCAGCCTGGGGCTGGCGTGGCTGAATCTGTGGGCGGCGCCGTTTGTGTGGTGGGTAACGGCCGTGAGCGGCATGGCGTTGTTGTTGGCGGCGGGCGGAACCGGGCTGCGTCGCTTCCCACGCTGGCGCTTTTTGACGGCTCCTTTTGGGCATATCGCGCTGGCAGTGACGGTTCCCGTTTTGTTGGTGGGCCTGGCCTGGACGCTGCTGGCAGGGAGCGAGTCGCTGGCGTTTTATCTATCGTTGGCAGCAAGCTGGTGGCTGGGCGGCCTGACGCTGCTGCTAATGGCCGGCCGGATGCGGATGCAGACGTTGGTGTGGGCGACGGCCGTTACTTTTCCCATCGCCCTCTGGTTGACGATGCGACCGCTGTTTTTTGTTTCTGAGATTGATGCGGGCTGGTTTGGCCTGGGTTGGCTGCTGCTGGCCCCTTTCTACCTTAGCCTGGCTGCGATCAGCCGTCGGATGGATGATGAGTTCGGGCAGGTGGCGGGCAGAACGGCCGTTATCGTGGGGTCGCTGCTGGTGGTAGTGGCGGCCATCTGGTCGTGGCAGGAGCCGTTGGCGGCGGCGTGGGTGTATGCGCTGCTGGCGGTTGGAGCCGGTGGGGTGGCCTGGGTGACGCAGAGGTCGCGGCTGTTGTGGCTGATGAGCGGGGCGCTGGCGCTGTCGACGGCGGCGTGGCTGGCGAGCGGCGGCGCCAATCCGGCGGAGTTAGCGCTGCCCTGGGCGCTGCTGTCAATTTTACATATGGCGGCAGCGGTTATCGGGGAATCTCGTTTACCGTTAAAACGAGCGCCATTTTTAGCGCCGCTGTACGGCGCGGCCCTTGTTTTGGCAGGCGCGGCGCTGCTGCCGCCGCTGCTGCTGCTGGATAAACCGCTGCTGGCCTATGGGTTGGGAAACTGGCTGGGCGTGAACAGTTGGCTGGCGATTTTGGCGCATCAAGAGTCGCCTGGTTTGCTGGCCCTGCTGGCGTATCGCCGTTTGCGCGGGGCGCGGGCGGCGCTGTTCCATTGGCTGCTGGCGCTGCCGTTGGTGGCCTGGGTCGCGCTGCTGTGGCTGCTTAACAATCCGCCCACGGCGATGCTCGGGCTGCTGCTGCTGGGCGCGGCCTGGTTGACGATGGCGCTGGCGCTGGCCTTGCGCCGGCTGCGCTGGGCGTATGGCTTGCCCTGGCAACTGGCTTCGCTGACGGCGAGTGGGCTGGCGTTGGCCCTGGCGTTTTATAACTCTGACGAGGTGGTGACGACCTGGGTGGCGGGGGGAACGGCCGTTTACTTTTTAACGGCCGTCTGGTCTTTCCGCAGTTCCCGTTATTTTTATATGGCGGGGCTGTTGCTGCCGCTCACCTGGCAGCGTATCTGGGTTTTAACGCCTGTTGAATGGCGCTATTGGCAGACGACGTGGGGCCTTTTCCCGCTGGTCTATGTGTTGGCCGGGATTTGGTTGGAGCAGAGGCGGGGGCGGGAACGGCCGTTTACGAAGCCGTTCTACCGCATGGCAATGGCGCTGGCGCTGCCCTTGTTGGCCCTGTCGCTGCTCCAAGCGCTGTTTGAGTGGGATGGCGGCGACCTGGTGTGGACGGCATTTACCCCCGCCTGGTTGGGTCTGACGGCGGGTGCCTATGCCTGGCTGACGAATAAAGAACGCTGGGCGCATCTCTCGATTTGGCTGGTGACGCTGGCCGCCGGATTGGTGATCAAGCAGTTTAGTCACGGCAGCGGCCGTTCGGCGGCGCTGATTGCCGTGGGCGCAATAGTTTACGTGCTGGCTGAACGGGCGCTGCATCAGTTGGCGCTCAGACCAGTCAAACCCTTTAACGCAAGGCGCAAAGGCGCTTATAGATTTGATCTGCGTAATCTGCGAAATTTGTGGATAAATCAAGGTTTTAATTATCGGCGCTGGTGGCTGCTGACGAGACGGCCGTTGCTCACCGCCGGTTGGGTTTTATCAGCCGCAGCCATTGGCGCGGCATTGGTGCGCAATCTGATTTGGCTGGGCGGCGGCGAGGTGCGCCAAAGTTGGTCGGTGGTGGCCCTGCTCCTGGTGACCGGTTTGTATGCAGCCTCGGCGCGGCTGTTCCGGCGGGTGCGTTTTGTCTGGCTGGCGGCGGCGCTGGTGGTCGTGCCCTGGACATTGGCGGGTAACTTGATTTGGGGCGATGAGTTCGCCTGGACGGGGCTGAGTTGGGTGGGGCTGGCGCTTGGCCTGCTGGCAGGGGGCGTACTGCTGGCGCGGCGGTTCGGTTTGGGCCAATGGAGCTGGCCGCCGCAGGTGGTGGCGCATGGGCTGGTTCCGGCCGGGCTGCTGCTGACGGCGCGGACGCCGGGCGTGGCCTTTGCGGCGCTGGGGCTGGCTGTGGCGTTTTATGGGGGAGCAACGGCCGTTGATCGGGTTTACGGCTCAAATCAATCCCCTTCGGCGCGGTTTTTGTTTCCGTTTGCGGCGCTGCTGCCATTGTGGACGGCGGCCGGCTGTCTGTGGCTGTGGCCGAATGCAGCGGTTAGCACGGTGGCGCTGGTGGTGTGGCTGTGGGCGCTGCCGTTGCTGGCGGCCGGCCGTTGGCTGAGAACCTGGGAGCCGACATACCGCTGGCCTTTTTATGTGGTGGCTTACACGACGGCGCTGGCGGCGATTATATTGGCGGTGGAAGAAACGGCCGTTCTCTCCCTCATCCTCTTCTTAAATGTCGGCGTAGCCGTCTTGTCTGTGTGGCTGTTTAGAGAGCCGCTGTGGTGGTATCCGGCGGCGGTGATGCTGCCCATGGCGGGCTGGGCGCTGCTGGTTGAACTGCGTTTCCGCGACCTGCGCTGGTATGGCTGGACGCTGATCGCAGCGGCCGCTTTGTATCTGGCGGGGGCCTGGTTGCTGCGGCGGCGTGGTTTACGCCGTTACGAAACGCCGCTCATTGTCATGATGTTTGTCATGCTGGCAGTCGGTTTGTCCTTGTGCATCACGGAACGGTTGGATGCCTTTGTGGGTTTTGGCGCGGCGGTGGTTGTTTTGACGGTGGCGGCGGTGTGGCTCCGCCGTCCGCTGGTCTTGAGTTTGGGCGTGGCGCTGGCGGCCGTGCCGTATGGCGTGGCGCTTTCCTGGCTGAATGTGGCCGAGGCGGATATAGGTTTGGCGATGTGGCCGGGCATCGTGGCGGCGTTCGCGCTGGCGGTGTATCTTGACCACATCTGGGGCGTGGAACCGCGTCCCGGACGGCTCAAGTTGACGGCTTTTCCCTGGACGCGGTTGTGGCGCTGGCCGGTCGCGCTGTGGGAGCGATGGATGCGCTGGTGGGCGCTGTCGTTGTATGCGTGGGCGCTGCTGTTTGTGGGCGTCAGTGCGCTCATTTCGGCCGGGGATGCCTGGCGCTGGCTGCTGGTGTTGGTGGGGGGAACGGCCGTTTTCCTGTGGCTGATGGTTCGGTTTCGGCTGCGGGGCTGGCTGTTGGCTTCCGGGGTGTGGGGGCAGTTGGCGGCGCTGGCCGTCATCCGCCTGCTGGGGCTGACCAGTTCCGGGGCAGAGGTGGCGCTGGCGTTTATGCCGGTGACGCTGTTTACTCTGTTCCTGGGCTTTCTGGTGGAGCAGGGGTTGTTGGAGACGCCGTTATTTTACCGGGAAAACGGCCGGTGGCGGCTGTCGTTTTCCAACTGGTCTTTGCCCATTTATCTGCTGCTTTTTGTTGATCTTTTCATCGGGCAACTGCTGACGTTTGACCTGGGGTGGCAGAGCGCCGTTGTCACCTTGCTGCAAGCGCTCATTGTTGGTTCGCTGGCAACTCATTGGCGCGTCAGATTATTGAGCTATGCGGCGACGCTGCTGGGGCTGCTGGCGTTGGGGCAGTGGTTGGCCTGGCTGGCCGTGCCAGATACCGTGTGGCCGGCGACGCTGGCGCTGCTGGCGCTGGTCTATGGCGGGGCGGGTTATGGCTTGCGCCGCTGGCAGCAAGAAGGGGTGGCGGTGTCGCCAGGGGTGGAGGTGTGGGGACGGCCGTTTGTCCGCGTCGGTTGGTTGGTTTCCCTGTTGGCCTTGCTCAACGCCTTCATTTTAAGCATCGATATGGTCGCAGCGCTGCCGGTTGTGATGTTCATGGGGCGCGGTTTGGGCGCAGCTGATCTGGCGGTGGCCTACATGCTGGTGCGTACCCTGGCGCTGCTCGGTCTCTTTTATTTGACGGCGGCGCTGGCCGAACGACGGCTGCGCTTGAGCTACCTGGCGCTGCTGCTCTTGTTTGCGGCGTGGAGTTTGTGGCTGCTGCTGATTCAAGATGCGCGGGAGTTGCAATTGTATGCCGTGCCCGCCGGCGCGTATCTGCTGCTGTTGGGTTGGTTGGAGTGGCGCAGCGGCAGCCAGGCGGTGGCGCGGTGGCTGGACTGGCTGGGCGTATTGATTCTGTTCGGCTCGGCTTTTTGGCAATCATTTGGGGCGTATGGCGAACTGTATGCCTTTTTGATGATTGGGGAAGGGCTGCTGATCGCCTGGTTGGGCAGCCTGCGTCGGCTGCGGCGCTTGTTGTATATGGGCGTGGCGGGGGTGATAACGGCCGTTGCCGGCCAGTTGATCGAGCCGTTATTTGCCCTCAACACCTTTGTCTTGCTGCTCTTGGGTGTGCTGCTGGTGGGGCTGGGCATCGCCCTGGAGCGCCGCCTGGACAAAGTGCGCCAATTCTCGCAAGAACTCCGCGCCAAAATGGAACATTGGGAATAATAAACCATGAAAGAGACGATGGTAAAACAAAAAGCTTCCTGGCAATCCCTACCCGTTTTGGGGCGGCTGCTCACCTTCTTGAATCGGCGCAAAAATTGGCTGATTGCCCTGTTTTTGCTCAGCGCCAACGCCTTTGCCTGGTTGAGCGTCGCCGGCCGGGTGGAACTGGTGGAAGCGGTCCCTATTCTGCACCCAGAAATTGCTGAAATTCGGGATCATTGGCGGGCGGGCGACGCCGTGGGCCAGAGCTTCAGCGTGGTTGTCACCGACCAAATGGCCATGGAGACGCTGGCCTGGTTTATCGCGCCGCGCCCCAATCTGCCTTTCAGCCATCCGCAAATCGAAATCCATCCAGATGGGGTGACGGGCGGCGGGCTGGTCTATTTTATGGGGCTGCGCACCCCTGTATTCGGCCGGGCCACCATATACCTGGAAGAAGGCAAGCCACAAGGCATCATTGAAGAGGTGGGCGTAGCCGGCACCAAAGCGCCCGCTTTTGTGCTAGAGGCGATCAAGCAGGGGCAGGGGGTGTATGACCAGATGTCGCTGCCCATTGAGGTGACGAGGTTGGAACTGCGGGAAGGGGAAGTGTTGGTGGAGGGAGTGTACCGGTAGACAGGGAGAGAGCGCGGCTTGAATGACATGGAAACAACGAGTGAGATATGGTAGGGGGAGATAACGGCCGTTTTGTCTCATTAATTGATAAAGGAAATAATCATGGGAACAATAGGGTATGGTTACGGCAGTGAATGGCATCTGCTTAGATATCTTGGCTATCATCAGATTCAAACGATTTCAGCAAAAGAAGGTCTCTTTTTCACCACAAAATCAACCTCACAGCCTAGAATCTCAAGCAGTAACATTAATTGATCAATAGATTTGCTTGTGTTCGTTTGATCAAGTAGACGATAAAACTGAGCAGGAGATGTTCCTAGCCTACGAATGAGTTCCCGCTTACTCAAGGAACTCTCTTGTACTCGTTCCTGAACAATAAGGGTGAGCTTATATAGTAGCATGTCCCGTAAATAATGAGGATCGCGGTTGTATTCAAGGATATGATCTATATGCACCGTACCCTCATCCCCCGATTCAAGTTCATAGGTAAATGCCTCATTCCCCAATTCCGCATCAATGTAGATTTTGTGAATTCGATTGCCTGGCAATGGTTGAACCTCCAACATTGCATATGGAAACAGGTAGCTTTTACCGTTAGCTTGAATTTCAAAAGCCTTTTTGTGATTATTTGGGGTGACTTTCATGATTTTCATAATCGTTCCTCTTGTTCCAGTTCGGCGATCAAATTAAGGATCTGGTTGTTTATTTTTCCCTTCATGGCGATGCGGTTATCGAGATCCCATTTCACGGCCAGTTTGCCATCTTTGTAGACATGAACATGTCGTGGTGGATGATCTCCTATCCAAGTAACAAAAATATAGTTTCCGCGTCTTATTTTGCTCGCAAAAAGACGTTACCATATAAGGTAGCAGAAATCAAGCCATCAGAATCAAATGGGTGGGTGTACAAACTCGGCTTATCAACAAAACTTATGCCCACCCAACGATGTGATCCCCAGATGGTACAGTAAATGTTTTGCGGCTAGAATTAGGACGTTACGAAGGCAAGCGCGTTGATTTCCTGGAAATTGCGGGCGGCGGTAACGCCGCCAACGCGCTTGAACTGGAAAATTTGATTAAAAATCATCTGTCGCTTCTTGATGGACAGGTGGATTTAGAGAGGTTGGGTCGTTTTCAATCTGGACTGGACGAACAGCGGAGCTACCCGCTGGCCTTAACCCAATTGTTGATCATTTATCATATGATCACGGCCGATCAAGCTGTGGTTACATAACGTTGATGTGGGGATGAATGGTGTGGCCTGACGGCGCAGTCTATCCGGTTTCGCCGCATCACTATCAGGAGAATTTTAGATGAGTAATAATTTATCTACCACGATAAAACCTGTCGTCAATTCCATCCGTGTCTTGGCGATGGATGCTGTGCAAGCGGCTAACAGCGGTCATCCCGGCTTGCCCATGGGCATGGCGGATGTGGCCGCCTTGTTGTGGACGCAAACGCTTAAGTTTGACCCGAAGACGCCCCATTGGCCGGATCGAGATCGGTTTATTTTGTCGGCAGGGCATGGCAGTATGCTGCTTTATTCCTTGCTGCATCTGAGCGGCTATGATCTGCCGTTGGCCGAGCTAAAGAATTTTCGGCAGTGGGGCAGCCATACGCCCGGACACCCCGAATACGGCGATACTGTGGGCGTGGAAGTGACCACGGGGCCATTGGGACAGGGCGTCTCGAATGCGGTGGGCTTCGCCCTGGCCGAACGGAATCTGGCGGCTACTTTCAATAAGCCTGGTTTTGAGGTGGTGGACCACCATACCTTTGTCATTGCCAGTGACGGCGACATGATGGAAGGCATTTCCCACGAGGCTTGCTCTCTGGCAGGGCATCTTGGTCTGGGTAAATTGATTGTCTTTTATGATGATAACGGCATCAGCATTGATGGCTCGACCGACATCACCTTTACGGAAGATGTGGTGGCGCGGTTTGCAGCGTATGAATGGGGAACCTGGCGCGTGGATGGGCATGATGTTGAGGCTGTGCAAACGGCTTTGGCTGAGGCGTTGGCGGATGAGGAACGGCCGTCTTTGATTGCCTGTAAAACGGTGATTGGGTTCGGCAGTCCACACAAAGCGGGCACAGCCAGCGCCCATGGCGAACCGCTGGGCGTTGACGAGATCAAGCTGACGAAAGAGGCCCTTGGCGTCCCGCAAGAGCCGTTCTGGGTAGACCCGGCGGCGTATGAGCTGTTTGCAGAGACGGCAAAAGTGAATACGGGTAAACACGCCGCCTGGCATGAGCTGATGGCGCGGTATGCGGAAGCGTATCCCGAACTGAGCGCGGAATTTACGCGCCGGATGAACAATGAACTGCCCGCCGCTTGGGATGATTTCACCGTCCGCTATGACAAGCCGATGGCCACCCGTGCTGCGTCGGGCATGGCCTTGAACGCTGTAGCGGCGCGTGTGCCAGAATTGATCGGCGGCTCGGCTGACCTGACTGGCTCGAACAAGACGGATTTGAAGGGTGTGGCTGATATTCAGAAGGCGAATGGGTATAACGGCCGTTACATCCGTTTTGGTGTGCGTGAACATGGCATGGGCGCCATCCTCAATGGTCTGGCGCTGCATGGCGGCTTCATTCCCTACGGCGGCACCTTCCTGGTGTTCGCCGACTACATGCGCCCGACTTTACGCCTGGCGGCGCTGATGGGAATCGGCCCCATCTACGTCTTCACCCATGATTCGATTGGCCTGGGCGAAGATGGCCCCACGCATCAACCGGTGGAAACGATGGCGTCTCTGCGCATCATCCCGAACCTGGCTGCTATTCGACCGGCCGATCCTTATGAAACGGCCGTTGCCTGGAAAGTAGCCATCGAACGACGTCACGCCCCCACTGCTTTGGCGCTGACCCGTCAAAATGTAGCGCTGCTGGACGCCGAAAAAGCAGAAGGGCTGCGCAAAGGGGCTTACACGTTGGTGGATGTCGAGGAGCCGCAGGTCATCCTGATGGGGTCTGGTTCCGAAGTCCACATCGCCATCGAAGCGCAAAAGAGGTTGGCCGAACAAGGCGTCGCCGCCCGCGTGGTCTCTGCGCCATGCTGGGAACTGTTTGACGCCATGCCTCAATCCTACAAAGACGAGGTGCTGCCGCCAGCGATAACGGCTCGTGTGGCGATAGAAGCCGCCGTTTCCATGGGCTGGCAAAAATACGTTGGTTGCGACGGCACAGTGATTGGCTTAGACCACTTCGGCGCTTCGGCGCCCTTTGAAACGCTCTACCAAGAATTTGGCTTGACGGCTGAAGCGATGGTGGCGGCAGCGCTAACATTAATTTAGTTGTGAAATCAAGAGTGGCCCACTCTCACACAGTGGGTCACTCTATGGATAATCCCATGACCCTACCCGTAAAACTCTCCCCCAGTATCCTTTCCGCTGATTTTTCCCGTTTGGGTGAACAGGTGACAGAAGCGATGACGGCCGGCGCCGATTATATTCATGTCGATGTGATGGACGGCCATTTTGTGCCGAATATTACGATTGGCTCGTTGGTAGTTAAAGCGTTACGGCCGTTATCCACCGCGCATCATGTCCCCCTCGATGTGCATCTTATGATCGAGAAGCCGGAGCGCCATCTGGCTGCCTTTGCCGAAGCCGGGGCCAACATCCTCACCGTGCATGTCGAAACCTGCCCTCATTTGCATCGCACCCTGCAATACATCCGCGAACTGGGCGTCAAACCGGGCGTCACCTTGAATCCGGCCACGCCCCTGAATGCCCTGGAAGAAATCCTGCCCATGGTAGACCTGGTACTCATCATGTCGGTCAATCCGGGGTACGGCGGGCAGTCATACATTCCCGCCAGCACCGACAAAATCCGGCGGCTGCGCGGCATGTTGGACGCCATTGGCTCTACCGCTGATTTAGAAGTCGATGGTGGCATCAAACCCCACAACGCCGCCGAAATCATAGCGGCCGGAGCCACTGTCCTGGTCGCGGGCAGCGCCATCTTTGGCGGCCCCAAATCCATCACCCAAAACATCGCCGACTTTCGTCGGGTAGTCGG
>CAZXVH010000137.1:0-12383 GCA_964643965.1 uncultured Ardenticatenaceae bacterium
CGGCCAATGCCGAGGAGCGAAAATACCCGGCGCTGCGATCATAATGGACACTTGCTGCCAGCGTGGGCAGATAGAAGGTTTCCAGGGGATTATCGTTAGGTCGATAGAAAACCCGGTATTCAATATCTGATAATTTAGAGAACGTTGTCATTCTTCACAGATTCCAGCATTCAAGTCAGAAAACTTGCAATCTTCTGCAACCAACTCTCGATATGTCCGTCAGGATCAATTTCCCGAATTCGTGTTACTGTCATTTTTTGTACTACTTCACCGTTTAAACGCTTTTTGACTTTCGAAACCTTCTTACCTATCTTCTCATCAGTTAGGGAACTCCAATCAGAGCTTGCAGGAGCAGCGCGATGAACAGTCTCTGCCACTAACAATGGCACATCATCCTGATCGCCAAAAGAAACACGCTCTCCATACACTTCATAAATCGCATTTGGATGCAAATAGTTTTCAAGTTCTCGTTTGCCAGTCAAAGTAGCCCAGGAACCATCACCGCGTTGGTTGACCGCATCACAAGCTGATTGATACTTGCCAACATCATTGTCGTAGATGTGTACTTCTGGTCGTCCCAGGCTCTTAAGGTAATGTCCTTCAACCCACTGTTTCAACGTGCTTCCACCCAGCGGAAACAAAACGATACGGGGATCATCTGCTAAATTCGGTAATTCTGGGTTCTGCTGGTGCAGAATGTGACTCAGGTAGCTAAGGCATGTGACATCATGTGGACCTTCTACACATACGAGTACCTGCACCTGGTTGTCAGGCAATACTCCTAAATTAGTCGCAACAGTACGATAGACTTCATCATCCCCACAACGTATTTGATTCCCTGTGCTGTTCTTACTTATGTATCTCAAACTTTCTACAGGCAAAAAGCCAGCCAATCCTGGCACATGTGTGGTGATAATCGCCTGACAATCATCACGACTGGCCAAAGCAACAAGCGCCTGAAGCAACATTCTTTGATTATCAGGATGTTGCGATGTTTCAGGCTCTTCTATGGCATAGATAACGCTGGGAGAGTTGGTCTCACGTTGCTTAACTTCAGCCTGTGCCCGGAAAAAATTAAGCAGAATCAAGCGGCGAACACCGCTTCCCCGTTTGTTAATCGGAATTTGATTATCGCTTGTTAATGACAATTTAAACTGACTAGACCATTTTGGCTCGGACTTAAACTGAGGCGTCAAATCGTTTGCTAACTCCGGATCCATTTCCTGAAGCTTTTTCAGTGTTTCTTGTGCAACTTCGGTAGCTTTGCGTTGTACTTCTTCTTTAATCCTTTCTAGTTCATCTTCCACGGAGCGAATCGCTTCCTCAATAGCCAACTTCATTGGATCTTGGATTTCCGAGTCTTCATCTGTGCTGGGTCTATCTGATTGAAACAGGGCATAGATGGGCAACACTTTACGAAGGCCCTCCCAAATTTTTTTAGCATCTTCCTTATCTAATGGGATTTGTTGCAGGGATAGTTGTAATTGTTCCTCTGAAAAATGTTGCCATATGGCCCGACGAAGATCGACATTTGAGCGCAAGTCCACATCATCCGTAATTCCTAATTGTTGCAAGCGAGCCTTAAGTTGACTGTTTTTAAGTTGTAGAAGATCCTTCGCATCGGCAACGGAAGGGTGCGAAGCGTGAGCACAAACTGTTTCCTTCGGTGTCTTGAGGGAGCAGTTATAGACCTTATAGATTTCCAGATCTCCATCAGCGTTCAATAAATATTCATTCGCTAAGGTTGTCCTTGAACTGGTATCCAGCACAACTTCTTCAGGCAATTGGTCAAAAACGCATCCAACAACCACATCATCTGTGGAAGTGGTCACTGAAGAATCATCTTGTTGCATCTTGATCAAACGACCATTAAAGAAAATTTCCAGCGCTTCCAGGATTGTGGATTTGCCAACATCATTCTTGCCAATGATAGCTGTCAGGTCTGGCTCAATTGTTATTTGGATTCGTTGCCCATAAGAGCGGAAGTTTTCTAAGATGATGGCCTTCAGTCGCATTGTCATTCTTCCTTGATTCGTTTAATCTTCGCTATCTACACCTTCTTCGTCATCTGTCTCAGCATCGAAGCTGAAGCCAAGTTGTTCAACCTGGGGTAGGGGCGGTTCCTCTTCCGGTGGCACGGTGAGTTCGTCGGCGTAGAAGGCCAGGCGCATCCGGTCTAGCACATCGGCTTCGGGGCGGACGAATTTGTTTTTGACTTTGGTGCGCGGAATAGCGTTGATCAGGGTTTGCAGGCCAGCGCGGAAGGTGCTGTCTCGTTTGAGGTTGCGATTTTGCAGGAAAACGTCGCATGCACCGGCGCCATCTTCTTCGTAGATAAGCATGGCGGTGTGCAGGGCGTCAATCAGGTGTTCAAAATGGGCGGCGTCTGGGTCTACCATGCCCTTTTTGCGCCGCTGTTGGGGCTGCTGTATGACTACGTACTGCCCTTTCTTGGCAACCAGCTTCTTATTGCCCAACAAATCATCCATTTCCAGGCCGAGGGCAATCGCCAGCTTACGCGCCTCATCGTAGGGGAACTGTTCAGCAGCGAAAGCGTCCCAGGCCATGAGGTACCAGTCGGTGACGGGATCGAATTCGATGGCTTTACCGGCCAACAGCCCTTCTTTGCGCAAGCGCACGACCTCTTCACGAGCCAGGTCGAGGGCGGTTTCGGGGCGTAAGGGAAGTGGTTCACCGGTTTTGGGATCCACTTCACTGGTGAGCACCGGCCATTGCTCGGAGATGACGCTGAGGGTAGGGCCAAAGGTGCTGATGTAGAGGTCAACGCCGCTGATGCCCTGCTGCACGTATTCTTGCGCTTTTTCACGGGCGACGCGGCGCACCTGGCTTTGTAGATCATCCCACCAGACTGGTTCCGCCTCATCATGCTCCCGTTTGCGGCAGACGAGGAGAATAGTGCTGGCGGCGGCGTTCTTTTTGGCCTGGTGCAGGCTGTGTTCGCTTTCGGTGTGGACAGGCCAGGAGGCTTTGATAGTGAAGCCGGCGCCGATGAGGGCAGAAGCGAGGGTGTCCCACGCTTCGACGCGCTTGTGGGTGAACATGACGGTGAGGACACCGTGGGGATGAAGAACGCGGTGCATTTCGCGGAAGGCGGCCGCCATTTTGTGCTCGTAATCTTGCTCGGCCAGGTCTTTTTTCTTGCGCCCCATACTTTCAAAACGGGCGGGGTTGGCAACGGCCTCGTCGTCTTTGTTGGTTAGTTCATCAGTGAAGAATTCGGGAAAAAGATGACCAACGCTGCGCTTGAGCCAGACATAGAAGAAGTCGGCCAGTTCGGCGTACTGGACGTTATCGTAGTAGGGCGGGTCTACAGTAATGTTGAAAATAGAATTAGCAGAAAGTTTTCGGATTTGTGCCGCTGAACCACGGTAAATGGAAAGGTTTTCCGCAATAGAACTATCGCTATTCGACAAGAACGAAGTCTGTGATGGTTTGACAAGTCCTGCCAACTCTTTATAGGCATCAACGATTTGATTTACAGCCCAAGGCAACAAATTAGCTGAAGCATCAAATTCTGAATGGCTGGCTACAAAGGCATAATCATGTCTGTCAAAGTTACTTCGTATACCTCGACCAGGGTCAAACCGACAGTTGCGATTGTTGTAGATGAGCATCTTATCCAACATGAAGCTTAAATAAGTTTCAAGGGCGATAGCTTTGGTTTTCCCAACGTCGGCTATGGCTTCATCTGCAACCTGTTTAAGAGTTTCCACTATTAAACCCATAGATAAAAGTTGACGGGGGGCGAAAAAATCAGACCATGTAGGCATACCATAAATCAGTGGCCGATTATCGTTTCCTTCGGGGAATGGTTCAGTCGGTATCAAATCCTGCGCTATCCAACCCGGCTTTTTGCGGGCCAGTTCTTCTTCAGCGCGGGTGGCAGCGGCCAGATCATCGGCATTAGGAGCACGGAAATCAAAACCGCTGCCTGGCTTTTTGATGGCTATAGCGTAAAGGGTTTGTCCCATACGGCCGGCTTGCGCTTCCGCTTTGATGTAGTCACCAGAAATCGTTTCCCCTGTCCATGGAGAACGGCCCACCCCTCGGCCCACCGTGCCCTCATCCGGCTTTGATTTATTGACAGCATCCCCATTCAGGATCACAAACTGGGGCGTGTCCATGTGCGGTTCAGCCACCAGCTTCACTGCCACCGGGTCATTGCCCTTGTTCAGCCACCAGTTTGGGCTGAGGGGCACCGGCTTGCCCGTTGTCGGACAGGCCACCGTCCGCGCCCACAGGTAGGCCGCGCCTTCAGCATCGGGAGGTAGTGGCGAAAAGAAAGGCTGGAGTTTGGTTTTTACCAGTTCATACCAGCGATTGCCCCACTTTTTGATATCCTCGGCCAGTTCCGGGCCAAACCGGGCCGGATAATCCAGCGTGGCCTTCAAAATTGTGGCGGCCACTGGGTTCAAATCATTGGCAATGGTAGTGAAGCCGTAGCGCAAACTCTCAAACGGAATGGACCCGCCGCCGGCAAACGGATCTAACACAGACAATTCCCGTGTGCCCCATGTATGTTCGAGCAAGTCACCCATCGTTTTCAAGTCGCTTGCCGATGGATTGATCGTAAAAGCTCGCGGCGCTGAATAAGGATTAGGGATTGATCTCCCCTGCTGTTTTGCCCAATCTAGCATTTTCCGGGCATCAGCTACGTCAGGCGAAATGCCATTCAGCTCCAAAAACCAGAGATGGTACGCTTCTTCATCCGGGAATTTCTGGCGCAACGGTTCCGGCCAATTGGCCGACCACTGCGGCAGCATGCTGCCCAAAATGGCGGCGCGACTGGTTGTAAGCGGGCGGCGTGCCCACCAGACATGCAAAAAATAAAGCGGGGGCAGGGCGCTGCTGGCCCCACGCTCCCGCTTACTCTCCGCTCCAATTGCCTCAATCGGCAACCAATCTTCAATTAAAACTTTGGGCATCTTGTTCGTCATAGGGTTTGTCTTGCTCTGGGATTTGTATGGCATCGGCTGCCAATAAAAGGTTTCGTTCGGCCACCCGCTCCAGCCGATTTAGCTGCAGCAAGTTCACCGTTGCCCGGCCAGTCGCCGTCAGGGACACGATTCGGGCATTTTCCAGGCGAAAATGGTCTGCCCAGCGCTGGCGGCGCGGGTGAAACAAAGGCGTAATCTGGCCACTGTCGGGATCAATCGAAGTCAGGTCGCTGCCCTTGTACTTGTTGCACAGCGTACAGGCCAATGCCAAATTGTCTGCCTCCGTCTCACCACCATGCTTCCGAGCCACAATATGATCTATTTCTGGCGACACTAGCGCGGCAGTTTGCGGTGTGAGGCAGTATTCACATTGTCCATTGGCACGATCATGCACCTGCTGCCGCAGGGGGGCTGGGATATAATCGCTCACTGGCTCTTTTGCTTCAATAAGGCTCTGGCTTTGGCCAGGCGCACTAAATGCTCCAGATATTCATACTGCTGCCACTCCTGCTCTTCAGCAGGCGATAACCCTTCTTCCCGGTTTTTCTCCAGAAGCGTCTGTACGCGCGTCTGGAGCGCGGTCGAAGGACGAAGCGCCAGGATTTCTTCCGGAGAGGGCAAGGTAGCCAACAATTCCAGAACTTCAGATGTGCCCTGAAAGCCAGGCTGCCCGGCCGCCTGCCATTGGCGCAGTCCCGTTTCCAAAATATCAGGCAGGCGATCCGCCAGGGGCTGCAAACGCTGTGCCAGATCACGGGGTAATTCAACGGTTATTGTCGTCATAGTCACGCTCCATCTTGAACAGGATCAATACATTGTAACATTTATTCGGCAGCCAACAGGACGCGCAGCGCTTTTTGGGCGCGTTCGGCGGTGTCGGCTGCGGTGCATTTGCTATACCAATAGTAAGCCTCTTCCGACGGCATTTGGCGAATGCCATATGAAATTTGTTCGACGCGCCGGATTTTGCTCAACGGCTTCACGGTCAAAAAAACCAGCCCCAGCCGCACGCCAACTTCCTCCGGCAAATAAAAAGGCTTATGGCGCGTCACGGATAAATCCGTGGCTTTGTACTCTGCTTTGCGTAAGGCTTCAATCACATGATCAGCCACAGCCCGTAAATTGTCCCCACTAAGAGCCACAACTGTTTCTAAATGCGGGTCACTGTCTGGGCGTTCCACAACCCGCTGCAGCAGCGTCAAAGCATAATCGGTTGCCGCTCCAGCCAGGGCTTGCACGTGCAAGGCGAACGGTTTTTCAGAGGTCGTGCCATTCAGGTTGGTGGTGTATGTAGGCTGACGTTTCGACTGGGGTGGGGGAGCGGCAGCGACTGGAGATTGGGGTTCGCTGCTTTCCAGGCTTTCACTGCCAGCCAGATCAAGGTCAATGTTGAAGAGATTGGTACGGCCGCGAGCGGGAATAAACTCTGGCAGGCGTTCCGGGCGAGCTAACACCCAGCCGTAAAGCCCTTCACGCCAACGGCGGCCAGCCAGATGAGCGTCCAGGTGTTCGTTGTAAGCAGCTTCATCGAGAGGAACCACATCCAATAATTCGACCGTACCCACCACACCGCCACTGTCCAGGCCGCTGGGGTCCAGATCGTGTTCCCGGCACATTTCGGTCTCGACGGTTTGGGAAGCATGAACAGCGAATACCCCTCGATAGCGGCTATTATACGTGCGCAAATCCATTGTTTTGCGCCCCTGCAAAATCAACTCCGCCCAAGGCTGACGAAAACTGAGTGCTTTCATGAATTATTCCTCTGGTTCATGATTTAATTCTCTGTGACTGGCGTGTAAGCGGCAATCAATCCAGCGGTGTGATCAATATGCTCCTGATCCCAACTGACTAATGGTATATTGAGCCGAGCGGCAACGGCCACATAACAAGCATCTGCGCCGCGCAGCCTGTGATTAGCAGCAATTCGGCTTGTTTGAATACCAAGAGCATGATCCATTTCCACCAGTCGTAACGTAGGAATAGATAAAAGGCGATTGATGGCTTTTGCTCCCATTTCCACACTACCAAGACGCCGGGACATGGCGCCACCAACTTCGGCCAAGAGCAAAATCGGCGCCGCAATCGGCGCTTTATTAACCAGGACTTCAGTTAACCAAGGCTGTGTGGCAGAATGATTCACATCTTGTTTAAGGAGAAAACTCAGCCAAACACTGGCGTCAATTACTATCATAAGTCGCGTCTAACATCATGGATGGCATCGAGTGCAGAAACGCCTTCAGGCCATTTAGCGCTGATTTCCGCTGACAACTCTTCTAAATCAGCCAGCACCGCCGCTATCTCTTCGTCGGAAGGTTGAGGTGGGTTAACCGGAACCAGGCGAGCTACTGTTTCACCATGGTAGGTGATTTCAATGGTTTCGCCATCCTCGCGTACACGACGCAAAATCTTGCTGGTTTGTTGTTTTAATTCTCGTATACCGATTGTGACCATGATCCACCTCAATAAATAAGTATCTACAAATGTGGCTACATTATAACATGAAATGGCGTTTATGAGGCATCATAGAGCGGCTCAGCTAGAAGCGTCACCGGCCCCATGCCCATCTGGGTCAACACATCCTGAATGGTTTTGAGCTGCATGTCGTTTAAGGCAACATCCCGGCCAAAATCTACGATGAGCTTGAACTCGACCAGCAAACTGTGAATCTCTTCGCGGGCAAAGGCATCGGTCACCTGCTTAAAGCGCTTGTACCGATCCCACGTCCCCTGAAAATCCAGCACAAACTGTTCACCGGGCGGGGGGTCAAACTGGATGGTCAGCTGCAGCGTGATACCAAAATCAGCCTTGCCCATTTGGGGAATCGCCAACCCGACGGCCGCCAGGCTGTCTGCATGGCTTTTGCTGGACCCATAAAAGCCGAGTTGGAGGCGGCGCAGAGCCGTGGCGTTGTGTTCTTCACACTGATCCCACACCTGCTGGAAGGCTTGCGCCGGTGGCCCTGACCCTTCCACGCGCTGAGGACGGCCGTCGCCCAAAATTGCATCCAGTAGATCATCCGGCGGTTCATCGTCCACATCACTAACAACTGTCGCCCCTCCATCACCCGCTGGCGGTTGAGGCGGCTGCCATTTACCCTTTATCCGCAAGTTCAAGCGCTCTGCTTCTGCCGGCGTATACAGCCGGGTATGATCACTAATCTGCCAGAAGGTAGGCGGAGAATCCTGATCATATGCCCAATCTTCGCCGGTATCGTAATAGACCCATTGGCGCGTTTTGACGCCATTTTCAAGGGTGCGCTGCAACTGGTTCACATCCAGCAGCAAGGGCAAGCTGACTTTACGAGCAAAGGCGCGGCGTAAATCTTCGGTGGTCATCTCGATCTGATTCTTATCCCACGCTTTGGCCTTCAGGTAAGCGGCCGGCAGCGGATTATCATCGGAAGTACGCACTTTTTGCAGATTGTGAAGCACGCGCACGACCACGTTGGTCTGGTCTATGTTGGTGTCGCCCTGGCCTTGCGGCGGCACAGTCTCCCGCCGCAGGAAGGCGTGGTCTTTCGGGGCATCACTGGTGGGATAAAACAGGTAACGGTATGTTTTGGTAATGGCGATGCGCACGTTGAGTTCGGCCGTTTGTTTCATCTCGCGCAGCTTCTTCTGATGGTCGTCGTTAAACTCCCGCATCCGTTCACTGCTGCCCGTAATGCGCTCAATCGCCAGGAAACGACGTGTCTCATTGACCATCTGCTCGGTCTGATCCCCATCGGCTACTAAAAACAAGACGTTGTTCTGGTAATTGCGAAATGATTCCGTGATACCATCAACCTCGGCCATTTTGCGAATTAAGTCCGGCGGTTCATTGGCGGCCGCATCGATCTTGAGGGCATCGTAATGGACAATCGCCAATTTGGGCTTGGCGGCATCATCATCCAGCTCGGCAGGGGTGGCCGGGAAATAAACAGGCTTCAGATAACCAACCCGCCAAATGGCACGGATACGGGTGTCAATTTCCTGCTTGGCGCGAGTGATATTGACCGATCCCACCTCATCGTCAATGATCTTGTTCAGGGATGGCTCGGTCTTAAAGCGATATTTGTAGCCATCATATTCCAGAAACCAGGCGCGGGCGTAAAGCCGTTCCAGGGCACGCTGCACCACGGCTGGATCGTCACCACCAACAGCCGCCGGGGTCAGCGTCGCCAGGAGCAGTTCCGGCAGTTCCACGCCGCTGGCAATCCCCTGCGTGAGGCTGTGCAAAAATATGGTTGTGCCCATACGTTGCGCGTAACGCGGTTTGCCACTGGCCACCAGCGGCTCATCCGCTTCGGCGGCATGAGCCGGTATTCCTAACTGTGGGCTAACCACATCCGCCTCGCAAACCTGCTTGAACTTGGGTCGATCCAGGCGACTGGTCAGGTCTTCGACAATTTGCTGGTAGCCCAGGTCAATGTGATGAGGATGGATGAGCCAGGTATCCTTCGGGGCCTCAGGGCCTGGCTGTGTTTGCCATAACTGGCGCACGGCCACAGCCAATAGCCGCAGCGCCCCGCGTGTGCGTTGAAAATTGGGGATGGTAGCCACTTTTAAGTTGAGAACCCGGATTAATTCCGGATGGAACGGGTAGGAAATGGCAAATTCACTGAGATAGTCGGTACGCAAGGCGCGATCATGCACATGTCCACCTAACCCTTCCACTTCCTGGTAATAGGCGCCATACCGGTCAATAACAGCCTGTGCTTCCGATCTGTCAATCTCTTTGAAGAGACGGTGCACGACAATGGCCGAAATTTCGTTTTCACCCGTAGGCGTCAGCACACGTTCCTGCCGGGCTGATACGCGCAGCGCTTCCCGCAAATCGGTGGTCTCGTTGGCGAAGGCATCTTCCTGACCAGCCATCGTCAAGACCAGAACGACCTGTTTCTGACTGGCAACAAATTCCATGAGTGACATGAGAAAGGCCACTGTTTGCTCGGCCAGATTGGACTTGCCGGTAGCTGTGGGCGTGGCAATAGCCGCCCGCAGATGGCGGGCAATTTCGTCAATCATGATCAAGGTAGGGCGATTGCCCACAATTTGTTCAAACAAGCCAGTTCCCGGCGCGATTTTTTTCTGGTCGCTTTCTTGCGCTAAGGCATATCCGGCACGGCCGCCTAACTGGTAGGCCAATTCACCCCACAAGGTATAGGTTTTAATGTTATCTGCTGCGTGAAATATGCTGGTGGTCGCATCCAGATCAGAGCCAACAACACCGGCAATATCTACCTGTCCAATTTCAGGTAAAGGCCAATTTTCATCCAGATAGGCTTGCAGAAGATCGGGGCTAACCCGGCCACTGGCCGCGTGAAAAAGGGCAATGAGGTTATGGGTTTTACCGCCGCCAAAGGATGTTTCCAGGCGAATGATAGGGTTGTTAGCCGGCATCTGACCGGTTAACCGACCCAGCACCTCACGCAGCAAGGTTTTTAGACCAGCCGTGGGGTAGGTGTTGTTGAAGAATTGGGTCGGATCACCGTAGACGGGATCGGCCGTGCCGTCCATGACGTCTTTGAGACGGGCGGCGAACAGTTCTTCGCTCAATTCGCCTTGTAATACTTCATCGCGTGGTTTGGTGAGATCAAAGATTGTTTTCATGATGCTCCTGGTTCAAAATAACTCAAAGTTTGCAGTGCTAACAATTTTACCAGAACGGCCGTTGCCTCATACAGTAATTACCATTGCTGTCTTGTTACCGCCTCTGTCTACAGGCCATGTCGCCAGGTAAATGTAATAAAGATAGAACACACCTTTCTCCGTCAACTTCAAAGGGCAAGTTTTCACAGTAAAAAGAGCCTCTTATTGAACCCAATTCCAATTGGTCATCTCCAACAGAAAAACATCCGTCACGCCAAGCCAAGTAGATTGAAGAATCTTCTGGAATAGATTTATCTGTTGGGATATAGGGTATATCTGGACCCGTAAGCGACCACTCCACCCGTAGTTTTGGGGGAGCTATTCTTTCTAGGGGAATGTCAATTAACGCTGGTTGATTATCCGGCACTCGATTCCGAATCTCGGTGGGCTTATTTTTCATCATCCAAAGAACTACTGCATGGCGTCCTGGGCCAATTCTCGCCATACGTACCAAAGCAGCAGACAAGGACACCTCATACTCTAACGACAGAGTACGACCTGTTTCAAAAGAGATGCCAAGATGGTTCAGCCGAGGGAGATAGGATACTGCTGGCATTAACAATTCTGCAGCGCCTTCGTTACAAAGCCGCTCTTTAGGGGCATGCTTAAAATTACCCACATCGCGGCTGTAAGCATTATTTCGTTTGGGCATTGCCGAAAACAACAATTCCACCAGTTCATGTGCTTCTGAAAATCGCTGCCGAGTCTCACGATCCCGTTCTTCGATAAGAATGATCCCCAAGTCCGGATTCACCAGTAATCCCTGCTGTCCTGGTAAAGTCGCACGTTTTGGCGCAGGAATACCAAATCTATGAAAGATGGCAGCCAAGTTGATGGGTGGCATAGCATCAAGTTCAGCTTCTTCCCGTAGAAAGATGGCGTACTGTTTTATGCTTTCTGGCCCTTTAACGTGACCAAATCTTTCAATAAATAACTGTCCGGGATGTGTGTGCATGAGATTTAACGACCTATTCTAAGCAATTTCATCCAGATATGACCGGACAAGATCGTAAAGCTGTTCCCATTCTTCGACAGTCTGTGGTTCTTTGCCCCGCATGGGTAAGCGAGCAAGCCGATCAACAATGCCAAAGCTAAGGTCTTTTTGTAAGGCAAATTCGCGCAATGCTGGCGGGATTAAGGTGTCTGCCCAACCGGATTGCCCACTCAATTCAGCGGGTGTGGTGCCAAGTACCGTTGCCAGTTCATGAAGCACGTTGACTGACACATTACGGGTTTCACCTCGCTCAATGAGCGACACGTAATTACGAGATATGCCAGCCTGTTCTGCCAGTTCACCTTGTGTCAGTTCCAGTTTTTTGCGGCGCATCAGGACCTGACGGCCTAACTCTTTGGCATCCATCTCGCTCTCCTTCTACAAAACGTAAGGTTTTATGGGCTGCGTAACAGTATTATACACATTATATTGCCGTTTTCACACTACATTTGACAGCAACAACTTCTCATGCTAAACTGCACGCATTGATGGAATTTTACCAATATATTGGTCGCGGCTGATACCAAGTGTACCCGTGAACCAAATGGAGAAGATCAATGTATAACGTCGGCGAAAAGCCCGGAAAGGGTACTTACAAATGCACAAACTGTGACTGGATGGTCCGTTTAGATGATCACAGCGACCGACTGCCGCCATGTGGCAAATGCGGCAAGGGACAAAACACCAAATACGTTAAGGTAAGCTAACGGAAGGCCAGACAACTGGCCTTCTTTTTTATTTGGAGGCAAACAATGTTTACACTAGGAACACACTTCGAAGAACTTTTAAAGAATATTCAAC
>CAZXVH010000138.1:0-3550 GCA_964643965.1 uncultured Ardenticatenaceae bacterium
TAGTCTGGTAGTCTGGTAGTCTGGTAGTCTGGTAGTCTGGTAGTCTGGTAGTCGGATAATCACCCCGCCAAGACCATTCGACTAAATAACTACTCGACTATCCGACTATCCGACTATTCGACTATCCGACTACTCGACTATCCGACTATCCGACTAAATGACTAATACGCTCGCCCGAAGATGGCGATTTTATCCGCCGGTTTACCGGTGAAGAAGCAGGGGCCGCTGCCGCCAGGCTGGTCGAGAGGGAAGCAGCGGATGGTGGCTTTGGTTTCTTCTTTGACGCGGGTCTCGTCGGCGCTGTCGCCGGCCCACCAGACGCGAGCAAACCCGGTAGAAACGGCCGTTTTGAAATCATCATAGTTGTCTACATCATGGGTATTGTCATCGCGGAACCGGGTGGCCCGATCCAGCAGCGCTTGCTGTATTTCCACGAGCAAATCCGCCACCGTGTGGGCAATGCCCTCTTGCGAAACAAACTGCTTGCCTTCTCGTCCCGGTCTGTCTCGACGGGCCAGCGCCACCGAATGCTTCTCCACGTCGCGCGGCCCAATTTCCAGGCGGGCCGGTACGCCGCGCAGTTCCCAATCGTTAAACTTAAAGCCAGGCGTCAAGTTTTCCCGATCATCAACTTTGATACGAATACCGGCGTCGGTGAGTTCTTGTTGGATGCGCTCAGTGGCTTCCAATACCAGCGCCTTTTCTTCATCCTTCTTGTAAATGGGCACAATCACCACCTGGTAAGGGGCCAGGCGCGGCGGCATAATCAGCCCGTGGTCGTCGCCATGCGTCATGATGATGGCCCCGATGAAGCGGGTACTCAGCCCCCAAGAAGTGGTCCAGGCGTATTGCAGTTCATTGTTCTGGTCTAAATATTGAATATCAAACGCTTTGGCAAAGTTTTCGCCCAGGTTGTGTGAGGTGCCTGATTGCAGCGCTTTGCCATCGCCCATCATCGCTTCGATGGTGAAGGTTTCATTGGCGCCGGCGAACCGTTCCATCTCTGATTTGAGGCCGGAAATCACGGGCACGGCCGCTTCGTTGATGGCAAAATCGGCGTAGACATCCAGCATGAGGCGGGTGCGTTCGTCGGCTTCGGCGGCGGTGGCGTGGGCGGTGTGCCCTTCCTGCCAGTAAAACTCCAGGGTGCGTAAAAACAGCTTGGTGCGCAGTTCCCAACGCACGACGCTGTTCCACAAATTGAGCAGCAGAGGCAAATCCCGGTAGCTTTGAATCCAGTTGGCGTAAGCATGGCCGATCATCGTCTCTGAGGTGGGGCGCACCACAATCGGTTCCGCCAATTCCTGCCCGCCGCCAATGGTAACGACGGCCAGTTCCGGGGCAAAACCTTCTACGTGAGCCGCTTCTTTTTGCAAAAAACTCATGGGGATAAACATGGGGAAGCCGGCGTTTTGTACGCCGGTGGCTTTGAAGCGTTTGTCTAATGCGCCTTGAATATTTTCCCACAACGCCCAGCCATACGGCTTAACGATCATGGTGCCGCGCACTGGCCCATAGTCGGCTAAATCTGCTTTTTGTACGACGGCGTTATACCAATCGTTAAAATCCTCGCTGCGAGGCGTCAGTTTGTCTTGTTTTGCCATACCTTTACCTTTTTACTGTTGGAAATTGATTGATAGCGGCAGACTGCCAAACTACTCGACTACTCGACTATCTGACTATCCAACTATCTGGCGGAGTATAGCAGTGAGGAAATAGGGCGTCAAAGCAGGGCATTTATCTTGCACGACACAAAAAATCAGTTGCAGTTATATTCTCTATTATAAAAGCGAAACCCTATTATTCATGGTGCTGTTATTTTGTTATTCTTTGGTTTAATTTCAAGTTCTATTTTCTGGGTTATCGCAACTAAATCAAACGTTCAGACTTGATAGATTCCATCAGGGCATATGCTTTTCAAATACGCAAAAAGCCAGCCAGGTCTTTTGTGAGCCACAAAGGTCAACTTTTACCAAAAGCTGACCTTCTCATGTTGAAGGATTACCCAAATCCTTCTTGACATAGACGACAAAAATGTGCTACCGTTTGCCTACGTTTATGAGGCATATGATGAAACGATTTTTAGTCAGCCACTATTTAGTTCACTTACTTGACCAACCCCGGATCAAGTCTGGCTGGCATTTGCCTGGTAAACGGCCGTTGTAAACCATCTCCTTTTGTTTTGTGTTTCTTTGTATTAGGCCATCGGCAACCAGTCGGTGGCCTTTTTTGATTTAAACATATGATCCACATTCTCGTCTTACTTACGCCTGACAACAGAACCGGACGCCGCCCGCGTACCGGTTAGCGACGCTGCCTGTCGCGTTTGTTGTCAGGCAAAATACGGTACTCAGAAAATCAGATAAAAATAAACAATCTAAAATCATAAATCTTCAATCGAGTAAAACGAGGAAATAACATGACCACCCAACAATATCCATTCGCAGAAATAGAAGCTAAATGGCGACCCATTTGGGACGAAACAAATCTTTACCACACCGGCGACGATCCCGAGAAGCCAGACATCTATATCCTGGACTTTTTTCCTTACCCGTCCGGCTCCGGGCTGTCTGTGGGGCATGGGCGCAATTATGTACCCACCGGCGTCAGCAGCCGCTTTCGGCGCATGCAGGGGTACAACGTGCTGCACCCCATGGGCTGGGATGCCTTTGGCTTGCCGGCCGAAAATTACGCCATCGACCACGACATTCATCCCCAGGAAAGCAGCCGCCTGTTCAGCGAAACGTACAAACGCCAGATGCAGCTCATGGCGTGTGCCTATGATTGGTCACGAGAATTCAGTTCCACCGACCCGGATTATTATCGCTGGACGCAGTGGTTCTTCTTGCTGCTGTTTAAACGCGGGCTGGCGTATCAGGCCATGGGCAGCCAGTGGTGGTGTCCCCGCTGCCAGACGATTCTCGCCAATGAACAGGTGGAAAACGCCTCCACTGAGCAAGGTCGAAGCGGCCGTTGCTGGCGCTGCGATAGCGTCGTTACTAAAAAAGAACTAAAGCAATGGTATTTCAAAATCACCGCCTACGCCGACCGGCTGCTGGTCGATCTGGACACCATAGATTGGCCGGAACGCATCAAAACGATGCAGCGCAACTGGATCGGCCGATCAGAAGGGGCAGCGGTAGATTTCGCCATTGGCAGCGCCACCATCTCCGTGTTCACCACCCGTCCCGACACCTTGTATGGCGTCACCTTCCTGGCGTTGGCCCCGGAACATCCGTTGGTAGCAGAGATCACCACCGAGGCGCAGCAAACGGCCGTTACCCATTACATCGCGCAAAGCCAAAAGCTGTCTGAAATTGAGCGCCTCTCCACTGAAAAGGAGAAGAGCGGCGTCTTCAGCGGGGCTTACGCCCGCCACCCCCTGACCGGCAAGCCAGTTCCCATCTGGATTGCCGACTACGTGCTGGTGAGCTACGGCGCCGGCGCGGTCATGGGCGTACCTGGCCACGACAGTCGGGATTATGCTTTTGCCGAACGCTTTGGCCTGCCCATCATCCCCGTTGTCGTGCCCCCTGGGAGGGCGGACAGC
>CAZXVH010000138.1:3650-10874 GCA_964643965.1 uncultured Ardenticatenaceae bacterium
TCATTTTCCGGCATGGCTTCCCAGAGCGGCGGCAAGCAAATAGTGGCAAAATTGGCGGCTGCGGGAAACGGCCGTTTTCAAACCAGCTACCGGCTGCGTGACTGGCTGATCTCCCGCCAACGGTATTGGGGCGCGCCCATCCCCATCATCCACTGTCCCACTTGCGGCCCTGTGCCGGTTGCCGAAGATGACCTGCCCGTGCGCCTGCCAGAAACCGATGACTTTGCGCCCGCCGCAGACGGCCGTTCGCCCCTGGCCCGCCTGCCCGACTGGGTAAACACCCCCTGCCCGCAATGTGGTGGCCCCGCCCAACGAGAAACCGACACCATGGATGGCTTTGCCTGCTCCTCCTGGTACTTCCTGCGTTTCGCCAGCCCCCACTACCAGGACGGCCCCTTTGATCCGGCGGCCGTCAAACGATGGCTGCCGGTAGATGTCTACGTGGGCGGGGCAGAACACGCCGTCATGCACCTGCTGTACGCCCGTTTCTGGACCAAAGTGATGGCCGACGCCGGGTTGATCCACTTTGAGGAGCCATTCAGCCAACTGCGCAACCAGGGCGTCATGCACTCGGCGGTGGATGGGCGCAGAATGTCTAAATCGCGGGGCAACGTGGTCACGCCCGACGACGTGGTGGCTCGCTATGGGGCCGACGCCCTACGCGCCTATCTGCTATTTCTGGGACCATTTGACGCCGAGACCACCTGGGACGAGCGGGGCATTCGCGGCGTCACCCGCTTCCTGGATCGCTTCTGGCGGCTGGCCCATGAAGCGCCCATGGCTGCGAAAACGACAGCCAGTTTCAATGAGGGCTTTGAGCGCCGGCGGCATAAGGCCATCCAGCGCCTCACGGCCGATATGAGTGAGTTTCGTTTCAACACGGCCGTCTCCACCCTGATGGCGTACCTGAATGACCTGGTCGAAGCGCAATCTGATGAAACGGTTTCGGCCGGGCAATGGCGGCAGGCGCTGGCAACATTCACGCTGCTGCTGGCGCCCATCTGTCCCTTCATCAGCGAAGAAATCTGGCAGACAGTGCTGGGGAACGTCAATTCTGTGCATCGCGCCGCCTGGCCTGTGTATGACGAAGCGCTGACGGTGGCGGCGCAGGTGACGCTGCCAGTGCAGGTTAACGGCAAGGTGCGGGACCGCATTGTGGCGGCGCTGGATGAAGATGAGAAGGTGGTGGGGGAAACGGCCGTTGCTGCCCCCGGCGTTCAGCGTTTTCTTAACGGCCAGTCCATTCGCCAGGTGATCGTGGTACCCAATAAGTTGGTAAATATTGTGGTATAAGGCAGGGAGGCGGGCAGCGGGGGCAAATGACCCGCTGCTCACCTCTCGGGTAGGTGCAGATTTTGTTGACGCAGAGTAGGGCACAGCTTTTTGTGCCTCCACGCCCATGTGCCCGTTCGCACGTGGGCGTGCGAACTCTGCACATTAACAGAACTTACGCGCACCCTCACCTCTCGCTGACATGTTACATTACTACCTTGCCGGGTATAATTGTTAGCTGTCAATGAAAGCAGATTGACAATTAACTGTTGAAAATTGACAATTGCCCCTTTTGAAGCGAGGTTGTTTTGCTGAAACGTATACTTTTGTTTTCACTCATGTTGCTGCTCCTGGCAGCCTGTTCCCAAGAAGAGCCAGCCACCCCGACGCTGCCGGCGGCGGACGCTTCGGCCACGCTCAGCGGCGGCGTTGCCACGGCCACGATGCCCCCGCCGGTCACAAAAACCCCAACCCCCACCGCCACCGCTACGCCGGTGCGCCCTTCTCTTACTGTCTCTGATCAGCCATTGGATGAAAGCGGCGTGATTACGGTGGACCGGGTGACGGTGCGCGAACCGGCCTGGGTGGTGATTCATGCGGAACGGGAGGGACAGATAGGGGAGGTGTTGGGGCAAACGGCCGTTTCCCCCGGCGTGTCTTCTGCTGTCGAAATCACCATCGATCCCTTGCAAGCCACTGATACCCTGTCGGCCATGATTCATGTTAACGTGGGCAGCGAAGAAACGTTTGATTTTCCGGGCAAAGATAATCCCCTGCTGGAAAACGGAGCCACCGTGTCCCAATCCTTCGCCATTGAGCGGCAAATGGCGCTGCCCGAAATTCAGGCCAGCGATCAAACGATTTTGGAAGATGGCCTGGTGCGCATTGACGCCGTGCGTGCGCCGGGGCCGGGTTGGGTGGTGATCCATGCCCAGGAAGCAGGCGCCATCGGCCCCATTTTAGGCGCTGGTTTTGTAAAAGCGGGGCTGACAGAAGATGTGGTGATTCGTATTCCCTGGCGTGAGGGAACGCCCACGCTTTACGCCATGCTGCATGAAGATGACGGCCGTGAGCAGCGTTTTGATTTCCCGGAAGATGATCTGCCCGTGCTGGCAATCGGTGAGCCGGTGGTGGCAGAAATTCAGACTACGTATCCGCCCAATCTGGTTATTTTTGACCAGCCGGTGATTGATAACCGTATTGTGGTGGAGCGCGTCATCAGCAATGGGCCGGGCTGGGTGGTCGTCTACGCCGCCGATGAAGAAGGCGGCCCCGGCATTATCATTGGCTCGGCGGCGCTGGCAGATGGCCTCAATGAGCAGGTGTCTGTGGGGCTACTGGGCGCAGCGGTGACGGAGCAGCTTTTTATCTTTTTGCATGAGGATACGGCGCCAGGTGACGCCTTCAATTTCCCGGCGGCCGATTTCCAAATTATGTATCAGGGACGCATTGCCAATCCGTTTAGCTTCCGCACAAACCCGGGCAACTATCTGGGATCACGGGATCAGGCGTTGCAGGAGGTGGATGGGGGGGAAACGGCCGTTACCATTCCCTTTACCGTTACCGAAGTAGATGCCTGGGCCGTTATCTATACCGATGATGAGGGGGAATTGGGCGAGATTATCGGGCAAACGTGGCTGGCGCCCGGCGTGAACCGAGATGTGCGCGTTGTCATCGATCCCGAACAGGCCACCGATACGCTTTATGCCGTCTTGCATTGGGATGCGGGAACAATCCAGGATTTTGAGCCGGGTGGTACAGATATACCTTTCCAGCGTAATCTAAGTATAATTAGCGTACCGTTTAGCGTAATAAGTGAGCCATAAACAGAGGAATTCATAGGGGCGACGCGCACCAGGATAAATGGAAAATAGGCTTTATTTATCGGCATAGACAACCTCACGTAAAAAAGCATCTAGAAACAGAAGCCCCGTTAGGTTAAATGCCTCATACCCTTGGCTTATATTTTGCGAGTCTGTGTAATCAAAATCATTGCCAACACTCAAATGAGCCTCATCCTGAGCCAAGCCTCTATCCGGTAAGGTAGCCGCAATCACATCAAAATCCCACACAGGAATATGATACTCTGCCGCTAGTTGGCGCAGAATAGCATTGCGCTCATTGGTTTGGTCGATGCGATTTGCCTTGGTGATTAAAACGGGAACGATCCCCTCGCTGATAGAAAATTCAATAATTTGGCGCATATTGGTTTCATAGGTTTCCGTCCAATCATTAGTGCCAAAATGAATGAGAATGAGGGAGGGGTTGTTGAGGCGAATTTCACAGGCTAACGGGGTCTCGTTTTCATAACAGTATTCGTTATTTGCCCACTTTGTGCTGAGGATGGTGGCGGCGCTCCAGCCATTTTCGGCGGCAACGCCAGTGCGACTGTAGGCACCAGCGTAGTAATCAATGACGTTTTGTAGATATTGATAATCGCCTAACTGATAACGGCCGTTGTCAAATACGGTAAAAAACTGAGACTCTTTGGGAACTCATGAGGTTTTACTCGTGTCATGCTGAGTGAAACGAAGCATCCCAGAGGTAGGGGATTCTTCACTGCGTTCAGAATGACACCAACTCCAGCAAATCCTAAAGACCCAAAACTGATTGGTATCAGGGGAGTAGCAAAAGCTTGCTTCTAAGAGTTCTCTTCATTGCAATCGATAAGAAATACGTCAAATGCCAAGGAGTTAACCGTTATAGATTTGATCCACAACGGTTCGGTCTTTTCATTTAGTTCCCGAATCACTATCTTGGATTCTTTAGATTGAGATACACCCAAATTCAAATGGTTTTCGACTGCATCATCGATCGAAACATCATTAAGCCCACAAGATATAACTTCCACATGAGCTGCCTCGGAGATACCGTGTTCCAAGCTTACAACGGGTCGATCTCCCCACTCGCCACCACCCCAATATGTTCCGTTATCATTGTTTTTCGGCGAATGGATTTCATTAACTGCCGCACCCACGTTTTCATCTCTAGAATTAGTTGATACTGTATTCGCGGCGGATTCGATATTATCAACACTAGCTTGACATCCTATCAAGAGCAGGATGGCAAGGCAAAAGAACACGTAAGGAGTCTTTTCTTTTATAATTATTTGATATTCGTGTCGTTTCATAAACTTGAATAATCAACCTCCATTTTACCGACTGGGCCAGTATCTGATCATGTCAACTCTGATCAAAATGTCAGGTTTTGGCTGTTGTCAGCATAGCTACGCTGAGAGAGAGGATACAATTGATTCAACATCAGTAATATTCATGCCTCGAAACACAAGCTCAATATTTAATTCTCCTAATTGAAAGCGCGACAATCGAATCTCACCTTCTTCGTAAATAGGAATAGTTCCACTTGGCAGATCCAGATTACCGATTTGAATCTTTTCACCATTGTAATTGTAGTATTTGGCAGCCTTTGCGCGATCGGTTTGCCAGATATGTATGAAATCCAATTGACTATTAATGAATTCCAATATGAACTGCCCAGTATTACTCGATTGTGTTGCGTTCATCAAATCGTATTGTTCTGTGCCTTGGCTTGAAGGTACTGTTGAAGATCAAACCTTATTTACTAACAGACTGTCAAAAAAGCAGCCTCTAACAACCCAATGTTAAACTAATAACGATTTTTAAAGAAGCAAAGCTGTTTGCAATTCACTTTACCTTTATCACGCGATCCAAGTCAGATGTAAGCAATTTCATCTCCGATTAATTAGACATTATATATTGTGAAGTAGAATGATGAAAAGAATGTTTGCGGCAAATTAAGTTCGAGACTATTGTAACAATATAATACACAACCGCTTGGTTTATTAATTGGCAGCCTTTTGCCATTTGAACCGTTTGGGTGCGATAAAAAGTTATGTATAGGTCGGATCATCCCCGATAGCAATTTGATTGGGTGCCTCTGGTTATATACAGAAAACAATCGCACCTGCCGTTTGGTTGCTTGCTAAAGGTCATTTATTAACGATGGGGCAGGACGCCATGCATTTTTGCAACGCGGTAAAATATGCCAAATTCAAAAAGTTGCTCGATTTTGCTCAAAAGCCCCCTGGTTTTCTGCTTAATTCGGCTTAAAAACGCGACTGTTCTTGGGTTCGGGTCGTAGCGAAGTCTGATGTCCCAAATGTATTACCTTTGATGTGATCAGGTATCGTATCTAAAATGCTATCCCCCACCTTCGAGAAACGATTCGGATTGCGGCCAGCCGCTTTGCCCCGCGCTAGAATTTCCAGGCTATGGTGCATCGTTTTGGCGGGTATCTGGATGAAGGCTTCTGGCGGCAGCCCGTTGACGAAAATCGCTTGAGGAGTGGCTTGAAGAGTAGGCGCAAGAGTCGCTGTGGGAAGCGGGGTAGAGGAAGGTTTTAATGTGGGGGTAGCCAAAGCTGGTGGGAAAAGGGGTTGTCCTGTTTTTATGGGCGTGGGTGTAGTGCTGGGTTGCGGGGGTTTTGCCGTAGCGGTGGCGCTTATCGCTATCAGTGCATTATCTGGAGAGACGGCCGTTTTCTGGCAACATTGAGAAAAATAGACCCCTAAAGACAAGAGGATGAGAACGAGTGAGAAAATGAAAATTCCCCAACAGGATTTTTTGTGCCGTGATTTTTGAACCATTGTGATCGATTATAGAGCCAACGGTCGTTGCCACCCATCTGACGGTAAAATAGCATCTTTAAAACTTGTGCCGATTAACGGCCGTTCTACCCCCAACAACTCCGCCACCGTCGCCGCCAAATCCCCAAACGTCTCCCGCACCCCAATATTCACCCCGGCCTTCACCGGCTTGCCCGTGATGAGAATAGGCACATACTCCCGCGAGTGGTCGGTGCTGGGCGTGACTGGATCGTTGCCGTGATCGGCCGTCAGCACCAGCACATCATCCTCCTTGAGCGCCGCCACAATTTCTGGCAGACGTTGGTCGAACTCAGCCAAACAATTGGCGTACCCTTCGGGATTGTTGCGATGGCCGAATTTGGCGTCAAAGTCCACCAGGTTGGTGAAGATGAGACCCTTGCGGTTCTGAGTCTGCATGGCGGCGATGGTTTTGTCCACGCCATCCATATTATCCAGCGTCGTCACATAGTCGGTGATGCCCTGCCCCACAAAGATATCGTTGATTTTGCCCACGGCGTAAACCATTTGTCCAGCATCCTTGATTTTGTCGAGCAAGGTGGGTTCGGGCGGCACGACGGAATAGTCATGCCGGTTGGCGGTGCGCGTGAAGTGTCCCGGTTCGCCGATAAACGGCCGGGCGATGACCCGGGCGACCTCATGTTCCCCGCGTAAAATTTCGCGGGCGATGTGGCAAATGTGGTACAACTCATCGAGGGGGATAATCTCCTCATGCGCCGCAATCTGAAATACGCTGTCGCCAGAGGTATAGACGATGGGCTTGCCCGTGGCCATATGCTCCGCGCCCAGTTCGTCGAGGATGACAGTGCCGGAGGCGGGGTAGTTGCCCAATGTGCCGCGCCCGATTTCCGCTTCAAAGCGCTCCATCACTGCGGGCGGAAAGCCGTGGGGATACATGGGGAATGCTTGTTTCAGTTCAATGCCCATCAGTTCCCAATGGCCGGTGGTGGTATCTTTGCCGGCTGATATTTCGGTTAGTTTGCCGTAAACGGCCGTTGGTTCCGTTTGTGGCAGCACCCCGTCCAGGATGGCGATATTGCCCAGGCCCATCCGTTCCATATGGGGCACATGCAGGCCACCGACGACGCGAGCCATATTGCCCAGGGTATGGCTGCCCACGTCGCCGAAGGCGGCCGCATCTGGCGCTTCGCCGATGCCTACACTGTCTAACACGATGATGATGATGCGGTTGATACTCATGGGAATTCTCCAGTGTAAATCGAATTGGTAATTCGATACGCGATTTATCAAATCGCGCTACAACTGTAAATCGAATTGGTAATTCGATACGCGATTTATCAAATCGC
>CAZXVH010000138.1:10974-12229 GCA_964643965.1 uncultured Ardenticatenaceae bacterium
TCGCGCTACAACTGTAAATCGAATTGGTAATTCGATACGCGATTTATCAAATCGCGCTACAACTGTAAATCGAATTGGTAATTCGATACGCGATTTATCAAATCGCATTACGACTTCATAAAAATGAACGCAAAGATTAGGGTAAGCGTTCTCCTGTCCACCTATCAATGCCAATCCAGAAGGGACACTGGGGGCAAACTTCTCCGAGGGGATAATCAATGCCTTCTTCGTGGGGGCAGCCTATGATGCGATCTGGCATAGCGACCCGATAGACATCATATTCCTGCAAAAATGTGGCAATTTGTTGGCAAATTTCTTCGTCAAGTCGCACATCTTCTGTGGAGGCGTACCAGCGTTCCAGCGCCAGTTGTTTGTTGTTTTCGCTGATTATGCTCACTGCTACTTTGGAGGCAAATTGATCGGTGGGGCCATAGTAGGCAACCGTGCCTATGGGGTATCCGGTAGAGTGTTTACGGGCTTTTTTATTAAGATATTTGCGAGAGGCAGATAGTCGTGGCATAGCTTTTTCCTCGCTTCAAATGGTTTGCGTGGCGTTCTGATCGTGCAGATTGGTTGACATATTGGTAAGCATTGCCCTTCGTTATTTTGGCAATTATACCATCAGTGTGGTTGAGGATTAACGGCCGTTCTCCCTTTCTAATTCAGTTTCATGTTGGTGCTATTCCAAATGTAAAAGCGCAGAGGAAAGTCTGGCTCTTTGGGATCTCGTAGGGTTTTGATGTATTGCGTATTACGTAAAGTTCTTTGGATACACAATATTAACCATCAATCTCCTGAAATCCTGAAAGGTCACATTTATTTTGTAATCTCGTTATTTACAGCGCGGAACTTTTTTGTTACCCTAACTTTGTTGTTGGTAGCCGCATGAAATTTCAGTTTAATCAGGAATTAGGTTTGGCTCAGGTTTCATCATATTAAAATGGGAGGATTGTCTTATGTTCAGGCGCTCATTTTTATTCCTTAATATGGTTGTTGTGCTTTTTACCGTCTTGTCATTGTTCACGCATTTTGCCTCATCCCCGACAAATACGATACCCCCTCAAATTAAAATCGGAGCGGCTGCGCCATAGGCGCAGCCGCTCTCAGCGCTCGCTTTTTTAGCTTACGCTGACCATCAAGCAGTGACTGCCCCGCCCGCCCCAAGTGAAGCTGAAGGAACCGTTTTCCTTTCTGCCTACCCCCTCATGTCTAATCACCAACTCAATACCGCTGCTCCGCAGACGTTGAGCATACA
>CAZXVH010000139.1:0-11573 GCA_964643965.1 uncultured Ardenticatenaceae bacterium
TATTACAAAGATACAAAAGGACAAAGAAAACCCTTTAAAAACTTTGTTCCTTTGTATCTTCGTATCTTTGTATTAAATTTTTTAAGCGGATACTACGCTCCTTTTTATCTTTTTGTATACCACTGATTATCAGCCAATTGTGTCAGATTTAGGTTAACAAGTCGTTGGATTTGTATATGAGGGTAGGGAGTGCGGGCATCTTGCCCGCAAGAAGGCGGGCAAGATGCCCGCGCTCCAATTGTTAGGCCACCCAGCCCCAAAGGAAATATTGCCCGCTAAAATAAAGGTATAACATAAAAGAGGGATAGAGGATGAGGCGGTGGAGCCAGGGGTTTTTACCGGCGCAGGCCAGCAGCATGAAGGTGGGGAAGAAGGCGAGGGTGTAGCGCGAAAAGGAGTAAAGGGGTTTGAGGTCGGAGGCGGGCAGCAGCATGAAGAGCAGCAGCATCAGCGAAAAGAGGCCGTAGGTGATGTTCAGACGGCGAAAAGCGAGAGCGGTGGTGACGATGAGCAGGAGGGCGCAGAAGAAGTCGAACCAGAGGGTGAATTCGCCCTGTCGCGCCAGGCCGTCGAAAAACATGGTTTGCAGCGCCCGCAGCAGGTCTGTGCCCGGCAAACCGGTCACTTGATACCAATATTTTTCGTAGATGACGTTGATAGCGGGTAACCCGGCCGCCCAACGCCACAGCAGGAAAACGGCCGTTCCCCATCCCGGCAGCAGCACCGCCACCCCATTTGCCAGCAGATAGAACCGTTTAACCGGGTGGACGTTTCCTCTTTGCGCCAGGAAGGGACGACCCCACTGCCGCCACCATTCATAGACCAGGGGAACTACCAGCACCCAGCCGGTGAGCCGGGTGAGCGCCGCCAATAAACCGAGTATGCCAGCCAACCAGAAACGGCCGTTATGCCGCGCCGACCATAGCGAAGCCAAAGCCAGAAAAATAAAGAGCGATTCGGTGTAGGGCGCCAGTAAAAAGAAGCCGGTGGGGAAGAACGTGAGGTAAAGTAGGGTGCGCGGAGCAAAATGCGCCCCCAGATCATACTCTGCGGCGATGTACAGCAAAATCAGCAGCCCGATAAACGCCAGGTTGCTGATCAGCGTCGCCGCCCATAAATTGCCCGCCGCCCCGCCGCCAAACAAAAGACCCAGCGCCCGGGTAGCCAGCGGGTAAAGCGGCGGGAAAACGGAATCCTCTTCGTGGGCGTACCCTTCTGCGGCGATGCGCAGGTAGCGCTGCGTGTCGAAGCGCTGCCAGGGGCCAAGCAGCAGTCCGGTGACGCCGCTGGTGAAGTGGGGTTGTCCCAGGTAGGGGCGGAGGACGGGGTCTGGGGTGGTTGGCGCCGGGATGAGCAGCGGCGCCAAAATCGACCAGACCAGCAAAATCAGCCGGGCTGCCAGATAGACGAGGAGGGCTTGTTTAACGGCCGTTTTCATGGCAACCAGGCTCGAGGGTGGTTCAAAATATCACAGTAGACCATGGCCACGCCGCCCAATCTCGCCGCATCTTCAACGTGCGCAGCGATGACAATATCGACTTCTTGCATTCGTTTTTATTATAAACATTTAACCAGGGGCAACAAGGCTGTCCTTTTTGGGTGGGCGTAACTTTGGTTGATGGAGACGAGGACTGAGCTTGTCGAAGTCCTCGTTTAGCAATGATACTACGTCAACAAAAACGACGCGCACCCGTCCTTTTCGGGTGGCCGCCGCTTCTACTGATTGGTCGAGTTTGCACGCCCACGTGCGAACAGGCGTTTCTGGCTTCCCTAATCGTCAGGTTTGCAGCTTTTCAAACCAATCTGTAAAGGCGTCTTCCAGCGATTGGCGCAGATGGATTTCAGGTTTCCAGTTGGTATGGCGCGTGAGTTTGGCATGGCTGCCGTAAAGACAGGGGGTGTCTGAGGGACGCATTCGCGCCGGGTCGTAGGTAATTTCCACGGGGACGCCGGCCGTCTCAATCAGCACATTCAGCAAATAATGGATGGAAACGGGCTGGCCTGAACAAATCAGGTAAGGTTCGCCCGGCCGCCCGGCTTGGGCCAGCAGTTGGTAGGCGCGGATGATGTCACGTACATCGCTGAAATCGCGCTGGGCGTCCAGGTTGCCCACCGAGATGACGGGCGGCTGCTGGCCTAATTTAATGGCGGCGAGTTGGCTGGCAAAGTCTGGCACGACGAAGCCCAGCGCTTGCCGGGGACCGATATGGTTGAAAGGGCGGGCTTCGACGACGGGCAGATCATATTGTTTGGCGTAAACGGCCGTTAACTGCCCCGCCGCACATTTACTCACCCCATACGGATGGCGCGGTTGGGGCTGCGTTTCTTCTGTGAGCGGTAAATCAGCCTCGGTGACATAGCCGTAAATCTCAGCGCTGGAAACGACCACCACCCGAGGGCGGCCATACGCCACCACCGCTTCCAACAAATTGGCCGTACCGCCGGTATTGATGGCAATCGTCAGCGCCGGGTCTTGCCAGGAACGAGCCGGATACGCCTGCCCGGCTAAATGATAAACCACATCGGGTTGGGCTTGGGCAACGGCCGTTTTCAACGAATCTAACTCCAGTAAATCTCCCATGGCGCTGTGCAGCCGGGGATGGTTGGGCAAGCGCTGATGGCTGGTGGTCGGGTGCGTCAAGGCGTAGAGGTCATGGCCCTGCGCCAGCAATGAATCAACGAGATGAGAACCGGCAAACCCGGTCGCGCCTGTGATGAAAATTCGCATAGAACCCCTTATTTTACCAAGACCCGCTTATCGCCGACTCGCTTGCTCACTTTAATCTCGTCCAGATGTTCCAGCAGGGCGATGGCGTATTTGCGGCTGGTTTGCAGCAGATCGCGCGTTTGCGCGGCGTTGATTTCCCCGTTTTTTTGCAGAAACGCGACGATCTGGCCGGTAAACCGCTCGTATTCGGCAGTGGCATAGACCACCTCGCCGTTGAGTTGATGCAGCTGGCCCAGGTCGAGCAGGGCGGTGTACACCGCCTCGCCCACGGCCGTTTTACACTCCTTCACACTGGCCGAGGCCACCCCTTCCGCCGCCAGCCGACGCCGCAAAGCAGCAACGGCCGTTTCCTGTTGTGGTGAAAAGCGAATCTCATGCTCTGGTCGTTGGAGTAAAGCGCCAGTTTCGGCAGCCTGCCCGGTTTCCACCATCGTTTGCACCAGGGCGTTAAAAACGGGCGGCGTCAGACCCAGGCGGCTGCGCAGCTCTTCTCGTGGCATACCCAGGCGCAGCGGGTTGGCCTGGTGGTAATGGCGCAGCAGCGTGACCACTTTGTCTTGCCAGGCTTGCCAGGAAGCGCGGCTGATGATTTGTTTCTCTACCAGTAGAATTTCTTGATTGGTTTCCAATTCTTGCAGGGCGGAAACGGCCGTTTCTTCAGCCATGCCCGCGCTTTGTATCACCTTGTTTTGGGTCACTGGCTCCAGGCGGCGGATGGTTTGCAGCAGCAGTTCGGCCGGCGTGCCCTGCGCCAATGTTTCCAACCGCTCGACGACTTCTGGCCGGAAACGGCGGTGGCGTCGCCCCGGATGTGGATCCAGCGCCAGGCCGCCGCCCAAGGTTTCGCCGGGCGAAGGCCGGCGCAAAATAAAGCGGTCGCGGCGGCTGATGGCCACCGGTTCAGACAAGGCCAGTTGCAGCCAGCCCGTTTCGCCAGGGTTGATGTGAGCCGCGCCCAATACGCGGGTCCGCGCCACCACTTCCGCCGCGCCCACGAACAGTTTTACTTCCATATTGTGTTTCAGGGAGCCGCTGGCGTCGGCCAGATGGCGATAGGAAGCGTCTAAGAGGATAGTGTCGCTGACCACACCGGGGGCGGCGATGACGCAGCCGCGAAAGAGATCATCCCGGTCAACGCCGCTGATATTGATGGCCACGCGGCTGCCCGGTTGGGCTACTTCTAACTTGGTTCGATGGGTTTGCAGGCCGCGAATGCGTCCTTTTTGACCGGTGGGTTGAATTTCTACGGGATCGCCGATGCGGAAACGGCCGTCTAACAATGTGCCCGTCACCACCGTGCCAAAACCTGAGAGGCTAAAAATGCGGTCTACTGGCAAACGGGGCCGGCCCAAATCCGGGCGCGGCTCGGCGGCCGATAAATGCTGCCACAACAAGGTTTTCAGGTCTGCCAGCCCCGCGCCCGTTTTGGCGGAAACCGGTAGGATAGGCGCGTCGGCCAAAATCGTACCGGCCAGCGTCTCATGCAGGTCCAGCGTCACCAGTTCCAGCCAATCGGGGTCGTCGATCAGATCCGTTTTGGTGAGGGCCACCACGCCGCCGCCTACATTGAGCAAGTCAAGAATAGCCAGATGCTCTTTTGTCTGCGGCATAACGCCTTCATCGGCGGCCACCACGAACAAGGCCAGGTCAATGCCGCCCACGCCCGCCAGCATATTTTCAATGAAATCGCGATGGCCGGGCACATCCACCACGCCCACCTCTTCGCCATCGCCCAGCGACAGCCAGGCAAAGCCGAGATCGATGGTCATCTCGCGCTCTTTTTCTTCACGCAACCGATCCGGATCGATGCCGGTGAGCGCTTCTATCAGAGTGGATTTGCCGTGATCGACATGCCCGGCGGTGCCAATGACATACATGTATCGTTAATCTTCGCGGATGGGAACCAGAGCTGGTTGGCGGCGGCGGTTGGGGTTATTGGTGATCGCTTTTTCTACTTCTTCCAGCCACATACGGGGCAGCTGCTTGAGGGCGTCTGCCTGGGCTGTTTGCACCCGCCACAGGGTATCTTTGTCCAGGTTCATCTCTTTGAGCGTTTCCTCAAACAGGATGATTTGCTCTGAAATCTGGCGCAGTTGGCGGTTGAAGGCAGACCAGCGTTGTTCTAATTCCACGTCAAACGTTTTCCACTTTTTGTCACTCTCCAGGGTGAAATTGTCCCAGGCTGACTGCATCCGGTGCGCTTCTACACGCAGCAGTTCGGCCGTGTCGCGCTGCTGCTGCTCAATTTGGGCCTGCCAGGGCGCCAGGGTTTGCACGGCCATCTTGGCTTCTTTGTACTGGTCGGAGAAGGTGATCCATTCGCGGGAAAACTGGGCGATGGTTTGGGTTTGTTCGTCGATAAGCTGCCGCCAATTTTCCAGCTTTTGGTTGCGCTCATATTCGCCGATTTGAATTTGCTCCATCCAGTTTTTGGTCGATTCACGTATCTCTTGCTGCGCTTCGACGACTGAGCGCATGTTGCTGTCAACCTTGTTGAGATTGCTGGTGAGCAGGTCTAGTTTGTCGTTTAAGGGGGGCCAGCGTTTATTGACATCGACCATCTGGGTTTGCAATTCTGTGAGGTTACGGGAATTTTGCTTTTCTTTCTCTTCCAGGAAGGAAAGGGCGTTTTCCCAGGAATCGACGCGGTTGCCCACCGTTGAAATTTTATTTTGCTGCTGGCCGATGAGGGTTGCCAGGCGGGTTTCTTCTGCCTGCCGCAGTTCCATGTCTCGCTGTAGCCGGCCGATGGCGGGCAATTCCTGGCGCACGTCGGCGATTTCACGGGCATTGGCTTCATGTTCTACACGGCGCATCGCTTCCAACTCTTTCTGCGATTGCAGCCGTCGTTGGTCGTACTGCTCAATCATCTGCACGATTTCATCTTTGAACTGAGTCAGTTGGATGTCTACCTGTGGGATGCGCGAGACCTGGGAAGTGAGCTTGGCGATTTGTTCTTCGAGCAGTTTGAGGCGCTGATCGCGGCTGGCGATGTCTCGTTCTGAGATTTCCAGCTTTTGCTCCATTTCGGACAGTTTACGGTTGGCTTTGCGCCGTTCTTCGTCCAGCCATTCCAATTGTTTGCGCAGGTCTTCGTATTCTTGGGCCTGCGGTGTGGTTGATTTATTTGCCATCTTTCACGCTCCGTCGTTCAGAAGAGGCTTGGTTTGCACTACAAATTATTGGGGGCATTATAAGAGTCTTCTGAAAAAAGGTCTTTTTTACCGCAGAGAGCACGGGGTTTTTCTCTGGTATTTTCTATCCTCCGCGCCCTTTGTGTCCTCTGCGGTTAGTTTTTTCAGCGAACTGATTATAACTTGCTGATGACATGAGGGCGAATAGCGCCGGGGCAACGGGGGCTGTTATTTATCCATTTCTTTTTGAAGGGGGAGTGTCAGGGTGAAGATGGCGCCTTTTCCGGGAGGACTGGCAGCTTGAATGGTTCCGCCATGCATTTGTACCAGGGAGCGGGCAATGGCCAAACCCAGGCCAGATTCTCCTTCGTGCGCCTGACGGGATTCGTCTACTTTGTAGAAACGGTTGAAGATTTTGGGCAAGGTGTCCGGGGGGATGCCGGGGCCATTGTCTTGTACGGTTAATTGCAGATGGGTGGGGTCTGACTGAACGGCCGTTAACAAAATCTCCCCATTCGCTGGCGTGTAGCGCAAAGCATTACTCACCAGGTTTCCCAATACCTGCTCCATGCGTCCCAGATCGATTTCAACTTCAGGCAAGCTTGCCTCTGCTTGAACGGTGAGGCTAATGTTTTGCCGTTCTGCTTGATGCCGATATTTGGCGGCAACCGTTTGCAGCAACTCCGATGGAGGCAGCCGCTCCAAATGTAAAGCAAGTTTCCCCGCATCTGCCAATGAGAGTGTACGCAAATCTTGCACCAGACGGCTAAGATTTTGGGCTTCATCGTGGATAATCTCGAACGTTTCGGGGTCGGGAGAGAGTACGCCATCGCGCAAAGATTCTGTGTAGCCCAAGATGATGCTCAGCGGGGTACGCAGTTCGTGGGCGATGTCAGCGGTCATTTGGCGGCGTTGTTGGCTGGCTGTGGAGAGGTCTGCGCTCATCTGGTTGAATGAGTGAGCCAGTTCCCCAATTTCATCTTTTGAATGGACATGCACCTGCCGACCTAACTCACCTTGAGCAACGGCCGTTGTGGCGCCTGTCAGCTCTTTTATGGGATTGGTAATCGTATGCGCCAACACCACACCCACCAGCAGCGCCACTACAGCCGCTACTGCAAAACTCAGCCAGATGCCTTGTGAAACACGCGCTAAAAATGTTTCTTCAGGAGAGGGCGTTTGCCCTGGACCTCTCTCAAAAGGAATTCTGACGAGATAGCCAACCGTTTCACCATTCACTTGAATCGGCGTCCCTTGCTCTAAATCACGCTGGTTTATTTGTCGATTTGAGCGATTTTGACCACTGCCGGTAACAGGGCTGCCAGTTTCATCTACAACTATCCACGGTAACGGCCGTTGCTCCAGTGGCAATTTGTCTCCATCCCGATAAAGCCGCATCAACACACGATTAGCGCCTTGCCACGACCCATGCTGTTCATAATAGATCGCCAACTGATCCACCAGAGCGTTTTCATAACTGTCTGACAAAAATCGGTCGAACTGCTGTCGTGTCTGGATGCCCACAAACAGAGAGACGAGAACCGCGCCGATGACGCCGACGAAGAGAAAAGCGAGGGTGAGTTTTAAGGCTAGTGAGCGCATAAGTTAATTTTTAGTAGCCAGTGGGCTGTAATTCATCATTTATCTTTCTTCGTTAGCAAAGCGGTAGCCGATGCCATAAACGGTTTCCACATAACGCGGGTTACGTGGGTCTGGTTCGATTTTGGTGCGCAAGTTACGCACATGGACATCGATGGTGCGTTCATACCCTTCAAACGCTGTTCCCTGTACCCGGTCGAGCAAATCCAGGCGAGAATAGGCACGGCCGGGCGAGGCCATAAGGGTGGCTAAAATGTCGAATTCTGAGGGGGTGAGGTCGATGGTTTGATCGGCCACTTTTACAGAACGGCCGTTTCTATCCAGCATAATATCCGCCGCCCGCAGCACATCTACTTCCGGCGCATCTTTGCCCATCCGACGTAACACAGCCCGAATTCGAGCCGCCAAAATGCGCATACTAAACGGCTTGGCAATGTAATCATCAGCGCCCAATTCCAAACCGAGAAATGCATCCGTCTCTTCGATTTTCGCCGTCAAAATGATGATTGGCGTTTCGCGCTCTTTTCGATGCACCCGCATGAACTCGTAGCCATCCATCTCTGGCATCATAATATCGAGCACAATCAGGTCTGGGTTTTCATCGCGCGCCACAAACAAGGCTTCCCGCCCATCAGACGCCGTGACCACCCGATACCCTTCTTGAATCAGATATGATTTTACTAAAGTGCGTAATCGTTCGTTATCATCAACGACAAGTATGGTTTTGGACATTGATTCACATCACCTATGAGTCAAAACTTTATACAAGAGACAAAGATTTAAAAGGCACAAAGAAAAATCCCGTTGCAATCTCTTCCTTTCTTTGCCGCTTTGCGCCTTCATAATAATTTTCAAGATCAACAGTCTACCAGACTATTCTACTCGCTTCCAGAACGGCCGTTTTTACCTGTCAGTAATCCAGAAACAAACTCAGCCGGGTCCTGGCCTTGCAAGAAATCTAATTCAGTGGCAGCGGCTATCAACGTTGCCTGAACGATCTCAAGATCTCCACCGTTTTCTTCAATGATGTCGGCCAAGGTTTTGCCCTCACCCAGCGCCGCTTGCACGTTTTCTACAGTGAGGCCAGTTGTTTCGCTAACGGCCGTTATTGCTTCACCAAAGAGACCGCCACCAGAAAAATCACCGGTCGGCGCTTCGCCTGTCTTGCCTTCTAATAAACGAACCACCGCATTGATCATCGCCAATGCCTGGAAATTAGCGCTATCGCCGCCACTCTCTGCAATGCGTTCAGCAATGCGAGTCTGTTGAGCGTTCGGATCATCACCGGGTAAACCGCCGCCAGGAGCACCACCTGGCAAGCCACCACCAAGCCCCCCACCGGGACCGCCGCCGCGACCGCTGCCTGTGCCACCTACTGCGTTGCGATTGCCGCCAAAGACGCCCCGCATAGAAATAGTGCCCTCGGCCAACATCGCCTGGAAACTTTCATCTGTGAGTTGCATGGCGGCGATGGCTGCTACTTGATCTGCGCTCAATGTATCTTGGATTTGGTTGAGAACGGCCGTTACTTCCGCATCGGCCGCCGTCTCACTGTTTGATAAACTTTGCATTGCACGCCACAGAGGCAGCAGTTCAGCCGCCAACGTCTTATCTACCGCATCATCACCATTTTCCAACTGCAAAATACCAATCGCCAACTGCGACTGTACCGGCAGCGCATCGCTATAATCTTCACTCAAACGGAGAGAATCGTTCACCTGAACAACATTGCTAACAGTACTCGCTTCACCTGATTCATTAGCTTCACTTGATTCACTCGCCACGGTTGGTTCAGTTGCCCCACCGCCAACGGCCGTTTCTCCGCCGCCAACGGCCGTTTCTCCGCCGCCAACGGCAGTTTCTCCGCCGCCAACGGCCGTTTCTTTGCCGCCACACGCCGTCAAAATCAACGCAAACATCAAACCTAAAACAATCAAAATCTTATTCATCTCTTCACCTTAACTCCCAAAGACTATAAAAGTCTTTTCTATAATATTAACTTTTACCAGTTTGTTTTTAGACTGTTGTAGCCTGTATTTATTCATGTCTCAATGCTTCAATCGGATCCAACTGCGCCGCTTTATTGGCAGGGAAAAAGCCAAACACAATACCCACTGCCGCCGCTGACCCAAACGCCAACAAAATAGAACTGGGGACAATCACCGTGCGCATATCGCTCGTGGCGCCAAACAGATACGCGCCGCCAACGCCCAAGACCACGCCAATCAAACCACCGACCAGACTCAGCATCACCGCTTCGGTCAGGAATTGTAGACGGATGTCGTTGGGCGTGGCGCCTACCGATTGGCGGATACCGATTTCGCGGGTGCGTTCGGTGACGCTCACCAACATGATGTTCATGATGCCAATACCACCCACGACCAGCGACACACCCGCCACCCATGCCAGCAAACTACGGAAGGCGGCCGTGGTGGCGCCCTGCGTATCGATGATGTCTTGCTGCGTTTGGATGGTGAAGGGCAGTTCTTCGACGGTGATATTTTTGCTTGCCGCCAGCTTCACTTCAATTTGTTGAATCACCCTATCCATATCCGCTTCTTCGGCGATTTGCACATAGATGAGGCGAATACGGTCGCCAGCAAATTGTCGAAACTGGGATGGTACAAATTTATCGAAGACCAATTGAATGGGGACGTACAGTTGCGCGTCAAAATTGGTGTTGCCCACCACCCCTTTGGGTTTTGCCACTCCAATGACGGTTAACTTGGTCGTGCCCACGGTGATAGATTGGCCAATGGCTGTTTGTTCGCCGAACAAATCTGTCGCTAAATCAGCGCCTAGCACAGCCACTTTAGCGCTCCGCTCCGCTTCTGTTTCGTTGAAATAACGGCCGTTTTCCACCACCACATCCCTCACGTCAGGAAAAGCCACCGTCGTGCCTACCAACGGCACATCCGTCAGGTTCACCCCATCGGCTTTGACTGTTTGCGTGGTAGATTGGTCAACGGCCGTTCCCGTCACTCCCACCACGCTTTCCACAATCGCCACATCATCAAACACCAGCGTCGGGCCAGAATTGCCGCTACCCGGCCCGCCACCTCGACCAAAACTGGCCTGGATAAAAGCCAGGTTGGAGCCCAATCCTTGAATCTGGTCGGAAATCTGCGCTTCTGTACCAGCGCTGATGGCGATCATAATAATCACCGCCGCCACGCCGATAATCACGCCCAACATCGTCAGCAGGGAGCGCACTTTGTTGCGCACCACACCTTCCCATGAAATCCTTAGAATTTCTATGGGGCTGATGATGCCGCCTATATCAGTCACGGTCACGGTCGCTGAGCTTGTCGAAGCATCGGTTACTGAGCTTGTCGAAGCAGAGCTTGTCGAAGCGTCGGTTGCTGAGCTTGTCGAAGCAGAGCTTGTCGAAGTGTCTTGTTCAACAGCCGCCATGATTATGACCTCCCATCCGAAGAAACTTTGCCGTCATAGAGTGTAATGGTACGCTCTGTCTCATCGGCGATTTCCGATTCATGAGTCACCATGACGATAGTGCGCCCACGACTATGCAACTCGTGGAACAGTTCCATGATTTCCAGCCCTGTTTTACTGTCCAGGTTGCCCGTCGGTTCATCAGCCATGAGCAAGACGGGGTCGTTGACCAAGGCGCGTGCTACCGCCACCCGCTGTCGTTGCCCCCCAGACAGTTCGTTCGGCTCATGATGAGCACGGTCGGCCAGCCCCACAGATTCCAGCGCCGCCATCGCCTTCTCTTCCCGCTCTTTGGGCGACAAGGTCTCGTGTCGTTTGTAGACCAGGGGCAGCATCACATTGCGCAAGGCAGTGGTGCGCGAGAGCAAGTTGAACGATTGGAAGATAAAGCCCAGCCGCCGATTGCGAATGGCTGCCAACTGCACTTTATTTAACCCGCTCACATCTTCGCCAGCTAAAATGTAACGGCCGTTTGTCGGCCGGTCTAAACAGCCCAAAATATTCATCAGTGTGCTTTTGCCAGAGCCAGATGGCCCCATGATGGCCACAAATTCGCCTTCATCAATGCGCACATCCACCCCGTCTAGCGCCGCTACCTGGATGTCGCCCATGCCATATACTTTTTGTAGATCGTGTGTTTGGATAATTGGTTGCATGAT
>CAZXVH010000140.1:0-11332 GCA_964643965.1 uncultured Ardenticatenaceae bacterium
CACTGTAACCAGTTCACCCAAAAAGGAATCCCATGCCCACCTTCTACCCTCTCCTCTTCACCCCCGTGCTCAAAGATTACATCTGGGGCGGCCGTAACCTGGAAAAGCTGGGGCGCACTCTGCCCGATGGCGTCATCGCTGAAAGCTGGGAAATTGCGGCACATCCTGATGGCACAACGGCCGTTGCCAACGGCGTTTACGCAGGCAAACTATTAACCGAAGTCCAGGCCGAACTCGGTCTCGACCTGATTGGCACAAACTGCGCCTGGGCGCAAGAACGGGGCAAATTCCCCCTGCTCATCAAACTGCTAGACGCCAATCGGCCGCTCTCCGTACAGGTCCATCCCCAAGACGACTATGCTTTAGCCCATGAAGGCAACGAACTGGGCAAAACGGAAATGTGGGTGGCGCTTCACGCAGAGCCAGGCGCCAAAGTGCAACTGGGCGTGACCGCTGGCGTCACAGCCGAAACCTTCCGCGCAGACATTGAGAATGGCAACCTGGAGCCGCATCTGCATTACGTTCCCGTCAAAACGGGCGATCATATTTGCGTGCCCGCGGGTTCTCTCCACGCCATCATGGACGGCCTGCTCATCGCCGAAATCCAGCAAAATTCCAATACCACCTACCGCGTCTACGACTGGAACCGCCTGGGTCACGATGGCCAGCCGCGGCCGCTGCACATTGACAAGGCGCTGGACGTGATCAACTTTGAGCAAGTGGCGCCGACTATTTGTCCGCCCACGCCTATCAGCGATGAAAATGGCATTCGCCGCAGCTTGCTGTGCAAAAATGAATATTTTGTCACCGAGCGCGTCGAAATGGCGGCCGGCGCCACGTTCTCTGGCAACTGCAAGGGGGATAGCCTGGAAATTTGGGGCCTGCTGGCCGGCGAAGTTGCCGTCAACGAGGTGGATTTGAAACCGGTGCAGTTTACGTTGCTACCGGCGGCGATGGGTGAATTTGGGATAACGGCCGTTACCCCCGCCACCTCTCTACGCACCTACGTGGCCGCTGCCTGAGCCTCTTGCCCATCCTCGTCGGAAACCACCATCTGTGCAGCCTGCTCAGACATCCAGGCCACTTCTTCCGCCGCCGATACCTGGCGCATACTCAGCTTAAACTGCTGACGATCCGCATCAATATGGATGATCCGCGCCAAGATCACATCACCCGGCGCTAACACATCGGCCGCCGAACCACCAGGGCCAATATTTATCTCGTTTTGGTGCAGCAGCCCCTCCACTCCCTCAGGCAGTTTAGCAAAAGCGCCAAAATCAACGACATTCGTCACTTCGCCCTCAACCAGATCGCCTGCCTCATGCGCTTCGGTGAATTTCTGCCAGGGACCCGGCAGCAGCGCCTTGCGATTTAAGCTGATGCGCTCCCGCTCTAACTCCACTTCTTCTATAATCACCTTCAGCTCATCGCCAACCGCCAGCGCTTCTGAGGGATGGCTAATATAATCCCAAGAAATTTTGGAGATATGCAAAAGGCCAGTCAAGCCGTCCCCTATGTCTACAAAGGCGCCATATTTTTTCAGGCTCACCACCACGCCGGTTACGACTTCGCCTTCTTTGAGCGTCTTCAGCCGTTCCAACCGCTGCTCTTTTTGGGCGGCCGTGGCCGAAAGCACCAACCGATCTTGTTTGGCGTCCGTTTCAATGATTTTCAAGGGGCGGGTATCGCCTATCAAACCGGCCTTATATTGATGGCGTTCATCCAGATTGCGGTTATTACGAATCTCAGGAATATGGGAATTGGGCACAAAACCTTGAATATTTCCAAATTCGACAACCAGGCCCCCTTTATTATGGTTGACAATTTTCAAGGTGATGGTTTCGCCATTTGCTGCCAACGCTTCGGCCCGTTCCCAATCTTTTTGCTGCAAACCACGCTCCAGCGAGACTATAAGTCGGTCATCGCCTACCGGCGTACGCATCACATAAACCGGCACTTCATCACCGCGGCTCAGGCTTTCTAAAAGGCCACTATCTAACTGCATCACCTCATCATAAGGAACCATAGCGTCCCGCTTGGAACCCACGTCTACAAAGAGAACATCCTGATCAATGCGCAAGATTTCTCCCTGGAGAATATCGCCCTGTTTGGGTTGAGGAAAATCGTATTGGTCTAATAATTGGAAAAAGGTGGGGGTTTTGCCGTTCGATTGGCGAGGGGAAAGAATTTGTTCTTCTTCTAATACTGTGACTTGCATTTTGCTCCTTTCGCGATTAGGAGTTGAAACATTTCAACAGACCAATCGCTTAGTTAACTGTGGGCAGCGAATTCTGCCGCAGTAGTGAATATAATTTTTTACGAATCTGGCTTTTTTCCATCTGAGCGCTTACAGACCATTCGGCTAACAAGCGATCTGTCAAGTCGCGCAAAACCTGGCCTTCGGTGTTAGAGAGATCGCCGCGTCGTCTGCGCCTGGCCCATAGATCCCGCACCACACGGGCCAATTCTTGGGGAGTGCCTTTGGCTTCTGCCTGGCGGATATAAGCCATGCGGCTTTGAAATACGGGACTCATGCGGCGAGACGGCCGTTTTAATATCGCCAAAGTTTGCTGCAAATCTTCAGGGGAAATAACCGCTCTTAATAACGCCTGTTTCTCAACCGGCACCCACATGGTTGTTTGCTCAGATTCCACACGATAATAGGAGGTTTTTTTACGGCCGATTTTTTTGTCTTCAATGGCTGCTACCCGCCCTACGCCATGATTACTATGTACAATCCAGTCACCAGGCGCAAAGTGAAATTCGCCATTCTCTCTGTTTATCATGCTATCTATCATGCTTCGACCCTATAGCAAAAACGCCAGACATGCAATGTATCAGGGCATAGCGTGGGTATAGATAAAGATATAGACCGGAGGTAAGGAGAAAAGATGAGAGAATTTTAATGATGCCAGCCCGCCCATTCCAATCAGGTCAACACCTCCCTGTGGGCCGCTTATCCGATGGCTCCCTTAATAACCGTTCCTAATCCAAACTGGCATACCCTTCACGCAAGGCGTACAGCGCCGCCTGGGTGCGGTTTGCCAGGTGCAGCTTCCCCAAAATATGGCTGACATGGGTGCGCACGGTGCGTTCGCTCAATGTAAGCTCATCCCCAATTTCCTGGTTGCTCATGCCCTGGGCAATGTAGCGCAAAATTTCCAATTCGCGGCCGGTGAGCGGCTCTTCGGTGGGCGGCAGGTCGGACGGCCGGTTGAGTTCCTGGATGACTTTGTGGGCGATGATGGGATGCAGGGAGGAACGGCCGGCGTATACATCCCGAATGGCGTTGAGCAGATCATGGGGCGAGGAATCTTTGAGCAGGTAGCCGGAAGCGCCGGCTTTGATGGCCGGGAAGACGTTGGCGTCGTCGGCGAAGCTGGTGACGACGAGGATGCGCGCTTCTGGCATTTTTTCTTTGATGGCGATGATGGCGCCGGCGCCGTCCAGCACCGGCATTTGCAAATCCAGCAGAATGACATCGGGGCGCAAAGCCAATACCTGGCGGATGGTTTCGGCGCCATCTTCGGCCTCGCCTACCAGTTCCATGTCTGGCTCGGTGCTGATCAGGGCGCGGACGCCTTCACGCACCAGGGCGTGGTCGTCGGCGTGGAAGATGCGGATTATGTCGGGCATATTGGGCATCCTGCTCTCCTTGCTTTCTTGGCGACCGAGATGGTCAACATATAAAAACGAACGAGCCTAGTATAGCCTTTATCGAGTAGATTTTCGACTAAATAATGGGGATACAGAAGTGAGGGGAGGGAAATTGGGTGAGACAGGCGGGGCAGAATTGGTGGCGAATGGCAAACGTTTCACCCGCCTGTCCCACCCCTACCATATTGTGCGAAAACGGCCGTAGGGGTGGGATGGCGCGGCGCGGTCTCACCCAGGTACAGACGCCGCGAATTGGGCAAATTGGGCGCTGGGAAATTGGGTGAGACAGGCGGGGCAGAATTGGTGGAGAATGGCAAACGTTTCACCCGCCTGTCCCACCCCTACCATATTGTGCGAAAACGGCCGTAGGCGGTGGGATGGCGCGGCGCGGTCTCCGTCAAACGTCTGGCGCTGGTTCCGCGCCAACTCACCCCTTGAGATCCTTGTTCACGGGCGAGGCGATGGGAGACAGCGTTTCGCATTTGGCATAAATCAAACCCCATCGCATCGCCCCTACACTATCTATTCCACAATCACCACATCACTGCTGCTGCGGCCGAACGTCTCTGGCGCGTACATCTCCTCCGCCTTGGTGGGCGGCACGACAAATGTGCCGGGCGTGGTGGCACGAGCGACGTAATCGTAGTCGTAGACGCCTTCCCAGAGCAGGGTGCTGAATGCTTCCAACCGTTCATCGCGCATGTTTTGGTGGTCGTACCACGTGCCCCACCACCAGTATGGCGATGGTGCGCCAGAACCACCCGGCACGCTTTGCGAGACGGCCAGCGCCGGATTGATCGCTTCCAACCCGGCCGGCAGCGGGTCCACCAGCGCCACATGGTAACGGCGATTGTCCGCCACCATCATCAGCTTCACGCGCACACGGGAGCCGAGTTTGATGTGCCACACGCCGTCTTCATCCTGAACCACATCCTCAGGATTATCAACCCCTTCATAACTGCGCTGCACCACAAAGCCCCGATTGAGCGCCTCCAGCGCCAAATCATCCGGGGCATAGTTGAGGCCGAGGCGATAGTACAAACGGCCCGCGCCATCTTTTTCCACCACCAGGTCTTGGCTTGTGCCCACACCGGCTGCCGCCAACACAGACATGGGGATGAGCGTCTGGTGGCGTTCGGTGGTGTAGCCTTCATAGGCGTGTTCGGCGGCATAGGTATCACCCAGCCAGACGCGGGCCACGAAGTCGGGCGTTTGGGATTCAAAGGTGTTGAAGTAGTTGTTGAGCGCCAGCAGAATAAACACATCTTCCTGGGTATTGGCCCAATGTCCGGCCGTGCGCTGGGCGAGTAAGCCGTTGACCACTTTGGGAATCAGGTCGTTGCCGGGGTCTTCGTTGATGAGCGTATTGAGCAAGACGCCATCGGTGCGCCGGTTGGAATGGAGCATCACATAGTCGTCGTCGCCGTAGCTGGTGGTGAAATTGGCGGCCCCGGCCGTTTCCACGGCGCGGTTGTTGACGTGAGTGCGAATGGCGGCCACTTCGTTAGCAGCAGATGGATCCGTCGCCAATACCGGCCACAGCCAGCCCAACGCTTCCAACTGCAACTTCTCCACGCCACCTGCTTCGTTGAGCAGCGCTTTGGCTTTGGCGGCGTCATTGTCGCCAGCCAGATGACGCACATAGAGCGCGTATGAACTGAGACCCCAGCGCGTCTGATCACCATACCATTCGGGGTAGTAATTTTCGATGTCGCGCAGGTAGGCTTGCACGTTGGCCACGGTCTCTTGCGGCACAGCAACCCCTTTTTGCTGGGCGATGGTCAGGGCGTGGGCCACATGGATAGAGTTGAACGGAATGGAATCCCGGCCGCGCTCCCAATAGGGGAAGCCGCCATCCCTGTTTTGCATTCCCTTTAGCGTTTCGATGTCGCGCAGAACGGCCGTTTCCATTTCAGCAGGCGTGGGCAATCCCTCCGCCTCAAAAGCGGTCAAGACATCGGTGAGGGCGGCCACCGCCAAGATACGCGAGGCCAATTCTCCTGACGAGTCATAGCGACTGCTGGTCAGAGAGAGCACGGCGTCGGTGAGGGCTTGCAGCGCCGTGGCCGAGGTGTTGATTTCCAGGCCACCAAAGCCAGGAATCACCCCATCCGGCATCACAAACGGCTGTGCCACCGCGCCGGTATCGACCTGGCCGTAGGTGGCAAAGGCTTCGGTGGTGGCGGGAGTGAAGACGGGCAGGTCAACGGTGGCGGCGTCGGCGTAGTCGCCAGAGGCCACCGCCACCTGGAAACGGGCCGTGCCGGGCTGATCGGTGGCCGCGGGGAAGCGCACTTCCACGCGGTCGTTGGCCGGCACAATCACTTGCCGTCCCGCGCCTTCGGTGAGGATGAGGTTAGTCGTTTCCAGGGCCACGTTGACGGTCAGCGGTTCGTCAGTCTGGTTTTGTATCACGATGGGCAGCTCAAACAGATCGCCAAAGTTGAGGAAGCGGGGGGCAGACGGCCGTACCATTAAGGGCAGCCGCGCCGTCAAATTCTCCTCGCCGATGCCGAATTGGTTGTCACCGGCCACCGCCACGGCCATGATGCGGTAGCGCGTCAGGTTGTCGGGCAGTTTGAAGGTGACTTCGGCGTTGCCCTGGGCATTGGTGCTAACGGCCGGGGCAAAGACGGCCAGCGGGTTGAAGTCGGTGCGCACGTCGATGGGGGTGTTGGGGGCGGCTGGCCCTTGTGGGCTGGGAGCGGGCGTAGCCATCGCTATGCCACCTTCGGCCGGGGCGGCAGCGGCGTCCCGCATCGTTTCTTCTTCGGCCATGGGCATTTCCTTCACTTGGTCCAGTGCGGGTGCGGCTCTATCAACAGCGTCTGCCAGAGTTTGGGGGTTGACGAGCAGGATGCTGCTGCGGCCGTAGCGGCTGTCGAGCCAGCCCCAGAGCGGTTGGTAGAAGGCGTCGAGCGGATTTGCCAACTGGTAGTTGGTGAGCGCCAGAATGGCTTCATCCACCACAAAGAGCGCCACTTCGGCATTGGGCACGGGTTGGCCGTTGGCGTTGAGCACGGTGAGGGAAACGGCCGTCTCTGCCCCAGGTTCCAATTTTTCCGCTTGTGGTCTCAGGTCAACCGTTAATTCGCGGCTGGTGGGGGGGATGTCGAGGGTGAGTGCGCCGCTGGCAAAGGCGGGGCGCGGCGGCACGTCGGGCAATGGATTGCCGTCGTCGTCGGTGCGCGGGGCAGAGCCAGCCACATCCACCTGCACGTTAAGCTGGGGCAGATAGTCGGCGGTGATGGAGATGCGCAGGGTGGCGCTGCCATTGTCCAGGGTAAAGCGCTCCGTGTTGACAATGCCGCCGTGGTCGAGAGTGAGCAAACCTTCGCCCTGAGCAAAAGGCGCCTGCACCAAAATCTCGGCGATATCGCCCGGTTGGTAACTTTCTTTGTCGGGGATGAGGGTCAGTTCTTCTTGTACCACGTTGCGGCGGATAGGCTGTTCGCCGCCGGAGACCCAGCGGGTGAAGCTGCTTTGATTTTGGCGGCCTGCGCTGTCGGTGACAACGGCCGTTATCTTCATCTCGCCGCCCTTTGTGGTATCAAAGGTGCAAGTGACCGGTTCGCTGGCTGAGGTGACGGTGCATTCTTGTGGATCAACTTCCTCCTCCAGCCACTGCCCGTCACGTAAATTCCATTCCAGACGAGAAGCTGTCATCACAATGGGCACACCGGCCACGGCATTGCCGTCAATGTCGGTGACGATACTCTCGATTTCCAGCGGCTCGCCTTGTTCCACGAAGGTAGTGTCACTGCGCAGCCCCACGTAAAGATCGGCCGGATGTACCAGCAAGTTGGTGGAGGAAGCCCACGCCTGCCGGTTCACGTCCATCACGCTGGCTTCGGCGTTGACGGAGAAAGGTTTGTTGCCTTCCAGCGCCTCGAAGTTGATTTGCAGATAATGCTGGCCGCTGGCGTCGGTGACGCCGCTAAAGGTTTCCACAATTTGGGCTTCGCTGTAGGGATCGCCGGGATAAAAGTCGAAGTAGGGTTGTTCGTAATAATTGCCGCCGTAGCCAAAGATAAACCACCAGGGCGTCCATTCGCCAAAGACAAAGTCTGACCAGCCAGGCGGGCTGTAACTACCAGGGGTGGAGGTGACAGTCCAGGTGGTATCGGCGTTGGGCAGAGGACCGCCGGCAAAGTAGCTGGCAGACACGGCCACGGTGGCGGCATCGCCCACGACATAGGGGCCTTCGCTTTCCTGTCGCGCCGCCACGGCAAATTCAGGGCGGCGGAATTCCTGGATTTGGAAATCATGCCCCGCGCTGCTGCCGTTCGCGCTGAAGTTGATGAAGGCATTACCCAGATTGATGTTTTCGGGCAGGGTGAAGGCGAAGTCGAAGCCGCCCAAGCCGTCAACCTCGGCGACGCCGCTGGTGATCTCGTTGCCCTGGGAATCGTAGGTCTGGTAGGTGAGGCTGGTCACCTGGCGGGGCAGGCTGATGAGGCCAGAGCCACCGCTGATGTGGCGCAGCCAGCCTTTGATATGGACTTCTTCGCCAGGGCGGTACATGGCGCGGTCGTCGAAGATATGCCACCGTATTTCGTCTGATAACGGCCGTTTCTGCCAGCCAGACTCATCCCAAAAACCAGAACTGGCGGGGAGGATGGCGCTGTCGTCCCCTTGGGTGGCGACGAGGTATTGAATGCCGGAACCGGGCAGCGGGATGTTCGCCAGGCCTTGTTGTCCAGTGGTCGTCGCGCTCCCATTATTGGGGGCGATGGCGACGCCAGCCAGCGGAGCGCCATCTTGCAGATTGGTTGTCCATACCAGCATTTGGGTGGGGTCGATGAGGGCGTCGACGCCGATTTGGGTGGCTTGCACCCAGGTTTGCACGGTTTGGCTACGCTTTTCCCAGAAGTCGGAGAAGCGGCGCGGCGGCTGCACGATGACGATGAGGTGGCCGGTTTCGCCTTGTAGCGCCTGGGAGAGGGAAACGGCCGTTTCTGTGAGCACATCTTCTTGCCCATTGGTTTTAATTGTTTCGTCATACATCAGTTGGCCGGGCGGGGTGGGATTCGCTTCAAACTCGTCCGCTTTCCGCCGATACTCAACGTAAGCCGGCCAGTCAGCAGGTGAAACCGCATACGCTTTCACTGATAATTCCGGCTCATTCATGGTGTAGACGGTCAACTGCGGGTCGCTGGCTGAAGGATCGAGCGTCACCAGCATATCTTGTGGTCCGCTGAGGAAGGGCTGCGCCGTGCCCACTTTGAACGAGACCGTTTCGTCTTGTCCCAGGGTTTGGCCGAACGCATCTTGTAAACTGCCGCTGAGAGTGACGTGGTAGGTGGTACGCCCCTGGGTGACACCCTGAATGGTGAGCGTATTATAGGAAGGGCGGATGACGAGGCCGGGCAGGGCTGGTTCCACTTGTACCATCGTTTCGCTGAAGGTGGTCAGATCAATCGGATTATTAAAATAAATGTCAAAGGGGGTTAACGGGTAACAGTCGTCCCAACCGCAGCGGCTGTCGTCGATGCGGAAGGGGGCGTAGGTGTAGAAGCTGAAGCTTTGGGCTTCGCTGGTGGTCAACGACCCTTCGGCGGAGGGCGTACCGGGGCCAATGATCACCTCAATCGAAGCGTCGGCGGGGAAGGCTGACTGCGGCCGTAACGCCAGCCAGTAGCCGTCGTGCGTATTTTCGCTGAGCCGTTTGACGTTTTCATCGGCGGCGATTTCTTCAGCGGTAGCCAGGCGCATGGCCTGGGGCGTGCCGTCGGCGTTGACCTGGACAGTGTTGAGAACGGCCGTTTTGTCTATCAACTGGTCAAAGGCGATGAAAATAACGGGGTCGGTTGGCTGTGGATCGTAAGTGGGATAGCTGGTCGTCATTTGCACGGGCGGCGTGCTAAACGTCCAACTGACAGGTGCGGCCAGGCTGGCGCCGCTGGTGGATTGGGTAGATTGGGGGATAACGGCCGTGAATTCCGTGGCCATGGGCAAACGGTCAACGGCCTCAGAGTCAAACTCAAAACGCAGCGTTTGCGGGCTGACCCATTGCCATGCGCCGGGCAAATCAGGCGTCAGCGTAACAGGAACATCTGCCACGTCGAGGGTTTCCAGGCTGGTCAACGGTACCATCGGCTGGTTAAAGGTGACGTTGACAAAAGGGGCCAAACCCACGTCCCCTTCAGGCGAGTAGCGCAGCACTTCCAGCGGGCCATCGGGCACTTCCGGCGCGGTGTATTGTGTGGGCGGTGGCGGGAACGGTTCGTCGATGGTATCGCCGGTGAGCGGTGGCGGCAGAAGGGCGTCGGGCAGGTTGTATGCCTGCACGTCGCCGGCTTCGCCGGTTAGCTCGGGCAGCCGCGCCAGAATCTGGGCGATTTCGGCTTCGGTGAGCGGAGCGCCGTCCACCAGCGGATTAGCCACCGGATCATCGGGCTGAGCCTGGCCGGGGGCGAGGCTGAAGGTGAGTTTGGCCTGGGTGACGCCGGGGCGGGTGGTGATTCCGCTTTCGCTGGTTTGGGTGGTGGTGATGGGGGTGGGATTCGTGGTAATGGGAGTATCTGGTTCACCGCCCAGGCTGCGGTAAACCCAGAGGCCAACACCGATGGCGATGACGGCGATGAGGGAAACAACAAGGATCAGGATATTGCGTTTATTTTTGGGTTTCAGTTCTTGAGACATAGCCACTCCTTTTGTTTATAGACAAGGTTATTGTACTGCAATATGGTTGGCAGTAGTGATATAACGTTGTCAGGTGGGGAAATGTTCCGGGGGATGGGGTGGGGAACGGCCGTTTTGGTTCACTTTCCTATTGTCGAAAGCATTCTCTGATGAAACTTGGGGTGGAGACCTTGTTGTAGACGTGGCCATCAATTCTGCAAAATTAGTTTCAGCATTCTCTGATGAATCTTGGGGTGGAGACCGATATAGTAATTCCACCGGTGATTGTGCCACCGGAGTTTCAGCATTCTCTGATGAATCTTGGGGTGGAGACCGCAGCAAAACAGTAGCTAAATAAGGCGACGCATTGTTTCAGCATTCTCTGATGAATCTTGGGGTGGAGACCCTAAATCGGCACCCCAGCAGGCGATTAAGAATTTGTTTCAGCATTCTCTGATGAATCTTGGGGTGGAGACCCTCAGTATTTCCCGTCTGGTACGCGAAATCACCCGGGTTTCAGCATTCTCTGATGAATCTTGGGGTGGAGACCATATTCATTGCCGTTAAACGAACCGTATAAATTTTGTTTCAGCATTCTCTGATGAATCTTGGGGTGGAGACCCAGGAGCCATGCGTTATATGCCGTTTTTTTCAATCGTTTCAGCATTCTCTGATGAATCTTGGGGTGGAGACCCCTGAACCCAGGTCGATCATTCGCCTAATCCCCAGTTTCAGCATTCTCTGATGAATCTTGGGGTGGAGACCGGTGTTGCGGTGTTGGTGGACGCTGCATAAAGGGGGTTTCAGCATTCTCTGATGAATCTTGGGGTGGAGACCCCGGCACGCATTTGCTATCCGCAAGCTGGACGAGGTTTCAGCATTCTCTGATGAATCTTGGGGTGGAGACCCACGGCCGTCGCCACATGCAAAAAATCGGGCGGCAGTTTCAGCATTCTCTGATGAATCTTGGGGTGGAGACCTTTCATCCCTTGAGCCGGCTGAAGTCCCGCTCAAGTTTCAGCATTCTCTGATGAATCTTGGGGTGGAGACC
>CAZXVH010000141.1:0-11328 GCA_964643965.1 uncultured Ardenticatenaceae bacterium
TGTCCGCCTCTTGCCATCTGGAAGACGGCGTTACAGTGAACTGACTTTCATGGGTAAGTTGAGCGAAGCGGTTAAACGGACACACCTCCTGGCAAATATCACAGCCATAAATCCAGTTGCCCATCAACGGCCGTAATTCCCGCGGAATCCACTCCTTCAGCTCAATGGTGAGATAGGAGATGCAGCGCCGGGCGTCCAGCACATACGGCCGGGGGAAGGCGTTGGTGGGGCAGGCGTCCAGGCAGCGGCGGCAGGAGCCGCAAGAAGGGACGGGCGAATGGCGGGCAGCGGGTGGCGTGGTTGAGGCGGCCAGGGGCAGCGTCGTGAGCAGTTCCCCCAGGAAAAAGAAAGAGCCGTGGCGCGGATGAATGAGTAAAGTATTCTTGCCGGTAAAACCGAAAACGGCCGTTTCCCCATGATCCCGTTCTAAAATAGCCCCGGTATCCACGTAGACCCGGCTTTCCACTGGTTGGTCGGTTTGGCTGCGCAGCCAATCCGCCAGTTCTGCCAGGCGGGGCGTCATCACCTCATGGTAATCGACGCCCCAGGCATAATTGGAAATACGCCCTCGGCTGGGGTCTTGGGCGATGGCCGGCGGCAGCTTACCCGGAAAATAGTTCAGGCCCACGCAGAGAATGCTCTGTACACCCGGTAAAATAACCTGCAAATCTTGCCGCCGGCTGATCCGGTCTGGTCGCGCCATATAGCCCATTTGGCCGTGATAGCCTTGCTCGATCCACTCCAGATACGCCGCCAACCGCCGCGCTGGCTGCGCTGGAATGACGCCAAAGAAATTAAACCCCAGCGCCCGTACCTTCTCTTCCAGGGCGGTAATCAAATTGTCATCCTTCATTTTAATCCTTCCAGGTAGGGGTGTGATAGGCGGGCAAGGCATCGGCCACGAAGAAAATCGCTGGCTCCCGCCTATCTCACCCTGTGAGGTAATGACTGATTGTATCACGCCTTTTCAGCTGGTGATTTGTGGTATAATGTCCGCTCGAGGAAATATCTGAAATACCACAATCAGCGAGGAGAAAGACATCCATGAGTGAATCAAACGTAACTATTTCAGTGCAACCGGGGCCAGAAGCTTATATTGTGGTTGTGTCCGGGCGGGTGGACAGCAGCAATGCCAACGAACTGGATACCATCTTGCAGCAGCTTATCAAGGATGATCATGAAAAGCTGGTGATCCAGTTGACAGACGTCGTTTACATGAGCAGCGCTGGACTGCGGGCCATTGTCTCCGCCTTGCGCGAAGTCAAAAAGAAACGAGGTGGTGATGTGCGCATTGCCGCCCCCTCGCAACGGGTGTCTGAAGTGTTCGCCCTGGCTGGTTTGAATCCGCTGTTCCAAACGTTTGATGATGTGGAAACGGCCGTTGCCAGTTTTGATTAGTCAACCTTTCCATTTATAGAGTTCCCTGGAGATTGGGGAGGAGAGAGTAGAGAGGCCATTACCGTTAATCTCTCCTCCCCAATCTTTTTCTATTATGAGCAGCAAACACGTTCTCACCATTCCCGGCCGTTACGAAAACATCAAAGAGGTGTGTGCATTTGTGACGGATGGGGCGCAAACGGCCGGTTTGGCCGAAGATACCATCTTTAAAATGGAGCTGGCCTGTGATGAAGCCTGCACCAACATCATTGAACATGCGTATGAGGCGGAAGATGTGGGCCAGATTACTGTCAGTTGGCAGATAACAACGGACGCTTTTATCATCACTTTGCATGATAACGGCCGTTCCTTTGATCCCCAAGACATCGCTGAGCCAGAATCGGTGCGCCTGACCGCAGACCTCGACCCCACCCATTTACGCATCGGCGGGCTGGGCATTCATTTTATGCGCAGTTTGATGGATGAAATTGAATATCATTTCGACAAGGAGCAGGGAAATACCTTGACGATGGTAAAGTATATTCCATCAGCCAGGGACGAACGGTCATCTATCTGGCAAGAACCTTTGCCCCACGGTTTGTGGCTGGTTGGCATCTCTGGTCGTCTAGATCAGGCGCTTATCCCGCAGTTAGATGATGTCTTAAATAACCTGTTGGAGAAGGGCCATTACCGCATCCTCGTTAACCTCAGCCAAACCAGCTACATCAACAGCGGCGGGCTGCGCTGCCTGGTAAGCGCCTGGCGCAAAGCCAGAAAGAATCAGGGTGATGTCGTTTTGTTTGGCTTACGTGGCCGCTTGGTGGAGATATTCAACATGGTTGGCTTCTACAAAGTATTCCATATCTACGACACTCGCTTAGAGGCTGAGACCGCCTTGCGCCCGGCTGATGGCGCGTAACAAATGGCCCCGCCACGACCCATGTTTACCCCGAACTTACAGATCGCCCCCGGTTTAAGCGCCCCCTCCCTCACCTTTTTCCTTATCGTCATCATCCTGATGCTGCTCATTCTCATCAGCATACGCCGGTACCGTTCGCGGCGTGTGCTGATTGCCCAGGTGGCGGAGTTGGAAGCGCTCAGCGACGCCGGCCGCGCCATGGTCATGGCCGAACTGGACCTGGTTAGCTTATGTGAACTCATCGCCCGCGAATGCGGAAAGGTCATTGATAACCGCACCTTTCAAGTGGGCCTCTTCAACGACGACTTTTACGAAATACTGTTTTGGACTGTCGAGGGTGAGCGCCAGGAAACGCCCCGTATCTTTGATCTGAGTGATGAGGGTGGCATCGTCGGCTGGATACGCCAGAGCCGCAGCCCGCTGCTGGTGCGTGATTTTCGCAAAGAGGTAGATAGTTTGCCCGCGCAGCCACGTTATATCAGTGACGACCCGCCCCGTTCAGCCGTTTTCTTGCCTTTGATCAGCGGTGAATCTGTCATTGGCGTCATCGCCGCCCAAAGCGCCACGCCGTCTAATTTCAGCGAAGAAGATATGCGCCGCCTGATGATTTTGGCAAACCAGGCCGCCGCTGCCATCACCAACGGCCGTATCTTTGAACAAGAGCGGCAGCGCTCGGCGCAGTTAGAACTGGTGGGACGTATCGCGCAGCGCGTCTCCAGCGCCGTGGATCTGCGTGATGTTTTCCAAATTGTAGTGGCCGAACTTCAGGAGACATTTGATTTTCACCTGGTTAATGTTTTCCGGGTATCGCCGCGCACGGGTGAAGCGGTTTTAGCCGCCAGCAGCGCGGCGCTGGAGCCGGGCAGTATTCGCTTGCCGCGCGGCCAGGGATTGATAGGCAGCGCCCTGGCGCAGCAGGTGACGATTGTCTCCAACAATGTGGTAGACGACCCCCGTTACCTGCAAGCGGCCAATGGGCACTTTGCCATGCCTGATACCAAAGCGGAGATCGCCATTCCCATGATCGCTGATGGCGAGGTGAGTGGCGTTTTAGATGTCCACAGCCGTTATGCCAATGCCTTTACTAAAAATGAGGAAACGCTGCTAGAAGCGTTGGCGGCGGAGATTGCCATGGCGATTGAGCGGGCCAGGCAGTTGGCGTGGCAGCGGGAGCAGGCGTGGCTCACGGCGGCGCAGTTCCAGGTGGCGGAGACGATTGGGCGCGGGGGTGAACTGGATGATATTGTAACGGCCGTTACCCGCCTGACGCCTTTGCTGCTTGGGCTAGATTTTTGTGCGGTACTGCTCTGGGATGAGGAGCGAGAGCGCTACAGAGGCGGCGATGTCTATGGCGCTTCCGCCCATTTTACGCAGCAGTTTGCAGACCTGCGCCTGTCGTTAGGGGAGTGGGGCGCCTTAGATGCGGTGCATGTGGGCCGGCAGAAGATGGTCACGCAGAAAGCGCCGCCCTGGGGCCGTTTTTTGCCGGATAAAAAAGAATTTACGGGCAGCCTGGAACTGCATCCCATTGATACCCAAAATGAAATATTGGGCGTTATCATCTGGGGTGACTTGACCGCCGTGGAAAACGAAACGATCTTCTCCCGGCGCGAAGAACTGATGCAGACGATTTTAGATCAGACTGCTCGCGCCGTGGAAAGCGCCAGCCTGCGTACCGCCCAGCAAGAAGAGGCGTGGGTAAACGCCGCCCTGCTGCAATCGGCGGAGGCGGTCAACAGCCTATTTGATCTCAACGACATCCTGGATACGATTGTGCGCCTGGTTCCCATGCTGGTGGGGGTGCAGTCAGCCATCGTCTTGATTCGGGATGAGATGCAAGAGACGTTTCGGCCTGGCCCCAGTTTTGGCATTTCGGAGATGGGGCGCGGCTTGCTGGCGTCGTTAGCGATTGAGGAGGCGGAACTGATGAACACGGGCAGCCAGCCGGCCGAACCCGACACGCCACAAACCGATTATCATATCTTTAAACCCCCTTCCTGGTTGAGCAAGGTGATGAATACGAAGCAAGCGTATTATTTCCCCTTAAATGCCCGGGGTGACCTGGTGGGAGCGCTGATTGTGGGCAGCAGCCCTGAGGCCGAGGAGACTTTTTCCTTGCGGCATATCAATATTCTCAACGGCATTGCTCACCAGGCGGCAACGGCCGTTGTCAATAATCAGCTTTATAAAGAAGCCACAGAGCGTGAGAAATTGGAGCAGGAACTGGACTTCGCTCGGGAAATTCAGGCCAGTTTCATCCCCGACGGCCGTCCGCCGATAGCGGGCTGTGATGTGGATAGTTTCTGGGCCGCCGCCCGCCAGGTCAGCGGCGATTTTTACGATTTCATCGCCCTGCCTGAGGGCAAATGGGGCATTGTTATCGCCGATGTGGCCGACAAGGGGGTGCCGGCGGCCCTGTTCATGGTGCTGACGCGCACCGTCATCCGCACCGTCGCCTTGAACCGCACAGACCCGGCCGAGGTGCTGATGCGCGCCAATGAAATCCTGGACAATGATACCCAATCTGACTTGTTTGTGACGGCCTTCTACGCCATCTGGAACCCGGAGACGCAAATGTTGGCGTATGCCAATGGCGGCCATAATCCACCGCTGCTGTTGGGGCAGCACGGCCGTTGTCATTGGTTAAACGGGGTAGGCATGGCTCTGGGCGTGATTCCCCAGATCGACGTGGAAAGCAATGAAATTCTAGTAGGGCCGGGAGATACCGTCATCTTCTACACGGATGGCGTCACCGAGGCCATGAACGAAGATTATGACGAGTTTGGCGAGGAGCGGCTGCATCTCACGGCGCGTACCCACAAAAACAAAGACGCCGCCGCTATCGTGGATGCTATCACTGCCGCCGTCAACGACCACGCTGGGGAAACGGCACAATCTGATGACATTACCCTGGTGGTTATGAAAAGCACGGCGAAATCGTAGGGGCGATGCGCCACCGTATTGAAACTTATGACTCCTGAAAAAATCGGCCGTTATCAAATAGAAAGTGAAATTGGACGGGGCGGCATGGCTACCGTCTTCAAAGCATATGATCCCCGCTTTGAACGGCATGTGGCCGTGAAGGTGCTGCCCCGCGAGTTTATGCATGACTCTGAATTCCGGGCGCGGTTCAACCGGGAAGCTAAAACGATTGCCTCCCTGGAACACCCGGCCATTGTGCCCGTTTACGATTACGGGGAGGAAGATGGCCTGCTTTACCTGGTGATGCGCTTCATGCCCGGCGGTTCCCTCTCAGACCGCTTGGAGCAGGGGCCGATTTCTCTTGAAGAATCGGCGAAGATTTTACAGCGTCTTGGCTCGGCGCTGGATCGGGCGCACAGCCAGGGCATCATTCACCGCGATCTTAAACCGAGCAATGTGCTGTTTGACCAGTATGGCGATGCGTTTCTGGCAGATTTTGGCATTGTGCGCGTCACCGATTCCAGTTCAAATCTGACGGCCAGCGGCAGCCTGGTGGGTACGCCCATGTATATGAGTCCAGAGCAGGTGTATGGCGACCGGGAGTTAGACGGCCGTTCCGACATCTATGCCCTGGGCGTCATCCTCTTCCAAATGTTGACCGGCCGGCTGCCCTATGAAGCCGACACCCCGGCCAAAATGATGATGAAGCACGTTCTCGATCCGGTTCCCGACATCCTTTCCCAACGCCCGGATCTGCCAGCGGCAGCGGAAGCGATTGTGAGCAAAGCGCTGGCAAAAGAGCGGGATGATCGCTTTGATACCGCCGCTGATTTCAGCGCTGCCGTGTCTACGCTCACCAAAGAGACCCCGGCGTCTGCTGAAGTTCAGGCACAGTTGGCCGCCATGCAGGCGGAGATTGCCCCGGAGATGGGGGTGGAAACGGAAACAGCGGCGAAAACGGAAACGGCCGTGGCCCCCATCATCGCGGCGGAACCCGTTTCAACCAAAGCGGAAAAGACCCCGGTTGATGCAGCGCCCGATGACCTGGCCGATGATGTGCTGGCAGAGATGGGGCTGCCCGCTTCCAGTGACAAACCACCAGTGACGGTGGCAGCTAAATCAGGTTCCAAAATCCCGAAAGGGATCTGGGTGCTGCTGCTTGTTTTGCTTGTCGCCTGTCTCGGTTTGTGTGGGATTGTGGCTATCGCTGTCAGCCAGATAGGGGAGGGGGGCGGCTTTGATAGTTTTGCGGAAACGGCCGTGGCCTTTGACCTCGCCACGCCCACTCCCGTCGCTTTTCCCTTGCTCGATCCCGCCGAAGCGGCCGCCGCCACCCAGAAAGCCAATTTAATCCTCACCCGTGAACAGTTGGCTTTGCAGGCGACAATGAATGTGGAAACGGCCGTGGCCATCACCCCCGATACGCCGACGCCGGAAACCAGGAACAGTGATCCGGCCGCCGCCACCCGAGACAGCCTCATAGCCACGCGCAACGCCGCCAGCATAACCGTGACGCCCGTCAGCGCCGCCACCCGAGACAGCCTGGCCGCCACCCGTGAAAGCCTGATGAGCGCCAGCAGCTTGCCTCCCCTTTACGGCCCGGTTAGCGGCGACCTGCGCCATGAGTTAGACAATCTCATTGAGACGCAGTATGCCGCTGTTAATCTGAACAATTTCGTCGCCAAAGCCACTATCGGCAATCCCTTTGCCACCACGGATGGTCCCTGGGATTTCGGCTTTATCTTTCGTCAGGAACAGGCTGATGATGAATTGCGCCTGGTAGTGCGCTCCGATGGCTTGTGGAGTCTGAACAACCGCCAGGACAATGAAGACAACCTGATTCACGAAGGAACCGTTTCCGCTGATTTAGATGTGACTGAAGGGGGCGAAAACGAAATCATGTTGGTGGCAAACGGTGAGATGGGACTGTTTATCTTGAACGGACAGCTAATAGAGGCGCTGGATTTGTCCGAGAAGGATAGTTTTGGCGACCTGGCGCTGGGAACCGGCTTTTATGCCGCTGATGAACAAAAAGGGGCGGTCAGCCGTTACACCGCTTTTACCGTCTGGCCTTTTGTGCCACACTTTGGTCCGCGCAGCGGCGAACTGGAACATGTTGACGATGGTTTCATTAAAATGCGCGGCGCAGAGGTAAATCTGCGTAACTTTGTGGCAGAGGCTCAGTTCGTCAATCCGTATGACGCGGAGGTGGGGACCTGGGATTGGGGCCTGGCCTTCCGCGAAACCGACACCGAATATTGGCTGATCGTGGAGTCGAATGGGACCTGGTCGCTGATCAATCGCCGGGAGGATGGGGATGATTACCTGGTTGAAGGCAGCGTCAGCGATGTGCTTTTGAGCGACGATGGCGAAAGCAACCACCTGCGGCTGGTGGCCCTGGCTGATGTGGGCTATTTCTTCCTCAACGGCGAGTTGGTGGCGGAACTAGACCTGTCTGACCGCTTGACGCCGGGTGATGTCGCCGTTGTCACCGCATTTTTTGAAGGCAATGAAAGCGAGGGCCACCGCACAGAGTACGAAGATTTTACCGTCTGGCCGCTGCCGTAATCCAAGCAGGGCAACTTTTTTGGAAAGTTGAACTGCTTGATACCATTAGAGATTGGTGATTGCCATTTAGTTGTGAACGAACTCTCGTCTTAATGTGGTTACAATTCTGCGTGATGCGAATAGGTGTGTGGTGGATAACGGCCGTTCTGACGGCCGTTTTGTTTATGAGCGGCTGTGCCCGTCCGCTGCCGGCTGGCGTGACGCCGCTGCCGATGGATTTGCCGGCCACGCCCACATTAGCGGCGACTTCGTCCCCTGGCGTCCCCCTGGAAGAGAGCGTGAAACCACCGGCTACAGCTACAGCGCCGCCCCCCGTTGTTACGCCGTCTGCCACGCCGCTCGCGCCCACGGCCACCCCCTTTTACACAGGCGAACTTTCTCCAGCCTGCGGCTTGATATTGCCCGCTGTGGCGGAAACGGCCGTTGTCCCCTCAACCACTCTCAATCCTAATCCGGCGGAATCGGCCGTTGTCCCCTCAACCGCTCTCAATCCTAATCCGGCGGAAACGGCCGTTGTCCCCTCAACCAGCCTCAATCCCGATGCGGCGGCGCTGGCGCAGGTAGAGAGCCGCATCCCGGACGCCGCCCGAGACGCCTGGGCGCATATCCTCCGGTCGCCAGGCACGGTGGGGCTGGCCGCCTACCGCGTGGGGCAAGAAGCAGAGGGCGTCTACCTGAACGCTGATGTGCCCATGCCGCTGGGGTCGGTGGTGAAACTGGTGCATCTGGTGGCCTATGCCGAGGCAGTGGGCAGTGGGGAACTAGACCCGCTCACTCCCGTGCCCGTAGCTGAATTGGAAAGATATTATCAACCCCACCTTGATTTGGGCGCTCACCGGCGGGCGTTGGCCGAGTTGGCGGCTATGGGCCGGGTCTGGGGCGATCCGCCCACGGTGCTGTTAGAGGATGTGCCCTGGATGATGATGCGTTTTAGCTCTAACGCCGCCATGGATTATTTGCATCTGCTGCTGGGACAGGCGCGGATTGAGGAAACGGCCGTTGCCCTCGGCCTCACCAGTCAAACAGCCCCCTGTCCCTTTTTGGCGCAGTTTCTGGCCATGAGCAATATGACTCGCGGGGCGGCCAGCGACTACGCCGCTCTGCAAACGTACCTGGCAGACCCCGCTCTTTACGGCCGGGAAGCGATGCTTTTTGCCGACGCCTTTGCCCATGACCCCGATTTCCGCGACGCCCAAAATGAGTGGCGGCGGGCACAGCGACGGCCGTCGGTCAGCATTCAGCGGGCGTTCACGGAGGCGCTCAATCCGCAGGCGGCCGCCAGGGAGTATGCGGCGTTGCTGGCGCGTCTGGCTCAAAATGGCTTGAGCAACCCGAACAGCAGTTTCATCGCCCGCCGTTATCTGGAATGGCCCATGATTTTTGAGGACAACCAGGCCTTGTTCAGCAATTTGGGCTTCAAAAACGGCACGATGCCCGGCGTCCTCAACCTGGTTTATTATGCTTATCCGCAGGGCGAGGTGACGCCCCTGGTGGTGGTTCTCTTTTTCCACGACCTGCCCACTTACACTTACCGCCAATGGCGCTACAGTCTCACCCATGACGAGTTTGCCCGGTGGCTGCTCTATGACCCGCAGGCGATAACGGCCGTTGCCAACGTTATCGGTGATCCGTGATCAAAATATATTTCTTACAACTCCTTAACAACTTCTGAACATTGTTTCGTTAAGCTACTGTCATACACAAACCGACATGTTGGCTTTGTAGACAGAGGCAACTATACAAAGCAAAGGAGATAAACAAAATGTTATCGATGTCAAGACGAGTTTTATATATGGTTTTAGGGGGCATTATCGCCCTGGCGGCGGTGGCGGCTCTGGCAGTTGGCGGCGCGACCGTTTTTGCCCAAAGCGATGCGGGCACAGACACAACGCCACTGCCCGCCCAAGGGAATATGGCGTCCAGGCGGGGTTTTGGCGACCGGCAGAATCAGCGGGGAGATCGCGGCCCCCACAGAGTTATTGCAGAGCAGCGAGGCGTATATCTGGCTGAAGCGCTCGGTATCAGCGTTGAAGAGCTGGAAACAGCCCAAGAAGCGGTGCGCCTGGCTCAGCAAGAAACCTTCCTGGATCAGGCCGTCGCCGATGGTTTGCTCACTCGGGAAGAGGCAGACGCCATGCTCTCCGGCGAAAGCAGCTTCCGGTATTTGGGACGACAGTTATTAGGTATGAAGCGAAACGGCCGTTTCAATGAAACGGTTCACAACGAACTATTAGCCGCCGAACTGGGTATCACCATTACAGAATTGGAAGCGGCTAAAATTACGGCCCGGGAAGCGGCTCAAGCGCAAGCGCTGGCAGACGGCGTGATCACCCCAGAGCAAGTTGATATGATGGCAGCCAGGCAAGTCCTGCGCGAATTCATCGACCAGGATGCCATTTTAGCCGATGTACTGGGCGTAACGGCCGCAGAAGTGTCCGCTGCGAAAGAGGATGGCGTCCTGCGTGACCTGATCGAGGCTTCTGGCTTAACCCTTGAAGAAATGGGCGCAGCCAGGCAAACGGCGCATGAAGAAGCCGTCGCGGCGGCAGTAGCGGCCGGCGTCATCACTCAAGAACAGGCTGACCAACTGCAAAGTTTCCCCGGCCGTGATGGAATAGGCGGTCCCTGTGGCGGTGGCGGCGGGCGTGGACGTGGCGGTGGCCCTCGCGGCAATGGTTCCCCCGGCGGTCCACAGAATAACAGCGCTCCTGCCGTTCCTGGCGCTGCCAATTCATCCGATGCGTAAGCGTAAAACAAGTTGAGTCAAGAAGTTCAACTTTTGCCAAAAGTTGAACTTCTCATGCTAAAAGAAAAAGGCGCGTCGTTCATTGTGAACGACGCGCCTTTTTCGCGTTTGCCTGGTTGAAATTGGCAAAATCTGGCAAACTGCTTCATTATTAGACCATGACAACGCTCGCTGATTTACGCCAACAACTGAAAATAACGCCGCTCACCCGTCAAGCTTTGCCGCCTGAACCATTGTCCCAATTTGAACGTTGGCGGCAAGAGGCGCATGATGCTGATTTACCGCATCCAAACGCCATGAGCCTGGCGACGGTTTCGGCGGAGGGCCTGGTCTCTTCGCGGTTGGTGATGCTGCGCTATTTTGATGAACGCGGTTTTGTCTTTTTCACTGGCCTGGAGACGCAAAAGGCGCGTGACATTGACGAGAATGGGAATGTATCGCTGCTGTTTCCCTGGTTACTGCTGGAAAGACAGGTGCGGGTGGCGGGAACGGCCGTTTCCCTTCCCAAATCCGAAGCGGTGCAGTTCTTTATGAAGCGATCTCCGGGCAGCCAAATGGGGATGTGGCTGGCTCAGTCCAGCGAAGTGATTTCTGCGCACAGCGTCATGCGCAGTAAATTGGCTGAACTCAAACAAAAATTCAGGGAAGGGCGTGTGCCAGCGCCGCCAGCCTGGGGTGGTTATCGTGTCGTACCGCGTCGTATTGAGTTTTGGCAGGGCCGCGCCGACCACTTGCACGACCGGTTTGCTTACACGCTGGAAGCAACTGGCGAGTGGGCGCTGGCACGGCTGCTGCC
>CAZXVH010000142.1:0-11225 GCA_964643965.1 uncultured Ardenticatenaceae bacterium
TCGGCCTGGATCGCCCTCAATCGCCTTCGCCGAGGGTTAATCGGCGAATGTCACCCAAAAGCCACCGTTTTTATGGATACGCATCCCGGCGAGCGGCAAAGGAAAACCAAGCCCCCGCCCCGCCGCTCGCCGCCTGCCATCTACCAATCAGGCAGATAAAAAACGGCCCATTTCAGAAGTTTAACTTTTTCAAGCTATACATTTCTTCTGAAAAAAGGTCTTTTTTACCGCAGAGAGCGCGGAGAACGCGGAGTTTTTCTCTGGTGTTTTCTATCCTCCGCGGTTAGTTTTTCAGCGAACTCATATAATTGTTAAGGTGCCGTCCAACTACCATCCCGTTCTCATCTCTTTCCTGAACTCTTTTCGGCCCGCCTATGCCAGGCCACCGCCCCCATCCCCATGGTCGTCTTCGAGCCGACGCCGCAATAGGAAGCCAATCGTCCCAACGACTGCCATAAACGAAGATAGACCTCGTCGTCTGCCACCGCCGCAAATTTCACGGCGCCCACAAACCCGGTAAATTTACCGCGAGCATTCACCGCCTGCTGCGCCGTGTGGATATGGTGCATCTGCGCGTAAATGTTTGCCTCACACCACATCAACCAGTCTGACGGCAGTTGAATGGAGGGCGGGGCATACAGTCGCCACACAGCGGCCGGCCGGTCGAATACGTTCGCCGGGAGAGGCAGATGAAGCCGCCGTGGGCCGCGCTTAAAAGCGGTAGGGGTGAGAAAGTGCAAGGTCAGGCTGCGCCGAGGCTCAAGCTGCAATAACTCCATAAATGATACCGGCTTGTCTTGCCGCAGGGCCGTAATCTCGATCTGATGATTTCCCAGACGGATGGCATCGCCGGAAGCTTTGGCCTGTACCGCCGCCGCCTGGAACAAGGCGGCCGCCCGTTCTTGGAAAGTGGCTACCCGCAGCCCGGTCAGCCTGCCCGTTTTTTCTGTGATCGGGGCCAGGGAAAATGGTTTCGGAGACGGATGCTCATGGAGCCAGGTGGTCTCCTCACTAGTCACGGCCGGCAGCAGGCTGCTAAACCATAGGCCATGAAGCTGGCTGCCGGTCACCGAGGATAATGTGACTGGCTTCTCTTCTATCACCGATTCAAACGAAAGCTGAAATTGGGTGATCATGCGGCCGTTTCATCCAGCAGCGCGATCAGATCGCCCACAATCCGCCAGTCGGCGCGCTCTTTCCAATTAGCAGGCAGTTTAGCCCGGAACACGGCAATTCCCTTTTCCGTGGCCAGGTGGCGGGCATCGTCCTCTATTTCTGGCGTATTACTCACCAGCCAACCAACCACCTCACGCCGGCCGGTCTCTTTTTGCACAGCCGCCACCTTATTTGCCAGCCGTCTTACCTCTTTAATCACAATCGGTTTCTTTGCAGGATCATCGCCGATGCGCAGTTTGCATTCACACAGCAGCGCCTGCCGTAGTTCGGTCGCATCATGCCAGGGGTATACGGGGCGGACTTTTTTACAGGCATTGAGGAGGTCGGTTAAACGGCCGTGTCGCTCCATATATTCCAGCAGTTCTCGCACCATACCTGTCAGCCCCGCGCTTTCAAAATCCTCGTGGTTGACGCCCAGATCGTAACACAATATTTTTAACTCACTCTTGTTAAAACTTTGCGCCAACAGCCCCCGAAACGTGGGCCGGTCTATCTTCTCTACCAGCTCTACAGCGCCGGGACGTGGCTTTTCTGCATAAACATCCACTTCCCCCAAATCTTTTTTATTGCGTAAATAAGCGGGCTGGAAACTGTAACGCACCTGCTGAAAATCATGTTTCTCCATGAGGTGCGCCCCGGCCGCATACTCAAATAAACGCGCCCATAGATGTTTTGGCTCCTCTTTGAGGGCCAGGATAGGAATTTCCACCAGGGCGATCTGACTGTCGGCCGGATTCAAATAAAGCGCACGCTCCTTCGGTTCCATCGCCTTCAAACGGGCGATATGGCCCTGCGCGTCCAATTCCGGATCCAATACCTCCAAATGATACAAATGCAGTCGGCCGGCAATTTTAGGGTCATGGAATGTGGCCTGCTGCACCGCCAACATCGCCGCCGCCGCCATGCTAGTGCGGCCGCCGGTGAGAACCAGGTCGATTTCATGATCCCGGCCGTACTCCTCCAGCCGTTTCCGCATAAACATCATGAACTGATTGGTCACCTGAGAATTAGCCAACTCGCTGGCATTCACGGCCCGCAGCGGTTTATAGGTCGGCGGCGTTTCATCAGCTTCCAACGTCTCCCACACCATTTGCTCCACCTGGCGCGTGGCCGGCCCGGCCGTGGAAACCGTCACCACGGTGTCAATCGGCAGCCCCTCCCGCCGCAGCTTAAAATACGCCCCCGTCACCACTCCCGGCGACAGGCCCAATGTCGCTAATAGTATTCTCTCCATTACTTTGAATCCTTTGGGTAATACGTCATCAGACGAAAAGCCCAACTGGCCACCAGCACCGCCCGGTCGCGGGGCAGTCCCTGCAAGTGGTGTTCCCAGGCCCCGCCAATATGCTCCAGATAACCCCGGGTCTGGTTGCTGCGGATAAATGAAGACTTGGGCAGCCGCGCCAGTAAAATACGCACCTTGAGCGGGTCTCGTTCGCGGCGCATGTAGGTGACAATCTTGCCAAATTCGTTGCGGTCTACGTCCCGCGCCAGGTCGCGGGCCAGGGCGTCGGCCCGTCGCCATTCCTCTCGCGTTAAATCATTCCGGCTCATCAATACACCCCCGTCGGCGCCGGCCGGTCGTTGGCCGGGTTGAGGATTTCGCGCAGCTTATCACGCTGGGCCGCCTGGATGAGCGTCTCGTTGGCGGCGGCGATATACCGCGCCAGGGAACTTTCCAATTCTTCATCTTGCAGCGCCACATCGCCGGCTTCATAGGTGGTAAAGGAGGCCGACTGGCGCAGCCGCATCTCCTGCGGCACAATTTTGATGCGCCCCATGGCCACCGGCTTGCCCCCGCCTACCGCCAGTTGAAAGCTGTTGTCCAACCCCAGGGCAAACAACAAAACGCCCAATTCCGCTTCCCCCAGGCCGGTAAACGCCGCCTGACCCTTCAGGTGGCTGCCCTCGGTCAATACCTCAATGTAGGTGCCTTCCCGATGTTTGGCCGGTACGCCGTGAAAATAGAACTTGCGTCCTTTGAAATCCCGGCCATTGTCTTTGTAACTGCGTCCCTGGCGCGGCCGGGGCCGAAACAGGGCGGGCATGCGGGCAATAGCGGCGTTTGCCTGGCTTAAATCAACCACCGCGTCGCCAAAACTGACGCGCCCCAGGCGGCTCATCGCCCCAAAAATACCGCAGGCCGGGCAAAGCGTCGGCGGGCGGCAGCCCCGGTTTACGCCGCGAGGCAGATCCCGCTCGCGGGTGACGCCCACACAGGAGTGGGTGACAGCCTCTACCACTGACCGGGCCGCCCCTTTCAGGGTGGAGCCGGGGATGGCGGGCAGTTTCTGGCCGTTTACCGTCACTTTATACAGGTCACGCACCACGTTTTTGGCTCGCAGTCCCAGGTCTTCGGTGAGGGCGTAGCTGCCGGAACTGATGTGCAGCGGCGTTTCTACAACAATCTCAAAGAGAAGTTCGCCGGATAAGCCTTCTTGCAGGTGGAAGCTCTCATGACCGGGGCGGTGTTGTTTGTCGGTTTTTCCGGTGAACGGCACAAAATCAAAAGGTTTGGGGAATTCCGGTGGGTCGTAGCGCCTTCTACCCATGGTTGGCCTCCTTAGCGCGATTGGCGCTCAACCCCACAAAGCGGGTAAAGCGGATCACGCCTGCTTCCCGGTAGCGCCGCGCCTCGACGCGAACCAGCGGCTTATCTGAACCGCCGCCGGTTACGGGATAGTTTAAACTGGCTTCGATTTGGGCTGTCACCCACTCATTGGGCGCCTTATCGTCCGCGCCCATTAAGCTGGACCAATGATCGCCCCACAAGTAAATCAGTTCCGCTTCATCAACGGTCAGGGCGGGCAGCGGCTGCCAGAGGGAAGCGTCCAGATGGGGTGGGGGCTGTTCGCCGCTGATGAGGAGGTCATAACGGCCGTTCTTATCCTCATCCCAGCGTATCTCCCACTCACGGCCAAAGGCCCGGCCGTGCGCCGCCAATTGTGCTGGTCGCCAGGCTTCAAACTGGATATGCGTGGGGCTGTGGTGGATAACGGCCGTTAAGCCGCCGTCGAACGCATCCAATACCGCCTCCCGCTCCGCCTCACTCAGCCCAGCGCGATAATAGGCATATCCTCTTTGCTCAGCCATGGGGCGTCCCCCTCCACGACTGCACGAACTCGGCCCAATAAGGCACACAAGTACGCCACAAGCCGTTGATGGCCTGGCCCGCTCCGGTCACAGCTACCCGGCCATATCTGCCATCCTCTTCCGAATCCAGCGTCCAGCCGTCTGGGAGCGCCGCCGCTTCTTCGGGGAAATAATCATAGCGCTTCGCTTCGTCACTATCGCTCAGAAACGTGCTGACGCCCAACAGCGACTGCTGCAAATCATGGCCCGCCGCTTCCGCCCGAAAACGGCCGGGATACGCCACTTCAGCCCGGTTATAGTCAACGGCTACCCGCCCCAGGCCACGTGATTTGGCAAACCCAATCGGAACCCGCCCCTGCCCCAGATCACGCAGGACAATAGCCAGCAGTCCCAACTGCCACAACTGGAAGTTAGAGAGCGTCAACGTGCCTTGAAAAGCGCCCTTCGTCACCACTTCCAGATTAAACGGCCCCACCGCGACCGCCCCGGACACCCGGTCAATCGCCACGCCGTCTCGCTCTTCCGTCTCGTTGGCTTCCTCAAACCAGGTCATCCTCTCCGGCTCCAGCGGATCCAAGGGGTAGGCGTCGCTCAGGCGCAGGTGGGAGGCCAGCGAGGTATGGCCAAACGTGCGGCAAATAGGACAGGCCAGGCGGTGTTTATCCGCCTGCTCCCCTTTTTTATCCAGGTATTTGCCGCAGTAATAATCAGTGCGTCCGGGGCTGGCGCTGGTTCCCAAGGGGTTGCAGCTAAAAGGTGGGAAATGCGTTCCTTTTTCTTCGCCCAGGGTGCGGGCTACTTTTTCGGCGTAACTGCGCAGGGTCCCTTTCAGGCTGGAGCCGGGCAGGTAAACGGTGCTGTTCCCCAGGCCACTATGATGGGTGCGCACAAAGTTCATATCCAGCAGGGTGGGATCCGCGCCGCTTTCTTGCCCGGATTTTATGAGCAGCGGTCCCTGGGGCCGGATGGTGAAGGATAATGTGAATTCGTTAAAACGCCGCTTATGCATCTTGCACCCCCCAGTTCTCACGCAGGTCAGCGCGTAGAGCCGTTATTTTGCCCAAACGGGCGGCCTCGTCTACCGGCAGCCTGTCGCCGCTGACCAGGAAATCGATCAAACCCGAACCGCCGGCTGGAATTTCCTGGCAGTCGGTAATCGTCAACTGCACCTGACCCAGGCCACGGCTGGAACCGCCGCCCAGCGTCACTAATTTCTTTTCAAAGGCTCGCAGCCCCAGCAAAACCAGCCCTTTGTCGGCGTCGCTGCCGTTTTCCACAATGACTTCGCAATGAAAACGGGTACCAGCGGGCACAGCTTCGGTTGTGTACAAACGGCTGTCTGCCGCTGTTTCCGTATCCCGATCAATAGACACCCCATGACGCACCTGGTACGCCCCGTACCATTGGCCGTCGGCGCTCAGTTCATCCGGCGCCAACTTGAAGTCAGGAATGACCACTTTGGCCGCCAGCCCGGTAGAGCCAAACACCCGGCACACCACGCAGGTCTCTTCCAGATAAATTTGATCCAGATAACGGCCGTCTTCGGTCGAGGGGTTGGCGTCTTGCTCCCGTAAAAACGCGACCCTGGCTTTCAGCGCCTCATTACGCAGCGTGGTGGGACAGTGCGGCTGGCTGCCAGGTGGATCATCGTCGTAATCGGCAAAAGTGACACAGAGGCAGGCCAGCTCTTCGTTCATGGTACGCAGCAGGCTTTCTACCTGGGAACGCAGCACTCCCTTAAACGAAGAGCCGGGGATGTAGGGGTAGCCCAGCGCGTCTTTCACCACCGTGATGTCGGCTGTGCCCATGTCATCGCTGCCGCCCGCGCCGATGCGCAGCGGCGTCACCAGTTCCAGAATGCCTTGAATGGTTAAACGGCCGTTAAAACGTGCAAAATCGTTGGTTCTCATCCATGCCTCCTTTTAGGCCGCGCCCCGCTTCTTATAGTAGAAGTAACGGCGCAGATAGCCCAGGTAGAGCCGGGTCATCTTCATCCAGATGCGGTCTATTTCCAATTCGCCGCGGCTGCCCTCAGGCGCCAGCGTACTGGCTGTGCCCCGCAAACCGTCCAGAACTGTGATAATCTGCTCGCCAAAAACAGGGCCAGTACCTGTGCGCCGCCGCCAGGAAGAGCCGGTTGTGTCCCGGCCAATCTGGTAGCGAATGTAATTTTTCACCACTTCCACGCTGTCTGTTTCCTGGGCCACACTCAGCAGGTTTTGAATCTGGCTGAGTTCCATTTTGCTTTCCCAGATGCGGGATGCCTCCAGCATGGTTTGCATGTCACGCAAGATGCTGTTGAGCTGCTCATCAATCGCCTGATTGATTTTTAATTCGCGCTGCATGGTTGTACTCATCGTGGGTCTACCTCCTGATGAAATGGGGCGCAAATCAACACGCGACCGGCCCCGCGTTCTTGTTCATAACCAATGCCTTCCTGCTCCAGCGCCGCCAGACGGGACCACAACGCCGCCGTCGTTTCCGGTGCCCGGCTGTCCACCCGGAACAGGTAGACGCCACCAGCCTGAATGCCCAAATAACGGGGCTGCGGCAAACCCCAGGCGCCATTCCAGCCGCCCCGATTCACCGGTTCGACCGCCATAAATACCAGTTCCGCCCCAGGCAAAGCCAACACGTCGGCGCTGAGCGCCAGCGTGGGCAGGCCCCGCTCACGCACAAAGGTATCGGTTAAAAGGTCAACGGTGAAGTACCAGGCTCCGGTCAAAACGTTCTTCAAGCCGAGCGCGTGGTAAAAATCGCGTTCGGCAGCCACAGCCTGGTTAAAAGCGGCCATCCGCTGGCCTAAATCTTTATCGGCCTCGGCAGTGGTGGGGAAACGGCCGTTCTCCACCTGCTCCTGAAATTCTGCCAACGTCAATGGCTCAACGGTCTCGTCAAACGGGCTGGATCGGTCAAGCTTCACTTCCGCCAACTGACCCAGGCCACGGCTTTTGCTGCTGCCCAGCCAGCGCACCTGCGCCAACGCCTCCGGCAACAAATCCAGATCCGCCGCGCCGGGGTCTACCGCCCCTATCAGACGGGTGATTTCGCGTTTTTCTCCCTCTTTGGTGAACAAATCGGTTTTCATCTGCTCGCCCATGACGGTGAGTGTGAACAACTGCCCGCCCTGGGCGGTATGCCGCCGCCGGTTGATGGCCGTGCGCGAGAAACGGCGGCTGAGCGGCCGGGCGCTGTAAAACTCATTTTCATAACGGCCGTATGCGCCGCGTTCCGGCGTTTCTAAGGCTTCACCGCAGGTGGGACAGGCGAGCGTATAGGCGTAAGGCACGGGCTGCCCGCTGGCGGCGGCTTCACGAGCGGCCGCCTGACGGATGAGCGTATCCATCACACCGTGCCGTTCCTCGCCGGCGGCTTCGCGCTTGAAACCACCGTGACGCTTGCAGCTGCGGGCCGTTTGTGGGAAAGGGTAAGCGATCTGGCTGCCAAACACCGCCGGGTAACAGTCATAAAAACGAGGCGGGGAGAGGAAATTTCCCTCTGCATCACGGGGATAGAACACCCGGCACAGGGGACAGGCGGCCGGATCGGGGCAGGCTTCAGGGTGGGGTTGGCGGCGCTGCTCGTGGGTCCAGTCGGCGATGAGTACGTCGGCTACCGCCCCGCGCAGCACCGAGCCAGGCACAAAATCAAAGGAAGAGGTGGTATTGCCCTGGTGCGGCTCTCCCACCAACAAGGGCGCGGCCAGGGTAAAGGCATAGGTTATGAGCGCCATAAGTCAACCCCTCCTTTTTGCAGGCGCAGCAGACCATCGCGCTGCCATGCCTCTTTAACCAGGCGCTGGTCTACCCTCGTTTGGGCTTCGATATGGCAGCGGCCTAAGCCGCTGCCCCGCCCGCCGCCCAACGTGGTCAGGGTACGCAGGCTGCCCAGCAGCAAGGCGACCAGCGCCTGCCCTTCTGCTTCATTGAGATGGCCGGAAATACGCCCCTGGTAAACTATGTCCAGGGCATCTACCGCTTCCAGGTCGTAGAGGCGCAGCGGTTCAGCGGCGTGGCGGCGGCGGTTGATGCTGACGCCGGTCCGTATGAGACTGGGCGCGGCCAGCGTATTATCCTGCCAGCGCAAATCGGTGAAATACAGCGAAGCCGGGCGGCGCGGTGAACCAAACAGACGGCAGACCGGGCAGTATTGGCCCAGCCAGGCCGGGTCCAGGGGACAGGATGTGTCAGGAACCGGGGCATGACAGACGGCGTTGTCAGCGTTCAACAGGCTGCGTACCAATCCTTCACAGGTGTGGCGCAGCCGCCCTTTGAAAGCGGAACCGGGGATGATGGGATGGTGACGCGCATCTCTGATCGTCGGTTTGTTGGTGGCGGTTTCCCCCATCGCCCCTGTACCGACGCTGAACGGCGTCAGGAACGTTATTTTTAAGTCAATGTCTAACAGCACGAAACTCCTCCTTCGTAAAATGGGAGCGCGGTCTGTCAGACCACAACGGGCGGACAAGCTGTCCGCGCTCCCAGGTTTTCATTCATCGTGGCTTCGACGTGAGCGGCCCTCGAGCCTGTCGAGAGGCAGTCGAACGGTGCGCCCTGCTCATGGGGAACTCCTCAGGCAATAAATTCATGTAGTTCCAGGATGTCGAGCCAGGGGGTGGTGAATTCCTGGTAATCATCAGAGGGCTGCTTGGACAAGGCGATCCAGGGCGGGGCGCCGTCCTTAGCTTCAACCATGCCCCATTCCAGTTCAATTGCGCTTAGAATTTGCGCGTAATCTTTATAGGTGCGGTTCAGGCGTGTGCGCTGGTAAAGATAATAGAAGAGACCCGGAAAACGGCCGTTCTGGAATTCCCGCCGCATCTGGTGTAGTTGACCAGAGGAAAATCTGATGTCCTTCAACGCCTTGATGCTGTTCAGCAGTTTATCGGCATCTGCCAGCGCATAAGGCCGTGCCGTGAGCAGGCAGCGCTCCTTTGCCGCCTCATCCTGTATCTGAAGATAAGCGGAGGTGCGCACATCATCCAGGCGGGCGGCCAGCGTACTTTGTGATTTTAAGACCATAAAATCGAGATGGGCGCCACCCCGTTTTTGAGTCCCCTTTTTGGCGCTTTTCAGCAGTTGGCGGGACAGATCATGGACAAAGTAGATGGGGTTGCTGTCCTGGGCGATGGCCACGCCCGCCGACATGCTGGGCAACTTGCCCGCGTTTGCCTGCGGGGCCATGTTGTCGCCAAACCCGGCGCAGATGTCACGGGCAACAGGCAGCGCGGTATGGGCAGGCACAATGAGCAGCACGTCATCGCCGCCGATGGTGATGATTTCAAAAGGCAGCACCGCGCTATTTTTATACAAATGTTTAAAGAGGGCGGCGAAAACGGCCGTTTCTGTCGCTTTTTCCAACGCCTGTGAAAGGCGGCTATACGCTGTCAGAGAATCGGCCTGTTCTAGCAATTTGCCGATGCTGTTGCCGTCGGCATAAATGTAGCCGATGTACCCTTTGGCCGCCTCGCCGATCTCGTGCAGGTCGTCGGCTTGGGGCGCGTCCAGGGTTACACCATGAGTTTTTTTAGCCCAGTTCACAAACTTTACATTCCAGGCGCTCTTGTGTTTGCGGCCGTGATCATCATTTTCGTGGCATACCTGGCAGAGATAACGAGCCGCTTCATCGGGGATGCCGGTCAGGGTATGGCTGGCCGGACGACGGCCGCAGGATTGGCACACGCGGGCATGGGGATCCGTCTCCACATGCGGCACAAAAACTTTGGCCTGCTTACGTTGGCGCAACACCACCCCCTGCTGGCGCATGATCCGTTGCACCGCTTTCAGGTCAATGCTGCCCGCCAGCCGCGCCTGCATCGCTGGTGGCAAAGCTGCCTGCTGCCGCCCCAAAGCCTCGCTGGTGAGGGCGGCGGACAGGAGACCCCGGGCGGCGGCAATGGTGATGGGTTGAGAAACGGCCGTTATCGTGGCGGTGGTCGTCTGGCGGGGATAGAGCGCTTCGATGTCGGCAATCAGGGCCGCGGCCAGGTCGCCGGGAACCAGCGCCAACAACCCGCCACCGCCGCAGTAGATGACGCAGCCAGGCGAGTCGGGATCAGTTATAAGGGTAATGGGGAGTTCCTGAGCGCTTAGAAGGTCGAGCAGGCGGCGGTTTAAATTATCCAGGCGCATACTGGCCCCGCGAATTTCCGGTAAACGAGCCGACTGGAATACAAACTGCTGAGTACGGTCGGTATCGGCGCTCAGCAGGGCCAGGCCGCCGGCCGGTAACGCTTCTTCAGGGGGCGGCTCGGCGTTGGGCAGAATTGCCGGGAAAAGGGCTTTTTCCTTCCAGGCCATCATACGATTGGCTTCCACGTAATCCTCCTCGCTGCCTGAATGAACACAGGCATTATCAAACATTTGGACATACATGATGTGCCCGGCACGGCACACAAAGATTATAGGCGAAGATCCTCAGGTTTGCACTATTTATCGCAAATTGGTGCGTCGTCGCCGACAGGGATTGGGGCTCGCATTAGCAAAATATCCCGGAAATTTCAACTTCCGGGATGTTGAAAGACTGTCCCCGCTGGATATTGGGTCTCATGCTTAAATCGACAACCCATCCGCACACATCCCCTGATTGAACAGCAACGGCCGTTCTCAGCCATAAAACAAATTCATCAGCGTTGTTCCCAATTCACAATTCAACGGTACTGCCATACCCTATTCATCCTCCCTGGAACCTCCCTGGAACCTCCCTGGAACGATTTCCCATAAATCAAGGCAAATCACAGCGCACAGTAACCATCGGTCTGGCTAAGAATGGTCCAATCTCCACCCGAAGTGCGACCCACCTTATAAGGTAGGTCGCACTTCAAATCTATCCTTCCGTCCCCGATGGGGATTAACGGCCGTTCTGATTAAAGCATAAACGTGATTCCGAACTCGAGTGCCGAGTTTCCGTCCCCGATGAGGTAGTTAACGTGTCGACTGCCTACCAATACCACCAAT
>CAZXVH010000143.1:0-10981 GCA_964643965.1 uncultured Ardenticatenaceae bacterium
CACCGCCCAGCCTTCCACCGTGAGCAGCCACAGCCAAACCGCAAATGACAACCCCAACACCGTTGGCCCCAGCCAAAACGTCAGGCCAAACCAGACGCCAAAGGTGACGGCCAACGCCTTGCCACCCCGAAAACGCAAAAAGGGAGAAAAGGCATGACCGAGAATAGGGGCAATGGCAACGGCCGTTATCCCCCACCCATCCAGCCCTGCCCCAAAATTCGCCAGGCCAACCGGTATCGCCCCTTTGAAGGCATCCAAGAGAATCGCCGCAACGCCCCAGCCCTTACCCCCCGCCCGAAACACATTCGACGCCCCCGGATTGCCGTCGCCAAACTGGCGCACATCCTGGCGCAGCGCCAACCGCCCCACCCACACCGAAAAGGGCAGCGAGCCACACAAAAACGCAAAAACAAGCCAAAGCAATTCATTCATGCCATCATATAACCAGGTAACAACAATCCGAGACATCATTCACAATTCACAATTCATTATTCACAATTCACAATTCCTCGTGTTATCATTCGCTCCAAAACCATCAAGTATCTTCTCAATAAACTGGGAGATTACAAAAGTTTTGGCATCAGAGTGTTCATGCAAAGCTAATTCTGAAACTTTTGTAATCTTTGTCCCCAAATATTGAGATGTTACACCATCAACAAGAAAAGTGACCCATGATACCCTTAACTCTCGCCCTTGAACTCAAAGAAGCGGGCCTCAAATGGATACCCGACCTCAACGACTTTTTCGCCATCCCTTATAGCGATTTGGATGATCGCCTTTTCGTCATGGCCGACATGTTGACCGCACCCGCCATGTTGAAAGGCTGGCCGGCCATCACCTTTCACGGCACATCTGAATGGGCCTTGGATCATATTTTCATGGAAGAAGTGGTGTGGATGCCCACCGAGGAGCAGTTGCGCCAGGAGCTGGTCTTTATGCTCGACCGATTGGTTGAGAAAACAGAATTGATGTTGAAGTTGGGGGAAAACGGCCGTTATACCACCACCATCTCCTTCCGCAACAGCCCGCTCACCTTCACAGCGCCCACCGCCGGTGAAACCTATGCGCTTGCGCTGCTCCACCTCCTGCAAAACAGTTGAAAGAGAGTGGTCAGTGTTCAGTGAATACTTACGTGACAAACTGTCCACGCCAAAATAGCGATAATCACACTCTACTGTGGCCGACTTTCTTCAACAGTTTGTTTCTTGTTCCCATTTTCACCCATGAGATATCCTCCTTGATTGATTCATTATACCCGCGGCCCATTCCCCTTCCAATCGTGCCCTACCGCAGCTTCTTGCATTGGATAATTTACCAGGGCAGACTATAATCAGCAGATGAAAATCTTCGAGCGTTTGGGCTTTTTTTCCATCCTCTTATTAGGCATTGCCCTTTTTTTGTTGGGCATATTGGTCATGCAGTACCTCGTCAACGCCTGGTGGCCGTTTGATGTGGCCCGCCTGGACTTGATACGCGGCTCCGCCGCAGGCACGGTAGAAGCCGCTTCCATCCTGGCGGCCATCAACAACGAAATTCTCATCGCCTTTTTAGGTTCTATCCTCATCACCGTCACCGGCCTGGCCTTGCCCTTCGCTTATTTTGTCAATAAACGGTTCAGCAAATACCTGGATCACCGTTCCGGCCGTACTTTAGCGCCCCAATTTCATGTGACATTGCGCCAGGCGATGTGGGTTGGCTTATGGGCCGCCATCTGTACCTGGCTGCAAATGAACCGGGCTTTAGGCATTGCCGTGGTTTTGTTGGCAGCGGCCGTTCTCGTTCTAGTGGAACTTTTACTGCAAATCCGGGCGCGCACGGCCGCTGCTGCTTCAACATCATAGAAGGAAAATCTGTGTCATCATCAACTCCCGCTCCTGATCCAGCGGATCTACTGCGTCAGATTCCCAGCATTGATAAACTGTTAAACTTGCCGGATACAGTCGCTGTCATGGCGGAATACGGCCGTTCTCTCACCGTTGAAGCCTTCCGCGCCATTTTAGAAGAGCAGCGCACGGCCGTGCGCCAGGGCGTCGCCACCATTCTCACAAATGAGATGTTGGTACAAAAGGCGGGCGCCTGGTTAGAAAGCTGGTTCACGCCCAGCCTCAGACCGGTGATCAACGCCACCGGCGTGATTGTGCATACCAACCTGGGACGCGCCCCGTTGAGTGACGCCGCTATTGAAGCAGTAACGGCCGTTGCCCACGACTACGCCACCCTGGAATACGATCTTGACACCGGCAAACGCGGCTCCCGCGCCGTCCATGCCGAACAGTTACTCACCCAACTTTGCCAAACCGAAGCCGCCCTGGTCGTCAACAACAACGCGGCCGCCGTGCTGCTCATGCTTTCCGCCTTATGCCAGGGCAAAGAAGTCATCATCAGCCGGGGGCAGTTGGTGGAAATCGGCGGCGGCTTTCGCGTACCAGACGTAATGGCCCAGTCCGGGGCCATCCTGGTAGAAGTGGGCACGACCAACCGCACCCACCTGCGTGATTATGAAAACGCCATCAACGAAAACAGCGCCGCCATCCTGGTGGCCCACCATTCCAACTTCAAAATCGTGGGCTTCACCACCGAACCGTCGCTGGCTGAACTGGCGGAACTGGCCCACGCCCATGCCATCCCCCTGCTCTACGATCAGGGCAGCGGCGCTCTGTTTGATACCGCCCCCTTTGGCCTCGACCCGGAGCCAACCGTGCCGGACAGCTTGCAAGCGGGCTGCGATGTGGTGGCCTTCAGCGGCGATAAGCTGCTGGGCGGCCCCCAGGCCGGCATCCTGTGCGGGCAGGGCGCACTCATGGCCCGCCTCAAGCGCCACCCCCTGGCCCGCGCCGTCCGCGCCGACAAGCTGGCGCTGGCCGCCCTGGCCGCCACCCTCACCCTTTACCTCAAAGAGCAGGCGCTCACCGACATCCCCGTGTGGCGCATGATTGGCCGCTCCCTGGCCGCCATCAGCGATGAGGCAGGCGACTGGGCGGCGCAGTTGCAAGAACAGGGCATTGAGGCTGAAACGCTTCCCGGCGAATCGACGGTGGGCGGCGGCAGCCTGCCGGGAACGACGCTGCCCACGCGCCTGGTGGCCATCAGCCATCCAGATGTAGAGCGGTTTGGCGCTGCCCTGCGCCTGAGCAATCCACCCGTCATTGGCCGCATTCAAGACGGCCGTTTTCTCATCGATCCGCGCACCGTTTTACCAGGCCAGGCGGCAATGCTGTTGGACGCCCTCATCACGTGGTATGTGATAGAAACCTGACAGCTTTCCCTAAATATTGAGAAGATACGCTTATGACCCAACAAACACGAATTCTTGCCCTTGAAACATCTTGCGACGAAACGGCCGCCGCCGTCATTGAAAATGGCGTGACCATCCTCAGCAATGTCATCGCCAGCCAGGTAGACATTCACGCCCAATATGGCGGCGTCTTCCCGGAGGTGGCCTCTCGTCGCCACATAGAAGTCATTTCTCCGGTTGTCACCCAGGCGATGAACGAGGCGCATCTCGGCTTTGATGATCTGGACTGCATCGCCGTCACCAAAGGGCCGGGATTAGTCGGGTCGCTGCTGGTGGGGGTGAATATGGCCAAAGGGCTGGCGTTGGCCCGGCAAAAACCACTGCTGGGCATCAACCATATTGAAGGGCACATTTACTCCCTCTGGCTGACAGAAGAGGCGGCGGATATTGAGTTTCCGCTGCTGACATTGGTGGTCAGCGGCGGGCATACCGAACTGTATCTGATGGTAGATCACGGCCGTTATAAACATCTGGGTGGCACGATTGATGACGCCGCCGGGGAAGCGTTCGACAAGGTAGGGCGAGTACTGGGGCTGCCCTTCCCCGGCGGGCCGGCCATTGACAAAGCGGCCCGCGAAGGCAACCCGGAAGCGTTCCAATTCCCGCGGGCTGTCATGGAAGATGGCTTTAATTTTAGTTTCAGCGGGTTAAAAACGGCCGTTCTGCGCCAGACGCAAAAATATAAAGGGGGCAAACTGCCGGTCAACGATCTGGCTGCCAGCTTCCAGGCGGCAGTGGTAGACGTATTGGTGGCCAAGAGTGAACGGGCGGCGCAGGCTTATGGGGCAACGGCCGTTCACCTGGCCGGCGGCGTTTCCGCCAACAGCGCCCTGCGCCAGGCCATGCGTGAACGGCTGCACATTCCCGTGCGTTATCCACCACCCCTTCTCTGCACAGACAACGCCGCCATGATTGGGGCGGCGGCGCATTGGCGCTTCCGGCAAGGCCAACGGGACAGCCTCGACCTGGATGTCATTCCCAGTTTGCAACTCGCCTCTATCTAAAAAGAATACCCGGTATAATTGTCACAGATTTGACCGCCGGATCCTTGATCACTGATCATTTGTCAAACATATTATTTTGTGCAGTGATTTTGGCGTATAATCCAGCCTACTATACTTGCAGCGGGCATAATTTGACATTTTTACCAGAGGTGGCGCGGTCAGAAAACCGGCCACAACGAATATAATTACATTTATGATGAATGACCCAAATGCAAATGCGGCCCAAGTAGCCACCGTCACCCAAAGATTACAAGCCATCTACAAGATGAGCTTGCTGCTTTCCACCGTAGAAGCAGACGCCCACAACATCGACGCCATCTTACCCGATGTTTTTGAAGTGGCCTTAAACCTTTTCCAGGCCCAAGACGCCAGCATCCTGCTGGTGAACGAAGAGCTGGAAATCACCCGCTTTTGGCATACCAGCGACCCTAATTTTCCCTATGAAGACGCCCCCTACATTAAAGACGTGATGGTGCGCGGACTGGCAAATTGGGTGATAGAAAATAAACAAGCCCACATCGTCAAAAACACGCAGCAAGATCACCGCTGGGTTCCCCATTTTCCTGAACATCTGACCTTACACGAACCCTGGTCGATTATGTGTACGCCCTTTCTCAAGCAAAATAAGGTCATCGGCGCGGCGACCATCATCAAGCCGGGTGAAAACCAGTTCAAAGAAGACGATCTGGAAATTTTGAATATCATTGCCAATCAGACAACTGATATTTTTGAAAAAGCCCGTATTCTGGACGAATCGTATCGCCAACTGCGCGTATCCGACTTGTTGAATGAAGCCAGCCGCAGCATCAATTCTTCGCTCGATCTAAGCGTGGTGATGCAGTCGATGCTGACCCAAATGAATGAGTTTCTAAATGCCGAAGCCATTTCCATTGCCCTGGTAGACCGGCAAACAAACGAACTGGTTTACCGGGTAGCAGCGGGTATTGGTAGTGATGATATTGTGGGTCTGCGCCTCCCTTCCAACCAGGGTATCTCGGGCTGGGTGATGGAGCATAATCAACCGGCCCTGGTGCAAGACGCCAACCAGGATCAGCGCCTGGCTCGCACCGGCGACGAACGCACTGGCCATCACACTAAAGCCATGATTTGCGCCCCCATACATTACAAAAACAGGGTTTTAGGCACGATTCAGGCGATCAATCCCACCGGAGGTATCTTTACCAAACAAGAATTGGAGTTACTGGTCAACCTGGCCAATATCGCCAGCAGCGCTATTGCCAACGCCCAGCAGCATGCTCGCACCCTGGAAGCAGAAGCCCGCTACACCAGTTTATTCCAAGACAGTATCGACCCCATCATCATCACGACGCTGTCGGGTAAAATTATGGAAGCAAACCGGCGGGCATTTACCTTTTTGGGTTATGCGGAAGCCGATCTGCTTAACAAAAATATTGCTGAACTGCACCCGCCGGAGATAAGCCTGCCCCCTATCAAACGCATGAGCAACAATTCGATACGGGTCTTCAACAGCCAGCTTATCGCTCAAAACGGCCGTCGTATTCATGTTGAGGTCTACGCCAAACGCACCTCCTATGGCGTTGATGAGTTCATCCAGTGGATTTTCCATGACATCTCCCAGCAAATTGAATTGGAAGAGATGCGCAAGGATTTGCAAGCGATGCTGTTCCACGATCTGCAAAGTCCTTTGGGCAATGTCATTTCCAGCCTGGAACTACTCACTTACGAAATCCCGGATGACAGCAGCCCGGCCATGCTGGAGATGCTGGATATTGCCATCCGCAGCAGCGGCCGCCTGCAAACGCTCATTCGCTCCCTGCTAGACATCAACCAAATGGAAGCGGGGCATCCCATCACCGAACAAAACCAGACAAATTTTAACCTGTTGGTCAGAGATGTATGGGATACCATCAAACCCAGTTATGAAAAACGAAATATCAAACTGGTACAGGATGTGCCATCTGATTTGCCGGATGTGTTTGTCGAAGAAGATATGATACGGCGGGTTTTGGTGAATCTGCTGGACAATGCCGTCAAGTACAGCCCGGACAGCCAGGAAATCACGCTGGCAGCAACGGTATGCAAAGATAACATGGTTTTGGTCAGCGTCAGCGACCAGGGAGAAGGCATTCCTGAAGCGCTGCGTAAAATCGTTTTTGAGAAATTCCGCCGTATTAAAACAGATACCTATTCCAAAGGGTTGGGCCTCGGCCTGGCCTTTTGCCGGTTAACGGTGGAGGCGCACGGCGGCCGGATTTGGGTGGATGATGCGCCCGGCGGCGGCGCCCGTTTTAACTTTACGCTGCCCCGGTGGCAAGAAAAAGACAGTTTGGCATGAGTGAGCGCCGCTATTACGAAGACGCCTATACCGCCAGTTTTCAGGCAAAAATCATTGAAACCGTTATAGAAAATAACCGGTTCGGGCTGGTTTTAGCCGAGACGTATTTCTATCCCGCTTCCGGCGGCCAACCGGCGGATGGGGGTACGATTAACGGCCGTCCCCTCACAGAGATCACCATTCGCCAAACAGACGAGGCCATCATCCATTGGCTGGCGGAACCGGCCGGAGAAGTGGGGGGAATGGCAACGGCCGTTATCGACTGGCCGCGTCGTTTTGACCACATGCAGCACCATACCGGGCAGCATATCCTCTCCCAGGCGTTTATACGCATCGCCAACGCTGAAACCGTCAGCTTTCACCTCAGTGAAAACAGCGTCACCATTGACCTGGATCGCCCGGAGATCAGCGCCGCCGACATAGCAGCAGCCGAGCAGTTAGCCAACCAGGTTGTATGGGAAAGCCGGCCGGTGACGGTGCAGTTCGTCAGCGAGAGCGAAGCGCAGACGCTGCCCTTACGCAAGATACCACCGGGGAGAAACGGCCGTTTACGCCTCATCAACATCGCCCAATTTGACCTCAATGCCTGTGGCGGCACTCACGTCAGCCACACCGGCAGCGTGGGCCTCATCAAGATCATCAAGCAGGAGCGTCGGGGCGAAAAAACACGCATCGAATTCTGCTGCGGCCACCGCGCCTTGCAAGATTACGCCGAGAAGCATACTATTATAAGCGACCTGACAGCCGCTTTAACCACTGGCCTCACTGAAATTTTGCCCACCGTTAACCGGCTGCAACAGGAAAATAAAGAAGCGCAGCGCACCATTAGAAAACAAAAAGAAACGATTATGGCAGGCCAGGCGCAGCGTTTAATCAGCCGTAGTGAGCAATTTGGCAACATCACTTTGATCACAAAATGCTTTAACGAGAGTGACGCTCCTGATCTACGCGCCCTGCTTTTACAACTCGCCTCCCTGGAAACCTTCGTTGCCTTGTTGGGGCAATCTGGAAAGCGCACTCAACTGCTCTTTGCTCGCTCCCCGGAAGCGCCCGGCGATATGAACCATCTCCTGCAAGTAGCGCTGGCGCAGTTAGGCGATGGGCGCGGCGGCGGCAGCGACTCCATCGCGCAAGGCGGCGGTCCGCCTCACACAGATGAAGAAGTGGAAGACGCCTTAAAGATGGCGCGAACATCTTGGTCCGATTGGCTACAATAAGGTCTGACCAGCAGCGCCAATTATGATCTGACATTTTAACCAAAGATGGCACGGTCAGAAAGCAGCCCTTCGGGACTGAGATGCGGCCACAGCGAGTATCAATGATTCTGTTCATAAACCGGCCAGGTCTGGCTGAATAATTAACTTTTATGGAAAAACTGGCTCCTGGTATTTTTGCAGAAACTAATTTTATCGGCGTTAACGTCGGCGCAGTCTCGACGCCCCAAGGCATCATTGCCCTTGACGCCCCTTCCTTCCCCCGAGACGCTCGCAGTTGGGCCATGACGCTGCACCGCACCCATCACTTTGCCGTCATTTACACCGTTCTCACAGATTACCAGGGGGAGCGCACCCTCAATACCCGCTGGTTAAACGCCCCCACCATCGCCCACAATATCACCGCCGATCAGCTGCACAATTACGACAAACGGTATCCGGCGCTGCTGCTGGAAGGCTTGAGCCAGCGCTATCCGGAGCGAAGCCGTGAATTAAGCAGCAGTCCGGTGGAACGGCCGGTCATTAGTTTTGATGAGACGTTGATTCTGTTTAAAGGGGGGCGCGAGGTGGCATTAACGGCCGTACCCGGCCCCACCTCGGCCAACATCTGGCTGCATGTGCCAGACGCCAATGTGCTGTTCGTGGGCGACACATTGACGGTGGGCAGCCATCCGCTGCTCCATCAGGCGCATACGGCGCAATGGTTAGCCAGCCTGGATCGCTTAGAAGCGCTGGCCCCAAGCCTGCTCACGATTGTGCCGGGGCACGGCCCATTGTGTGACGGGGCGGCCATCGACCCTGTGCGTCAATATATCCTGGCCATGCGCGCCACCATCGCCCAACACATTCAGGAAGAAAGAGCGGCAGAGGAAACGGCCGTTTACATCTCTGAATTCCTCTCCTATTTCCCCCATAACGACGCCCCCCTCGACTGGCTCAAACGCCAAATCAAACTCAGTTTGGATCGCGTCTATGTTGAGTTAAAATTAGAGACAGCAACCATCAAAACAAATCCCTAATTCGCACACCCCTACCACCTCAAAAATGGGCACGGGAACCCACAGAGGAAAAGAAGAAGGAAAACATGATTCAACAAAGCAAAAACGCCGCTGCTTTACAACAAGTGCCATTCTTTGCGGATCTCAATCAAGAAGAGTTAGGTGAATTCCTGACCCGATTGGTGCCTAGACGGTTCAGTTCCGGCCAAATCATCTTCCATCATGGCGACCCGGGCGGCCTGCTTTACATCATTCGCAAAGGCAAAGTCAAGATCACCTATTCCACCCTGGACGGGCAAGAGGCGCTGTTGGCCATCCTGGGCGAAGACGATTTTTTTGGCGAACTGGCTCTGCTGGACGAAGCGCCGCGCTCCGCCACCGCCGAAGCGCTGGAACCCACCGAAACCCTCACCCTGCACCGCGAAGATTTCATCCGCTTTATCCGCAACAACCCTGATTTCTCCCTGCATGTGCTGCAAACTCTCACCCAACGCATCCGCAATCTCAACAACCAGATCGGCGACATCTTCTTTTTGGATTTACCGGCGCGGCTGGCACGGGTGCTGCTTAATCTGGCCGAACAACATGGCGTCCCCACTGCCGACGGCATCCGCGTCGACATCTCTCTGACGCAAACAGACCTGGCAGAGATGACCGGGGCCACCCGCGTCAGCATCAACAAGGCGCTGGGCCGTTTTCGGCGGGAAAAGTGGGTGTCGGTGAAAGGGCGCAAGTTCACCATCTGCAACGCCGAGGCCCTGGAAAATCTCATTCAAGTTTCCGGCGGCGCGTTAGGTATTGGTTAGCGTTCAGACGTTCAACTTTTCCAAGAAAGTTGAACATCTTTATCATGAAACTGCTGGCCATCGCTGACCTGCATTTAGGCCGCCCGGAAAACCGGCAGGCGCTGCTCGATCTGCCGCCCCACCCGGAAGATTGGTTGATCCTGGCCGGCGATGTCTGCGAAAATATGGGCCTGTTTGAGAAAGCCATCGCCCTGCTCGCCCACAAATTTGCCAAACTGTTTTGGACGCCGGGCAACCATGATTTATGGACGATGCCTGGCCAGGACGACGCCCCGCGCGGTCTGTTCCGCTACAATGAACTGGTGTCGATTTGTCGGCGTTACGGCGTCCACACCCCGGAAGACGCCTATGTGCGCTGGCCGCTCAGTCCGGAGCCGCTTTATATCGCCCCCATTTTTACCCTGTATGATTACTCTTTCCGACCGCCGCATGTGTCGCTGGAAACGGCCGTTGCCTGGGCGGCTGAAACCGATGTCATCTGTAACGACGAATACCTGCTGCATCCCGACCCCTTCGCCTCGCGGGCAGAATGGTGCGCCATCCGCTGCCGTTATACCGAAACCCGCCTGGCGGAAACGGCCGCCAAAGGGCAACTCATCCTCGCCAGCCATTTCCCCCTGCGCTACGATCTGGTGCACTTGCCCCGTATCCCCCGCTTTTCCATCTGGTGCGGCACCAGCCGGACTGAGGATTGGCATGTGCGGTTTCCGGTAACGGCCGTTGTCTACGGCCACCTCCACCTACGCGGCAGCCATTTGCGTGATGGCGTCCCCCACACCGAAGTCTCGTTTGGCTATCCCCGGCAGTGGGCCAAACAACGCGGCATGGCAGGCTATTTACATGAGGTGCATGTAGGGTGAAATGTAATCTATCGACAATGAATAATGTAAAAAAAACATACGGGCAGGCATTGGTAACGGCCGTTATCATTATCCTCGTTTCTATTGCAGCGCCAATACTGAATAAATATTCGAGCCAACCGAAAGAATCTTTAACGTCTCGAAAAAGTTATGCAATTGAAAGCATCTCTCCAGAATTTGAACTGATCTGGCAAAAGGGTTCATTTTCTATGCCATTGCCTGAACACAACAGCAGTATTTTAATGGTTGCCGATACCGAACAGGCATATGTGCTGTCCGAAGATGGATCAATTGTTACCCTGAACTTACAAAATGGAGAAGCAGACCAGCTTGTCAGAATGCCGTACAAAGTGATTCCAGTCCCCCTGGCATTAACCATTGGTATGAACTCAGACACAATCTATATTGGCTTTGACAGCACACAAAAAATCCAAGGAAATATGAGTTGGGGAGCAGGCAAAATCGAAGCGCGTGATCGAGCATCAGG
>CAZXVH010000144.1:0-10909 GCA_964643965.1 uncultured Ardenticatenaceae bacterium
TGGTTTTGGCAAATTTGGATGTGGGGGAAACGGCCGTTTATCAACAACTAGCTCTGCACAACCAACGATTAGAGCAAGAACGGATCACGCAGGGGGATGTGGTAGAAGCACTTACCTTTATATCTAAGCATAATCCATAACCGGCAGCGTTACTTCCCGATCCGGCGTCACTTCCCCCCGGCCAATTGCTTTGAACCGTTCCTCAACAACATATGTAGCCTCAGTTTGGTCGAAAACTGGCTTATGTTACAATTCGTTTATGCCAACTGTATTTCAAGATGGTCCTTACAGTTTTGTGTTTTTCAGCTCTGATAGAGGTGAACCACCGCATATCCACGTAAAACAGGATCGTCAGATTACACAGGCTATTGGAGGCATGGCATGAATACTTTAATTATTGAGTCAGAACCTATGGCTGTATCCCTCATCATTACTGAAGATGAACTCATTGTCACGCTGCTAGATGGCAGGCGACTCAGTATCCCCTTGGCCTGGTATCCACGCCTCTTGCAGGCAAAACCAGATGAACGCCAAAATTGGCGATTGCTGGGTGAAGGCTATGCTATCGAATGGCCCGACTTGGATGAGCATATTGGCATTGAAGGATTATTGGCAGGCCGAGCCAGTGGCGAAAGCCAGACTTCTCTCCATCGTTGGTTAGCTTCCAGAGCCAACCAAGCATTGTAGCTTCAACACAGTGGCAGAGAAAAATCTGCATCCCCCCATTCCCATCTTCCATACGTGCCACCTCCCCCCACCGTGATACAATTGCGCCATTCACGCTCTATGCGTGTATATTTTTTGTAGCGAGGACTTAGTTGAATCGTAAAACCATCTGGATCATCATAGCCGTCGCCATCAGCGGCTTTTTTGTGTGGTTGGCGCTGCGCGGGTTGGAGCTAGACAAGGTGTGGGCCAATATCATCAGCGCCAACTTCTACTGGCTGATTCCCTCCATCGCCGTTTACTTTGTGGCGGTATGGGTGCGTACCTGGCGCTGGGACTATATGCTACGGCCGCTCAAACATATCCCCGTACGCCGCCTGTTCCCGGTGGTCGTCATTGGCTACATGGGCAACAACGTCTACCCGTTCCGCGCCGGGGAAGTGCTGCGCTCCTTTGTGCTGTACAAACGGGAAGCGATTCCCATGAGCGCCAGTTTAGCCACGGTGGTGGTGGAACGGGTTTTCGATGGGCTGGTGATGCTCATTTTTGTGTTTGTGGCGCTGCCCCTTTCCCCTATTCCTGGAGACAATGTCAGTGTGCGCAATCTTGTTTTTATTGCCAGCATCGCCTTCTTCATTGCCATGATCCTCTTTTTTATCCTGGCCTCGATGCCCAAACGCTTTCATGCGCTGGCCGTCTGGGGTTTGGGACTGACGGGCAGACTGCTCACCGACAACAGCAAGTCACAAATTCTGGGGATGCTCGACAATTTTCTGTCTGGGCTGGAATCTTTACGCAGTTTCCGCAATGTGATGATGATTTTCTTCACCTCTGTCATCATCTGGCTGCTGGAGACGGTGAAATATTGGTTTGTGATGCACGCCTTCGACTTCCAGGTCAGCTTCTTCGCGCTGATGTTGATGAATGGCGTGGTCAACCTGGCGACGACGCTGCCCTCTGCCCCAGGTTATGTAGGTACGTTTGACACGCCGGGCATTCAAGTGCTGCAACTGTATGGCATCCCCAAGGAGATTGCGGCAGCGTATACGCTGGTGTTACACGCCGCCCTCTGGTTCCCGATTACGGCGCTGGGCGTTTATTACATGGTGCGGGAAGGGCTGCGCTGGGCTGATATTGGAACGGCCGTTGAGATGAAAGACGAAGCAGAGGTAAATGAAAGGATTTAATACAAAGACACCAAGATACCAAGCTACAAAGGGGTTTTCTTGCTTTTCTTTGTGCCTTTGTCCCTTCGTATCTTGGTAATAAGCTTTTTAGGAAATTTTTATGCACATTGCAATTATCGGGGCCGGCATTGCCGGTCTTTCGGCAGCTTATGATTTATTGAAGGCGGGGCATGAGGTCACGCTGTATGAGGCGGCGGATCACGCAGGTGGTTTAGCCTCTGGATTTTCTGACGAGAAGTGGGCGTGGCCGCTGGAGAAGTTTTATCACCACATCTTTAAGGGTGACAAGGCGATTATCGGGCTGGTAGAGGAATTGGGCATGGCTGACACGCTCTTTTTCCCCCGGCCGACCACCTCTGTCATTTATGAGGGCAAGATTGTGCCCTTTGATTCGCCCCTGCGCTGGATCACCTTCCCGGGCTTTAATTTGCTGGACGTGGCGCGGTTTGGCTTTGTCAGCGCCTATCTGCGTTTTACCAAGCCGTGGCGTAAGTTGGAGCAGGAAACGGCCGATTCCTGGCTGAAAAAATGGTACGGTCAGAAAATATATGAGACGACCTGGCGGCCGATGCTCATCGGTAAGTTTGGCCCGTATTACCAGGAGGTGAATATGGCCTGGATGTGGGCGCGGCTGCATGTGCGCAGTCCGAAGCTGGGTTATTTTGTGGGGGGCTTTCAGGCGTTTATTGATGCGTTGGTAACGGCCGTTACCACTTCGACAGGCTCCACTTCGACAAGCTCAGTGACCGAAACTTCGACAGGCTCAGTGACCGGCGCCACCATCCACTTCAACACGCCTGTGCAAAACGTGAAGGCAGAAAATGGAAAACTCACCATCACCGCCAACAACCAAAGCGCCAGTTACGACAAAGTGCTGGCTACCATCTCGCCCGGCCTGCTCTCAAAATTAGCGCCCGACCTGCCCCCCGATTATCTGGGCCAACTGCTGGAACTGAAGAGTATGGGGGCGGTGGTGATGACATTTTCCTTGAAACGGCCGTTACTACCCGACCATCAAACCTACTGGCTCAACATCCCCGCCGACTCCCCTGACAAAAGCCAAAACGACGTCCCCTTCCTGGCGCTGGTCGAGCACACCAACTACATCGACAAAGCCCATTACGGCGGCGATACCATCATTTATTGCGGCGACTATGTGACGCCCGACCACCCTTACTTCCAAAAAAGCCAGGCAGAATTGGCCGACTTGTTTTTGGCCGCCTTTCCCAAGTTCAATCCAGAATTCAAGCGCGACTGGATACGTAAAAGCTGGCTCTTCCGCGAGAAATACGCTCAGCCTGTGCCTCTGCTCAACCATTCCGCCCACATCCCCAGCCTCAAAACGCCCCTGGCTGGCCTCTACTTTGCCAGCATGAGCCAGGTTTACCCCTGGGATCGTGGCACGAATTACGCCGTGCAAATCGGCCGTCAAGCCGCCCAACAAATGCTCGCCGATAAGTAGGTGGGCAAGCGGCGTGATTAAGTACGCCTGTAAGCTGGTCAGATTAGCGTATGTCCCGTATCTTTAGAAATAGTTTTCTATTACTTTTTTATTACCAAGGGGCAAAGGTACAAAGATACAAAGGAAAACAAAAAAGATTTTTCTTCTTTTCTTTGTTCTTTTATTTCTTTGTTTCTTTGTATAAATTCTTTTGATTTAGGAGCATTACCATGAAAATTATTGTTGTTGGCACTGGCTTTGTGGGGCTGCCCCACGCGGCCGTCTTATCAGAATATGGTCATGAAGTGTGGGCGTATGACATTGACGAGAATCGCATCAATGCCTACAAAACCGGCAAGCGCGAAGAAATAGAACGGTTTGTCAACGAGCCTGGCCTGACAGCGGCCATCGAAGAGACCAAAGACCAATATTTGCACTTCACCACCGACATCACCGATCTGGCCGAAGGCACAGACATCTTCTTCTTCTGCCTGAACACGCCGCCCATGCGCGATGGTTCCACCGATTTGAGCTATTACCTCAACGCCGCGCATACCGTCGCCGGGCTTTTGGCAAAGCGCCAAGATAAAAAGCGCGTCCTCATCGTCAACAAAAGCACCGTGCCGATTGGCACGGCTCGCGTTTTGCAGAATGTAATGGTCGAGCATGGCGTCGAAAATTTCGGGGTGGCTTCCAACCCTGAGTTCCTGGCACAGGGGAACGCCATTGACGGTTCGCGCAAGCCCGACCGGGTGGTGGTGGGCGCCGATACCGAGGAAGATTTCTTGCTGCTGCGCCGCATCTACTCCCACTTTGTCAACCATGTGCGCATCCGTTACCTGGAAACCACGCCAGAAACGGCCGAATCCATCAAATACATGGGCAATACGCTGCTGCTCACTTACATTTCTTTTTGGAACGGGGTGGGAGCGCGACTGGCGGAAACGTTCCCCAACATCCGTATGGAAGACCTGAAGATTGGGGTGACGTCCGATTCCCGCATTTCCACCTGGGGGTCGTATGTGAGCAATGGGGCGGGCGGCAGCTGCTTTGGCAAGGATATCCAGTCGCTTATATACCAGTTGAATCAAAACGGCCGTTCTACCAATCTGCTGCAATCTGTCTACAACATCAACGAGTACCAAAAAACCTATCTGGTAGACCGCGCCATCCACGAAGCGGGTTTCAACTTCAACCAGAAAACAGTGGCCCTGCTCGGTCTTGCCTTCAAAAAACGCACCAACGACATGCGTGATTCGGCCGCCCTCAAAGCGGTTGAAGCGCTGTTATCAAAAGGGGTGCAAGAAATCCGCGCCTACGATCCGTTGGCAACCACGGCCGCACAAACCTATTGGTTCAATCCCGAACAAAACCACCTCTTCGAGCGCATCACCTACCATGACAGCGCCGCCGAAGCGATGCGAGGCAGCGACGCCGTCTTCATCTCCACCGACTGGGAAGAATTCCGGGGCCTATCCCGCACCATTGAAAACAGCGTAAAACCACCCTATCTCATCATCGACGGCCGGCGCATGATGGCCGACTATCAATCGCTGGTAGACAAAGGCTACGATTTCCTCTCTGTGGGAGACGTTTACCTCAAAGGGAAATAAGAACCCATCTTCACCCAAATTAAAAAAGGGTCTAACAAAATCGTTAGACCCTTTTTCTTACAGGAGCGCAGGCATCTTGCCCGCCCTCTCCTGGGAGCGCAGTCTGCCAGACCGCAAGAAGCGGACAAGCTGTCCGCGCTCCCAGCTATTCGCTCAATAATGGGCCAACGTGCCTTCCAGCCTGGCGCGATCCACAGCAAAGCGGAAAACAAACAAGGCCAGTGGAAACAAAATGAGACAGAAAAGCGAGAGCGCCAGTAAATCGGGCGCCAATTTGTTCCAGGAAGCGCCGGTTAACAAAGCGCCACGCATGGCCCGCAGAGCGTAGGTGATAGGCAGCAGATAGGCGATAGCTTGCAGCCAAACCGGCAAGATGGCTACCGGATAAAAGACGCCACCGATGAGATTGGATACATTGCCAAAAACGGCCGTTATCGGATCCCCACGCTTCACCACCATAATCAAACCGGCCGCTAAAATACCGAGGCTCGCAAACGAGACAATCGACAGCAGCAGCACCACCAGCGCCCCCAGATAATTGGCCTGGCTCAAATCCAGCCCCAAAAAGAGCGCCCCAATGACCAAATAGACCAACACCCGAAAAGTGGTGTAGACATAACTCCACGCCGCCGAACCGACGATGAGCCAGGAAACGGGGGTGGGCGTCATCATCATCGCTTCCAATGTGCCCGTCATTTGTGATTGGCGCAGCGCCCCGGCAAAGCTGGTAAGCCCCACGCTAAAGTAACCGCCCAGGGCAATGCCAATGATCACAAAAGAAAAATAGTCGCCGCCATAATCGCCCAACAACGGCCCGGCCGCTGTTTCAATAAAGATAGACAAAAAATAAAAGATCAAGGCCCGGGCCACCACGCCGCCCACCATAAACAAAAAGGACAGCCGATAACTGGATTCCTCATAAAAATCCCGCACCAAAAAGGCCCAAACCCGGCGCAGTGCATAAACCCAGGAATGCTTCATGCTCCAGCCTGCTTCTGAGTGTAGTGGGCAAACACCTCTTCTAAACTGGGCGGTTCGGCCGTAATCGTTTGCACAGTGATATCATCAGCCCGCAGCAGATCAAAAACGGCCGTTATCAAGCCATCCCGTTCACTCCCCCAAAAACTCACCTGCCGACTGGCTTCATCTACCGTCACGGTGGGGGAAAGGGCAGAAAGAGCGGGCACAACGGCCGTTTCCAGGCGGTCGAGTTGCAGCAGATAACGGCGCTGCGGTTTCAACTGCTGGCGCAAATCAGCCGGGCGGCCAATCGTTTGAATACGCCCCTCAACCATCAACCCCACCCGATCACACAGCTTCTCCGCCTCCGCCAGATCATGGGTGATGAGGAAGACAGTAAGCTGCTGCCGGGCCATCAACTGGCGCACCAGATCATGCAGTTGCAGCGTGGCCGTGGGGTCCAGGCTGCGGCTCGGTTCATCCAAAAAGAGAATAGAAGGCCGGTGCAGCAGGCTGCGGGCAATGGCCAACCGCTGCTGCATCCCGCTGGAAAAATTGCTAAAGCGGCGGTCAGCCACCTCCGTCAGCTCTACCGCCGCCAACACCGCCTCCACCCGCTGCGCCGCCGCCGCCCCAAATAAGCCATGCAGCGCCGCAAAAAAAAACAGGTTCCGTCGCGCCGAAAGCCGCCAATAAAAGCTGCGTTCGTTAGACACCACCAACCCCACTTCGCCGCGAATAGCGCCCGTCTGACCCAATGCGTAGCCACCCACCCGCGCTTCCCCAGACGACGGTAAAATGAGGGTGCAAAGCATTTTGGTGAGGGTCGTTTTGCCCGCCCCATTCGGCCCCAACAGGCCAAACAATTCTCCCTGGGGCACGATTAAGTTGATATCGACAACGGCCGTTACGGCTGCTGAACCTATCGAAGCAGAGTTTATGGAAGTGCGCCAGCCAGCCGTTTTCTCATAAATTTTTGTCAGATTATGGGTCTCAATCGCTGGCATGAGGCAACAAATTCCGTCTTTATACTAAATAAGCTGATGCTGATGGGCATAGAGAGCCGCCTGCGTCCGGTCACGCAGCTTCAGGCTGCTGAGGATGCTGGACACATGATTTTTAACCGTGCCCTCGCTCACCACCAACTTGTCAGCAATTTCCCGATTGCTGGCGCCAGTGGCGATGAGACGCAGCACATCTAGCTCTCGCTCGGTTAAATCATGCATGACTTCTGTGGAATCAGTCACGTCGACGGGCTGAGCGACCGATTCGGCTGAAGCGCGTTCCTCAAGCTCAATGTTCGTCTCTTTTTTAGGCTTGGCCAATGCCCCCACCAATTTCCCGGCAACGGCCGTATCTAGCTGATAAATGCCGGCGTGCACCAATTTGATGGCTTGCGCCAGGTCGGAAGCGGGAATGTCTTTAAGCAAATAGCCGCAGGCGCCGGCTTGCAACGATTTAATCACGTAATCGTCATCGTCGAAGGTGGTCAGCATAAGAATTTCGCAATCTGGCTGGGTTTGCTTGAGATGAGCGGTGGCGGCAATGCCATCCATTACAGGCATACGCACATCCATTAAAATCACATCCGGCTGCAAGATTTTTGCTTTGTCGATGGCTTCCCGGCCGTTAACGGCCGTACCCACCACAGAAACCCCTTCCTGAATCTCCAAAAGAGAGGAAATCCCCTCTCGAATCAACCGCTGATCATCCACAATCAGCACCGTTACATCATCTGCCATATTTCACCCACTGTCCACTGTCCACCGTTCACTGTCCACTGTCCACCGTTCACTGTCCACTGCCCACTGTCCACTGTCCACTATACACTGCCCACTGCCCACCGTTCACTGTTCACCAAAGGGTCTCTAGGCACTGTAATTTGCAAAATCGTGCCTTGCCCTGGTTGACTAATCACCTGCATTTGCCCACGAACCAGTTCCAACCGTTCCTGAATACCTTGCAGGCCAAAGCTATGATATTTGTCTATGGCTAAATCATCAAGGATTGCAGCGTCGAAACCCTGGCCATCATCCTGTAAAGTGAGTGTCGCTTCTGATGTGGTCAGCGCCACCGTCAGCCGGACATGCTGAGCCTGGGCATGTTTCTGAATATTGGTCAACCCTTCCTGAGCGCAGCGGTAGAGCGCCATCAAAACAGGGTGGGAGAAATACTGCTCTTCGCCGGTAAAGGTATAGTCGAGGGTGAAACGGCCGTTTCCCATGCTCTGCACCAATTCCGCCAAAGCCAGCCGCAGCAAAAAAGCCGCTTCCGCATCGCGCAGCGTACTCACCGAGCGGCGCACATCTTTCAACGCCGCCGACGCCGCCTTCTTGGCCTCTTGCAGCGCCTGCTCCGCTTCCCCTGCATCCCGATGCTGGTAAGCCAACGCCTTTTCTAACTGCACATTCACCACCGTCAGCCGGTGACCCAGAGAATCGTGAATGTCTCGCGCCAGCCGATTGCGCTCCTCAGCCGCCGCCAACTCCGCCACCTGCTCTGCGTACAATTGTAGCTTCACATTTGAAGCTTCCAAATCCGCCAACAGCCCCTCCAAATCCCGCTGATGCCGTTCATCACTGTAGATGACGCGGGCAATGACGAGCATAAACATCATCAACACGCCAAAGATCATCAAGTTAAAAAGAGAGCTGCCGCCAGCCATTATCCACGGCCGGTACTGCCAAAAATAGAGTCCCACAAAGCCCAAAGCCATCAAATTACTCACCTGCTGACCCAAAGAAAAATAAGCGATAAAGGGGATCAATGGATACAAGAATGCGGCGAAACCAGAGCAGTCCACCATCACCACAGCCTGAATCAGCGCCATGCGCAAGATCAATAGCAGCCAGGCCGAACGCCGGGACGTTAACTCGCGACCACGCCGATACTCCCACAACTCCAGGCCGAGCAGCGTCGGCAGCAGCAGGGCGTTATACCAGGCAGCCGGGCCGCTGCATTGGCTGATAAAGCTGAAATAAATAACAGTAGAAATAACGCCCAGATACATCAAGGAAAAGACATATCTGAACGAACGGGAAGGGAAAAGTTGTCTGAGTATGCGCTTAACTATCATGATTGCTACCCAGCCTATCATATTTAGGGCATAAAGGACATATGCCATTGGATAGAAAACCGGAGTACAAATTACATATTGCCAATAAGATCAGCTTGTTGATAAGATATGCCTTGTTTTTTTACATACCTAGTAGGGAGAAACGTTCTTAAAAATATATGAAGAAGCACCCTGAATCTGCCGCTGCCGGACAAGAAAAGTTCGATAAAGTAAGTGGCCTGGGGAAACATCCCCTCAAAGAAAGTTATGACCCGGAGCTGCGTCAACGCCTGGTTGAGTCAGAACGGTTCAAGGCGCTGCTCAATCAGAGCAACGACGCCATTTTTTTGGCGCAACTGGCAAACGGCCGTTTTGTGGACGCCAATGAAACCGCCCGTCGTCTACTCGGTTATACGGCTGATGAACTCCTGAAACGGAGTATTAATGACATTATCCCTGTCCACATGACCATTGAAGTGGTAAGTTTATCGACCGACGAACTGCCAGACCCCAATAATCCCAACTTTATCACCACCCAATTTGTAACCAAAAACGGCCGTTTCATCCCCGTAGAACTCACATTACGCAAAGTTCAATTCCAAGAAGTCAGATACGTGGTCATCGTCGCCCGCAATATTTCCAAACGGCTCCAGACGGAGGAAGCATTGGGGGAGAGTGAATCTCGCTTCCGCTGGATGGCAGAAAACATTTCCGACGGCTTAATGATTTTAGAAGGAGAGCAGGTGCTGTACATAAATGAACAGGCCAGCGCCTTGTTAGGCTACTCCTCTGAGCAAATCAAACAAATGCGCGTCGCAAACCTGGTCGCGCCGCTGGGAAAATTCGCCGTACAGCAAATTGGGCAGTTGAGCCTGGAAACCGATAACATCCCCGCTGAAATAGAATTTTGGGTAGAGAAGCAAGATGGCGCCCAAAGTTTCATAAACTTCCGCCTCTCACAGCATCAAATTAACCCCGATACCGTCCGCCTCTATATTGTCATGACCGACATCACCAGCCGCAAAGAGCATGAAGCGGAGTTAGAAAAACGAGTGTATGAAAGGACAAAAGAGCTGGACAAAGCCAATGAACAACTCAAAGCACTTAACCAACTGAAAAGCGCCTTTGTTTCTAATGTCTCCCATGAACTACGCACCCCCATCGCCAATATCCAACTCTACTTAAGCCTGATAGGACAAACCAGAGATACCCAAAAAGAAAGCCGATTCTTGCAGATTCTCACCTCAGAAGCCAAACGTTTGGGCAATTTGATTGAAGATTTACTCATCCTCTCCCGTTTGGAAAATAAAAAGGAAGATGTGAGCAAAGAGTTCGCCCTCCTCGATTCTGTGATGGCGCCGGTCTTATTGAATTATGCAGCCAGCGCCAACCGCAAAAACATCACCTTTCACCACAAGCCAAACCCCACCCTGCCGCCCACGCCGATGTTCAAAGAACGCATCTCACAGGTTTTCACCAACTTGCTCGGCAATGCGGTAGCTTATACACCCATCTATGGCATGATCACGATTACGAGCCGCCTGGAAGAAGATGAAAACGGCCGTTTCGCCACCCTCACCATCCACAACGACGGTCCCCCCATTCCAGAAACGGATCTGCCCTATATCTTCGACCGCTTCTATCGCGGTGAAAACGCCAAACGAAGCGATGTGCATGGCGCCGGACTTGGCCTTGCCATTTGCCAGGAAATTATCCACGACCATCAAGGGGAAATCACCGTCCACAGCGCCGCCGGCCAGGGCACTGCCATTACCGTCAAACTGCCGCTTTAGTCGAGTAGTTGGGTAGTCGAGTAGTTGGGTAGTCGGGTAGTCGGGTAGTCGAGTAGTTGGGTAGTCGAGTAGTTGGGTAGTCGGGTAGTCGAGTAGTTGGGTAGTCGGGTAGTCGGGTCGTTTTTCGTAATCTACTGTTCACCGTCCACTGTCCACTGTTCACTGTCCACTGTCCACTGTCCACTGTCCACTGT
>CAZXVH010000145.1:0-10681 GCA_964643965.1 uncultured Ardenticatenaceae bacterium
GTAGCCTCGAATTAAACCACACGCTCCGCTGCTTGTGCGGGCCCCCGTCAATTCCTTTGAGTTTTAGCCTTGCGGCCGTAGTCCCCAGGCGGAGTACTTATCGCGTTAGCTTCGTTACCGAGGGGGTCGATACCCCCGACAACTAGTACTCATCGTTTACGGCGTGGACTACCCGGGTATCTAATCCGGTTTGCTCCCCACGCTTTCGCCCCTGAGCGTCAGGACAGGGCCAGGATGCCGCCTTCGCCACTGGTGTTCCTCCCGATATCTACGCATTTCACCACTACACCGGGAATTCCACTTACCTCTACCACCCTCAAGTCTTCTAGTTTCGAACGGCCTCTCTCAGTTGAGCCGAGAGCTTTCACGTCCGACTTAGAAAACCGCCTGCATGCGCTTTACGCCCAGTAAATCCGGATAACGCTCGCCTCCTACGTTTTACCGCGGCTGCTGGCACGTAGTTAGCCGAGACTTATTCCTGGGGTACCGTCCTTTCTCTTCCCCCAGAAAAGGAGTTTACAACCCGAAGGCCTTCATCCTCCACGCGGTGTTGCTGCGTCCGACTTTCGTCGATTGCGCAATATTCCTTGCTGCTGCTACCCGCAGGTATCTGGTCCGTGTCTCAGTACCAGTGTGGGGGGTCACGCTCTCACGCCCCCTATCCGTCTTAGCCTTGGTAAGCCATTACCTTACCAACAAGCTGATGGACCGCAGGCCCCTCCCAAAGCGCCGGAGCTTTAGTATTACCTTTCTAAATAGTAATACATCCGAGGTATTAGCCATCGTTTCCAATGGTTGTCCCTCTCTTTGGGGCAGGTCACCAACGTGTTACTCACCCGTTCGCCACTCTCACCTCAGACGAATCCAAGGATCCCGTTCGACTTGCATGCATTAGGCACACCGCTAGCGTTCATCCTGAGCCAGGATCAAACTCTCCGTAGAAAGTTTAATATCCGTCTATTCAACGGACTACATTTTAACTAATTAATTGACTCGAACTTCGCAATGTTTCTGTCACTTTTCAATTGTCAAGGTGCTACAAGCCTATCCAGTTTAGCAGCTTCTTATTTGCCGTCAAGAGAAGTTTTTTAGGGATTAAAAAAACGGCTTTTGGGCCGTTTCCTAGCTACTCTATGACTTTGACCAGACTCTGACTTTGTTTTGTTGTTTTGGAGTTCTGCATTCGCAGCGACATCCACTCGGCTATCAACCAAGCCCAGTGATTTTAACAGACTTTCGTTTGCTGTCAAGAGCAATTTTGGGGGATTAAAAAACGGCTCTAAAGCCGTTCCCTAGCTACTCTATAACTTTGACCAAACTTATGATCTTGTTTTATTGTTTTGGAGTTCCGCATTCACGGCGACATCCATATTGCCATCAACAGTTTGTGATTATAGCCACCCCCAAAACAATGTCAAGGGATTCGTATGACCAATTTTGGAAATTGCTCACACTCCTAATATGCTACCCGAGCGATCTTGTAAAATGCGAGCCGTTTTCGCCAGAAACACCGCCGCCACTTTACCCTGGCGGCGAAAATTTGCGATCATCGACTTTCACAACGGCCGTAATTTTACCTCACTACACGTAATCTCTGTGGACACCTATCGTAATTATTTATGAGTAGCTCACAAATAATTACTAATGAGTTGATTTCTGATTTCAATCAAGGTTAGGGAAGCAGATAATTGGTTGTCTTCTAAATACTGTGTTAACAGGGCTAAGCCCAAGCTAAAGGTGTCGCTACGAGTCGTGCCATAAGCGGCATTGAGTGTTCCTTGCACACGACCCAATTCTATGGACTCTTGGGGCGAGAGCCGAATGGAAGTCCATTTCCGTTCTATGCCCTTAGGTGGCAAGGGAAGGTCCCACAATAAATATAATGAATCAAAGTCAGTGACGCCTTCAGGGATTTCTCTGTTACGATCTGCGACAGCCTGATGCAATGCTTCTAGCCTGGCGGCCAAAATAGCAACGGCTAAATCGGGCACATCGGCGCGTACGATATGGGGGGGCAATTCATTGGCTAAATCACGCAAACGGCGCTTTTCTTCGTTAGTCAGAGCCACGTAGACATTCTGTCGGCTGACATCATGTTTCGGACGTCCTCTTTTGGGTTTTTCTTTTAGTAAGGCAGCCAGAGTACTGTCTTTTTTTTCTGACCGATTATTCATTGGGATATTTACCTATAGGTGAATAAGTTCAACTTTATTCAACTGCTTGACGATAATCGTAGTGCTTCTCCAAGAATTGAGCGACAAATTCTTCAGTTATTTGCAGTTTATCTGTGGCCAATAGTTCGAGGGAGAGATGAAGGCATAACATGCAAATGCTACGAGGGTATCCTCGAGTCTCACGCCAAATTGGCAAAATGGCTTCGTCAGTAAATAAAGGAGGCAATTTGCTGTTCCTGCCAGCGGCCAATAACCGATACTCGATTAATGATTTTGTATCATCTGGTGTAAGCGGGTCTAAAGAAGATCTTGTGGCGACACGATCATTGAAATCAGGGACTTCACGTAGATTGATATCTAGTTCGGGCCGACCTAATAGAACTAGTTGATAGGCTTTGCCACCCTGAGGATCACGAAAGTTCAACAAACGCCGTAATTCAACAAATTGCTCAGGGGCAAGCTCGTGGGCCTCATCTATGATAATTAAGGGCAATATCCCTTTTTCGGTCTGTTCTATTAAGAAGGCACGAAATTCGTTGAGCTGATCTTCCGTAGCACGCCTGGTACGCAAATTAAACTCAGCTGCGATACGGCGCAATAATAAAAGCCCACTTTTTTTAGGGGTTTCGTCGATTTTGGCAGCCACGAAATCCGGGCGACGATGATAGCGGCTGTGAAACCAGGAGGCCAATGTCGTTTTGCCGGTACCTATTTCACCCACTATCACAGAGGCTCCCTGCCCGGCTTCAACCATGTAGCTTACTTTGGATAAGGCACGACGGGTTTCTGTGGAGAGATACATAAAACGCGGATCTGCCTCTATAGTGAATGGCGCTACGACAACGCCTAAGCGATCCCAGTCAGGTTTGTATTGTTCTATATCAAATTCAAATTTATTTGCCATATTAATATCGTATAAGAAGTCATGTCTAATTTAAATGTCAATGGGTGTATACAGCACACATTATATCACTATTTTAGCCAAAAGAATACACTTTGTCGGAATCTATAGGCTATAGATTTGTTGACATAGTATATTATTTTTGTTAGACTGTCGCTTGAAGATGTGTATATCCTCAAGTCTATAGTATATAGGCGCGAGACTAATGCATTCTTTATGGAAGTATTGTGCGTCTATTTACAACAACATTTTTTATGTTGTAAAGAAAAAGGCCAAGCGTTTTAACGCCTGGCCTTCATTAGTATAAGCAAGCTACCTAACTCGCTGGATGAGTGCCGCCAACACCTTCAGCAATATACGCCCCTTAATTGGGGAGGGGGCTTTTTTGCCTCCTGGTAGCTCACTAGCTAGGTAAGAGAATAGCATAGCCAGACATACCTGTCAATGGTAGTGTGCCATTTTTGGACAGATTTATGTCTAGTTTGTGCTGCCTGTCTCTTGCCTGGCAAGAAGGGTGAGTTGTGAGCTCAGATAAGAGCACACAAACGGCCGTTTCTCCAGCATTAGCGTTAGCACAGGAGAAGTTATTACGGCTCAGACAGGCTCTCGATGCCAAAAATTCACAGGGCAAGTCCCTGGCATGGGGCGATCGCGGCCGTTTCCCCTCCCCCCCTCTATCTTCTCTTTTTGAACAAATCATCCATCTTCCACCTCATTTAGGTTGGGAAAGCGCGCAGGCAACGGCCGTTCTCCGCCAAGAAGAAAAACGTGATGTGTGTGACGCGGTGCATGATGTGCACCAACCAACCATCAGGCGCCACGCATCACGGAGCACACCTCAAAAGGAACGTACTCCCTTCATTAAAGTGTATCCCAGCCTGGCGCAGGGAATTATACGCGAAGGACAGGCGGCGGCGGGTCGCGTGTGGCTGCTACTGCGCTATTTGGATGAAAACGGCCGTGGCTGGGTGACGGAATTTGAGGCGCAAATGCACCTGACGACGAAGACCTCTCCCACCCGCATTTTTGGCAAACGTCAGTGGCGCAATATTATAAAGAAGGGGGATGGTATTTTCTGGCAGCGGGAAAACGGCCGTTTATGGCTCAATTCTGTAGGGAAAACAGCAGCAGCATTGGGCGTGTGGCAGCTAAACGGGCAGCCAGTGAAGCTGCCGGTGTCGGGACTGACAGGCAAGATCGGCACAGTACGCGCCCATCTCTATGCTGCGTTCCACAGCAGCCGCACAGTGGTACGCTCAGGAGACCAGCCACAGTCGAAACCGATTGCCCGCGCCAGTTTGAGCGCCCGCTTCAATATATCCCCGCGCACACAACGCAGTTATGAGCGCAAAGCACGGATAAAAAGTCACAAGAATTATGCAGTCGGCGCTAAGAACGCTTCTGGGCGTACGGAAAAGGCGGCGTGGCAGCATGGCACGGCCGTTTTCCCATTTGTTGATCATTTAGGCAAACATGGCCGCCCAGGGGCAAGCTACCTGGCGTGGCAGCTACCGAATCACTACTTTGGCCCACACCCAGCAGCGTGTCGGGGTCAACAAAAGCGTATCAACCGAGAACTTGCAGACCTGTTTATGAAAGGGATGACGGGGAACGACAATGAGTCGGTTGATAAAAATACAAGGCGTTTTTGTGACAACGGCCGTTTGGCAGCCAAAGTCTACAACCAAAACCAGGCCGCCCAGGATGTCTACTGGCGCAGCCCAGGCAAAAACATCTGGCATGTCTTAGAAGCCGAAGAAAGCTCTCTAAAACCTGCAAAAGAGTTTAGTTGATCGGCACAATCTGCGGATCAAAAAAATTTACGGAACATGCGGAAATAATTTACCCCCGTTATAGGGATTATGATACTATTTGTTCATGGATATTTATACGCTTGACCTCAACTTTCAGAATGTTCCTCAAACCATTGCTTCTTACCTGATCAAGGGACCTGATGGGCCGGTGCTGGTAGAGACCGGCCCTGGCTCAACACTTAATAACCTGATAGCGCAACTCGCCGCTCACGATGTGCAACCCACCGACATCAAACACATCTTAGTTACACACATTCACTTTGACCATGCTGGCGCCTCTGGCTGGTGGGCGCAGCAGGGAGCGCAGATTTACGTGCATCCCTTTGGCGCACCGCATCTTGTTAACCCGGAAAAGCTCATTTCTAGCGCCACGCGCATTTATGGAGATAACATGGATGTGCTTTGGGGCGATATTCTGCCTGCTCCGGCCGAAAAAGTAACAATTGTCAACGATGGCGATTTGATTGACGTGGGTGGTTTACAATTCAGGGCCATTGAAACGCCAGGCCATGCACGCCACCATCACGTTTACCGCTTGGGTGACGTGGCCTTTACGGGAGATGCAGCTGGTATAAAAATACCTGCTTTCCCGTTGATTGACTTACCGGCTCCCCCACCGGAATTTGATTTGGAGGCGTGGGAAGCGACGATTAATCGCTTGCTGGCTGAGAATTTTAGCGCCATTTACCCCACCCATTTTGACCGGGTAGACAAGGTGACGCCCCATTTCACGGAGTTAAAGCTGCTGCTGCGAGAAGCGACGGCCTGGATAAAAGCAAAAATGGATGCTGACGTAGAACGAGATGATTTAGTGGCGCAATTCAACGAGTGGAATCGCCGTCGCGCCCGTCAGGTTGGCCTGAATGACGACGCGATTCACCAATACGAAACGGCCAACCCCTGGTATATGTCTGTGGATGGCATCATGCGCTATTGGCGGAAAAAAGAGGGTTGATAAAAATGAAGCTGACAAATCCAGGGTCAAGCTTGGGGCAAAGTGAGGGTGACACAGGTGTAGTGGCCGCGCACAGAGTCAGTTTCCAGGGCGCCACCGACGACGGCCATCATAGTGGAGTGAAGCGCCAAACCATGCCCGCTGCCTTTATCAGCGGTTGAAGCATCCAGGCCAACGCCGTTGTCTTCGATTTGCAGGCGCAGGCCATCTTGCCAAGCAGCTTCGATACACAGGGAAAACGGCTTCCTGTCCTCAGAATGATCTTCAGTTCGACCATACCTGGCGGCATTGCGTACTACCTCACGGGCGGCGTAAAAGATGGTTTCGGCGGTCAAAGTAGGTATATCGCGACTCTTTTCAGCGGCGACAGGATCAATGCGCCACGACACTTTATCAAATGCCTGGGCCAGTTCGTTGTCTACGGTGCGGCGCAGGGCGGTGAGCAGTCCCAGTCGAGCGACATCAGGAGCAGCGATGGTGGGCATGTCGTGTAGGAGATCTGATATTTGGCGGTGAACGCTGGTCAAAGAGGCGATGATCTCATCCCTGTCTGTATTTAATTGTGAGCTACTCACTTTTATCAATGATAGCTGCAAACTGGGCAGAATATCATCGTGTAGAACGCGGCGCGTCTGCTGGTCGATGACCTGTGTTTGTGCCAGCCGTTCCCGTTGCAAGGTCATGAGACGGCGGGCCATTTCGGCGCTGGCGCGGGTGTCGATGAGCCGTTCGCCGGTGATACGCGCAATTTCGATCTCTTCTTGAGCATACATGCCGCCACCCCGCTTTTCGCCCAGTAAAAAGATGCCTATGAGACCCCGTTCGCTCCACAAGGGCAGCGCCCACACCGCACCGCCGTAAATCTCCGGTTCGATGCTGAGGCTGTCGATGTCGGGCGAGTTGAGTTGAGCGACCAGGTTGGTGAGCGGCGGCAGCACGGTGATGTTGTTGCTGGGATAGGAGAGCGGCGGCCCCACCAGGGGCGCGGTCGGTCCCAAAGCGGCCAGGTAGGCGATGCGAGCATATAACACGTTAAAGCAAAGGGCGTGGAAGGCGGGTTCGATGTCGAGTTCGGTAGGGGTGGATTGGGTGAGTAGTTGGTCGTAGAGACGGTTACTGGTGATGAACGGCCGTAGTTGTGCAATGTAGCGTTCCCGTTCGGCGTAGGATGTCCAGGAGAAGAGGGCGAAGAAGCAGGTCATGAGCACGGCCGTTACCATGATGGCATATAACGGCCGTAAATCAATGGACAGGCTGCCGCCAATGACCAGTCCATACACCCCCGCCAGCAGCACCGCGTTGCGCCAATGACGGGACAAGCCGCGACGGGGCAGCGTTTTGCCGGTGAATACCTCGTAAGAAACGATGGCCTGCCCCAAAATCACAATCGAGAAGCCAATGAGGGCGGAGACGAACAAGTCGATCCAGGCAAAGATGTGAGAAGAGGCCAGGTAAATGTCGTAAAAGGTACGCTGGTATACATCCTGCACCACCCACAAAACGGTTCCCATCACCACAAAACTGACGATGAGCAGCGCCAAAGAAGCGACGACGAGCCAGGGACGCGCCCGCTGCCGGGCCAGGTTGCCCATAGCGCGGCGGGAAGGGCCAGGACGGCGCACGGCGTCGAGCGACATGCCAATGCACAAGACGACGTAGGCGGCGTAGCCAGCGGCCAAAAGCGGTACGCCGGCAATCGACCAGCGCATAAACATACGCAAATTGTGCAGTTGCGGAGAAGAAGAGAGCAGTAAAAGAGCGCCGGCGAGGAGGGTTCCCAGGCCCACGATCAGTCCCGTGGAGATAAAAATGAGCCAACGACGCTGCCGCCGGCGCAAAGTTGATTTTTCGCCGTTCCAAAAGCCACTGTACCAGAGCATGATCACATACCAGGCGTAAGGCAAGATGATGGCGGGGATCATGGCGAGCGTCCACCAGAATAGGGTGCTGAGCCAGCCCAGGTAAATGACGCCACGCCCCACGATGGCGGTGTGGGCCAGGAAGAAGACGCTGCCTAGCAGCAGCCCCCCGCTGGCCGCCCAGATGCCAATGGAGCGTTTGTCGGAGTTGAGCAGGACGGTGACGCCTAACCATAAAAGCAGGATGGCGTTGAAGAGCGAGATGGCCATGATAGCCCAGTAGAGGAGAAGCTCGTTCATAAAATCAGAAGGTAGAAATCAGAAGGCAGAATGGCGCCTGTTTTTGCCTTCTAAATTTCTGATTTCTGCCTTTATTGTTCCCACTCTATCCAGTCGCCACGTTCGTCGAGGATGTGGGGGATGCCGTCTGCGTTCCAATGGATGAGACGGCCGTTATTCACAATAATCGCCACCCGTGTTCGGGCAATCTTCTCGTCGGAGGCGGTTTCGTTGAGGTTCCAGGCGGTGTAGATTTGGCCGTTGATGCGGCTGATGGTGCGTTTGTCGCGGAAGCCCATGCGGTCGGCGATCTGTTTGTTGCTCATGCCCTGGGCTACCATTTTGGCGACGGCTTGTTCGTTTGGCTCCAGCAAGTTCATGGGGGCGTTGTCGTCTTTGTGGCGCACCTCTTGCACACGGGATTCGATGTCGGGATCGATGAAGGAACGGCCGTTTACAGCATCTTGCAAGAGCGGCCAAATCATCTGGGGCAGCAGGTAGTTGGATTTGCGCACATAGGCATAGTGGCTCAGGATGCCGGAGCGGCGGAAGTCGCGATAGTAGCTGTCGTCGTCCTGGATGGAGTAGAAGACGACGGGCATACGGGGGAACTCCCGGCGAATGGCAACGGCCGTTTCGATGCCATTCATCTCCCCCGCCAATTGCACATCCATCAGGATGGCGTCTGCGCCAATTTCATCAGCCAGGCAAAATTCCAGCGCTGCTTCTCCCGTGGGGCAATCGTAGACGACTTGTACGTCGTCGATGGCCTGCAAACCTGCTTTAAGCGCCGGTCTGAGCTTTTCATTATCTTCAACGATCAGGATGTTTTTCATGATTTCACTTTGCCGTGCCAGAGGTCAGGCTTTTTGTAATTGTAACATGACCTATTGTGCCATCACAGGCAAGCACTTGAGTGCATTTGCAAGCGTCGTTAAGGCGTCGCTGTGGAATCTGGTCTCGGTTAACCTTTTTGTATGACAACAAGGGATTTAGAAATCAGGGGATTTGGTCACGACGCGAGCAATAATCCCCTTCTTTCCTCAATCTCTGTAGCCTCAAAGGAAAGGTAACTTATGCAAAACAGTTTACAACGACAAAATGATTATAACTTGAATCCCCGCTGGTTGTTGGCGGGATTACTACTGGTGGTGGGTTTGGCCTTGTTTCCGTATGGCCTGATCCCATTTGAGCGAATTTTGAAGTTCTCGCCGGCATTAGAGCATCAAATTTACCACTTATCCGCTTCCTGGCAGGCGCATGTGGTCGGTCATGCGGCGATATTTATGGTGATAGGAACGGCCGTTCTGCTACGTTTCTCCTCTCTGCTACAGCGACCTAAACTTTATTTTGGCGTGATGTTGGCGCTGGGAGTGCTGCAGGAGTTCTTTCAAATTGTGGGCTTCAAACACCGCGCCATCATCTTTGATGATATTTTTGACGTGGTTGTGGATTTAACAGGGGCGTTGGTTGCTTTTTTACTGCTGCGGCTGGTCTGGAAACTGGCGGCGGAACGAGCGAATGGGGTGGCTTCATGATAACAACGGTGAAACATTCAGAACAAGATCATATGGCCCGGCGTCTTGTCCTCATCTGCCTGGCTATGCTGTTTGCCTCATTGGTAACTACGATAATGGTGGCGGTAAGAGTGGTTTATACAGGTGGTTTTTCCTACTCTTTTCTGGTATGGAACCTGATTTTAGCCTGGCTGCCGTTCCTGTTTGCCCTGATTGTCGTCGCGTTTCGGCGCAGCCAGTTGATGCTGGGCGTTTTTGGTTTGTTGTGGCTGCTCTTTTTTCCCAATACCATCTATTTGGTGACGGATTTAATGCATCTACGTCCCAGGATGGCTGTGCCTATCTGGTATGACGCCATTATGTTGTTTGCCTTTGCCCTGACTGGTTTGATGCTTGGTTTGTTGTCGCTCTATTTTGTACACGCGGTGGTGGAAAGCCATTTTGGAGCGACGGTGGGCTGGTTGTTTGTGCTGGCAACGGCCGTTCTCGGGGGCGTGGGCGTCTATATCGGCCGTTTCCTGCGTTGGAATAGCTGGGATGTGTTCGCCAATCCGCTCACCTTGTTCAATGACCTGGTTTACAACTTGTTCAACCCTGATTTGTTTTTCAAAGCATTCGTGACGACGGGTATGTTAACGGCCGTTTTCATGGTGGCTTACGTCATTCTCTTCCTGCTGCCACGCATCTCGCTGGAACCAGCCACAAAAGAGATATGATCCACGGTATTAATTTACAACGTCAAACGATCATATTCTCTCCAGAGGTCGCTTTTCAAAATAATTGAATAATTTATGAGCTACTCATAATAAATGATCGATGGCCTGGCCCTATCCTCAGACCCGTTTCGCAATGGTAACTACGAAGTCAACGAATAAATTCGCGCCGACTTGCACTCAATTTAACTGCTGGCTTCGTAGCGATTAAAAATGTACCAACAAAAGAAAAACAGAATCATCTTTCTCAACAAATGTTAGCCGGTTCGTTGATTGATTGGTACACTACTAACAAAGTTACAAATTTGCTGCTCATTCCCAAAAACAAAGATAGTATATGACTTTTGTCGGCGTCGAACATGTCTATTATCACTCATTTCCCACCCCACTACCTCGTAAAATAGCTGACGCTTGGTCGCATATACCCACTTTGCGCCGTAAACAAGTCCGAATTTGAACAGACAAATAA
>CAZXVH010000146.1:0-10572 GCA_964643965.1 uncultured Ardenticatenaceae bacterium
ACTGTCAACTGTTCACTGTCAACCGGCCGTTCAGTCAGCAGCTCCGGAGGGATTTTCAGTTGTAGCCTTGCATCTGCCTTTCACCACTTACAGACTCGCTACTCAAACAACAGACAACCTACTCGTCTCCATCAAAGCTTTTTTGTTATTGAACTGGCAGGATTATGCCAAATCGTAAGGTGAATGTCAATTATTCATAGCTGGCATAGCGAGGCTGTCACTTTGGGATATAATTTGTAGACAAGCATTCCCCCTTGTGATACTCTTTAAGCACTTGGGGTAAACTGCGCAAACACACTCCTTTATGAAAAGAGTAAGGACTACATAATGGAAGAAGACCGCAAAAAAGTAGTATGTATCGAAGATGAATTAGAGATGATTGAACTCGTCAAACTCATCTTGGGTCGTAACAAATTTGATGTGACCGGCGCTGTGGGTGGGCATGAAGGGTTACAAAAAATCGCTGCTATTAAACCTGACCTTGTTTTGCTTGATTTGATGATGCCGGAAATGGATGGATGGGAAGTCTACCAAAAAATGAAAGCGTCCGAAGAAATGCGTGACATCCCCGTCATCGTCGTCACCGCCAAAGCCCAAAGCATAGATAGGGTGCTGGGCCTGCACATCGCCCGCGTCGATGATTACATCACCAAACCCTTTGGCCCTCAAGAATTATTAGACAGCGTAGAGCGCGTTATCCGCATTCATTCCAAAGAACATTCTGCCTAGTTCTTGCCCATTTTCAATCACAAAGCTCGTCTTTATCCACCAAGAAGACGGGCTTTTTTTGTAGCCCACCCTCTCAAAAACGAATACAATCTTGAAAATTTGCTGGCAAAGGATTTGGCATTGGCAAAACCATGATTGGCACACCATTTTACCCAAAAACTCAATCTATCTGCGAAAGCATGAACTGGCGCAACTGGTCTGGTTACGCCGCCGCTGGGAAATATGAGCTGTCCCATGACCGCGAATATTACGCCATTCGCAGCGCCGCTGCCCTCATTGATGTTTCTCCGCTGTACAAATACCTGGTAGAAGGGCCAGACGCCGAAACATTCGTCAACCGGCTCATTCCTCGAGACGCCAGCCAATGCGCTGTCGGGCAGGTGCTTTACACACCCTGGTGCGACGATCAGGGCATGGTCATTGATGACGGCACGGTCTCCCGCCTGGCTGAAGATACTTTTCGCATCACGGCCGCCGAGCCAAATCTGCGCTGGTTTGAAGATACCGCCTGGGGCCTGGCCGTCGCCATCCGTGATATTTCAGAAGAAGTGGCGGCGCTGGCGGTGCAAGGTCCCCATTCACGAAACGTTTTATTAGGGGCCATCGCCGCCGCCGACCAGGAGCCATTCAGCCAGTTACCTTATTTTCATGTCATGCCAACCAGCATAAACGGCCGTTCCCTCACCATCTCCCGCACCGGCTACACCGGCGATCTGGGCTACGAACTGTGGCTGCCCGGCGCTGCCGCCGGCCCGGTCTGGGATGCGCTGATGGCTGCCGGCGCCGGCTATGAACTCGCCCCGGCCGGCATCCTGGCGCTAGACATCGCCCGCCTTGAGGCTGGCCTGCTCATGGCCGATGTCGATTACACGCCAGCCCGTCACGCCCGCATCCCCGAGCAAAAATCATCTCCATTCGAGCTGGATTTAGGCTGGAGTGTGAACTTGAAGAAGGGCGGGAATTTTAACGGCCGTTCCGCCCTCCTCCTTGAAAAACAAAACGGTTCACGCTGGGCCACCGCTGGTATCGAGATCGACTATCCTGCCCTGGCCGCCGCCTATGAGCGCCTCAACCTGCCACCCGCCGTGCCTCACGAAGCATGGCGCAGCAGCGTCCCCCTGTTCACCCGTTCGCGCAGCAGCCGCAGCGGCTTACGCCAAATCGGCTACGCCACCAGCGGCTGCTTCTCCCCCCTGCTCAAACGCTACATCGCCATCGCCACCGTCAAACCAGAATGCGCCGCCCTCGGTACTGAGCTATTTATCCAGATAACGGTCGAACACGCCCCCCTGCATATCCCCGCCCAGGTCGTCAAAAAACCGTTCTTTGACCCCCCACGGAAAAAAGCATGATCCAAAAATATGACGCCCTCATCATCGGCGGCGGCCACAATGGCCTCATCGCCGCCGCTTACCTGGCCAAAGCGGGCAAAAAAGTGCTGGTGCTGGAAAAACGGCCCATCCTGGGCGGGGCCACCGTCACCGAAGAGGTGTATCCCGGTTTCAAGTACACCGTTTTCTCCTACGTGGTCAGCTTGCTGCGCCCGGAAATCATTCGTGAACTGGAACTGGCGCGGCACGGCCTCACCATTCTGCCCTTGGAAAGCACCTTCACCCCGATGCCAAACGGCGACTACCTGGTACGCTGGGGCGATCACCACAAAACTTACCGCGAAATCGCCCGTCACAGCAAACGAGACGCCGATACCTACACCGATTACGGCCGCCTGATGGCCCAGATGGCCAAGGCCGTCAAACCGATCCTCAGCGCCGTGCCTCCCGATATCGGCAGCCTCAACCCGCGCAAACTGCGCCCGGTCGAGATGGGTCAACTGGCCCACCACTTCTTGGGTCTACCCCAGGAACAGCTTCACGCCTTTGTCAAGCTCATGGTCATGAGTTCGGCCGATTTCCTGGATGAATGGTTTGAAACGGAGGCGCTTAAAGCAACCATGGCCGCCAGCGGCATCATCGGCACCTTTTTAGGACCGCGCTCACCGGGCACAGCTTATGTGCTGCTCCATCATTACATGGGCGAGATCGACGGCGTATTCCGCGCCTGGGGATTTGCCAAAGGGGGCACAGGAGCGGTGGCCGAGGCTATTGCCCGCTCCGCCCGTGCTTCAGGTGTGGAGATTCGCACAGCGGCTCCGGTGGCGCAGGTGATTGTGCAAAACGGCCGTTCTCTGGGCGTCGCTCTGGAAAATGGAGATGAACTGTATGCCGATGTGGTCGCCTCCTCCCTCGACCCGCGCCAAACCTTCCTCAATCTGGTAGACGAAAAAGAGCTGCCAGATGACTTCGTGGCCGCCATTAAAAAGTTTCGGTTTCGCGGCTCCTCCGCCAAAGTCAACCTGGCGCTGGATGGCCTGCCGAATTTCACCGCCCTGCCCGGCTTTGGCCCTCACCTGCGCGGCGCAATTTCTATCAGCCCCTCCATCGACTACCTGGAACGGGCTTATGATGACGCCAAATACGGGGATTTTTCAAAACGGCCGTATATCGACATGATCATCCCCTCCCTCATCGACCCCGACATGGCGCCCCCTGGTAAACACGTCATGTCCTGCTTTGTGCAATACGCCCCCTACCACCTCGCACACGGCACCTGGGACGAACGCCGCGAAGCATTCGGCGATACCGTCATCGACACCATCGCTGAATACGCACCCAACATCAAAGAGATCATCCTCCACCGCCAGGTGATGACCCCGCTGGACATCGAGCGCATCACCGGCTTAAGCGAGGGCAATATTTTCCAGGGTGAATTGTCATTGCAACAACTATTCTTTTTACGGCCGGCGCCCGGCTGGGGCGATTATCGCACTCCTCTCAAAGGGTACTACCAGTGCGGTTCCGGCGCTCACCCTGGCGGCGGCATTATGGGCGCCAGCGGCCGTCTCAGCGCCCTGGAAATCTTGAAAGATTGGCGTTGAAATTTTGTTTGAAATCCCCGGAAACATTCTGTTATACTGAACAGGCAATCTCATGATAGTCCACCACTACTAAGTCAAAGAAAGAGGAAAACAATTGTTCATTCGTTTCTGGGGAGTACGCGGTACGATACCTACGCCTGGACGAGACACCCTTCGGATTGGCGGCAACACCTCCTGCATCGAGGTACGCACCTCCGATGATCAACTGATCATTCTGGATGCCGGCACCGGTATTCTTCCCCTGGGCAAACATTTAATCAAGGAAAATCCTGGTCGCATCACCGGTAATATCTTGATCAGCCATACCCATTGGGACCATATCCAGGGGTTCCCTTTTTTCTCACCGATTTGGGGCCGCACCAATCGCTTTGTGCTCGTCGGGCGCAAACGAGTGGGACAACGGCTGGAAGAAATCGTATCCGGCCAGTTTATGGAACCATACCTGCCTTTTGCTTACAAATCTTTGCCGGCCGATCTCATCGTCAAAGAAGTGGATGACAACGAAACGCTCATCATCGGCGATAGAACGCGGGTGCAGGTGGCGGCCATCAATCACCCCGGCGGCTGCCTGGGCTTTCGCATCGAAAATGATGGCGTCGTTTTTGCCTATTGCAGCGACGTAAGCCATGACGATGATAATTTGGACGCTGGCGTCCTCAATTTAGCCCAGGGCGCCGACCTGCTCGTTCATGATTCCCACTTCGCCAGCGTAGACGAGAGAAACCTGCGCCGTGACTGGGGACATAGCACCTGGCTAGAAGCCGCCCAGGTCGCCGTTGAAGCCAATGTCAAGAATCTGGCTCTCTTTCATTTTTCGCCCGATATGAATGACCAAATGGTGGCTCAGGTGTTAGACAAAACAAGAAGTATCTTTCCGAAGACCATTGTGGCCCAAGAAGGTTTGGAACTGACGTTGCCCCTCACCGGAGACTTACCTGATATTGCGCCCTAAATTTAGTTGGGTGCGCGTCGTTTTTGTTGACGTAGTATCATTGCTAAACGAGGACTGAGCTTGTCGAAGTCCGGACTTCGACAAGCTCAGTCCTCGTCTCCATCAACCAAAGTTTCGCGCACCCAATTTAGTTATGACAATTGCTTCATTGGCAGAATTGATTACAATAGACCGGAAGTCCTATGCTATCAATTTATGTAGGGCGAATGGGAGATAGGTTGACTCAATTGGTTTTGATCGTGGATGACGAACCGATGGCCCGAACATTATTGAGGTTAATGCTTGTTCGGGCGGGCTTTAATGTATCCGAAGCGGAAGATGGTTATGACGCTTTGGAAAAAGTGCAGCAAAGCCAGCCAGATATTATCCTGCTGGACGTGATGATGCCGGGCATGGATGGGTTTACGGTCTGTGAAAAGCTACGCCAACGGCAAGAGACGGCCACACTGCCTATTATTATGCTCAGCGCCAAAACCGATTTAGACAGCATTAACAAGGGTTTACTGGTGGGCGCCACTAAATACCTGACCAAACCGATTTCACCCGATGACCTTACCCAGCATGTAAACGAAGCATTGGGCGTCAATCGAATTGCCTGATGATTTGGCCCTTAACTTTTGCCTTTTCCCTCATTTGTGATAAAAAACACAACAATTCCATCTGAAACATCATCGGAGGTTTTTGCAATGCTCATTAAACGCTTGATTTTAGCCCTCATCTCCATTGCTTTTGGCGTAGGCGCCACATTCTTAATTCTATTTCTGGTCGGTACGAATTTCTATACCTACGGCTTTGGCTATTTTTTCTTCACCTCGTTAGCCCTGGCCTGTTTCTTGGGAATCTGGTTAGATAAGTTTATGGGAACCGGCCTTTTGCCAGAGTAATTTCAGACTGGTTTCGTTTGTTTAAAAGTTTAGGACCTCCGCGCATTAAAGTAAGGGGGTCTTTTTGTTTCCCTGATGACAAGAAAAAAGGACAAAAGTAAACATGACCACAAATCTCATTGACGGTAAAGCGATTGCACAAGAAGTACAAGATGAAGTGAAAGAAGCGGTGGCCAGGATGCAGGTTGAACATAATTATTCGCCTGGTTTGGCCACGGTGCTGGTGGGCGAAGACCCCGCCTCCTCCACCTATGTGCGTATGAAGCAGCGCACCTGTGAAAAGCTGGGCATCCGCTCGATTGGGCACACGCTGCCCGCCGACGCCACCCAAGAAGAAGTAGAAGAATTGGTCGCCGCCTTAAACGCCGATCCCACCATCAACGGCATTTTAGTGCAGCTGCCCCTGCCCAAACACATTGATGAAGAAGCGGTGCTGAACAGCATTGATTTGGCCAAGGATGTGGATGGTTTCCACCCGGTCAACATCGGCCGTTTAGCTATGAAGGGGCGCGAACCGCTATTTATCCCCTGTACCCCGTATGGCTGCATGGTGCTGCTGGAAAAAAGCGGCATCGAGACCAGCGGCGCAGAGGCAGTGATTGTGGGCCGCTCCAATATTGTGGGGCTGCCCATGGCCATGCTGCTGCAAAAGGCCAACGCCACCGTCACCATTTGCCACAGCCGCACCAAGGATTTGAAGGCGCATCTGCAAAGAGCGGATATTGTGGTGGCGGCCATTGGCTGGGCCAATATGATCACGGGCGACATGCTGAAACCGGGCTGCGCCGTGATCGATGTGGGCATCAACCGCGTGGATGATCCGACAGCAAAACGGGGCTACCGCCTGGTAGGGGATGTTGATTTTGAGTCTGCCAAAGAAGTGGCGGGGGCCATTACGCCGGTTCCGGGCGGTGTAGGGCCGATGACGATTGCCATGCTGATGAAGAACACGCTGCACGCAGCGGAGCTGGCGCTTAACGAGTGACGATTTCGGATTAACGATTGGTGATTCTGGCCGAAGATTGAGAAACCCTCAATCTTCGGCCTTTTTTGTGCTTGGGTGAAGTCTTGAGAATTTTGATGATATTCACCGGAGCGTATAAAGGTCTGGTAAACTTTTGTAACTAGACGAATTGCCGTGTATACATCTCGCAAATTTTGAGGGATTGACATCCTATTTTTTTTTTTTTGTATAATGACGTTCACATAAAACAGTTTGGATAAAAAACTTTTTCACCACAGCCACTAAAATAAACAATACTGGCAAAGCGCATCACCTGATATTTCTACCAACACAACAATATCAAAAATCAACTTTAGCCAGTATGCCTATCTCAAGGGGGCAATCTTATGAATAATCGCGTTTTGCTTCTTTTCAATGGCACTGTTATCGGGCTGGTATTGATTTTGTTATTGGGGCGCTTCACTTCTTCACCAGGAACAGCCCAAGCAACTTTCATCCAGCCGGAGCCGGCCGCAGCTGCTTTTACAGCCACGCAATTAGCTTATATTATGTTTGCCGCAGGTGATACCAACCGTATCACAACCAGTCTCACGGTACAAGCCTTAGACACAAACGGCCGGGTAAGCAACAGCCAAGCGCCGCAAACGCTGTCCAGCCAGGCGGAGCCAGTGATGTGCCAGACGGAGGCTGCTTATGGGTCGGGTAACGGCCGTTATCTCATCCTCCAATACAACTGTGAAGCCAATCTCTTCATCCAGCTTCAAGATATAAATAATCCCGATACCGAGCCAGTTGTGTACCCGCGTGGTTACTTCCTCAATTGGTCTCCAGACAGCAAAGGCTTTCTCTTCCGCGCCATTGACGAAGACCAGATTTTGTATGTGCCGGTAGACAAGACAAAAGCCGTACCCTTTGATCTGCCATTTGGCACTTACGATGCAGCCTTTGCTCCTGATGGACAATCCCTGGTTTATGCCGCCAACAAAGGGCTGGGATTTGGCAGTGAAGTTGGCGTCATCAATTTGAGCAGCGGCCAAACAGTGGCACAGCAGAAATTCTCGCAGCAAATCGTGGCTTATCCGCAGTGGTCGCCCGACAGTACGCAGTTAGCCTATATTCTCATGCCAGACAGCAATATACCATTCACGATAGGCGAACTATGGTTAGCCGATGCAGCAGCAGCGCCAATAGCGCTGCTGGATGCTCAGGTGGATGCCGGACATGGCTACCCGCCCGCCTGGTCTCCAGATGGGCAAACAATTGCCTATATTCGTCGGGAAAATCCTGATTCGGTAGTGGCCGACCACAGGGCAGATGCCTTGCACAGCAATATTTATCAAATAGAGATAGCGGCTGTAGCGGCTGCTATTTCCCAAGCCGCCTCACCTGTTATGGACGCACAAGCCACCCCCATGCCAGCCACATTGGCGCCGATGGTAGCCGCCACGCCGCTTACTCAGTTTGAGGCCAGTTTGGTGTATGATATGGTCTGGTCGCCCGATGGTAGCCAACTGGCTTTTACCGCCAATGACGCCATATTGACGCTAACGCCAGGGGAAGAAGCCATGCAAGTTAGCCCAGCTAACACCGTTGCTCGCCATCCTGTATGGACTGTCTCGCCCTAAAGCAAAAGGTTTCTATTGAGGAAATTCTCCATGAAACAAGCCATCATCTGCTTTGTTTTCAGCTCGATTTTATTGCTGGTTGGCTGTACCGTGACCCAGCCTCTGCCCACATCCCAGCCCGTGGCGGCCTTGCCCACCGCTTCCGTCACCACCCAGCCGGCCCACAGCACCGCCACACCCGTACCCAGCGCCACCAACCTGCCAGACCCAACTACCCTTACAGCTACACCCATGCCGACCATCCCACCAACCGATACTCCTACGCCCCTGCCAACCCCACAACCCACAGCAGACCCTACACACGCCCCTGATATTATTGACCCCTCCCTGCCGCCCCTCCCTGGACAAATGTTGATGATATGGGATCCTAATCCTCCGGAAAAAGTGGATGGTGAATATATCGATTCATTTCACTACAATTTTTACCAGATCATTCCAGGAGCAACGCCTGCCTTTAACTTGATCGATACGGCTCCGTCCTATGTCTCAAGTTCGCCCTACACCATGAATATATCTCCAGATCAGCGCAAGATCGCACTTCGCTTGATAGATGATACAAACGAAAACGGCCAGTTTGATTTTTCTGGTTATGACGTAGATAAATACACCGTTCATATGTATGATGTTGCCCACAAAACAATTACGCCTTTTGTTTCAGGGAATAGTAGCATTTTCTTTGTCAGTTGGCTGTCAGATAGCCATGCTTTATTGTACCCACAAGGAGAGAAAATTTTATTGGCCCGGTTAGACAATTTTGCTTCTGAAACGCTTCTAGAAATTCCCGATAGCTACATTATGAATATGACCTTATCGTCTGATGACCGTTTTTTGGTTACCTTTACAAATAATTACCAAATTCAAGTTTATGATCTAGTTTTAGATAAGATGGTAGCCTCAGCAGATGATACTCAATTCCGTGACATGCAAAAGACGGTGTGGTCTCCTGATGGCAGTTTGCTCGCTTTTGGGCAACATGGTTTTTTCTTGTTTCGCCCTTTGTCACTTTTCAATACTGAAACAAAGGAATTTACAGTTTCAGTAGCAAACCCCGACGATATAGTGAGCATACCTTCATGGTCGCCAGATGGGCAAAGGTTGGCCTTTACCACAAATCAAACAACGCTTTCTTTATGGAATAAAAACGACCAAACTGTCACGGAAATTGTCACAGACACAATTGTTAGCGCTCCTATTTGGTCACCAACAGGTAATCAACTTAGTGTGGGCATCGTAAATGATGGCGTGGGCAAACTACTTTCAGTTGATATAGAGACAGATGTTGTTCAGGAATGGCATGTTGGAGATGATATTCAAGAAATTAAGATATTAAGTTGGTCACCAGATGGCAATTGGGTGGCATTTATGGTAGATGGCAGTCACAATTCTGGCTTATACATTGCCCCGAAACAAGAAGACCACATCTATCTAATATTAGATACAACCATTGATGCAGTGGGGAATTTTGCTTGGTTACCAACCCCTTAATTATTGCTTGCATTTTCAACTATCAATGAGGAGTGCCTCCAATGAAAAAATACAAATCTATCCAGGTTACAATTATAAATTTGTTAATTTGCTTATTGATTTCAATGTTCTTGTTAAACGATACTGAAAGTATATTGGCTCAGCTTCCACAGGCATTTCTTGGTCAAATTTTTTATGGGTCGGAAGAAGTTACTGGAATCTTTGATCATAATTTACCCCTTCTTGCACTTGGAGGAGAAGGTAATGGTTGCACCCAACACAATGATGGGACACCCTGTAATGATAGTCCAGCTTATGGTTGGGGTTATGATCAACATGATGGCATTGATTATGATCTAAATTATCGACCCGTGTTGGCTGCCGCTAATGGCACAGTGGCTGTGGCTGGCTGGTCTAGGTCAAGTAATCATCAATTCGGGCTAGGGTTGCGTATTAAAATTAACCATGCTAATGATTACACGACTGAATATGGTCACTTGAGTACGCTTGTTGTAAAACTAAATCAATCTGTTAACCAACAAAACGTTATCGGTATTAGTGGCAGTTCCGGAAATTCTACTGGCTCACACCTTCACTTTGGTGTGGCAAATAATGATGGAATCTATGTCAACCCCTATGGCTGGCAAGGAGCAGAGGGCCAAGATCCTTGGGCATTAAGCATCAATCCACAAGGAGCTACCAGCCACGATCTCTGGAAACAAGATCACTATCCCGCCATCACCACAGGACAATTTACAGTAACAGGAACAATATTAAATGAACCCCCTCTCAATGATTATTTGATAGAAATGGATGATAGTGACAATACTGTTTTTTCAACTGAGGGAAATTGTTGGACTGAATACGATGGAGCAGGCAGTATAAATAATGGATACCATGCCGCAGAAACGGTAACAATATCTGATTGTTATGCGAGGTGGACGATTCGTCCTGCAACAATTGCGCCAGCAGGTGAATATGATGTCTATGTGAATATTCCAGATAGTGCATCAACATTT
>CAZXVH010000147.1:0-1418 GCA_964643965.1 uncultured Ardenticatenaceae bacterium
CCGACTAACCGACTATCCGACTATCCGACTATCCGACTAACCGACTATCCGACTACCCGACTATCCGACTACCCGACTACCCGACTATCCGACTATCCGACTATCCGACTACCAGACTATCCGACTAAAGGAGTAAACCATGACTGACTTTGTTGGGACTTTATTTGCCACGATTCAAGACCGTAAACTAAACCCGAAGGCGGGTTCCTACACCAACAGCCTGTTTGACGATGGCGAAGATGAGATTATCAAAAAAGTGGGGGAAGAAGCCATTGAAGTGATTATTGCTGTTAAAGGGCAGGGCAAAGAGCGCGTTATTGAAGAATCGGCCGATCTCGTTTACCATTTGCTCGTCACGCTGGCTTCCCAAGACCTCACCTGGGATGAGGTGTGCGCTGAGTTGGAAAAACGACATCGTTAAGCGTCTAAAAATTCTTGCCAAGAATTTCTAATAGACCAATCAAGTTCATAGTGAGAAAGCCTTGATCAAAAAAATCATATTTGTAGCCCTAATTTTACTGGTATTTTCTCTGGCAGCGATAAAATCAAAGGCGCTTACGCAAGCTGAACTAACTCCCAGAGCATACCTGCCCATCATCATTGGCCCGCCGGAATTTGCGTGCGCCATCAGTTCCAGCAATCAATACACAAGCGGCGCCGTCTTCCAATACGACACCGACAATCCGGTTCGCCCCGCCTATAACCACGCCGATAAAAACATTGAACTGCGCGGTTACGTCGTCAACACCGACCCCAATCTCAAACGGGAATTGGTGGATTATGGCTCCGGCGATGCCACCCAACCGCCGCAGGTTGCCACCCTGCTCAACCCACCTCAAGTGCCGCCGTTTGCAGACTTTTATCGGGTGCATCAATGGAATTGGCAGCCCTCTGATGAAGGCCCAGGAACACGGGATAACCCGATAGAGATGCCGCCCACAACGGCCGTTTCCTTCACCCTTCCACCTGGCACACCCCTGCACACACCCGTCTCCGGCTACGACATCGGCGGCGGCATGGAAGTCATCGTCCTCTTTGCCGACGCCGACACCATCACCCTGCACTACACCCGTGAAGACAGCGCCGCCACAGGCTACACTCTCCACCTCGACCACATCTGCACCGATCCCCATCTGCTCAGTTTATACAACAGCCTGGATGCTCCCCACGGTCCCCGTTACCAATATCCAGCGCTCAGCTACAACCTGCCCACCCTGCCCGCAGGAAAGAGTTTCGGCACAACCAGCGCCCAAAACATGGTCGTCGCCATCGTCGATACCGGCGCATTCCAAGACCCCCGCTCCTGCAACGAATGGTGGCAGTCACGCCCTGGCTATCCCCGATTGTGTCCGCCCGCCTGGTCTATTTCGGCAAATGGAGAGAAATAGACAGTAAACAGTGGGTCTACTGTAAACTGC
>CAZXVH010000147.1:1518-10532 GCA_964643965.1 uncultured Ardenticatenaceae bacterium
TCACTGTCCACTGCTCACTGTCCACTGCTCACTGTCCACTGCTCACTGTCCACTGCTCACTGTCCACTGTCCACTGTCCACTGCTCACTATCTAAGATTGCTATTTATGGTTCAATAGGAGGCAGTCCCCCACCCAGGCAGGAGAGTTGTCAGGCAACCTGGGCAGCGTCTTTACATAACAAATCGAGGGCTAATCAAACAAACCGGTGCGCTTTCCCTTTTTCACTACTACTTCAAATAAACGCTTCGACTTTCCCAACATTTCCCGATCATGTGAGCGAGCATATAGCTCCACCGCCAGCCTGGCATGTTCCAAGGCTTTGTCCCACTTTTCCTGGCGATATGTCACCAGGGCTGCGCGGTAATGGGCGCGGGCAATCGTCAAAATCTTACGACTCTTTTCCGCCACTTTGACGGCCCGGTCGCCAAAACGAGTGGCCTGCCACTGCTTATCCATCAAATTATAAGCGATGCTCATATTGCCCAGCGTCCACGCCTCACCTACCAAATCATCATTATTGCGTGATATATCAAGCGCCTGCTTATACAGTTCAATGGCCTTTTTGCCATTATTACCATCTCGCGACACATTGCCCATCTGGTTTAAGCCATCAACTACCGCTTCAGGATTGCCCGCTTTTTGCATCAAATCCACATACTCTTCGTAGGAATGGTAAGCAGGCGCCAACTGCTTTGTTTTGCGATAGCGATCCCCCAAAGCATAAAGCATTTCGGCAATACCCGGCCAATCCTTCTCCTTGCGAGAGACCTCCAGATATTTTTCAAAATAATCAATGGCGCGGGTCGGATCGCCCCACATGTCATAGGCATTGCCAATACCCACTAACGCTTTTTTGCCTTCTTCCCGATTGCTGAGGCCACGCGAAAGGGATAGTTGCCGTTTATAAAAACTGGCAGCCTGCATTGAATCACCAATGGCAATATATACGTCCCCCAACTTACCAAAAATCTCAATTTCATTGGCCTGGGCGCTCATTTGTTTGGTGACAGCCAATGCTTGCCGGTAATACTTTTCTGCCAACGCCAACTCATTGGCGTCAAAGTGCAAATCGCCCAACCGGGTGAGGCTTTGAATTTCACGCAGCCCGTTTTTATTTTCCTGGGCGATCTTGAGCGAGAGTTTATACAACTCAGCGGCCTGCTCCACCTGATTCATGGAAAAATATAAGTCGCCTAAATCACTGTAAGACTCACCTTCCCCCAACCGATCCCCAACCTGGCGAGACAAATCCAGACTTTGTTTGAATAAAGCCGAGGCCTCCTTTATGCCGCCGCCCTCCAGGTAAATGCGCCCCATGTGGCTGAGGACACTTTTAACGCGCATCTGATCGCCAATGCTGGTGGCAATTGCCAAAGATTGTTTATTGAGTTCAACGGCTTTATCGATGGCGTCCAGTTGATGATAAGTGAGGGCCATATCATCCAAAGCGGCCGCTTCTTTGTAACGGTCTTGCAGTTCACGAGCAATGACCAACTGCTGTTCGTGAAAACGCACCGCCCGACGCGGATCACGCAAGGAACGGTACGCCTTACCCAGTTCACCCAGCGCCCGCGCCTGCTCCACCCGATTTCCCGTTTCGTGGGCAATGGCCAACTGCTCTTCATGAAACTCAATGGCCCGTTTACCATACCCCATCGACCGGTAGGCAATGCCCAGGTTGCCCAGCCCGGCGCTTTCCAGGAACGGGGATTTTTCTGCCCGGCTGATGATGACGGCTTGCTCAAAATACATAACAGCTACGTCCAATTTGCCAATGTCCAGATACGACAGACCCATACTGTTATAAGATTCCCCGAGGGCGATCCGTTCATCTGAGGTGATATCGCCGGCGACGCGCTCTGTGGGCGCCTCTTTTTTGACCACGCTTTTGTAGATGTCAGAAAGCTCGTATTCAACAATTTTCCAATCACGGTAACGCTGCTCAGGGTTTACCTGCAAACAGTTGAGTAAAAAGCGAATCAACTCTTTAGGTAGTAAGGAAGGGGGTGGTTTGATGGCGCCGTTGATGTGGATTTCCCGAATTTCATCCCGCGTTTCGCCATTGACGGCAAAACGGCCGCTTACCATTTCATAGAGGATGCAGCCCAGGGCGTAGATATCGGCGCGCATGTCGAGGGGTTCATGCAGCCATTGTTCCGGGGCCATGTAGAGGGGCGTACCAATGACGCCATGCGTCAGTTGGGTACGTAATAAGTTTTGTTTACTTTGTTTGAGGGAAGTAATATCCCCGCCGACGCCGGTGAGGGTGGCTGCCAGGCCAAAATCGGTGACACGGGCCACGCCATCGTGGCCCACCAGCACATTTTCCGGCTTCAAATCACGATGAACGAGGCCCGGTATTTTGTTGGTGGCATATTTCATGCCGCGCACAATGTGGAGGGCAAATAAAAGGGCTTGCGGCACGGTTAACGGCCGTTGCGGACGCAGCCAGGAGCGCAGGGAAGGACTTTCTTTCCCTTTCGGCTGCACAATCCATTCCAAGACCAGGTACACCTCCCGGCCGTCGCCAATACGCTCCACCCGGTAAGCCCGCACAATATTGGGGTGGCTGCCCAGTTCCACCCACATTGTGCCTTCACGCAAGAACAAATCCCGAGCCAGGCGATGAGACAGGTATTCTGGCTTAAACGTTTTTAAGGCGACCAGTTGGCTGGTGGGTATATCCCGGCAGAGATAAACCAACCCCATGCCGCCGGCCAATTTGTTGACAACCTCGTAGCGCTCAGCCAGCACCGGCCGCTCCGTTTGCGCCGCCGGTTCCAGCGTAAAGTCGGGGTTTTCAGGGGGATGATTGAGCAAGCTTGTCATGGTTGTGCCTGTATTATAGGCAAATGAGAGCGTGGACACAAAGGGGAGTGGGCAGCGGGTGACAGGTGGCAAGTAGCGGGTGGCGGGTAGCAAGGGATATAATCGGTTTCATGCGTCATTTCATCAGTAAGAATGGGCCTGCAATCATGTTGGCTCTGTTTTTAAGCCGACTGGTAGACGAAGCTGTGGCTTTGTACAGTTCGTTGACAATTTCTGCCTGGTTTGTTGTGGGCAGTGTAGCCGTCCTGTATATTTTTGTGTGCGTTCCCCTGGTGAACCGTTTGCCTGCTGGACAAAAGTGGCCGCTCTGGCTGCTGGCCGGCTATGTGCTTTATCCTTACCTGGATTGGTGGGCGGCGCTGGCGGTAACGGCCGTTGTCCTCATCATCCTCGCCCTACAACAACGAGAAAGGTGGAGCTGGTTGGCAGCAAATTGGCTGAAAACGGCCGTTTTCCTCACCACAGCCCTCGGTTTTCTGGCGCTTTATATTGTCACCCTGGCTCCGGATCTGCTGCCCGCCGACAATGGCGAATATCAACTGGTGGCCACCACCCTGGGCGTGGCCCATCCACCCGGCTTCCCATTTTATACGCTGCTCGGCCATGTCTTCACCCGGCTGCCGTTTGGCCCCACGCCCGCCTACCGTCTCAACCTGCTCTCCGCCTTCAGCAGCACGGCCGCCCTGCTGCTGACGCTGGCCACCGTTTACCGGCTGACAAAAAGCTATCTGGGGGGGATAACGGCCGTCCTCGCCCTGGCCTCTGCCACCACCTTCTGGGCGCAAGCCACCACCGCCAACATCCGCAGCCTCACCGCTCTGTTCGCAGCGTTGGCAATTTACGCGCTCATCGCTTTCCGCCAGGCCAGCCAAGCCCAAAACCGGCGTCAGGCCGACCGTTTTCTCATTTTATTTGCCCTGGCGTTGGGCTTTGGCCTGGGGCATCATCTGTCGTTGGCTTTCATGTCCCTGCTGTTTTTACTGTTCATTTTGCTGGCAGACCCCACGTTGATCAAAACGCCGCGCCGCTGGCTCAAACCAATTTTAGCCGGGCTGCTCGGCTTCCTGCCCCTGCTTTACCTGCCGCTCCGCGCCGCCGCCGACGCGCCCGGCGCCACCGCCGGGTTAGCCACCTTGGACGGCTTCCTCAATCATGCTCTGGGTCTGGGCTTCAGCGGCGATTTCTTTTACTTCACGGAGCCAGGGCTGTTTTGGCAGCGGCTGCGCGTCATGGGCAATGTCGTGAGCTTCCAATTTGCGGACTGGCTTCTGCTGGGCATGGCCGCCGGGCTGGCGCTGCTGCTGTGGCGCGACCGACTGCTGGCGCTGCTGCTGGGTGGCTCCTTTGCCATCCATCTGCTCATCACCGCCACCTACCGTGCCCCGCAAACGGTGGAATACATGCTGCCCGCTTACATCCCGGCGGTAATTTGCCTTGGTTACGGCGTTGGCTTTTTGGTCTCATTTCCATTTAAACAGCATTGGCAAACGGCCGTTGCCTACACCTTCGCCACCTTGATGCTGGTAACGGCCGTTCAGCAAACCAGCGCCCACTACCCCAGCTACGCCGACCTCAGCCGCTACACCGTGCGCGACGCCATGCAGCCCTTATTGGCCGCCGCGCCGCCTGACAGCATCATCCTGGCCGATTGGCATTGGGCCACTCCGCTCTGGTATTTGCAAGAAGTGGAAGGGGTGCGCCCGGATGTGGCAGTAGAATTCGTCTACCCACGCACTGCCGATTATGGCGCAGACTGGGCCGCTCGTATTCAAGCAGAACTGGGAAACGGCCGTTCTGTCATCAGCACCCATTATGACGAAGTGGCCTATGCCGCCCTGCCCCCCGCCGAACCGGCAGGCGACGCTTTTCTGTTCCGCCAGCAGCCGCGAACCACGCTGCCCGCCAGTTTCACGCCGCTCAATTTGGTTCTGGGTGAGACGGTGCAGATTTTGGGGTATGAATTGAATGAAACGGCCGGGGCCATCGGCGAAGAAACCATCCTCACCCTGGCCTGGCAGCCACTGCCGCGACAAGCTCAGGACACACTCGCCACTCGCCACTCGCCACTCGCTCTCTTCGCCCACCTCGTCAGCCCTGATGGTCGTCTTTACGCCCAACAAGACCTGGCCGTCACTCCGCAGCCAGCGGGCATCAGCCTCAGCCAACTGCGCCTGACACCTCGCCCTGGGGCGTTACCCGGCGACTATGCGGTCATGATTGGCGCCTATGACAGCGATCCCCTGCTCACGCCAGACGGCGAAGCCCGCACGACTATTACCACTCTGCCGGTGCAGGCCATGAAGCGGCCGCTTTATACCCAGAATCCGGGAAAACGGCCGTTAGCCGACCGCAGCCGCACCCTCATCGGCTACGATTGGGACAATACCCTCAACCCGTTAAACCGCCTCTATCTGCATTGGCAAACGCCTGATGGGTTCTACACCGAGGTGCGCGACAACCTGCTCCCTAAAGATATTGAATTGCCGCCTTATCTGGGGCCTTTTGGCCTGCCGCTCTCCAGTTGGCAGTTTAACGGGGAGTGGGTGAACAACCAGTATGTGCCATTAGGCCAGGGCATGGTGTGGACGGGGGGTCGGCTGAGCCAACTCGACAACCCCCTGCTGCTGCCTCAGCAGTTCGCCGCCTCCCAGCCCATCAGCCAAGACCTGGTGGTATCGGTGCGCCTCATCGGTTACGAAGAAGATGGCTATCATTGGGCCTGGACAGACCAAAACGACGCTGTACCGGGTATGGGCGCTCTGCCCACGCTCAAATGGATCGCCGGTTCCCGCATCCGCGCCCCCCACTTGCTCACTATCAGCGAAAACGCGGAGCCAGGTCAGACAGTGGGCGCCACCCTGCGCCTTTATGACGCCTTCACCAACCGCCCCTTGCCCATCCTCGACGAACGCCTCACCAATGAGACGCCCTGGATTCCATTGGGAGAACGGCCGTTCAAATAAAAAAGCTATCCCCCGTCATCAAAAAACTGGGAATAGCTTGATTAAAACAGAACTTTAAGTTTTATGGGCCTACTTGGATTCGAACCAAGAACCCAGCGGTTATGAGCCGCTTGCTCTGCCGTTGAGCTATAGGCCCCAATAAATCTACGATTGTTGATTTGGGATTTTCGATTTTGGGGATTGTAGACGCTCCAATCGTTAATCGACAATCGTCCATCTAAAATTGAAGAGCGGCCGACGGGACTCGAACCCGTGATAAAAGTTTGGAAAACTTTTGTGTTGCCATTACACCACGGCCGCAAAAACGGTACTTCTGTCGGGGCGGCCGGATTTGAACCGACGACCTCTCGGACCCAAACCGAGCGCTCTGCCAAGCTGAGCTACGCCCCGTAGCACAACAGAGGGATAGTATAGCGATGGCCTGCCATAGCGTCAACCCTTGAAGCAGTGCAACTGCACTATCTGCGCCGTCTTTTCTGTTACCTTCGCCCGTTCATCTAACCTATGCCCCACCACCCAAATAACATGCTCGGCGTTAGCGACAAGCGGCCAATTAGCCCGCCATGCTGCCCCAATTTTGAGGTTGACCATGACATCTTGAACTTTGGCGGAACGGCCGTGCATGCCCAATGGTTGAAAACGCTCTCCAGGCTGCCGGCAGCGCACCGTCAACGCCCCCGCCGCCGCCCTGTCGATAAAAACACGCCAGTTATCTGCCTGCGCCTGAATGTCAGCGGCCGACATCGTCTCCACCCATTCCGCCTCAATGCGCCAGCCATCTGCCAACGCCACGCCGCCCGGCACAGGCAGCCTCACGGCCTCTTGGTCTGCCAACTGCGGCCAATCATCCAGCAAAACAGGCTCATCCTCAGCGATGATCAGCCGCTCATAATCAACCCGCAAATGAAGATTGCCTGGCAGGTTGTAGCGCTGACCGCTCTCGTTTCTTTCCGCCACTAAACGAGCCTGTTCTACAGCCTGAAAACTGATCTCTGGGGAAAACGGCCGCTTCTCCCCCATCGCCCGCCGTAGCGCTGCCCGCCGCAAAGACAATGGCAGCGCCGCCCAACCAGCCCGGTCCAGGACAACGGCCGTCTCGTCCACTGACAGCGCCACATTAACCCAGGCGTCCGCTGCCAACTCATCTAACAAAGCCACATCCGCCGTCGCGACAGCCGCCAACTGCTGTAAGTGAGGGCGAATACCCGCATTATATTCCGCCAACAAAGGCAGCAGTTCTCGCCGGATACGATTGCGGAAAAAAGAAACGTCTTCATTGGATTCGTCAAAAACAGGGGTTAACTCATTGGCCTGACAATACGCCTCAATATCCTGACGCGCCACCGGCAAAAACGGCCGTAACAAAACAAATTCAGGATGGTGCGGCAAAGGGGCTACCGGCAGCATCCCCCGCAGACCACGCAAGCCGCTCCCCCGCAGCAAATTCATCAGCACCGTCTCGGCCTGATCATCCCCATGATGCCCCACCAAAATATAAGGCGTCTCATAGGCGGCGGCAACCGTCTGCAAAAAAGCGTATCGCGCCTTACGTCCTGCTTCTTCCAGGCTGTCGCCGGTGTCATGCGCCAGTTGAGCCACGTCCACCTGCGTCATGGCGCAAGCCAGCCCCCAGGCTTGGGCGGTATTTTGTACAAAGGCAGCTTCGGCAACGGCCGTTTCGCGGTAGCCGTGATCCACATGCGCCGCCACCAATCTGGCGGGGGGCGCCAGGGTCGTCAACACATGCAGCAGCGCCAACGAATCCGGCCCGCCAGAGACGCCCACCACCAGCCTATGGGCAGAAGAGAGGAGATTAACGGGGGAAACGGCCGTTTCTAAAAATGAACGCACAACCTCATTTAAAACCGCCATCAAATCACCATCAGAAATAAAAAAGGCCCGAAACCGGGCCAGAAAAAGTAGGGCGGGTGGGAGTCGAACCCACACGGAGTTTTACTCCGGCGGATTTTAAGTCCGCTGCGTCTGCCATTTCGCCACCGCCCCAGAGTAGAAAATGAAGCAAATGCACATTCGTATTGTACCCATCTTGAAAAATGGAACAAGAGCAAATTTCAACACCCCTCTCAAAAAATCGTGTCATGACAACATGACATAATCGCCAATTCCCAGGATAACGCCAGTTTGACTTGCCTATTTCCTACTAGTATAATGCTCCCGTTGCTCATCCAGAGAAAATAGGTCTAATTTCCTGGGCACAATCCTTTCAAATTATAATAAAATACTTCTTGGAACACACTATCTGATAAACCAGGTAGATTTTCAAGCTATTAAGAAGTCAGAAAGCAAATATAATCTGGCAAACTATGTGTAAACTAAGAATAACAGGATGCCACCGCCTGCAATTCGGCCTGGCAAATTAAAAAATCTCATTGCAGGATATAGACTATGGCCCTAAAAGGGAACCTGCGCGACTTCTCCACAACGCAACTACTTAACTTGATAAACCTGGCTCGAAAAACAGGCACACTCACCATTCAACAAAATGGAGACTCTGCGCAAATGTCATTTCGTGAAGGTAAATTAATTTATGCCTTTATGGGAGCAGAGGAAAATAACCACCTGGCCCAAATATTGCATAACGCCGGGAAACTTTCAGAAGATCAAGCCAGAATTATCCAGGAGCGGGCCAAAGGTACAAGCGATAAACAGCTTGGTCATATGCTCATTCAACGCGGTCATATCACCCAAAGCGACATCATTCAAAGCGTTCGCCAAAACGTGCTAGACACCGTTTATAAGCTCTTTACCTGGGCAGAAGGCCTATTCCGCTTTGAAGCAAACCGGCTCCCCCCACCCGGCTTCATCACCATCCCCATAGATTTAGAAAGCGTTATCATGGAAGGCAGTCGGCGCTTAAAAGAATGGGAAATCCTCCAGGAAGAGTTGCCCAATCTTGACATATGCCTCCGCTTTACAGATCGCCCCGATGCCCGTCTGCAAAATATCAACCTCACCGTGGAAGAATGGCGCGTCATTTCCTTTGTCAATCCACGTAACTCCATCCGCCAAATTGCCCGAGCCAACAGCCTGAGCGACTTTGAAATCAGACGCATCGTCTATGGCATGTTACAAGCGGGTCTTGTGGAAATCATCAGGCCTCCCAGACCCAAACCACAGCCGCCAGCAAAAGCAACAAGCACCGCCAGACAAGGAATGCAGGACCAAAGCGCTGATATACAATCTCCGGCCGTCAAACGCTC
>CAZXVH010000148.1:0-10433 GCA_964643965.1 uncultured Ardenticatenaceae bacterium
GGCGGGCAAGATGCCCGCGCTCCGGCTTAAGCCGCCACCAATTCATAATGGCGGGCAAGATGCGCGCTCCGGCTTAAGCTGCCACCAATTCATAATGGCGGGCAAGATGCCTACGCTCCGCTTAAGCTGCCACCAATTCATAATGGCGGGCAAGATGCCCGCGCTCCGCTTAGGCTGCCACCAATTCATAATGGGCAGCGGCGGCGCGTAAGGCTTCCGCTTTGTCTGTATTTTCCCAGGGCAGTTTCACATCAGAGCGGCCAAAGTGACCATAAGCGGCCGTTTGGCGGTAGATGGGACGGCGCAAATTCAGATCGCGGATAATAGCCCCAGGGCGCAGGTCGAAATGTTTGTTTATCATCTCCACCAGTTGAGCCGAGGTTAACTTACTGGTGCCAAAAGTTTCCACGTTGACGCTCAAGGGATGGGCTACGCCAATGGCGTAAGCCACCTGCACTTCACAGCGCTCGGCCAGGCCGGCGGCCACGATGTTTTTAGCCACCCAACGCGAGGCATAAGCAGCAGAACGGTCTACTTTGGTGCAATCTTTGCCGCTGAACGCGCCGCCGCCATGCCGGCCCATGCCGCCATAGGTGTCAACGATGATTTTACGCCCGGTGAGGCCGGCGTCACCCATCGGCCCACCTACCACAAAACGGCCGGTAGGATTGACAAAAATCAAGAGATCCTCGTCAACCAGGTCTGCCGGTAAAACTGGCTCAATCACATGCTTAATAATTTCAGCACGAATGACGTCTTGATCCACATCCGGCGCATGTTGGGTGCTGATAAGGACGGTGTGGATGCGTTTGACTTTGCCATAGCTGTATTCCACCGTCACCTGAGATTTGCCATCGGGGCGCACCCAGGGCAATGTGCCGTTTTTGCGCACATCGGCGAGGCGTTTGGTGAGCAGATGGGCCAGGTGGATGGGCATGGGCATCAGCTCTTCCGTTTCGTTGCAAGCGTAGCCAAACATCATGCCCTGGTCGCCAGCGCCAACGGCGTTGATGGCTTCTTCTTCGCCGCCATTGTGCCGGTATTCCAGGGCGCGGTCTACGCCTTGAGCAATATCAGGGCTTTGGCTGGCAATGGCGGAGACGACGCCGCAGGTGTGGCCGTCGAAGCCTTTGTCGCTGCCATCAAAGCCAATTTCCACGACGACTTTGCGCACCAGATCGTCTACGTTGACGAAGGCGGTGGTGGTGATTTCACCCAACAGCATGACATAGCCGGTTTTAACGGCCGTTTCGCACGCCACCCGCGCCATCGGATCCTGCGCCATAATCTCGTCTAAAATCGCATCACTAATCTGGTCGCACATCTTGTCGGGATGCCCTTCTGTCACCGATTCAGATGTAAAGAGTAGGCTCGGGGCAGTCATAAACGTTGTTGTCATTTCTAAAAACCTCCAAAAATATTATCTGGAGCGTATCCGGTACACTCCAAAAGCTCAACTTCGTAAGAGAAGTTGAACTTTTACGTTAAACAAAAAAAGCCTCTTGATTGGGGTCAAGAGGCTTGCTAAAACTATCTGCTTGCCTCTTATCTGCCAGCTTTCGCTGTCGGAATTAGCACCTTCCCAAATGATGGAGGTTGCTGCAACGTCATCGGGCCGATCCCTCAGTTGCTCCTGATAAGAGTGTTAATTTTTAACTCGGTTTTGAGTATAACGAATGGGATTGGATTGTCAACCCTGAATTGTGGCGCTCACCAATCATTGAGAAACAGCATAGGGCTGCGCCCTTACAACAGAGATTACTACCAGGCAGCTTACACGATAAACGGCCGTTTCTAAGCCCACTTCTCCGGCGGTTCAGACATGCCCAAAATATTATAACCGGCGTCTACATGCACGATCTCGCCGGTGACGCCGCTGCTCAAATCGCTGCATAACCAGAGCGCCGTCTGGCCTACCTCGTCTTGATCCACGTTGCGGCGCAGGGGGGTGCGTTCGGCGGTGTAGGTGAGCATTTTGCGGAAACCGGCGATGCCGGCCGCCGCCAATGTCTTGATCGGCCCGGCAGAGATGGCGTTGACGCGGATGCCTTGCGGCCCTAAATCGGCGGCCAGGTAACGAGTGCTGGCTTCCAGGGCCGCTTTGGCCACGCCCATGACGTTGTAATGTGGCACCACTTTTTCGGCGCCGTAGTAGGTGAGGGTGAGGATGCTGCCGCCGTTGGGCATCAGTTTGGCGGCTTCCCGGCTGAGAGCCACAAAGCTGTAGGCGCTGATGTCCAGGGCGATTTTGAAGCCTTCACGCGAGGTGTCTACGTAACGGCCGTCTAGTTCTTCTCGCGGGGCAAATCCAATGGCGTGAACCAAAATGTCGATTTCGCCAAAATGGGCGGCGGCTTTGGCAAAAGTGGCTGCAATTTGCTCGTCTGAGCCGACATCACACATCTCCACAAAGGCGACGCCCAACTGCTCCGCCAAAGGCAGCACTCGCTTTTCTAATTGAGGGATGGCATAGCTAAAGCCAATTTCTGCCCCCTGTTCATGAAGCGCCTGGGCAATGCCCCAGGCGATGGAATTTTTGTTGGCGATGCCAAAAATGAGCGCTTTTTTACCTGCAAGTAAGTTCATGTTTTCTCCTGTGAGGGGGAGCGCAAACGTCCTGCTTGCCACATGCGGGCAAGACGCCCGCGCTCCATTTTATTTTGAAATATAGGGATTATCTGCCAGCCAGTAACGCCAGGGCATAGAGAGCCACGGTTCCGGCGTCTTGCCCAGGCCAATGCGTGGCCCGGTTAAAACCTGGTTTGGCTTGATGGTCGGCATACCGGCTGGCGCTTCAGCAAACCATATAACCCCGCCCTCGGCGCAAAGGTTTGCCCCGTTTAAGGATTTGTCGATAGCCAGGGCTTGCGTGAGTTTGGCGGGGCCATTGGTTAGCTCACTGTGGGAACGGCCGTTTCTATTTGCCCTCATCATATCTAAACCGTCAACCGGCTCCAGGGCGCGTATCAACACCGCGTTGGCCTGCCCTTCCTGCCCGGTGACCACGTTAAACAGCCAATGCATACCATAAGTAAAATAGACATACGCCTGACCGGCCGGGCCAAACATAACGGCCGTTCGCGGGGTAGGTCGCCCCTTGTTGGCCCGGTCGCCATGACAGGCCAGGTCGGGTTCGGGCGCATCGCAGTACGCTTCTGTTTCTACCACCATGCCGCTGAGGAAACGGCCGTTTAACCGCCGCACCAACCGCTTTCCCAACAGATCCCGCGCCACGACTTGTGCGCCCCTGGCAAAAAAAGAGGGCGGTAAAGGTAAGCTATGCAAGATCGTCACCCTCTCCCTCCAGCACTGTCCCCGGCAAAAAAACCGTAAATGAAGTACCTTTCCCTACCTCGCTTTCAATGGTGATGTCACCCTGGTATCGCCTGACAATCTCAGCGCAGATCGCCAGACCCAGGCCGGTGCCGGGAATCTGCTGCTCTCGCCCCAGTGCGCCACGATAGAAGCGGGCAAACACATAAGGCAAATCATCTGGCACGATGCCCACTCCATTATCCGTAATTTTAAACCAGATGGGGTGATCAGGATTTGCCCACTCTTCACCCGCAGAAATAGACACCTTGCCGCCCACAGGCGTATAAGCAATGGCATTACCCAGCAAATTGGTCAGGAGTTGGCCCACATGTTTATCTGCCAGAAAAACGGCCGTTTCCGCCGCCGGCAGTTGCACCTCTATTTCAATCTCCTTCATCTCCGCCTTTGCTTCAAAAACATCGACATATTCCTGGATAACCGTTTTTAAATTCACCGGTTTCACCACGGCCGGCAGCGTCTCCGTTTCCAAATGGGACAAATCCAACAAATCCTGGATCAACTGCGTCAGCCGATCCGTTTCATGATGGAGAATGCGAAAATAACGCTCACGCTGTTCCTCACGCCCCCGTTCCGCCAGGGTGAGATACGTTTTCACATTTGTCAGGGGCGTGCGTAGCTCATGGGTCACATTGGCCACAAACTCCGTCTTGAGCCGCTCCAGCGCCTTCATTTGAGTAATATTTGCTTGTACAACCACAAAACCTTCCAGATTTCCAGCTTCATCAAACAAAGGGACCATCGTCACAGCCACATCATAATAAGCGCCATCTCGTCGTTGATTGATAAGCTGGCCCTTCCACATTTCACCTCGTGTGAGCCTCTCCCAAAATTCGCCATACGCTTTTTTGAAAGCTTCTTCTCCTACCAAAAATGCCGGCGTGTAGCCCAAAACTTCTTCCCGCGAAAAACCACTTTGATCTTCCAACGCCTTGTTGACGTACACAATCTGGCCATCTTGATCCAGCAGCAAAATGCTTTCGCCGGCATTTTCTAAAACGGCAATGGTGCGATCTCGTTCCGACTTGAGGGCGGCCGTTTGCCGGGCAACCTCATGCGCCAAATCTTCTGAATGCGCCTGCAACCGCAGCACCATGTCGGCTCGTTCTATACTGGCGCTGATTAAGCTGGACAAGGTTGTTAAAAATAGGACATCATTGGTTGTAAAGGCGCCCAATTTGGGGCTTTCCGCGTTGATAACCCCTATCGTCCTCTCGGCAACCTTAATAGGCACAGCCACCTCGGACAGGGTGAGCGGATTTGCCATCACATAGCGGGGCGCCTGGCGTACATCGTCGAGCCGCGCTGGCTGCCCGCTTTCAATGACAAGCCCGCAGAGACTTTCCGCCAGGGGAACTGGCTGAGCCAATACGGCGGCCGGCAGCCCATGATAGGCGTGATAGGGTAAAACGAGTTCTTGCCGCTCATCCAGGAGTAGAAAACCAAAATCATCAGGGTACAATTTCTGCACGATAGCGGCCGTGACGGTGGTAAATAATTCATCCATAGCCACAACAGAGGCGATGTCTAAACCAAGCTGGTGCAGCACGGCTAACTCCTCAGCCCGCCGCTCCGTTTCATGATGCAGGCGGGTATTGGCAATGGCCACAGCTGCCTGGTTGGCAAAAGCGCCCACCACCTGCCCTTGCGCTTCGGTAAAAGCATTTACCTCATAACTATCCACATTTAAAACGCCGATGATTTCCCCCTTCACCAGCAGCAAAGCGCCAATCCAGGAGCGGATATCCCTCGCCAATCCACCGCGAACCCATAAGCTGTGAGCAAATGTATCAGGAATAACGGCCACGTTTTGCCCGGGCGCAAATTTGTTCAGACCGCAACTGGCAACCATATCCGGGAAGCAGTTCTCCTTCTCGTCTAAATCAAACCCTTTAGCCGCTACCAGTTTCAGACGGCCGCTGGCGTCATCAAGGAGTTGGATAGAAACGGCATCAAAGGCTATGACCTCCGCCAACAAAGAGAATATCTTTTCATACAGACCTTCCAGGCTGAGCTGGGTGGTTAAAAGAGCGCCTACTTTTTGCAACGTTTTAGCCAGGCGCAGCTGCTTTCGTTCAGCAATGAGCAGCCGCCTGTTTTCAAAGGCGGCCGCCAATAAATTGGCGACTCCCTGGCACAGATTGATTTCCTCAGAGGAGAATGTGCGCCCTGGCTGCCACATGCTGATATGGAGGATGCCGATGGGATCGCCGGCCACCATTAAAGGCAGATAATAAATGGCATAGAGAGAAGAGGTGTTGAACCGCCGCTCTTGTACGCAAAATTTTTCCCCAGCCTGCTGCCGAGAAAGGATGATGGGTCGCTGCTCTTTTAAGACCTGCTGACTGATTGGAATCTCGCTTAACGGCCGTTTCTCATTTATTTCTTCTATCAGGTGTGCTGGCCGGTGGGCCTGCTGTCCGCGTACCTCGAGAAAGGCTTTGTCCTCCGTGAGGGTGGTGACCACCAGAGATAGCTCACCCCCTAAATAAGCCAACAGCCCGGATAAGGCTTTTTCAATGGCTTCGGAGATGGGGACGGAGCCTGTGAGATAGTCGCTCATCTCAGCCAGGATTTGGGTCGCAGTTCGTTGGATCTCTTTTGTTGCAGGCGTTGAAGCTGTCATGACAGGGTAGATTCTATCACAAGAAAACGGCCGTTACCCCCTTCCCTTAATACCTGCTAAAATTCAGCCCTACAAACCATTGCTATTTCCCAACTTAATTCCAACCGCCTTGCCCCCGCAGCATACAATTTCCTACCTTGCGTTCTGCGCCCTTCGCGGTTCCATTCAAGGAGATCAACATGAGCAGCGATTTTATTTTTCGGGGTTCCCTCAGCCAGGTCGATCCGGAGCTAGACGCCCTGTTAACACGAGAAGATCAACGGCAGGAGAGCAGTATCATCCTCATTGCCTCAGAAAGCGAAGCGCCCCAGGCAGTGCGCGAAGCCATGTCCAGCGCCTTCGCCAATATCTACGCCGAAGGTTACCCGTCTGAGGCCAGCCGCCAGCAAAGCGAAGCCGCTATCTTAGATATGGACGCGCAACTGGCCCATTACCGGCGCATGAGCGATCCACGCTATTACAAAGGGGTGGAATACGCCGATGTGTTGGAAGCGCTCACCCGCCGCCGCGCCGCCGAACTGTTTGCGACCAACGGCCTCAGCGCCAACCAGCTGTATGTCAATGTACAGCCGCTCAGCGGCGCGCCGGCCAATTCCGCCGTTTACACCGCCCTCTTGCAGCCAGGCGACGCCATCATGGGCCTCAATCTCAACGACGGCGGCCACCTCTCTCACGGTTCCCACGTCAATCGTTCCGGCCAAATCTACCGCAGCGTACCCTATTTTGTGGATCCTGAAAGTGAACAGCTGGATTACGACGCCATCGAAGCGCAAGCCATCGCCGAAAAACCGCAGATCATCGTGGCCGGCTATTCCGCTTTTTCGCAACTCATCGACTGGGCGCGTTTCCGCCAGATAGCGGATCAATGCGGCGCTTACCTGCTGGCCGACATCTCCCACATCTCCGGGCTGGTAGCGGCCGGGGTGCATCCCAGCCCGGTGGGTATCGCCGATGTGATTATGACCACCACCCACAAAAGCTTGTGCGGGCCGCGGGGGGCTATGTTGCTCACCCACAAACGGGAGTTGGCCCGCAAACTCGACCGCGCCGTCTTCCCCGGCGAGCAAGGCGGCCCCCATCTCAACACGATGGCGGCGCTGGCGGTGGCGCTCAAGCTGGCAAACACAGACGCCTTCCGCGTCCTCCAGCAACGCATCGTGCAAAACGCGCAGCGCCTGGGCCAAAACCTGGAAAAGGCCGGGGTGCGCACCGTCGGCGGCCCCATTGAAAATCATACCATCCTGGTGGATACCAAATCGGTCAACCACAAGGGGGTGGCGTTATCGGGCGATATGGCTGCCCGCATTTTGGATGTGGCCGGCATCGTGGTGAACCGCAATACCATTCCCGGCGACAAGGGGGCGCTGAATCCCACCGGGCTGCGCCTGGGCACGGTGTGGATCAGCCAATTGGGGTTTGGGGATGATGAGGTGGATTTGCTGACGGATGCCATGGCCGGCGTGTTGAAAGCGTGCCAGCCGTTCATGTATATGGGGATGGGCGGAAAAACGCAGTTTCGCGCCAAAGTGGATCCCATCGCCTTGAACAGCGCCCGGGATGTGGTGCGCCAACTGCGGCCAGGCAAAGCAGCGGCGGCCAGCCGGGTGGTGGAAATTCGGGGCGAAGCGGCGGCGGCGCTGCTGAATTATGCTTTGACCAGTGATGTATTGGCCCTGGCGGAAGACGCGACGCAGGCCACTCACCTGTTTGGGCCGGATATTGATCTGGACGCCACGTTGTATCGGGTGGGCGCCGACCGGTTCCACCTTTTGTTTGCTAACAAGGAAGACGCCCGGAAAACGGCCGTTTGGCTTTCTGATCTCTCGGATGGGTATGTGCTCTTCTCAGATGTGTATGCCAAGCTGCCTGGCCCGGTGGTCGTCAAGCTGGTGGCGCCGGATGGCTTGTTGGAAAAAGGGGCTGAGGCCGTCATGGGCGGCGTCTTGGAGCTGTCACAGGCGTTCAACAAAGAGACAGACCCCGAAACGTTTGCCGACAGTAAGCCGTTCTTCATCGGCTGCGAAAAACGAACGGACGGCGAGCCGCTGCCCCCCTTTAGCTGGCAAGAGCCGGCCGATCCGCCTATGCAGCGCACCAATTTATATGAGACCCACGTGGCTATGGGCGGGCGCATGATTCCGTTTGGCGGCTATGAGATGCCGGTGTGGTACAGTTCGGTCACAGAAGAACATGAGGCGGTGCGCCGCGCTGCCGGTATCTTTGACGCCACCCACATGGGCGTCTTTGACGCCTCTGGGCCACAAGTGGTTGAGTTCCTCAATACCGTGACCACGAACGATGTCAATACGCTGGCCATAGGCCAATCTCATTACACCTATTTCCTCTTCCCCGATGGCAGCATCGTGGACGATCTCATGGTTTACCGCCTGAGCGCCGGGCGGTTTCTGCTGGTGGTGAATGCTTCCAACAATGACAAGGATTGGGCCTGGTTAAATGCGGTGAATGAAGGGCGGGCGCTGATTGATGAGAAACGGCCGTTTGCCCGCATCCAGCATCCCGTCACCCTCAGAGACCTGCGGGATCCGGCGCATGGGCGTGATTGTCGGGTGGATGTGCCCCTGCAAGGCCCCAAATCGCTCGACATCCTACTGTCATTATGCCAGGATGACGCTTTTGCTGCCCGGCTTAAAAAGCTGCGCTGGGCCGGCGTCACCCAGGGTCAGTTGGGTGAATTCGACGTGATCATCTCGCGCACCGGCTATACTGGCGAACGCACCGCCTTTGAGATTTTTGTGCATCCCGAGCAGTCGCCGGCGTTGTGGCAGGCGTTGATGGCGGCCGGGGAACCGGTTGGCCTGAAGCCTTGTGGCCTGGCGGCGCGGGACAGTACGCGCACAGAAGCGGGCCTGCCGCTCTACGGTCATGAACTGGCCGGCGATCTCAACTTGAATCCGGCCGACGCCGGTTTTGGCAGCTATGCCAAATTGTGGAAACCGTTCTTTGTGGGGCGCGACGCTTTCATCGCCTATGAACAAAGCCGCAGCCGCCAGGTCGTGCGCTTCCGCATGGACGAGAAAGGGGTGCGCCGCCCGGAAAACGGCGATCCGGTGCTGGATTGGCGGGGCAAGGTGGTGGGCACGGTGACCAGCTGCGCCATCGATCAGGAAGGATACCTGCTGGGCCAGGCAGTGCTGCCCCTGGATATGGGCCAAAAGGACAGTAAAATTTTCATCTATCAACTGGGCGGCGGCGCTCGAGAACTGCGGGTTCCCTCATCCATTAAAACGGGCGCACGGATGCCCATCCCGGACGTCGCTACGGTGTTGACCCGTTTTCCGCAGAGGAAGCGGTGATAGAGTTGCAGGATAGGTGCGCGGCGTTTTTGTTGATGTACTGTTATTGCTAAACGAGGACTGAGCTTGTCGAAGTCCGGACTTCGACAAGCTCAGTCCTCTTCTCCATCAACCAAAGTTGCACGCACCCTTGTAGGGTGGCAAGGTGACTGGTCCTTTGCTACTCTGCCACCCGCCACTTGCCACTTTGTCTGTGAAAGGGTAGGATTGCGGGCAAAGGCGTACAAACTGTATGCCTTATTTTCTTATTAGTGGAAGATTGAGGAGCAATTGATGCGTCGCGAAGTATTAACCTGGTCTGATGTTGACAAATTGATTGATTACCTGGTTCCCCAGATTCACGGCCGTTATGATTCGATGGTCATTGTTACCAGGGGGGGTATTATCCCCGGTGGTATGCTGGCGGAAGCCTTGAATATTACCTATATCTTAACGGCGTCTGTCCGTTTTCCGGCTGACTTCCCTGGCCTACAAGACCAGATGCAGAGCAAATATGCCATCCCTGAGTTCATCCAGTTCCCGGACAGCGAAATGATAGAGGGACGGCGCATTTTGGTAGTGGATGATGTGTGGACAAAAGGGCGTAATATCGTCACCGTGGCTAACCGCATTGATGCGGCCGGCGGCGCCCCCGATACCTGTGTGCTGCACTACAAACCGACCACCTCGCTCTATCCCGGCCTGACGCCTACTTACTATTCGGCCGTCACCGATGCTTACGTGATTTATCCCTGGGAAATCGACCGGGGGCCGGAAGTGTTGGGTATGTGGAATTGAACAGTTTTCAGTGAACAGTGGACAGTGGACAGTTTTCAGTGAAGGGATAATTGTTTAGACAGCGGTTCTAAGGTTGGTATTTCTGTTGCCGACGATGGCTGTCGTTTGTTGACAAGAATTTGACTTTTGTTAGGATCGGGTCAAAATCAAATAAGATACGCTCGGAAGACCGGTGATGACTGGGTCCCTGGCGGCGAAAGCCGTCGAATCGTGTCAGGGCCGGAAGGCAGCAGCACTAAGGCGTTTCTTTCGGGCGCCCAGGATCACCTGGTGGTCACCGGTTTTACGGGCGTATCGAGAATAAAAATTAGAAACTGAAGATGAGAGATTAGCTTTAGTTTTCCCTAATTGGATTACAAAATAAGAGTGTAAAGTAGGTGATT
>CAZXVH010000149.1:0-10398 GCA_964643965.1 uncultured Ardenticatenaceae bacterium
GTCCACTGTTCACTGTCCACTGTCCACTGTCCACTGTCCACTGTCCACTGTCCACCGTCACCAATGTTTAGCCACAAGTCATATGACTATCGACCCCCCGCCCAAATTTTCAAGATAGCACCTTCGGCACATGCGCAAAGCCCACAAAAACAGTAAAGTAAAAGGCATCAAAGAAGGATGCCTTATTATGTTAAAAACAAGATGGCGCAAAGTCCTGCTAGACCTGCGCAACAACAAAGCTCGCACTATCCTCGTCATCGCCGCCATTGGCGTCGGTGTATTTGCCATTGGCTTGATAGCCGTGGCCCAACACATTCTGCTCGGCCAACTGACCCATGACTATCTCTCCTCCAACCCGGCTTCAGCCATCCTCTACACCATGCCGCTCGATGACGAATTCATCAGCAGCGTAGCAAACATGCCCGAGGTGGCCCAGGCTGAAGGACGCTCAACACTGCGCGTTCGGGTGAAAGTGGGTGAAAATCAATGGCGCGATCTGATATTAACGGCCGTTCCCGACTACAACCACATCACCCTCGACAAAATTATCCCAGTTGCAGGCGCCACCGAACCCGCCAAAGGCCAACTCCTCATCGAAGATTACTCCCTCGATTTCCTAAACACGGCCATCGGCGACACCCTGCTCATCGAACTAGACGACGGCGCCCAAAAAGAGCTGCTCGTCGCCGGCGTCACCCATGACAGCCACGTCCCCAGCGCCGATATTGTCAATCGCGGCTTCGGCTACATCACCCCTGAAACCCTGGAAACCCTGGGCGGCAGCCGCCTCGCCACCGAACTGCGCTTCACCGTTGCCGAACATCCCGCCGACATCGACGACGACGCGGCCATCGCTCATATTCGCGCCGTCAGTCAGACCATCGAAGACAAAATAGAAAAAAGTGGACGCACCGTTTACTTTACCAGTGTGCCAACCCCCGGCGAACATTGGGCGCAAGACATCATTAAAACATTACTGCTCCTCTTCACCGTTTTTGGCGTCCTCATCCTGTTCCTCTCCGGCTTTCTGGTGGTCAACACTATTTCGGCGCTGCTGGCTCAACAAGTCAATCAAATCGGCGTCATGAAACTGGTCGGCGGTAAAAGCCGTCAAATCATGGCGATGTATTTCCTCACAGTCACCCTCTATGGCCTCGTCGCCTTGCTCATCGCCATGCCCACCGCCATCTTGTTCGCCCAAATCCTCATCCGTGACTACGTGTCTGGCCTGCTCAACTTCCACGTGGTGGATGTGAGCGTACCCTGGACCATCATCGCCTTACAGGTGAGTGTGGCCCTGATTATCCCGCTGCTGGCGGCGGCGTGGCCGGTGCTGCGCGGCACACGCATCACCACCCACGCCGCCCTCAACCACAATGGCGGGGGACAGGGTTACAATAACAAGGGGCTGATGGAACGGTTCTTTAGCGGCATTCAGGAAAGTTTGTCACTCCCCCGGCCGTTAATCATCTCATTACGCAACACCGTCCGGCGCAAAGGGCGGTTGGCGCTTACCCTCATCACCCTCGTTCTGGGCACAGCCCTCTTCCTCTCCGTCCTCAGTGTGCGCGATTCCGTCCAAAGCACCCTGGATAACTTCCTGCGTTTCCATGAATACGACGTGCGCGTTGACTTCAGCCGCCCCTATCGCACCGCCCAGTTAGAACAATTGGCTCTGGCAGTCGATGGCGTGGTCGCCGTGGAAACCTGGTCGAGCGACGATGTGCGCCGCGTCCGCCCCGACGGCCGCGACAGCGAAACGATCAGCCTGGTGGCCGCCCCCGCTGACACCGCCTTGATGAACCCGATAGTGGAAAACGGCCGTTGGCTCACCCCAGAAGATGAATATGCCCTCGTCGTCAACACCGATGTGTTAGACGAAGAACGAGACCTACAAGTGGGAGATGAGATAGTGCTGGATAGTAACGGCCGTGAAAATACCTGGACAATTGTGGGCGTCACCCGCAGCACCGCCGCTGGTCCCATCGTCTACGTCGATAGCCACGACTACAGCTACACCGCCCGCCGCATCGATCAGGCCGACAGCGTGCGCATCGTCAGCCAAAACCATGACAACGCCAGCCAGGAAGAGATGGCCACCCGTCTCGCCAGCCACTTCACCGCCGCCGGACTGCGCGTAGACGCCACCCGCACCACCAACGCCATCCGCGCCCAAGCCGACACCCAGTTCAACATCGTCATCGGTTTCCTCGTCATGATGGCCGTGCTGCTGGCCATCGTCGGCGGCCTGGGGTTAACTACCACCATGAGCATCAACGTGCTAGAGCGCATCCGCGAAATCGGCGTCCTGCGCGCCATAGGCGCCTCTGATGGTTCCGTGCGCCTCATTGTCCTGGCAGAAGGCATCATCATTGGCTGGCTCAGTTTTGTGGCCGGCGGGCTGCTTAGTCTGCCATTTAGCCGCATCCTTAGCCAACAAGTGGGCATGGCATTGCTAGGCTCTCCTCTGGACTACACTTTTTCCATCAGCGGCTTAATCATATGGTTCGCCATCGTCACCCTGTTGGCCACTGTGGCCAGCTTAGGCCCTGCCCGCAATGCCTCACGCCTCACCATTCGTGAAGTGTTAGCGTATGAGTAGGGTGTATTTTGAGCAGTGTCAGGCACGGGACAGTAGACCTCACCTTCCAAGGTAATGCTGCCCCGCGCCTTGCACGATCTAAACTTCTAAAAAATGAGGTAATACATGCTTAACCTGTTTAGTAAACAAACAAATAGCGCTATCGGCCAAAACGGTCATACGCCAACCCATCTCATCGACATTCATAATGTCGTCAAAACATACCACACTCCGGCTGGCGATTTTCCAGCATTAGTGGGCATTGACCTGAAAGTAGACAAAGGCGAATTTGTCAGTGTTGTGGGTAAATCAGGCAGTGGCAAATCGACTCTCATCAACATGATCACCGGCATCGACCGCCCCACCTCTGGCAGCATCTACGTGGGCGACCAGGCCATCCATGGCTTGGGTGAAGGGTCAATGGCAGAATGGCGCGGTCGTAACGTCGGCGTCATCTTCCAATTCTTCCAACTGCTGCCCATGCTTTCCTGCGTGGAAAACATCATGCTGCCCATGGATTTCCGCAATATGTACCCCCAAAAAGAACGCAAAGAACGAGCGCTCGATCTGCTCGATCAAGTGGAGATGGTAGACCACGCTTACAAACTGCCCTCAGAAGTTTCCGGCGGTCAGCAGCAGCGTGTGGCCATTGCCCGAGCCTTAGCCAACGACCCACCCATCCTCACGGCCGATGAGCCCACCGGCAACCTGGATTCCAAAACGGCCGATTCCATTTTCAAACTATTTGAACGGTTGATCGCCGACGGCAAAACCATTTTAATGGTGACGCACGATAGGGAATTAGCCAGCCGCGTCAACCGCACTATCACCCTGGCTGATGGCAAAATTGTAGAGGAAATTAAGCACGAATAAGGTCTGCCTGGCCTGCCTCAAATCTGCTTGACCACTGCCTCAAATTCAGTTAATATCATTTTCCCCGACCGCCGGTCGGTCTATGGTGAATCTAACATCACGGATAGCAAACAATGTTTTACCGAAATAGGAGTTTTGAATGAATATTAAACGAGTTGTCATCGGGATTCTCGTTGTCGTCGTTTTATTAGTAGCCGGCTACTTTGTCTACCAACAATTCCTGGCCCCTGAGCCAGAGACCGCCGAAACAGAAACGGCCGTTGTCGATCCCAATACCGTCAGTGTACAGACCAGCCTGGATCAGGTTTCAGCAGAAGGACAGGTTGTGCCTGTGGCAGATGCTATGCTTGCCTTCCCCTCGAGCGGACAGGTGCAAGCGATACTGGTAGCAGAAGGCGACCCGGTAGCCGCAGGCGCTCCCCTCCTGGTATTGGACACCACTGACCAAGAGATTGCCGTGGTGCAGGCAGAAGCGGCCGTGACACAAGCAGAGGCGAACCTGACGACGGCGCAAGCCGGCTTGATCGCCGCTGAAACCGGTCTGAACGCCGCCGAAGTAGCCGTGCAAGCGGCAGAAGCCCAATTAGCGCTCATCGCAGCGCCTCCCTCAGCCGCCCAAATCGCTTTAAGTGAAGCCAATGTGGCCTCCGCAGCAGCCGGTATTCAGAGCGCGGCGGGCAATCGTGCAGCCGTGCTAGAAGGGGCGACTTCAGCTCAAATTGCCGCAGCAGAAGCCCAGGTGGCCGCCGCTCAAGCCCAATTTTTAGCAGCGCAAAAGCAGTATGAACCCATCGCTCAGGATACGGAGCTAGATCAAGAAGAGCGCACCCAGGCGCAAGCACAGTTGAATGCGGCGGCGGCCGGCGTCAGCGCCGCGCAAGCGGCGTTGGCAGAGCTGCAAGCCGGACCGCTCACATCACAACAGGTGGCCGCCAACAGCGGTGTGGCCGCCGCCACCAACCAGCGTGACGCTTCTCAGGCGCAGTTAGACCTGTTGAAATTAGGCGCTCGTGACGAACAAATTGCCGTGGCGGAAACGGCCGTTACTGCCGCAGAAAGTCATGTGGTAGAAGCACAATTACAGATAGAGCAGGCGAAAACGGCCGTTACCCAGGCAGAAGCGGCCGTCGTTGAAGCAGAAGCCGGTTTAGCCAGCGCTCAAACCGCCCTGGAAAAACGCACCCTCACCGCCCCCTTTGCCGCCACTGTGGCCCATATCAGCATTAAAGAAGGAGAAGTCGTCTCCCCCGGCATACCGGTGATCACCCTGGCCGATTTTAGCGGCTGGCAGATAGAAACCACCGACCTGTCTGAAATCAGCGTTGTCACCCTGGAAACGGGCTTCACCGCCGACGTGACCATCGACGCCTTTCCCGGCGAAACGCTGCCGGGCGTCATCACCGAAATCGCCTCTTCTTCCGATGTGGTGCGCGGCGACGTGACTTACCAGGTGATTATCGCCCTGGACGATACTCAAGAGCTGCCGCTGCGCTGGGGCATGACCGCCTTTGTCACGGTGGATACCAGCCAATAGGAGTAACGATTGTTGATTGACGATTTTCGATTGACGATTGATAAATGAAGGAATATTGAAATGACTAAAAAACGATTATTTACCGGCGTGATTATTTTATTAACGGCCGTTTTCCTCATCTCAGCCCAAACCAGCGTCCAGGCGGCGCCGGCCGCGCAAGGTGGCCTGGTCAGCGCGGAAGGTCAGGTCGTGCCTTTGTTCGACGTGGCCCTCAGCTTCCAAACAGGCGGCGTTGTCGCCGAAATCCTGGTCAGTGAAGGCGATACCGTCTCTGTGGGCGACCCGCTCATTCGTCTGGAATCAGATCAAGTAGAGCTGGTCGTACAACAAGCCGAAGCGCGGCAGGCATCGGCCGAAGCCGCCTTGAGCCTGGTGCAAAACCAACTGGCCCTGGCTGAAGCGGCCGTCGCCACCGCCCAAACTCAAGTTACCGCAGCCGAGGCCAATCTGGCCCTGGCCAAAGCTGGCCCTCGCCCCGAACAGATCGCCGCCGCCGAAAGCGCCGTGGCCGCCGCCCAGGCGGCCATCAACCAGGCTGCCGGTCAACGGGACACCGCCCTCAATGTGGGCACGGACGCTCAAATTAGCGCGGCAGAAGCCCAGGTAGCCGCCGCTATGGCTCAAACGCAGGCCATCCAAGATCAATACGATACCATCCTTGATACCTGCTTTGAGCTGCCCGATGGCAGCGAAGTCTGCCCGTTGTATGGCACAGTGGAAGAAACGACCCGCGCCCAACTAGAAGCGGCGCAGCAGAATCAGGCTGCCGCTCAGGCGGGGCTGGATGCGCTCCTCGCCGGCCCCACCGCTGGACAGCAGCAGGCAGCCCAAGGCGGCGTGGCGTTGGCTACAGCCGCCCGCAACATCGCCCAGGCGCAGCTAGATTTGCTCCTGGCTGGCGCTACGCCAGAGCAAATCGCCATCGCAGAAGTGGGCGTACGCCAGGCCCAAGTAGGCGTAGACATCGCTGAGACTGGCGTCACCCAGGCGCAGGCAGCCATCACCCAGGCGGAAGCTGGCGTCACCCAGGCGGCGGCAGGCGTCACTGCCGCCCAGGCCATGCTAAACCGCATGACGTTAAAATCCACTATTGACGGCGCTGTCTCTCGTCTGAACACCAACGTAGGCGAATTGGTAAGCCCCGGCATTCCGGTGGTCACAATGGCTGATTTCTCAAGCTGGCATGTGAAAACAACCGATCTGACTGAATTGGATGTAGCTTTTGTCTCTGAAGGCGACAGCGCCAGCGTCAGTTTTGACGCCATTCCCGGCGAAACTGTGGCTGGCGTGGTGACCAATGTGGCTCTGATCCCCGGGCTCTCTCGCGGCGATGTGGTCTATGAAGTAACCATCGATCTGGACGCCGCCCCTGATCTACCCTTACGCTGGGGCATGACGGCCGTTGTGGATATTGAATCTTAAGGCACAGACCACTTTAAACGTGATGAGATTGGAGTCACTCTCATTGCAGATTAAGAAATTAAATCGGTAATTTCTATGACTACAAGGATTGGGAAATAAAAGCGGATTCTAGACCTACGAATCCCTATCTTTCTGAATCCTTGTAGTCACCATCTATTACCGAAATAAATATTTAAAGTGCAAAGAGAGTAACCCCAATCTTTCGTGAATTTGGAAACCTCGGGTGTAAAGAGTAAAATAAATTTATCTATTTCAAACAGCGTTCTGCTAGGAGGAACATCATGAGCAAAGATTTGGTGGTCATCGCATTCGACAATATGGAAGATGCTGAAAAAGTAGTCGATAGCTTGCACAGTGGTCAAAAACAGGGCTATATCAATCTGGAAGATACAGCCTATGTGGTAAAAGATGAAAACAACCATGTCACTGTCAAGAACGCCATGGACAAAACGGTCAAACAGGGGGCTGTGGGCGGCGGTCTGCTCGGTCTCTTTTTGAGCTTTTTGTTCTTCGGTCCGCTTGGCCCCCTTGGCGTCACCTTGGTCGGCGCTGTCGCTGGTGGCGCGGTCGGTAAATTGATGAAGGCCGGCGTCTCTAAGGATTTTATTGAGGATGTGGGTAATGAACTGAAACCAGGCTCCTCTGCCGTCTTCTTTGTCATTCGTTCCGCCGACGCTGCCCCCACATTGGCAACTTTGCGTCCATTCCACGGCAAAGTGCTACAAACCACGTTGCCCTCAGAATTGGAAGAATCCTTAAAGCGCAATCTGGGGGATAAGGAGTGAACAGTTTGCAGTGAACAGTTTACAGTTTACAGTTTACAGTGGCTCGCATCTGGAAGGGTGTGGGCCATTTTTGTTTTAGCACGAGAGATTGGCCTAATTTTGTTGTAGTTTATAAGTAATAGCCGCGTTCATATGCCCACATGCGAACGGCTCTGGTGGGACCCGGCACGTGAGCGTGGCTGACTCCACGATGGATGATTACCCGTTTTGTTTTTTTTCACTGAGGAGTTCCCCATGAGCGGAGCGCCCCGTTCGCTGCCTCTCGACAGGCTCGAAAGCCGCTCACGCCAAAGCCACCATGAATGATAACATGGGAGCGCGGACGTCTCGTCCGCCCCTTGCTGGCGAGACGCCAGCGCTCCCATTTACGAGGAGATTGGTTCACTCTGTTATCTCTTGAAGTTGCAGCCGTAATTTGTGGAGAGTTTGCTGCCGCCGGGCAATGGCTTGTTCCAGTTCACGCTGCACCACATCCCACCAGTTATCGCCTACTTCTTCGAGTTCCTGGGCTTTGCGCCATAAGCGGGCGGTGTTTTCCTGGCGCAGCAGGGTTAAGCGCTGTTTCGCTTTGCGCCGCAGCCGTTTGGCCTTGAGGATTTGTTCGCGCAGTCGCCTGATTTCTATGCTTTCAATGCCTGCCAACTCTCTTAATTCACCAGGGTCCAGTTCGCCCGCCAGATCGTAGAGGCTCTGGATATCGTTTCTCTCGTAGGCGTTGTTAACGGCCGTCATCATAGAGGTCATATAGGCTTGCTCAACGGCCGTTTCTGCCAGATCCGGGTGAAAACGGCGGGCCAATTCCCGGTACAAACGCTTTTCCGCCGCCTTGTCTCGGGGGGTGTCGGTGGGCAGCAGCAGCGCCTCCTCCTCTTCCGCCTCGGCTTCTGCCGCAAAGGTTTCAGACTGCCAAAACGGTTCATCCGCATCATAAACCACGCCATAATCGTGCGCCTGCCGCCGCAGTTCTAGCTGCGTCAGCAACGTTTGCTTTTCCACAGCCAGCTCTTGCAGCATATCGACCAGGCTGTCCAACTTGAGACGGCAATGCATCCGAAAGGCGTTGACGGCCGCTTGCTCCTGGGCCAATTCCGCTTCCGTCTGGTTGAGTTTCTGCCGGATTTGGCTCAACTCTGTCTGCAACTGTCGCACCTGCTCTTTAGGGGCGGCCAAGGGGATGATTTTGTTACCGGGCATAGGGATGCAAGTGATGCGTGATGCGTAAAAAACTGGGCGCATCACGCATCACGCCTGATTAACTGCGCGGCAAGATACCGCGCCGCTTCAATGTCAGTAAAATCTGCTCGACTATTTCATCGACAGTATGGATGTCTGTTTCCACGACCAGTTCAGCGTGGGTCGGCTCCTCATACGGCGAGGAGATGCCGGTAAAGTTGTCGATTTCGCCGGCCAATGCTTTAGCATACAACCCTTTGGTATCCCGCCGCTTAACCACATCCAGATCACATTTGACGAAGATTTCCAGAAAACGGCCGTTTGGGATCAAATTCCGCGCCGCTCGTCTGTCAGCTGCAAAGGGGGAAATGAAACAGGCCAGCGTGATTTCCCCATGCGCAAAGGAGAGCTTTGCCAACTCCCCCGCCCGCCGGATATTCTCCTGCCGGTCAGCGCTGCTAAAGCCTAAATCGCCGTTTAAGCCGTGCCGCAAATTGTCGCCATCCAGGTACATGGTGCGCACCCCATCGGCAAAGAGGCGCTGCTCCAGTTTCCTGGCAATGGTAGACTTGCCCGAGCCAGAGAGACCAGTAAACCACAAAACGGCCGCTTTATGCCCATTCCGCGCTTCCCGGTCGGCCAGGCTGATGCCTTCCTGCTCCCACACCACATTGCTGGACTTTGGCCGGACGGGCGCCGTTTCCACCTCACCCGCCATTAAATCTTCCACATCCTGCGCCCGCCCGCGAATCATACCGGCAGCCACCGTCTTGTTCGTGACCGGATCAATGAGGATGAAACTGCCGGTGGCCCGGTTCAACTGGTAACGGTCATAAAACAAAGGCTGCGTGGTCGTTAGCTGCACCCGGCCGATCTCATTGAGGGTCAACATCTCTGCCGCTTCACGGTGCATCGTATCCACGTCAATCTTGTAGTTTAGCGCCGAAATAAAGCCGTTGACCAGGCGCGTGGTATGCTGCACCCGGTAAGAAGCCCGCAGCCGCAGCGGTTCTTCATCCAGCCAACAGAGGATGGCGTCTACCCGGTTGCTCTTTTGCGGCAGGTTGTTCTGACGCACAATCATATCTCCGCGGCTGATGTCGATTTCATCGGCCAGCGTCAGCACGACCGAATCGCCCACATCAGCCCAGGGCAATTCGCCCTCGGTAGTGACAATGGATTTGACCTTGCTGCTTAAACCAGAGGGCAGCGCCACCACTGCCTCGCCCTGGGCAATACGACCAGAAGCCACCTGCCCGGCATAGCCGCGAAAATTCTGATTGGGGCGAATAACGTACTGAACTGGATAGCGGAAATCAACATTATTCAAGCTGGCGCCCACGTTTACATTTTCCAGATGATGCAGCAGCGTTGGCCCATCATACCAGGGCATCGCGTCGCTTTTGTCCACCACATTGTCGCCGCGCAAGGCAGAAACGGGGATGTAGGTCACATCTTGCACATTGAGCTTCCGGGCAAAATCGATGTATTCCCCCACAATTTTGTGGTAAACGGCTTGATCGTATTCAACCAGATCCATTTTGTTGACGGCCACCACCAGGTGGGGAATGCGCAGCAGCGTGGCTAAAAAGCCGTGCCGTTTGGACTGGGTAAGGACGCCGTTGCGGGCGTCGATGAGGATGATCGCCAGTTCGGCCGTGGAAGCGCCCGTGACCATGTTGCGCGTGTATTGAATGTGGCCGGGCGTATCGGCGATGATGAACTTCCGTTTGGGCGTGGCAAAGTAACGATAAGCCACATCGATGGTGATCTTCTGCTCCCGTTCGGCGCGCAGGCCATCGGTGAGCAGGGCTAAATCCATCTCTTCGTCGCCCCGATTGCGGCTGGCCGTTTCCATCGCATCCATCTGGTCTTCAAAGATGGCCTTGGCATCATAAAGCAGCCGGCCGATGAGGGTGCTTTTGCCATCATCTACGCTACCGGCCGTGGTAAAACGTAGGAGTTCAATTTGTTGTGTTTGGGTCATGTTTTCTCACTTTGCAGTCTGGTAGTCGAGTAGTCTGGTAGTC
>CAZXVH010000150.1:0-10322 GCA_964643965.1 uncultured Ardenticatenaceae bacterium
AGAAGGGAAGGAACACAAGATTCTGGTGAATGCTATTTGTCCTGTGGCAGCCACGCGCATTTTTAGGCGCAAGGTTTCTCCTAACGAACTCACCCCAGAAGCTGTCGCCCCTGGGGTTATATTTTTAGCATCAACGGCTTGTCAGTTTACAGGCAAGGTATTGCACGCCAGGGACGGCCAGTTTGCGCTAGGCCAGTACCAGGTTTTACCCGCAGAGGATTTGGCTGCGGACTTAACACCTGAAGCTGTTAGAGATGCTTTTCAAGCTGAATCACAAACATAAAAGGAGATACTGAAATGGCAGCAGCTAGAACAACTCAGGAACGTATTCAAGATTCACGAAAAAAGCTGGAACAAGGTGGCGATGCGTGGTTGGCTACGGCTGGCAAGGCTGGTCCGCATCTTGTTCCACTTAATTTTGCCTGGGATCAGCAAAAAGAAGTAATCATCGTAGAACGATAATGAGAGACGGTCAATGGGTGCTGTAACTGCACGAGGAGATACGCATATGGCCGTCTTTGAATTAAGAGTGGCCCTCACCACGGAGGATTTCGAGCAAGTTGTGTCATTCTATCGCGATGGCTTAGGACTCGATCCCGGCGACCTTTGGACGGATAACGGAGGCTATGGCCAAATGTTTCGAGCCGGCAGAGGCACCTTGGAAATCTTTGATCCTGCTTATGCCGCCCACGTGGATAAAATGGAAGTGGGAGAGCGGGTGAGTGGTCAAATCCGTTTTGCCTTCGAAGTGGCAGATGTTGAACAAGCCCTGGCCCACGCTCTCGACTATGGCGCAACCCTCATCCACCCGCCAATTCTGACCCCGTGGAATGATCTGAATGTACGCTTGCGCTCCCCAGACGGGTTGCAAATCACTTTATATCAGGTTCAAGGCGAGTCAGCCTTATAAGGGTCAGGTAAGTATTCACGAGCGCCGATACTTGGCCATCGCGGAGGCAACCGTGCTATACTGTGGGTAAGAATCACGAGATTGGATGCTCGTATTATTTAGTTAGCTAGATCATATGATGAGGGTAAAATGGACGCATATCATTTCAAAACAGTTGTACAAGCAGATGGCTCCGTCGTTCTTTCAGGCCTGCCACCAAGTCAGGAGGTAGAAGTTGTGGTGGTTGAGCGCAAAGAACTACCAGCAGAGACGATGGAGTGGTTTCGAGATGTTCGTTCACGTCATCCGTTTGCGAAGATGAGTAAAGACGAAATTCTGAAGGCTTTACGAAAAACGCGCGAAGAGGTGTGGGCAGAACGACATGCGGGTTAGTTTAGATACGAACATCTGGATCTTTGGTATTATTGGTGTACATCCGGCATGTGAGAAAATTTTGTTGAATCTGAGCAAATTCGATATTGTGATTCCTGATCAAGTAAGGCGAGAAGTCGAATGCAATTTTTCTGATTTTGACATGAAGCAATTTTACCACTTCTTACTGCGGCATAATATCAGCGTAGATTTCGCATCTGTTCCAACTGAATTCATCAAAGCGTTTGAGGGTAAAGGGCTGAAGAAAGGCGATGCCGAAATAGGAGCATACTGTGAGTGGCGTCAAATTGATGTGATTGTGTCAGATAATAGAGACTTTCTTCGGGGTTTATCTCCGGACCACTATTTCGAGGTAATGTCACCAGAGACCTTCTGTCGTACTTTTGATTTATAGTTGTCGAAAGGACAGATTTGATGACAAATTCGCGTCGGATGTGGTTTCCACCGGACGCGAATTTTGAGCAATGTGGCTAAGCTAGAAGCGGCGGATGCTTCAGATGCTCTTGTCAAGTGGCTGATCGTGGTTTTGTGGCAGCCCAACATCGCGTCAACCGGACCACGGGTGATCTGTGTCTCAAAATTGGTTCCCCGCTTGATCAGAGGTTCCAATCGGTGACATCTTCAACGCAGTCCGTGGCTGGTTACGCAGGTCGTTCGGCAGCCGCGAGGGCAAGGGTATGATGAGTATGTATGACACACAAAGCTCCTTCTAATGAAAGCAAGGTATGGCGTGTTCCGCAGTTCACCGACTTGGAGCTGCTGCGTGCTCGCTACCAAACACACTCTTTCCCCCGCCATACCCATGAACGATACGCGGTAGGGGTCATTGAACAAGGGGCATTAGGCTTCTTTTATCGTGGCGAGAATATTGTTGCCTCGCCAGGGAACATCAACCTGTGCATTCCCGGTGAAGTTCATACCGGACAGCCCGCCGTTGCCGAGGGTTGGACCTACCGGATGTTTTACCTTGACGCTGGGATGCTCCAGAATGTTGCCTCCGAGGTTGCAGACCGACCGCGTCCGATTCCGTTCTTCCACTCCGGTGTTCTCTCCGATGTCACTTTGGCCCGGCAACTTCGCCAGTTGCACATTCAATTAGAGAAAGGGGCTACCTCTCGCCTTGGGCAGGAAACTGTTTTACTGGGTGTTCTCGCGCAGTTGATAATCCGACATGCTGATGATCCTCCATCTATGCGTCAGGTGGGTCAAGAACCACAGCCGGTAACTCAAATAAAACAGTATATTGAGAACTTCTACGCCGAGGAGATTTCACTCAACGAGCTATCCCAGCTCACACACCTAAGCCGCTATTACCTCATTCGTGTTTTTCGAGAGGCGGTAGGCGTCCCGCCACACGCGTACCTTCGGCAGGTGCGTATCAAGCGTGCAAAGGAGTTGCTGGCTTGCGGGCAGCCTATCGCTGATGTGGCCCTCGCAACTGGCTTCACCGACCAAAGCCATCTCACACGCTGATTCAAACGACTGTGGGGTTTCACCCCCGGCCAATACCGCAATAGCATACAAGACGGTTCAGCTTAACAACCGTATATTCTAGACAGTCGTCGTTCTCATAAAGGAGAGACTGTCTATGGATGAGCGAACTCGAGCATATCTCGAATTAAGTTTGGCTATGGTTATCGTTGGTAGTTCTGTTGTAGTAGGAAAATTGGTGGTTGCCACCTTTCCTGTGTTTCTGGCTTCGGCACTGAGGTTCGCCATCGCTAGCTTGATACTTGTGCCTCTCCTGTGGCAGCGCGAAAGCATCAGCTTGATTTTGACACGTCACGACTGGTCCATTCTATTTCTACAGGCGTTCACTGGCGTTTTCTTATTCAGCATCTTTCTCTTGTATGGACTCAAATTTACCAATGCGGCTGAAGCTGGCATCATTACCAGCACTACGCCTGCGGTAGTAGGTATTATCTCTTTCCTTTTCCTAAAGGAGCACCTCTCTACACCCAAAGTACTCGGCATTGGTTTTGCAGTCGGTGGGGTGCTTCTCATCAATGTGCTAGGCACAACTTTGGATATAACACGTGGCCTGTTGCCATTGCTGGGAAATATACTCGTGTTTGGCGCAGTCATAGGCGAGGCGTTGTTTACCATCTTCCGTAAAGCTGCTTCAAACAACGTATCCCCTCTACGAATGGCAACCGTTGTGAGTGTAATTGGCCTGTTGCTGTTTCTTCCGCTTGCTGTCTACGAAGCCGTAGCATTCGACTTTACGGCCGTTAGTTGGGTAGAGTGGCTTCCCATTTTATACTATGGAATCATTGTGACAGTGGTAGGCTTTATCCTTTGGTTTCAAGGTGTACAAAAAGTACCGGCTAGTACTGCTGCCGTTTTTACCGGTATAATGCCGGTGAGCGCCGTGCTGTTATCCTACTTAATTCTGCAAGAGCCATTCGCGTGGCCGCATATCTGGGGTGGCTTGTGCGTCTTAATAGGACTCATCTTGATTGTCAGGAAACCTTCGCAACAGGTAGTTCAGCTAAAGTAAAAGCCACCCGCACCGAAGCGGTCAGCCGTGCCCGCGCGTTGCAGTTGATCGCTTGAAGCAATTTCCCCTCAGATGCCCATAAATTAAAGCAGCCGCTCAAACTGGCTCAATGGCCGCGCCCTTCTGGTAGAACGTGACGCCCACACGCTCAATGTGTTCGACCACGTCCGGGTCGCTGATGTCGTCGAAAATAGACAGGTCAATGGTGTAGGGCAGGAGGAGGTCGTCAAGGTCGTTGAGGATTCTGACGATCACGTTCAGCGTCAAATCCACACCGCCGTGCAGCGTCAGATCAATGTCCGAGCCGCTTCTATAATTGCCCTTGGCGCGTGAGCCATACAGGATTGCCTTGTCTACCTGCGGATACCCGCCTAGTACGGCGCAGATCTTCTGCACAGTGGATTGCGGGAGACCGTATTTCATGTCTCCTCCTCTTTCAATTCTTCCAATTTGATGCGCAGCGCCTCGAATTCGGCAAAGTAGGCGCCGCGGATGGCGGCGGCAATTTGAGCAGCTATCGCTTCATTATAGGTGTGGGAAGTCAAGTTGCGGCTCTGGATCATGTCCATCCAGGCCGCACCGTTCTCGATCAAACCCGTTTCAAAGGCTTCACGGGTGACATCTTTTGAACCGTACAAATTTTGTACGCCACGATTTTTTAGGAAATCTTTTAGCGTGTTCCAAGCCAGTTCGTGTGTGAATTCGAAGGCCTGAATCAGCCCCTGCTCTTCGAGTTTCGAGAGCGGCCGTTGCCGAGCCAGTTCAACGGCTTCTCGCAACTGTGAAAGGGCTTTATTGAAATGGTTGAACCGTTGCATCCAGCGAATATCTTTTGCGCTCATTGGGTACCTCTATAAAACCTAGTATAAACAAAGCTAAACTTGCAGGCAATGCACAGAAACGCGATGGCCAATGCCAATCATTCTAAGAGATGGCTTAATGGCAGCAAATGACCTGGCGGGCACGGCGTGAGCGGCATCCCATAAGTCAACGGCCGTTTGCAAATTGAGCCACAAAGGCGGGATTGTACGGCCGATTGTACCCCCTTGTCCCCCAATTGGACGATACACACATTATAATCGATCTAGAATAATCAGGCCCCCTTACCGAAACTTTCTGGAACTAATGAACACAAACAGAACCGTGTACATTATCAAGCCCACACCGGCTTGCAGCGTACTGTCGGCGAGTTAATTGTTCAGGAACAACGGGCCGATCAACTCAATAACCATCGACGTGGGCAGCCAGGGCGTCACGGCGTTGCTACTGGCCGCCGTTCAATTTATCGGGCAGGAACGGCCGTTTTGCTGACGCTAGCTTATCTCGGGCGGGGGCGACAGATACAATTGTGAGAATGCAGTTAGCTGTTTTGTAACTTTATGACGTTTGACCCATGCACTCTATGAGCTTCGTCCATGTTGATAAGAGAAACCTGCTCTTATAATTCATGATGTGAAGAATTCAGATTTACTCACGCTCTTTGGCGATGCACCAGAAAAGGTACTGTCTTATCTTTTTGATCGGCTGCCGGTGGGAACGGCCGTTATCGACCGGGAGTTTCGCTTGCGCCGCTGCAACCCAACCTGGGCTGAATTCATCGAGCGTTATACCCCTTCTGCCGCCAGCGACGCGCTGCCCGGTGTTTCCCTCTTTGATTTAGAGCCAGGAACCGAAGACGTGCTTAAACCGCTCTTTGCCCCCGTTTTTGCCGGAGAAATCGTGCGGCAAGAAGGCATCCGTCTGGAAAGCGACGGCATCGTCTCCTACTGGGATGTGGTATTGGTTCCCCTGGAAGTTGACGGCGAGGTCGTGGCCGCCCTGGATGTCAGTATGGACGTTACCAGCCACATGCTCAGCCAACAAAAGCTGGAAAACACCCTGCAAGCATTACAAGAAAGCGAAGCCAATCTCCGCGCCATGTTGGAGAATGCGCAAGGGTATGCGATTTATCGCGCAGCGGTGGATCTGGATCACCCCTTTTTAGGCCGGGTTATCCTGGTGAGTCCATCCATGCGCGAAGTCGCCGGCGTCGAAGATATCTATGATTTCACCAGCTGGTTTAGCAATATCCACCCAGACGATGAAGCGCGTGTGATTGCTGCCAACCAGAGAGCTATAGAAAATGGCGTCTCTTTTGATGAAGAAATGCGCTTTTACAACAAACAGCGCGACGAGTGGCGGTGGGTGCATACGGTATCAAACCCGACAATAGATGAAAACGGCCGTCTTACCCATTTTAACGGCATGACCATCGATATTACCGAACAAAAGCAGGCTCAGGAAGCGCTGTCCAATATCAACCAAACGTTGGAGCGACAAGTCGCTCAACGTACGCAGGAGATTGAGCAGCGAAACAACGAACTGGAAGTGTTGTACCAGGCCGATGAAGAGCTGCTACAACACCTGGAGCTAGATGCGATACTGCAATCCCTGGTTGATGTGGCTGTCAACGCACTTCAAGCAGATAAAAGCTCGATCATGGTTTGGGATGCCGCTCATGAACATTTAATGGTGCGCGCTTCTCATGGGTTTCATCCGCACACATTGACCCAGATGTCTTTTGGGTCAAATGAAGGATCGGTTGGACGGGCAGCAACGACGGGTGAGTTGATAGTGGTGGAGGATGCCCAGCTAAATGAGCAGGTAATCAAGCGCATTATTGAGGCGGAAGATATTCGCTCGTTTATGCATTTCCCAATTACGGTTGGTCAGAAGATTTTTGGGGTTTTCAATGTAAATTATGTTGAAACACACCGTTTTTCCAAGACAGAGCAGCGTTTGTTTATGGCGCTGGCGCAGCGAGCAGCATTAGCCATCGAAAATGCCCGGCTTTACCTGGCAGAACAGAGGCGACGGCAGGTGGCGGAAAGCTTGCGCGGTATCGTGCGTATTCTCAATTCCAGTCATCCTTTGCCCGAGATTCTCGATTATATTGTGACCCAAGCCAGCCAACTCATAAATGCTGACATTTGTACGCTACATCACATTGATTATGCAGAATCGTTTGTGCGAATTGAGGCCAGCCACGGCTTACCAGAAGCCGTGCAGGACATTGATGGCTTTCCCTTGCTTTCCAGTAGGTCTGACGAGCTGATCTTGAAGCGTGAAGTAGTAGCCGTGTCCAACCAGGCTCCGCCCGTGTTGGATCCGATGATGGAAAGCGAACTTGATCCGCGTGTGCGCCGTTGGCGAGCCGCATTGACTGCTACATATCCTGCCTTTTTGGCTGTGCCGCTGATCGTAGCTGATGAAGTGTATGGCAGTCTGGTTTTTCACTTTGGACGCCATCTAAACTTTGACCAGGAAACTATTGATTTGGCGATGTCGCTGAGTGAGCAGGCGGCTCTAGCTATTGACAATGCTGGTTTACGGATACAGGCGGAGCAGGCGGCTGTGTCAGCAGAGCGAAACCGGCTGGCGCGCGATTTACATGATGCTGTCACCCAAACGCTTTTTTCTACCAGCTTGATTGCCGACGTGCTGCCCCGAATTTGGGAACGGGATCCAGAAATGGGGCAGGCTAAACTGTCTGAACTGCGCGAGCTAACACGCGGCGCGTTGGCCGAAATGCGTACGCTGCTGTTGGAACTGCGTCCGGCCACGTTGACCGAGGTCAGTCTGGCTGAGCTGCTGCGGCAATTAACGCAAGCGATTGGCGGCCGTTCCCGCTTGCCCATTGAATTGATTATTACGGGGGAACGGCCGTTACCCCCAGAAACCCAAATCGCCCTGTATCGCATCGCCCAGGAAGCGCTCAATAACATCAGCAAACATGCCAGCGCCAGCCAGGTCACGCTCACAGTAGACTTCCTGCCGCAGAGTGTGCGCTTAACGATTGCGGATAACGGCCGTGGTTTCAACCCAGACGACATCTCGCACACATCATTGGGTCTGGGCATCATGCAAGAACGCGCCCAGAAGATTGGCGCAGAGTTAACCATTCACAGCCAGATTGGTGAAGGCACAACCGTCACTGTGCACTGCCCAATCGCCAATGAGAGAGGGGAATCATGACTAAAGAAAAAGAAATCCGGGTGATGATTGTGGATGATCATGCCGTCGTGCGCAGCGGTTTAGCCGCTTTTTTGACTGTTTTTGATGATCTGCTGCTGGTGGGTGAAGCGGACAGCGGAGCGTCTGCCATACAGATGTGCGCTGAGGGTGACGTTGACGTGGTTCTCATGGATTTGATGATGCCAGAAATGGACGGCGCGGAAGCGACGCGCCGCATTCGCCAACAATGTCCAACCGTGCAGGTGATTGCTTTGACCAGTTTCCCCGAGGAAAACCTGGTGCAAGGCGCTCTGCAAGCCGGGGCCATCAGCTATTTGCTCAAAAATGTCACCGCCGATGAACTGGCAGCTGCCATTCGCGCCGCCCACGCCGGGCGCTCAATCTTGTCTCCTGAAGCAACGGCAGCGCTCATCCGCGCTGCCACTCGTCCCCAGCCAACTGACTATGATCTGACACCGCGCGAACTGGAAGTGTTGGCGCTCATGGTGCAGGGATTGAGCAACCCGGAGATGGCAGAGAAGCTGGTGGTGAGCCGTTCTACGATTAAGTTTCATGTGAGCAGTATTTTATCCAAGTTGGGTGTAAACGGCCGTACGGAAGCGGTGGCCCTGGCTTTGCAAGAAAACCTGGTCATCTGACCAGGAACAAACCCCTTCCACTGACCAGCCGAAACGCTCCCCAGATACCTGATGTGTCTGGGGCGTTTTTGTTTTAACCTTAGCGCTATGAAAGGAGTAGTAGCAAATGAATCGACACGCCATTTTAAACAAACTGACAATTTACACGTCGCTGGCCTTGTTAGCGTATGTGTATGAAACGGCCGTTTGGGGGTATCGGTAAATACCATCCGGTTTTCAATGGCGTATGAGTAGGGAAGAAAAGATGCGCGTCTTATTAGCCGATGATCAAATGCGAGTTCGCTCTGCATTACGCTTATTATTAGAGCAAGAGCCAGGTTTCCAGGTGGTCGGTGAAGCCGCCGATGCCACCGGGTTGTTGTTGGCTGCTACCGAAAAGGCGCCCGACCTGCTGCTGCTGGATTGGGAACTGCCCGGTTTGCCTGCGGCTCAGTTGCTGCGCTTGTTAAGGGTGGAACGGCCGTTGTTAAAAATTATCGCTATGAGCAGCCACCCAGAAGTAGCGCGGCTGGCTCTCGATGCAGGCGCTCACGCTTTTTTGAGTAAAAGTGAACCGCCAGAGCAGGTGCTGTCTACCTTGTCCCACAGTAAAAAGGATTAAAGCGGCCATGCGCTTAACCATATTTGATACCATCGCTTGATGTTCTCCTCCGCCAAACGTATTGCCTCTTCTATTTTGCGGCCAATACTTGGACGTTGTTGAGAGTTTGCGCCCAAAGGGAAAACCTGGTGTATACTATAGGTAGCCGCCGTGGCCTGTACCGGCGGGATAACAAGTGTGAAAGGCACTGAACTTGACCTCTTGCAGAGGGGCAACCAGTTCAAAAAAGGCCGAATCTCCAGTGGGGGTTCGGCTCTTTTTTTACTTGGTTAAATATATTGGCGACAAGTTAAGCAAATTTAGGAATAGTCAAGTTCATCTGCTCAACCAATGACAAATACTTCTTCCTTCGTTTTTGCTTGATAAGTGATAAAGATTTTGCTTTATAGACAACATATTCAACAGGGTCGGACGCCTGTCCACTATACTTCGTGAAAAACAGGTCCCGGCGCCCAGGGCGTACCTAACTTAGGTAATACCCAACGATCCAATCCCCACCATCCAGCCGTTTTCCATGCCAGAACCAAAAAGGTGCCAATGGCAAATAAAATAGGATTGGTGCTGACCGCGCCAGCCAGCAAGTAATTAAAATTCATGAAAGTACCGAAGAAAGCCGCAATGCCAGTGAATAGTCCCAGGATAAGGGCGATACCAACCAGGAGTTCACCAAAACTCACCAGGTAACTCCAAAAGACAGGGTAAGGCACGACTACATTTTGCAGGAAGGTGGCATACCAACCCTGCACATTGGGATGGTCGCCAGTCGTCTGACTCAATGCTCCCTTTACAAAACCATCAATGGCTGTACCGGCCTGGCTGCCGACCCATGCGGAGTTGGTCACTTTACCCCAACCAGCATTGACCCATTGCCAGCCCAGATAAAGGCGCAGGATCAACCATATCCAGGCCCAACGTACATCACCAAACAATGCCTGTGCCACAGGTGGATCTTCAAAATGCATTTTTTGATTATTTGTTATATTGGTCATCAAAAACACTCCTTGGAGAAAACCACTATAGCACAACTTTATACCTTCTCAAAGTATAGGGTGTCCGTTCTGGAAGAGACTCTGAGCAATGACCCATTTCGTATTAGTAAATTGTCTGGTTTTGGCAACGAGGGTTAGGTCATTTGCCAAAATTGAGGCTGACTTACGCCAGGGTGGGGGAGTCCACCGTTATGCCACTGACACTTATTATGGCGGGGGCGAATGGGTGCTTTTGACAGCCTGGCTCGGCTGGTATTACACAAAAATAGGAGCTAACGAAAAAGCACTGGCGGGATAC
>CAZXVH010000151.1:0-10252 GCA_964643965.1 uncultured Ardenticatenaceae bacterium
GGGGAATAGGCCGGTCGTTTGGCAAAGGTATTGCCCCATCGCATCGCCCCTACCAGCGGTGAATTGGTGATAACGTGGCGGGCGAGGCGATTCGTAGGGGCGATGCAGCCGGGCATGATCCTGGTTTAACGCCGTGCCGTGTCACCGGCTGCCTCGCCCGCGCCACGGTTGGCAAATGAAATACACGGGCGAGGCGATGGGGGAATAGGCCGGTCGTTTGGCAAAGGCATTACCCCATCGCATCGCCCCTACCAGCGGTGAATTAGGAATGACGGGCGGTTAATAATTGAGGATCAGCAATTCCCGGATGGGGCCACGGCCGTTTCCGTTGCGGTTGATATTGCGCCGGGCGTGGATGGTGATCAAGGTGTAAGGGTGGCGGTTGTAGAGGTCGTAGACGAGGGGGGTGGCGGAGTTGCTTAACATAACTTTGCAACCCCGCGCCGTCAGGTCGTCTACGGCGTCGGCCAGGCGGATGTGGTCGGCCTCGTCGAAGCCCTCTTTGTCGTAGGCGGTGAAGCTGCTGGTGCGGCTGCGGGGGACATAGGGGGGATCAAAGTAGATGAAGTCGCCGGCAACGGCCGTTTCTACCACCTCCGCAAAATCAGCCGCCATCAACTCCACCCCTTGTAAACTGGCGGACGCCGCATACAGGCGTTCTTCATGGCAAATATTGGGATTTTTATAGCGGCCAAAAGGCACGTTGAATTTGCCCTTGCTGTTTTCACGGTACAGGCCGTTGTAGCAGGTGCGGTTCAAATAGATGAGACGGGCGGCCCGCTCCACCGGCGACAGGCGGCTTTCGTCCTGGCCGCGCACGGCGTAAAAATACGCCTCGTCGTTGCGATGCTGGCGCAGGGCATCGATGACGGCCGCCACCTCCTGCTGCACGGCGCGGTAAACCTCGACCAGTTTCTCGTTGCGGTCGGCCAGGGTGGCCTGGGGCGGCTGCCAATGGAAGAAGAGGGCGGCGCTGCCGATGAAGGCTTCGTAGTAACGGCCGATGTCGGCCAGCGGAGGGAGGTAAGGCTCATATTGGGGCATGAGGCGTTGTTTGCCGCCGGCCCATTTGAGGAAAGGGAGGGTGGAGGTGAGAACGGCCGTCATGACACCGGTTCTTTGAAGTCGTAGAGACCGTCCTGAACGGACCACACTTTTTGGCAGGGAGGATGGGGGCAGGGTAAACGGCCGTTGTCCTCCTCAAGCAACTGGGCGCCGCAGGATGGACAGGCAAAAAAGGCGGGGGGGGCGGCCGGCTCGCCCCAAGAGGGATTGGCGCTGTGGACAAAGACGCTGGGCGACAACTGCCACCAATTCCCCGTGCGCTGCGCCCCGGCATCCAGCCACGCTAAAAAGCCGGTGGGCAGCCTATCCTTCACTGCGCCTAAACGAAAATGGGAGACGGTCAGCATCCGGCCGGGATAAAAGCCAGCCTCTTGCAGCTGCTGCCGAATCCAGGCGGGATGAAAATCATAATTCAAGGCCACAAACTCCACCGGTTCCAATGCAAACGGCGACCAATCTTGCCGCTTCAAGCCGTAACGCAGAATCGCCTTGAGATTCTGTTTATTGGCAAACTCCAAGACATACTCGCCGCCCGGCCGGGCAATGCGAGCCAACTGCGTAAACAAGGCGCCCACATCGGCGGCATGGTGCAGGGTACGAATCTGCACCAGGGTATCAAACAGCCCGGCCACAAAAGGCATCTGGTACCAATTCCCGGCCACGTACAAAAAACGGGGATCGTCCCCCAAATGCGCCTGCGCCTCCCGCAAAAGGGAGCGGGAATAATCAAACAAGACCACCCGCTCATACCCCGTGTATTCATCGGCCAACCGGCCAAACCCGGCCCCAATCTCAATCAGCGTCCCGCCAGTAGGCGGCATCAACCGCCGGAGGGCGATGCGCTCCACACGATCTTCATAATCGCGCCCCTGGTTCTGCCAGAACCGGGTACGATAATCCGAGCCTTCATAATCACAAACTGGCGGCGTCTCAGCCATATCTCATCCTGCCACCTTTCACTTCTCCGGCTCAATCTCCACTTCGCCCTGCGGCACAATGATGATGCGGTTGATTAAATCTTCATTGCTGGTGGGCAAACTGGTCAGGGCGTTTTCCAACGGCCCAAAAATCGCTTGCAGATTGTCAAAGGGGACGCCCAATTCCGTTTCATCCAGGGGGATATTCACATCAACCGCCAACTGCACCGGGATGGTTTGCTCCACCGGCACATCTAACTCCAGGTGAACGGGCAGCGCTAATCCGGCCGGCAAGGTCAATGAGACATTGCCGTTGATATAGCCGCCGCCGGCCGGCAGCACAAATTGGGCGGGCACATTATTCAGAGGCACCCCTTCTGTCACCACCACCCGGGTATCTGTATTCAAGGGCACAATAAACGAGATGTCGAGTTCATCATCCACCATAATCTGCCGGTTAATTTCTGCCTCGCCCATTTGCACAAAGCTTTCATTTAAGCCAGACACCAGCGGATTCACAATGTCATTGACAATGGGCAAAATGAGGGGGGCAATGACCAGGAGAAGGATGAAAAAGATAATATTAACCACAAACGAAAAGATGAGGGCAAAAGTCTTAAAAGCTTCCCACGGTTTTCCGTCATACAGCCAACCCAGGCAGCCGCGCCTTTCATTGGTTGCCACCGCGGTATCGGCCGTCCTTTCATCTGGTTCCACTTGCGTTACTTCTTGCTCGCTCATTGCCATCCTCCTCACTGCAAAGGCGCATCTGCGCCCTTTAGGTTGACATATTATTGTGACATTATGGTAACATGTATCAAGCAAATAGCAAAATTCAGAATGTTTCCGGGTGCGCGTCGTTTTTGTTGACGTAGTATCATTGCTAAACGAGGAGTGAGCTTGTCGAAGTCCGGACTTCGACAAGCTTAGTCCTCGTCTCCATCAACCAAAGTTACGCGCACCCAATGTTTCCCGTGAAACAATGGCGCTTTAGCATGATGGGGTTTAAGGCGTGCAACTTGGTAAACGCTTGCAATAAACTTAGCGATTTGGTTTGTCGTAACCGCTTTAGCAGTCTGAACGGCCGAAGCCGTTACCACGAGCTTATTTACCAGCGGTTACTCAGGGTGCAGTTCGTAAAGCGTACCATTTACGCAACTACGCATTACACGCCACACTCATCTGTTTCCCGGGAAACAATTGCAGGAAACAGGTAATTGAGTAGAATTGCCAGAAACACCACGCTGCTCTGTGAGCGGCAAATCACGGGAAACATTATTGTATGACAAACGACGTGGCCGTCCTCTTGGACCTGGATAACCTGGTAATCGGCGCCAAGCAAGCAAATCTCCCCTTTGATATTAACCTCATACTGGACAAAATTTGGGACATGACCGACAAGGGACGGATTGTGCTGCGGCGCTCCTATGGCGATTGGCGGCAAAATCAAAAGCTGCTGGAGCAGCTTACCATTGCCGGTTTCACCACCCAATCTACGGTGCGTATCAATAATTACAGCAAAAACCTGGCAGACATGCAGATCGTGGTAGACACGATGGACACCCTGGTGGATGGGCATCAATACAACACCTATGTCCTGATTACCGGGGACCGTGATTTCACGCCGCTGGTGCAATCCTTACGCAAACGCGGGAAGCGGGTGCTTGGTTTTGGCGTTAAACATACCGCCAGTCGCAGTTTTGTGGCCCTGTGTGATGAATATGTTTTTTATGAAGAATTGGTGCCGCAACCTGAATTAAAGGAGGCGGATGTCGTTGATTTGCTGCAAAAGGCGCTGGACAGCTTGTTGGTGGACGGGCAAACGCGCGTTCGCGCCAGCATTCTCAAGGAGCAAATGATTACCTTGAGCCGGGGCGCTTTTGATCACGCTAAACTAGGCAGCAGCAGTTTCCGTAAGTTTTTGGCGCATTATCCTGATTTGATTGAAGAGGAACAAGAAGATTCAACTATTTATGTGCGCTATCGAGCCAAAGAGCCAGTCGCCCCGCAGCTGGATGTGGCGGCGCATTATCGCAGCCAGTTAAAAAGAAACAGGACGCGCATTGTGCCGGCCGCTACCCGCTTTGTCATTTTGAAAGGCATCATTCAATGCCTGCAAGAACAGGGGGAGGTGCGGTGGCGGCAGGTCATCGATACCCTGGCCGAAGAGTATAAAGAAAAAGATAAATCAATTTCAAAAAACATGATCAACGCGGTTTTGTTGGTGGCGCGGCAGGGGCAGGTGGTGCACACCCTCAAAGGCAAATCGTTGGCCACTGCCCCCGTTCAATTGCAGCTAACGGGGGATGCCATTTTTCAAGAGGCGGTGGTGCGCACGGATGCGGTCTATCTGCGGGCTATTCTGGAATTGCCTGAACCGTTTGATCTGCGAGAAGCGGCCGTTGCCATTTATGATTCGCCTAAGTATGAAAATTATTTGCAACTGGTGATGAGTAAGTGGATGGATGAGTGAGGGGGATTGGGGATTTCGGATTTCGGATTGCGGATTGGGGATTGGGGATTGGGGATTGCGGATTGCGGATTGCGGATTGGGGATTGCGGATTGCGGATTGCGGATTGGGGATTGGGGGGGAGGGAGAAGTTTAACTTTTTTAGAAAAGTTGAACTTCCTGGCGGTGGCCTAAGCCTTTGCTGTTGTCGATGAAAAAGAGGCGGGTGGGTCTCAGGCGATACCAGTTAACACGCGCCAGGGAAGGGGAAAGGCGGGTATCGGGCTGCGCTAAAAAGGCATATTTCTTTTGGTAGCGGGCCAAAGTGTGCACTTTGGCTATCCCTTGCAATTGAACCACATCCCCCTCTAGCTGAATGCCTTTGATTTCGGTCCACTTCTGGTAATCTTCTTGAATGGCGGCGGCGATGTGAGGCTGATGCAAAAAGTTTTGGGCGTGGCGAGTATGGCCGGCCGATAAAAAGAGCAGGTCGAAGCCATCATTGACGTAGAAAACGGCCGTGGCCCACACCCCCTCCGCCCCATTTGTTGCCAGCGTCATCACCTGATGCCCGGCTAAATACGCCAACGCTTCCTCTGCCACAGATTCAGCCAAGACTTTCTTTACCTCCCGACCAGCGCTGAAACAAATCTTGCGGCAGTTCAATCTCCGCCAGGTCCAAGACGCGGTTAACCGTTTGATTCACAATGTCGTCAATACTTTGGGGATGGTGGTAAAAGGCGGGCATGGGAGGGGCCACAATGGCCCCCATTTCCGTCACCTGCATCATCAAACGCAAGTGACCCACATGCAGCGGCGTCTCCCGGGCCACCAAAATCAAACGCCGTCGCTCTTTCAAGACCACATCGGCCGCCCGCAAAAGCAGGTTGTCGCTGAAGGAATTGGCAATGCCGGCCAACGTCTTCATGGAACAAGGGGCCACAATCATGCCGTGCGTTTTAAATGATCCCGAGGAAATCGCCGCCGCTATGTCACGAAAGCGGTAAGCGACATCTGCCAACGCCGTGATCTGTTCCGGTTTATACGCTGTTTCCAGGCCAATGGTGGTGGCAGCGGCCGTACTCAGCACCAGATGCGTCTCCACATCCGCCACATCTTGCAGCACTTCCAACAGCCGAATGCCATAAATGACGCCGCTGGCCCCCGACATGCCAATGATTATCTTTTTCATGTCATAGATTTTATGCCACCTGCACCAATTGCCAAAATCTAATACAATCGGCGGATAGAATTTATGTGAGATTGGAGATTCGACAACTATTCAATCTCCAGTTTTTTTAGACGTTCAACTTCTGCGAGAAGTTGAACGTCTTAGTGACGAGGTTGATGTGAAATCATTTTATGTTTCGGATTTAAAAGCCGGCGACGAACTGGTAAATGAACTGTTTTTGCTGCAAGATGTGACGCAGCGTACCACCAAAGACGGCCGTTCCTTTTTGCTCTTCTCGGTGCGGGATAAAACAGGCGTCACTTCTGGCGTGTTTTGGGAGGTGCCCGATCACATCCAACGATGGGCGCGCTCCGGGGAAACGGCGCTGCTCACCGGCAAGGTCGCCACTTACAAAGACGCCCTGCAAATTAGCGCCACGGATCTCATTCGCAGCCAAACCAATGAAATGGCCGAACTGCTACCCGCCAGCCAACGCCCCCAGGCAGAGATGATTGACGAACTGCGCCAATGGATTTACAGCCTGGCGGAACCGTGGCAAACATTGGTCAGCGCCATTTTGCTTGACGCCGCTTTTCTGCCCCAGTTTGCCAACGCTCCCGCCGCCCGGCAGATGCACCACGCCTTTATCGGTGGGCTGCTGGAGCATACCTTGAGCATGGCCGCCATCGCCGAAATGTTGGCCGATCATTATCCTTATGTCAACAAAGATTTGCTGCTGGCCGGTGTACTGCTGCACGATTTGGGCAAAACGGCCGAATATGATGTGGCCGGTTCGTTCAGCTTCACAGAAGACGGCCGTTTAATTGGTCATATCACCCGGGCCATCATCATCGTGGAGAAGAAAGCGGCAGAGCTGGGTATGCCGCCGGAGGAGGTGCGCCAGTTGGTGCATCTCATCGCCGCCCATCATGGCAACCTGGAATGGGGATCGCCCGTGGAGCCAAAAACGTTGGAAGCGCTGCTGCTGCACCAGGTGGACTTGCTCGACAGCCGCATCCAGGGTTTCCTGGAACACGCCGCCAGCGATGTAGACGAGGCCGGCTGGACGGTGAAACACAGCCCCATGTTTGGCAATGAAATCAAACGGCCGTTAACGATGGCCGGACAGTAAAAAGAAGAGAGCGAGGAATGGGGAGTGCAAACTCAACGCAGCGCCACTCCCTCCAACGCCCTCTCTTTATCGCCCATATCTCGGCTCCAGCACATACAATATCGTCATTAAACGGCCGTCCGCTTCTGAGTAGAAATTTTCTCGCCGACCACCCGGATACACCGCCTCCACATAGGTAAGCGTCGGTATTCGTTGATCATGGAAGATAAACACGGCCCCTCTGTCCGGCGAAAACAGAGAAATCGTCTCCGCATCCGCCACCGACACCAATGGCTGGGCCACATCATAGCCTCGAGCGCCGGGAACCAGGTAGGGCAGCGTGGCAAAGCCCCAATACATGTGGGGTGGCCCCACAAAGTAAAAATCATGGTCAAAGCGCAGCTCACGCAGCCGGGGGGCAATCGTCGTCGCCATCTCAGAATTCGGCCCGCCATAAATGCGCAGCGGGGTATACTCTGCAAAGTAGGTCTTGAAACTGCTCAAGGCAAACAACAGCACACCCACCGCTAACAGCCCATTTGCCAGGGAGCGTGAGTAAGATTTACCGGCAAACAGGCCCAGCAGCAGTCGGATAATCTGCCACAGCGCCAGCGCCAGAAAAAAAGTGACGGGCACAGCCAACGTGACAAGCCGTTGGCTGGAAGGGGGATTTTCCGTGAGGAAACCGCCCAGCAGCATACCGGCCCACCACCAGATAACCAGGGGCGCATAACGCGGGTTTGCCCCCCGTCCGACCAGGCGCAGCATGGCATACCCCAGCCCCACCAGGAACAAAACGCCCCAGACCGGTTTCAAGAGCGGTTCACGCAGCCCGTACCATATGGTGCGATCCGGGTAAAAGTTAAAGGCCAATGCTGCCCGTATAAACTGTTCCCATAACACCGGAACCGGCCCCGTCCCCTCTACGACCATCACCTTTTGCAGCCAGCCGTTTTGCAATATGCCTACTTGATTGAGGCGGGCATTAAAATCTTGGGGGAAACGCAGCGCATATTGGATGATGGGCGCTCCTACCAACAAAAATGCGCCCAAGGCAACGAGCAGACCGCGCCCCCGTTCCCGGAAGAAACGCCGGGGCTGCCGGATAAATTCATAGCCCAACACAGCCAGGATGACAACGGCCGTTAACCGCGCCCCGGCATAAAAATAAAGAGCAAGGGCACATACCACGCCCACCATCGTCCAATCGAAATAGCTGTTTTTGTCCAACGCCCGGTACAAAAACAGGAGGGCCAGGGCCATGAAGAAAGGATCGGCAATTTGATTGGTGCCCAGGCGGGAGAAGTGGATGTGATAATGGTAGACGGCGAGGATAACGGCCGTTACCAGCGCCAGCCGCAGTCCAAATAACCGTTTCACCAGGAAAAACACCACCACCACCGTAACCGCGCCCACCAGCGCCCAGGGCAGGCGCAGGGCAAACGCCGTCTGCCCCAGCCAGGCAATCGACCAACTGTTGAAGAAGAAGCTCATGGTGGGCACGCCCAGCCAGCCGGTGGTAAACGGATTGCGCAGTTCACCCGCTAAAATACGCACCGCCTCCAAACCCTGTGACGCCTCATCCCCCGACAGGGCAAACGGGATCGTCTCCAGCCGCCAGAGACGCAAGAGCAAAGCCGCCGCGCCCAGACCAGCCGCCAGCAGCCCGATCTGCCAGTTCTCCCGCAGCCACGAATGATTGTGCCAGCGCCAGGGCAAGCGGGGCAGGAAGGCCGCCACATATAAAACCAGGGCGACCAGCCAGGCCCAAAATAGCAGCGCATGGCTGTCAACGGCCGGGGTTTGCGGCAGCCGCCACAAAACAAAAATGGTTAACAGAATGGCCGCCGCCACCATCAAGGAACGGCCGTTTCTGCCAAAAAAACGGAGCCAGCCCCGGTCTCGCCAATCCTCCACCTCAGGCGCACGGCGCAGCACATGCAAGCCCACCGTCAGGCCCGCCACCGCCAATAAAATCCCTACAAAAGCGGGCAGGGGCGGCTGGTCAAACACCTTCTCCGCCAGCGCCCGCCGCAGCCAAACGCTGGCCACGACAATGCCCACAAAAACAGAGATGAGCGACAGGATTAAAAGGAGCGTGTTATGTTGGGGTGAAGGTATTTTGGGGTCATTATCGGTCATATTACGAGGTCTTCAATTCTTTCATCTCTCGTCAAACAATATCAACCGCGATCTTATCACGTTTTCCTAAACCACAACAGCGCCCAAACCACTGCCCACTGTTCACTGTTCACCAATCCCCGCCAACCTGTTACAATCCTGCGCCATGGATAAAGAAACACGCCAACTGGTGCAAGCCATCCACGATTCTCCCACCCGCCTTGTCATGGTGACGGCCGGGGCCGGCACACAAGCCCTGTCTGATCTGCTGGGCGTCGCCGGCGCCTCACGCACCTTGCTGGAAGCCTTAGTGCCTTACAGCGAAGCCAGCTTCGACGAATTCCTGGAGCAGACGCCGCAGCAATATGTGGCCGATGAAGCGGCTCGCCTCATGGCTGGCCGCGCCTACACCCGCGCCCGCTGGCTGCTGCCCTCGGCGTATCCCATGGTGGGACTGGCCTGCACGGCCACCATCGTCACCGACCGGCCCAAACGGGGCGAACATCGCGCTTATATCGCCGCCTGGCGACCGACAGAACTGGTCTGCCAATGCCTGCGCCTGGAGAAAGAGAGCCGGGATCGCCCTGGGGAAGAGGAAGTGGTCAGCCGCCTGATGCTCAATTTATTGGCTGAAGCCTGTGGGCTGGCGCCGCGGTTAGCCATCACCTTAAAAAGCGGGGATGACCTGACGGAAACCCGTTATGATTTCGGGGGCAAGGTGGCGGCGTTACTGCGTGGCGATATTCCTTTTTTCAAGGTGGCGGATAACGGCCGTTTAGACAGCCAAGATGCCACGCCTCCCCTCCTGCTCTCCGGCTCCTTCAACCCCCTGCATGACGGCCACCTGGACATGGCCCGCATCGCCGCGGAAATGGCCGGGCAACCGGCCGCCTTTGAACTCTCCGCCGCCAATGCCGATAAACCACCGCTGGCCGCGGAAACGGTACAGAACCGGCTGGCTCAGTTTGCCGGGCGGCATCCTGTTTACGCCAGCGCCGCCCCCACCTTTGTGGAAAAATCGCGCATCTACCCTGGCGCGACGTTTGTGGTGGGCTTCGATACGGCCATGCGCATCCTCCAGCCCCGTTTTTATGCAGATAATCCGGCCAATATGTACCGCGCCCTCACGGAAATACGCGAACGTGGCTGCCGCTTTATGGTGGCGGGGCGGACGGATGAAAACGGCCGTTTCCGCCAGGCCGCCGATCTCCCTCTCCCCCCTGAATTCGCCGACCTCTTCCAGCCCATCCCCGACTATCGCTTCCGCAAAGACATCTCTTCCACGGAACTTAGAAGCAGCGGGCGGAAGGGGAGTCGGTAGGGTGGTGGATTGAGGATTGAGAATTGCGGATTGCGGATTGGGGATTGCGGATTGGGGATTGCGGATTGGGGATTGCGGATTGGGGATTGCGGATTG
>CAZXVH010000152.1:0-10104 GCA_964643965.1 uncultured Ardenticatenaceae bacterium
TTAGAAGGGAGCGAATTCGTTATTTTCTAAAATTCGCTGTCATCATTGTAAAAAGTGTAAAGTGGCACGGTCAGAAACCGGCCACAGCGAGTATAGCATCAGCTTCTTTACCGCAAATGTTTGAAAGCGTTGATCAAGCCGTTGGTAGATGAATCGTGGCTAGTCACTTCGGCGTCAGTTTCCAGTTCCGGCGCAATGGCTTTAGCCAACACTTTGCCCAGCTCTACCCCCATCTGGTCAAATGAATTGATGTTCCAGATGACGCCCTGGGTGAAGATTTTGTGTTCGTACAAGGCAATCAGGGAGCCGAGCGTCTCCGGAGTGAGTTTTCTGAAGAGGAAGCTGTTGGACGGCCGGTTTCCTGTAAATGTCTTGGCAGCGGTCAGCAGATCCAACTGTTGACCGCTGATACCCTGCTTTTCTAACTCGGCGCGCACGGAAACGGCCGTTTTTCCTTTCATGAGCGCTTCCGGTTGGGCAAAAAAATTGGAGAGCAGCAGGGTGTGATGCTTGCCCAGAGGATTTTGGCTTTGCGCCGGCGCCAGAAAATCACACGGGATCAGCTTTGTGCCTTGATGAATCAGTTGGTAAAAAGCGTGCTGGCCGTTGGTGCCCGGTTGGCCCCAAATCACTGGCCCGGTCTGGTAATCGACCCCCTCGCCCTGGCGCGTCACTTGCTTGCCGTTGCTTTCCATATCGCCCTGCTGAAAATACATAGGGAAATATTTCATATACTGGTCATAGGGCAAAATGGCGTGGGATTCTGCGCCAAAAAAGTTGTTGTACCACACGCCAAGCAGCCCCATGATAACGGGGATATTTTCGGCAAAAGGGGCTGCCCGGAAATGCTCATCTACGGCGTGAGCGCCGGCCAACAGCTTCTCAAAGTTCTCAAAGCCAATGGCCAGGGCTATCGAGGTACCAATAGCCGACCAGAGCGAATAACGGCCGCCCACCCAATCCCAAAATGCAAACATATTCTGCGGATCAATGCCAAAAGCAACTACCCCTTCCTGATTGGTGGAGAGGGCGGCAAAATGGTGGGCAACGGCCGTTTCCTCTTTTGCCGTCTCCAAAAACCAGCGGCGGGCGGTATGGGCGTTGGCCATCGTCTCCTGGGTGGTGAATGTTTTGGAAGCGATGAGAAACAGCGTCGTTTCCGGGTTGACGCGCTTCAAGGTTTCGGCAATGTCTGTGCCATCTACGTTGGAGACAAAATGGGCGTGCAAGTCAGGGCGGGTATACGGCGTGAGCGCCTCAACCACCATCTTCGGTCCCAAATCTGAGCCGCCAATGCCGATGTTGACCACATCGGTGATTGTTTTGCCACTGTACCCGCGCCAACGGCCGTGACGCACTGCCTCGCTAAACCGTTTCATCTTGGCCAAAACCGCATTTACCTCTGGCATCACATCTTGTCCATCAACGAAAATGGGCCGGTTAGAACGGTTGCGCAAAGCCACATGCAAGACAGCACGGTCTTCGGTGTTGTTGATTTTCTCACCCTTAAACATGGCCGCGATCATCTCTTTCAGCCCGGCTTGCCTGGCCAGCGCCAGCAGCAGGGAGACGGTTTCTTCTGTAATCCGGTTTTTAGAATAATCAAATAAGATGTCCTGGAAGGTGAGGGAAAATTTTTCAAACCGCGCCGGATCCGCCGCAAACAGATCGCGCATATGGCTGGCGTTGATTTTCGCATGATGGGCTTGTAAAGCTTTCCAGGCCGGGGAAGTGGTGAGCGTAGGCATAATAATCTCCTTTCGTGGGTGGGCAACGGCCGTTTTCTGTCATAGAATGCTTCGTTTTGTGAGTGAAGGGGTGGAAACGGCCGTATCCATTCAAACGTTTAGTTTACGCCCCTAATAATACGGTGTGTTGAGGAATTACGCATGAAAAAAGATCGTCAAATCAAACCAAAGCTACAAAAAGGGGCCGGTATGGCGCAGCGCGAAATGCCCCGCTTCTTGCTTCTCGTCATTGGCGCCACGCTCATCGCCTTTGCTTATGTGATGTTCCAGGTCACCTTCAATATCGTCGGCGGTGGCTTAAGCGGCCTGGCGCTCATCATCAACTCCTTCACTGATTGGCCCATCGGCGTCATGTATTGGATCATGAATATCCCCATGTTTGTGCTGGGTTTCCGCTACCTGGGACGCTGGCCTTTTTTGATTCGCACCATCATCGCCGTCACCATCTTCTCCTTTCTTATCGACTGGCTGCAAATCGTCCTGCCAGGCGTCGTCACCCCTTACCCCGTGACTGATAATCCGCTGCTGGCGACCGTCTATGGCGGCATCATTGGCGGCATCGGTTCGGGCCTGCTCTACCGCGCCGGAGCCACCGTGGGCGGCACCAGCATCATCGGCCGGGTCTTGCAAGAAAAAACGGGTATGCCGCTTAGTCAGACCTATTTCTTTGCCGATGGTCTCATCATCTTGCTGGCCGGGATCGTTTTTGGTTGGGAACTGGCGCTGTACGGCCTGCTGATGATGTTTATCGGCGGGTTGGCCTCAGACTACACGCTGGAAGGCCCCAGCACGACCCGCGTGGCCACGATCATCACCAACTCTCCCCAAGAGGTTTCAGACGCGCTCATACACCATCTGGGTCGCGGCGTCAGCTATTGGCAAATCACCGGCGCTTACACCGGAGAACAGCGTTATATGCTCACCAGCACCGTCTCCCGGCCGCAGGTCAGCCAGGTACGCAGCGTCATCGCCGAGGTAGACCCGGACGCTTTTGTGACGATCAGCATGGGGCATAATGCCTTGGGGGAAGGGTTTTCACGTTTGAAGAAACAATGAGAGGTTATTAGGCCAGGTCTCTGCCGTCGAACGAAATGCCATTTAAAACAAAATGGCCCATCAGAGTGAGCCATTTAGTGTGCTGAGGGACCTGGATTCGAACCAGGAACGACGGAGTCAGAGTCCGCTGTTTTACCGTTAAACTATCCCTCAAAGGAACAGGGCAGGATTCTACCAAAACGGGAGATGTGGGGCAAATCTCTTTTTTAATACAAAGGGACAAAGTTACAAAGGAAAACCCCCTTAATTTTCTTTGTCCTGTTGGCTTAAGCTTTACCCAAACAGGGCCACAACCTGCGCCAACCGGGCAGCGGTTCGCGTTCGCCCCAGGGCCAGCATCGATTCAAACAGCGGCGGCGACACTTGCTGCCCGGTAACAGCCAGACGTAGTTTGCCCAAGAACGGCCCAGCTTTACCCGTCACCGTCACCGTTTCAGCAATGCGGGTAACGGCCGTGCTAATGGCCTCCAGATCATAGCTTTCAGTGGTCTGTACAAATTCGAGCACCTGCGCATACCCGGACAAAGCGGCGTCTGCTGGCAGCTGTTTATGCACCAGCTCTTCAGCCGTCAGCGTAAATGCTTCGTCATCGGCAAACAAGAAGTGCAAAAACTCGTTGGCTTCCGGTAAGCGTTTGAGGCGCACTTTCATGGAGGGCGCGACGGCTAACAAGGCTGCCACATTCACCTCATATCCAGCCGCTTCCAAGAACGGCTTGATCGCTTTTGCCAATTCTAAATCGTCCATTCGCTGGATGTGCTGCCCGTTTATCCAATCCAATTTGGCATAGGGCAAACTGGTGGGCGCGGCGTTGACGTCGGCTAAATCAAAACGGGGGATGATCTCCTCGACGGTGAAGATTTCCAGGTCATCGCCAGAAGACCAGCCGACGTTGGCAATGAAGTTGTTCACCGCCACCGGGATGTACCCCTGCTCCTGATACTCTTCCACTTTTACTAACACCTGCCACTGTCCATCCTGGAAAGATTGGGTGCGTTTGCTGAGCTTACCTTTGCCGCTGGGATTGAGGATGACGGGCATGTGGGCGTATAACGGCCGTTTCCAACCAAACGCCTGCCATAATTGAAAATGCAGTGGGGCGGAACTCAGCCACTCATCGCCTCGCGTCACATGACTGATCTGCATAAAATGATCATCCACCACATGCGCCAGGTGATAGGTGGGCAGCCCGTTGGACTTCATCAGCACCGCATCGGTAAACTGCGAATTCTCAAACACCACTTTGCCCCGAATCAAATCTTCGACGACCGTTTCACCCTCTAGCGGCATCTTGTAACGAATCACAAACGGCTTGCCCTGCGCTTCCAAGTCAGCCACCTGCTCGGCGGGCAAATCACGATAGCTGCGATCATAGCCAGAACGGTCGCCTTTTGCTTCTAATTCCACCCGCATCGCGGCCAATTCTGCCAGCGTGGCAAAACATTTGTAAGCACGGCCGTTATCCACCAACCAATTGGCCCATTCCTTGTATAAATCCGCCCGTTCTGTCTGCACATACGGGCCATAAGGGCCGCCCACATCTGGACCTTCATCCCAATCAAGCCCTAGCCAGCGCATAGAGGCCATGATATTTTCCACCGCGCCGGGCACAAACCGTTTCTGGTCAGTATCCTCTATGCGCAAAATAAACTGGCCGCCATACCGCCGGGCAAACATCCAACTAAACAGCGCCGTACGCGCCCCACCAATATGCAAATACCCCGTGGGACTGGGGGCAAATCGAAGTCGAACCGTCATATGATTAACCTTTTGGGAATTTTAATGGGGAGTATACAGTGTACAGTGTACAGTGTACAGTTTACAGTTTACAGTGGTTAGTGGTCAGTAATCATTGTACTGTTCACTGTTCACCGTTCACTGGTTTTAGCCAAAGTCCTGCTTACGATGGCGCATTAGCACAGATTGCACAATGCCCAGGGCGATGAATAACGTCACCAGTGAACTGCCGCCATAGCTGACAAACGGCAGCGTCAGACCGGTGACGGGCAGCAGACGCACGTTCATGCCCACGCTGACGAATGTTTGGAAAAAGAGAATAACAGCAATGCCTGTGACCATGTATTTCCCGGCCGGATCAGGCGTCACCAAGGCCACGCGAATGATGCGCCAGAGAATAAAACCCATCAAGCTCAACACCACCAGCGAGCCAAAAATAAGCCCTAATTCTTCCGTTATCATGGAAAAGATAAAGTCGGTGTGCTGCACACGCAAAAAGCCAAGCTGGCTCTGCGTCCCTTGCAGATACCCCTTGCCAAAAAAGCCGCCGGAGCCAATGCTGATCTCCGCCTGGTCTACGTTGAACACCGATTCCGGGTCTGCCTCTTCCGGGTTAATGAAGGTGGTGATACGCCCCCTCTGGTACTCTTCCAGGTTGGGATAAACGAGGATGGCAGCCGACAAGCCCAGCACCCCCAGTATCAAGAAATGGGATAAGGGCAGCCCGGCCAACCAGACCATGACAAACCAGATGACGATGAACAAAATCGACATACCCAGGTCTGGCTGAAAAAAAATGAGACTGATAGGCAAACCAAAATAAACCAGCGTGGTGAGCGTATTGGAGAACTGATGCATTTTGTGACGACGGTTGGCCAGAAACTGGGCAAAAGTAACGGCCAAAAAAATACGGCCGAATTCAGAAGGCTGAATTTCAGCAAAGCCCAGGTTGATCCAACGGCGAGCGTCGTTATTAACCTGGCCGCCAATGACCACAAAGATGAGTAGAGCCACCAGCCCCGCGTAAATATACCAATGCGCTGAGGTTAAATAGCGGTAGTCGATAGCGGCAAAGACCAACATGACGATAAAACCGATGATCGCCCAGCGAATCTGGGTCGCGGGCAGCGGCTCTAAAGCTGGCGCGCCGGTGACGGCGCTGCGAATCATGAGGATGCCAAACGCAGTTAACAGCAATACGGCAGCTGTTAACCAGATATCAAAGTGTCGCCAGGTGGAATGCGCAATATTCATGCCAACATTTTAGAGGAAGGAGAGAGAAGGGGCGATGAGAAACGGCCGTTTCCCACAAAGTTTTAATGAGTCTTCTGAAAAAAGGTCTTTTTTACCGCAGAGAGCGCGGAGAACGCGGAGTTTTTCTCTGGTATTTTCTATCCTCCGCAGTTAGTTTTTTCAGCGAACTCTTTTAATGCAACAAAAAAAGAGAGTAGAGAACGGCAGCCAGGCTACTCTCTATTCTCAGTTCCTTAACGGCTGCGGGCATTGGCTTGCAGCGGAATCTCCGCCACCAGGCGGCTTTCCCGGCCGGTCTGCGTCAGATCTACTTTGACATGCGCCTCATCAATCGCCAACCGGGTGGCAATGACCTGAATAATGTCATCCTTGATCTGCTCAATCAAACCAGGTGATACCTCGCTGCGATCATGGATTAACACCATTTGCAGCCGCTGCTTGGCGACAGCGCCGCTTTTTTCTTTTTGCCCAAACAATTTATTGATCCAGCTCATCGTTCTTTGCTCCTTGCTCACTTGCCGGGCCTATGAAGTCTCGCCTATAAACCAATCACGCAGCCGCTCCATAAAAGTGGCCTTCTGCGCCAAATCCAGGAAAGGCACAGTCGCCCCTTCCAGACGCCGCGCCACATTGCGGAACGCCTGGCTGGCGCTGGCCCCATTGACGCTGGACATCGCCACCGGCATCCCTTGATTACTCGAGACCAAAATCGACTCGTCTTCCGGGATGACGCCAATGAGATCGATTGCCAAAATATCAATGACATCCTCAATGGAAAGCATATCCCCACGAGCCACCATCGCCGGTTTCAAACGGTTGATGAGCAACTTGGCCGGCCCTTTCTCCTCCGCTTCAACGAGGCCGATGATGCGGTCAGCGTCACGCACGGCCGAAACCTCAGGATTGGTGACGATGATAATCTGGTCGGCCGGGGCGATGGCGTTGCGAAAACCCCGTTCAATACCGGCCGGCGAATCGATGATGATGTAATCCATCTCCTGCCGCAGTTGGTCGCACACCAGCACCATGTCAGAAGGGCTGACGGCCATTTTGTCCCGCGTTTGGGCGGCCGGGATGAGATACAAATCTGGCTGCCGTTTGTCTTTGATCATCGCCTGGCGCAGGCGGCAGCGCCCTTCAATGACATCTACCAGATCATAGACGATGCGGTTTTCCAGGCCCATCACTACGTCCAGATTGCGCAGACCAATGTCCGCATCCATGGCCACGACTTTGCGCCCCTCCATGGCCAGCGCCGCCGCTATATTGGCGGTGATGGTTGTCTTGCCTACCCCGCCCTTACCAGAGGTAATGGTGATCACTTTTGCATTCATCGGTTTCTCCTAAACTGGATAAACTAGAAGAGATTTATCCGCAGATCTCGTACCTGAATTTCTTGTTTTTTGCCCCAGGCATTCATGGCTAAATCACAAATGCCCCTGTCTACCGTTCACCGTTCACTGTCCACTGTCCACTGTTCACTGCTTTTGCTGCCAGGTCTCGGCCACAATTTGGCCGCCGCGAATAGCTGCTTTTTCCGGCGTCGGTTTATGAACATCGCCATTGGGCGGGATGGCGATTTGCTCGGCGATGCGCAGTTGGGTGGGATTGAGAGAGAGGGCGCAGATAACGGCCGTTTCATCTCCCAGCGCCCCGGCATGAACCAGGCCACGCAACCGACCCCACACTATCACATCTCCGGAGGCAATAATTTCTGCACCAGGATTGACATCACCCATCACCACTACCGGACCCTCATGATAGACAGAGCGGCCAGAACGGAGCGTTTCCTTCAGGAATAAGGCGTCACCGGTTTGGGTGACTTTCTCCGGGCTATGGTCTGTGGCGATGGCGGCGTGATCCGGGGATAACGGCCGTCCTTTCAAATCTGTCTGGCTGCCTGGAATGCGGGTAGCCAGGTTGAGTTCCTGCGCTGCGGCTCGCGTCTCATCATCATTCGCTAAAACGGTCCACAAAACCAGGCGGTGGCGAGCAAATAAATCCAACAAATCCGCCAACTGCTGCCGCTGCAAATAACGGCCGCCCACATCCAACGTCACCTGGCTGCCCTGCAGGAAATTCTCTTTTTGTGACAATTCTGCCGCCAACTCCGCCCGCACGTCAGGGTAAGCGCCATTTCCCAGCGTCACCAGGATGCCGTCTTTTACGCCGCGAATGCGTATGAGTTGCTCCATTACCGTTTCCATCTTGTCCAATTCCTGGCCGACAGGCCAATATGCGGGATAATACAACAAAACCTTTTGTTGAAATAATACAACAATATGGCCTCAATTGCAAGCAGTAGTTAGGGGCGTAAGATTATAAAAGAGTGATAGACTTTTGTGATCTCCGGTGATAAAAGCATCCCGGGTAGGGACGGTTTCGTTTTTCAGTACCATAGGGCAATGGGATACACGAACTGATTGCTCTATAATTGGCTATCGAAAACAGGTCCTCAGGGACCAGCAGGAGAGAGATCTCATTCATTATGCCGCAACCCGAACAAACTCCCTCAAATAAATCGTTGATTGCCGGACTATTTGTCTTTTTATGGTTGGGCTTCCTGGTGGGCGGCTATATTTGGGCGCACAACCCCCTCAGCGCCGACATCTTTAAAACCAGCAGCCAGACGCTTTTCAATCTGCTGGTCTGGCTGGCGCTGACCTGGCTGGCCGCCGCTCTGGGCCTGATGGCGCTGTCTGCGCTCCATCTGCAAGAGGAAGACAACTTGGCGGAATTGGCTTTAGCGGCCGGTATCGGGTTGGGTCTGGTATCTATCCTGTTTTCCTTGATCGGCTTTGCCAGATTTTTTACACCAGCTGCCGCCTGGATATTCGTCATTTTATTGAGCCTGCTCACATTTCGACGTTGGCGCGAGCTGTTTTACAAACTGAGAACCGTGCTGCATTGGCCTCATCCTCACAGTAAATTGGAGCGGCTTATTTTCATCTTTGCCGGATTGCTTTTGATAACCAGTTTCATCATCGCTCTTACGCCGCCGGTGGCCTGGGATGCCCTGACCTATCACCTGGTAGGGCCAAAGTTATATATCGAAGCGGGCACGTTTGTGCATCCGTTGGATATTCCGCAGCTGGGCTTCCCCCTGTTGGGGCAAATGCATTTTACTTTGGGTATGTTGCTGGCGGGCGAAGGCACGGCGGCGCTGTTTCATTATGGCTACGGCTTGTTGGCGTTGGCGCTGGTGATTGCCCTCGCGCGGGAGCAGGTGGGACGGGCAGCGGCCTGGTTGGCGGCGCTGGCCTTATTGTCTGTGCCGCTGTTTACCACCCTGCTGAGTTGGCCGTATGTGGATGTGACACTGCTGTTTTACACAACGGCCGTTTTCACCACGTTCTATCGCTGGCAGCAAGACAAACAAACCGGCTGGTTGGTCGTCCTGGGCCTGATGTTAGGCTTCAGCGGCGGCCTGAAATACACCGCCATCGCCATGTCTCTGGCCGTGACGGCGGGCATTGTCTTCGCCTCGCGGCGAGACGGGCTGCTGACCATTCTCAAGCGGCTGGTTTTGGTGGGCGCGGTAGCCTTGCTGCTGGTGCTGCCCTGGCTGCTGGAAAACTACCTGACCACCGGCAATCCCGTTTACCCCTTCTTTTTGGCAGAGGCCAAGTTTTGGGATGGATGGCGCAGTTGGTGGTACAACCGGCCAGGAACCGGCGTCCTGCAAACCTCGCCGATCAGCCTACTGCTGGCCCCGCTAGAAGCCACTATTCTGGATGGCACATTAGCGGGCAATTCTTTTGATGGCGCCGTTGGCCCCTTGATTTTAGGCGTTTTGCTGCTGTTGCTCTTTGTCTGGCGAGAACTGCCCGCCACTCTCAAAAAATTCACCGGGTATTTGCTCCTGTTTGTGATCTCCGCTTACCTCTTTTGGCTGTGGGGTATTGCCCGCTCCGCTCTGCTGCTACAGACGCGCCTGCTGCTGCCCGTCTTTGGTCTATTTGCCATCCTGGTGGGCTTGATATTGGCTTACATGGGCAAATGGCGGCAGCCGCAGTTGGATGTGGGCTGGTTGGCGCGCGTCATCTTGGCGCTGGCAGTAACAGTCATGATCCTGAGCCAGGCGTTGAATTTTCTGGCGGTCAATCCGCTGCCCGTATTGGTGGGCCTGGAAACACAAGACCATTTTTTGGAGCGTAGTTTGGGGACATATGCGGAGGTGATAACGGCCGTTAACCAGCTGCCGCCCGACGCCAATGTCCAGTTCCTGTGGGAAGCGCGCAGCTACCATTGCGCCATCACCTGCCAGCCCGATCCCATTCTGGACGCCTGGCTGCATCTGACCCAGCAT
>CAZXVH010000153.1:0-9007 GCA_964643965.1 uncultured Ardenticatenaceae bacterium
GGCACTGGGCGGACAAGCTGTCCGCGCTCCCATTATGGAGCGCAGGCGTCTCGCCTGCACCGGGCGGACAAGCTGTCCGCGCTCCCATTTACGAAGGAGTTCTTTACATTTTAATGGGAAATAGATTCTTGTCCAGCAGCGCGTTATTTGCACGATGTTATCTGGTGGCGTTAACGGCCGTTTTCCTTTCAGCCTGCCGCGCCCACCCCATCCCTCCCACGCCGATTATGCCCGCGTCCGTGCCGCCTGCCTTAGCCACCCAAGTTGCTGGGCAAAGGCCGCCCACGCCCCCCGTGACGCCCAGGAGCGAAGAGGAAACGGCCGTTATCCCCCTTTCTCCTACCCCTGAACCAGCGCCGCCATTGCAAGCCGTTGGCGACCAGTGGCGGGTGGGCGCCAACGATGCGCCACTGGCGCTGGCCGCTGAGGTGGAAGCCTTCACCCGGCGTCACCCTGAGCAGTTTGTGTGGGTAGGCCAAGGGGAGGCGGATGTGGTGGTGGCCTGGGGTGAGGAACGGCCGTTTGCCACCTGGATTTTTGCCGCCGCCGCCCCTTTTCCCACCATCGCCGATACCGTCACTCTGGCCGAATTGCAAGCCGCCTGGGGGGGCGGCGGGCTGCCGCTGCTGGTGGATGCGGCAGCAGCGGACTGGTTGGCGGCGAAATGGGGGATGGCCGGCAGCGGCGTACAAATCGTGTCGCCGCAGGATCGGGTGGCAGCGGTTTGGGCGCAGCGGCCAGCCTGGACCATTGTCCCCTTTGATGAATTGGACCCGGCGTTGAAAGTGTTGGCGGTGGCGGGCGTCTCCCCGTTGGCCCCTGATTTTGAGACGGCCGATTATGGTTTGGCGGCCGGGGTAAGCGTGATGGGAGAGGAAACGGCCGTTGCTGATTTCCTGGCGGCCTGGGATGGGCCTGTTACCAATCGAGACGCCAGCCAACTGACCCGGGTGGCTGTGACTGGCGTGACGGCGTTGGTGCGGGCCACCGCTTACAACATGGAGCAAAACGGCATCCTCTGGCCGGCCGAAGATGTGGGGCCGGTTTTGCAAAACGCCGACATTGCCCACATCAGCAATGAGGTCTCCTTTGCCCCCGACTGCCCTTATCCCAATCCCATTGGCGACGCCACGTTTTGTTCTCGTGACAACACCTTTGCCCTGCTGGAACACCTGGGTACAGATGTGGTGGAGCTAACCGGCAACCATCTCAACGATTACGGCGCGGAAAACCTGGTGCGCAGCCTGGGCATGTATGAAGCGGCGGGCATGGCCACCTATGGCGGCGGCCGGGATGCGGCGCAGGCGGCGGAACCAGCTTTGTTTACGCACAACGGCAACCAGATCGCTTTTGTGGGTTGCAATTCGTTTGGGCCGGCGTATGCCTGGGCCACAGAGACGAGCGCCGGCGCCCGCCCATGTGATGGGGCACTGGCGGCGCAGATCGCCGAATTGGTGGCGCAGGACTACCTGGTGATCGCCACCTTGCAAGGCACGGAATATTACCAATATGCGGCCACGCCAGACCAGCAGGCGCAGTTTCGGGCGTTGGCGGAGGCGGGAGCCACGGCCGTTTCCGGCAGCCAGGGGCATCATCTTCAGGCATTTGAGTTTCACGAGGGGGCGTTTATCCATTATGGACCGGGCAATCTATTCTTCGACCAGATGGACCAACTGGGGACGCGACAGACATTGGTAGACACGTATGTTTTTTATAACGGCCGTTTGCTCGCCATCTCCTTGTGGACCGGCCTCATTGAAAACTACGCCAAACCCCGGCTCATGACCCTTCAGGAGCGCGAACAGACGCTAACCACCCTCTTCCAGGCCAGTGGTTGGTAGAGGCGTACTCGAATAGCAGAGTGCGCACGCCCACGTGCGCACGGAGACGGTGCGTGGGCGTACGCACTCCGCTGCCTCATTTGAAACATCCTCGTGGCATGAAGCCATAAAAAAAGGCCAGAGCATACACCCTGGCCTTTTCCTGTCCACTGTTCACTGTCCACTGTCCACTGACTACTGACTACTGACCACTAGACAACCGCCGGTTTTGCCGGCTTGGGTGTGCCGATGGCCGCGCCAATCGCGCCCAAAATCGCGCCAAACAGGGCATACAGTACGCTGCCACAAATGCTGCCGATAATCCCACTGAATACGCCAGTTCCCATCATTGTCCCCAATGAACCGGCCAGGCTAGGATCCATGGCCGCTATCTGGTTCATAAGCGGGATCATCATAAACGCAGCCACGATGCCCGACGCCAGCCCTGATAAGAAAAAGCCTATCGCGCCGCTGGCTGCGCCACCACTAATCAGGCTACCGGTAATCGGTTCCAGTTTGGCGTACTGCCGGGCATAGACTACGCCGGCCCCAATACCGGCGGCCAAGGGGGCAATACAGGCCAAACAGCCTATCAGGCTGAGCATGGGAGAGCCAAAACCGGTTGGCAATGGCGCATTTGGGTCCGACATAGACACCAGCACACTTGTCATCACTTGCTGCATGTAATTCATGGAGATAAATGTGGAAAGTAGATTGATCACGAGCAAAATAACAAAACTTAAGGCGGCGCCACCTAACAGGGGTTCAGTACGAATTTTCATAATATCCTCCAGATATAAACATAATTAAAAATCGCCAGAGGGAATTGTAACATAGAAAGTAACGAGAGATTACAAAAGTCTGCCAGACTTTTGTAATCTCCTCCGTCACTGATACGTTTGCCCGTTCCAGGTCAGCCGTTTGACATAGAGGATTTCGCAAGCGCCGTTGCCGGAATCGCTGCGGCTGAGGGAGGTGCTGTTCCTCCATTTTCTATCGCCCTGTGTCGCTTCGATGTCTACCAGCAGCCCTTCCAGGAATACCTGGTCGTCTTCCTTGATTTTTAGCAGCGCTTCCGCCAGGTTGGGTGTGGCCGGGATGATGTGGACATTGCTGGAGTGGAGGCGCAGATAATCGGCGTCATAGGGAGAATCATCTTCCCAGGAGTAGTGATACCAGCGATTTGACTGCCGCCAGTTTACCCATTGGTCTACCTGCGGATCGCCTAATTCGCCCCAACCCAGGGCCAGGTCTAGCGGGGAGATGTTTGCCGGCCAGTTGCGGTAGGTTTTTCGGCTCAATACCCGGCCGCCCATTTGCAGATGAGCGCGAGGGATGATCTGCCATTGGTTGTTTTTGTCTTGTCCAAAGATGACCGGTTCATCTCTGGCTGTGGCCCACTGCATTGGATCAGCGATGAGGTGGCTGGCGGGGGTGGGGGGAACGGCCGTTTCTCGTGCCATCAGCTGGAAGCCCAACAGGAGAAGCAGGGCCAGAAATATAAAAGTCAGCCCTATTCCAATAATCAGGTAATCGGTTTGTTTTTGTTTCAGTTTGTCATTGTCGGCTGTGCTATTCATGTGAGAAGTATATTGAAAATAGCTGTTGGATAAAATAACACCTTTGGCCCAGGCGAATAAACGGGTGGTTAATCATTTTCTAAAGGGGTGAATTCGACTATACTTTCTGCGATGAAGGTTCTTGAAGGTACAATCCCCCCCGGAGAAGCATGGCGTGTTCTCGTTTCACTTTCGCCAGATGAAAATCTAGGCCGGGCCTTTGTATTGGCGCAAGCATTGGCGCGTGAAAATCATGGTCAATTGGTAACGGCCGTTTTCCTCACCAATGAGGATGAGCCAAACCTGACCCCTTACCGAGATATTCTGAACCAGGCGGCCGCCGCTTGCCCGGATGATCTTGATATTCACCCCCTCATCATCCAGGCAGATACGCTCAAAAGCGGTTTAGAGGTCTTGATCCAAAAAGCAGGCATCGACCTGGTGATCGTACGCGCTGACAGCGCTGCCCGCCTTGACTTGTCACATGTGAAATGTGCTGTTGTTGCCTTTCGTGGGGACCGCGCCGAAATTGAAGGGGAAATAGCCGCCTCGGGCAAAAAAAGTATTCAACGCATCCTGGTACCCACGGCCGGTGGCCCTAACAGCGCCCATGCCCTCACCTTCTTGCTGCCCCTGACGCCCCAGGTTGAAGTGACCCTTTTGTATGTGGCGGCCGGCATTTCCAATCCAGCCGGGGAGCGCCTGGGGCAAGATCGGTTGCAGCAGGTGTTGGAATACGTAGACGCCGGCAATCGCATTCAGAGCAAAATTGTTTTTAGCGATTCCATCGCCGACGCCATTGTAACGGAAGTGAACGACGGTTATGACCTGGTGATGATTGGCGCCAGCCGGGAAAGCTCCCTGGATAAAGTGTTGTTTGGCGATATTCCGGCGGCGGTGGTACGCACCAGTAAATGCCCGGTGGCCGTTGTGCGCCAGCCGCAAAAGATAACGGGCGACCTTTCCTGGAAAGTGCGGGAGTGGCTGCCCCGTTTGAGCTTGCAGGAACGCACGGAAGCGTATGTGCGCATTCGGCGCAGTGCCCGGCCTAATATTGATTATTACATGTTGATTTCTTTATCGGCCATGATCGCTTCTCTGGGCCTCATTGTAAACAGCGTGGCTGTCGTCATTGGCGCCATGCTGGTGGCGCCGCTGATGTCGCCCATCATTGGCTCAGGCATGGCCATTGTTTTGGGCGACGAACGTTTTCTGCGTCGCTCTATTGGGGCGGTGGTGCAGGGGGCGGTGTTGGCGGTGTTGGTGGGTATGATTGCCGGGCTGCTCGGTTTGAATCAGCCGCTGTCTAACGAGGTCTTGACGCGGACGCAGCCCAGTTTGCTAGACCTGGCGATTGCTTTGTTTTCCGGCCTGGCGGCAGCGTATGCTTTGTGCCGTTCAGATGCGGCCGGGGCGCTGCCGGGGGTGGCGATTGCCGCTGCCCTGGTGCCGCCGTTGGCAGCGGTGGGCATTACCTTCACTTTTGCTGTGGTGGGACTTTTTCAGAATGAATCACAAACGGCCGTTCAAGCGTTCAGCGGCGGTCAGTTTCGCTTATCTTTAGGGGCTTTGCTCTTGTTTACCACCAACTTTGTCGCCATTAGTTCGGCGGCGGCTTTGATGTTCCTCATATTGGGCTATCGTCCCGGCGCCGCCCGCAAAGACCGTAAACGGGTACAGACCCGCGCCTTTAGAGCCTCTATCGTGCTGCTCGCGCTCGTTTCTGTGCTGCTGGCAGTGACCACCTATGAACTGGCGAAAGAGCGGCGGCAGTTGGCCCGCATCCGGGAAGTGACGACGCAGCAGGTGCGTGAAATTGTGAACGGGGAGTTGGATGAGCTAGAGATTGTGAGGTTCCAGGATGGTTTTTTGGAGCTGGATTTGGTGGTACGCGCCGCCAACTCTGTGCCGTATTTTGTAGTAGAAGCGCTGCAAGAAAGTATTGGCGGCGCCTTGTCGGCTGAGAAAATCATTGATGAAATTGCGCTAACGATGGCGGTGATTCGGGTGACGGAACTGGATCCGCTGACGCCGCCAACCGCCACTCCCACTCCCACGGCGTCGCCCATACCCTTACTGACGCCGCTGCCTTCCGCCACCTCATCGCCCACATTACCTCCCACTGATACAGTGGAACCCACCGCCACGCAGACGCCGGCGGCCACGCCAACGCCATCGGCTACGGCCACCCCCCTGCCTACGCCGACCTTGACGCCCACGCCTACGCCCACGCCAGTAACGGCCGTTGTCGATTACCCCTATGGCCTCAACCTGCGCGCCGAACCGGGCGTGACGGGTGAAGTGTTGGCTCTGCTGGAGGATGACAGTGTGGTGATCCTCCTGGATGAACAGCTTGAAGTAGACGACATCCTCTGGCAGAAAATCGAAGTGGATGGCGTCACGGGCTGGGTGGCGGCTGCTTATCTCTCACCAGGCCAGTGAATTCATCGTTTGAAAGAAAAAATGGGTTAAAACATGTTTCCCTGGGCGTAAAACAAGACGCTTCAGCATGTTTCTTATCCCAGCCACCGCGTTTAATTGGTGGCGTTCGCAGTCCAAAATTGGAATTGCTGTGGCAACTCAGCCCCGGTTGCTCCAGGCGAGAAAATCAGTATAATCCTCAATCGTTATGGCCCTGTAGCTCAATTGGCAGAGCAGGCGACTCTTAATCGTCTGGTTAAAGGTTCGAGTCCTTTCAGGGTCACAGGCCAAAACCGTTCAGAAATGGGCGGTTTTTTTGTATAGCGGTTGTCTAATTTGTAGAACGAAGGTTTGGGCAGGCCCCCTATACGTTTTGTAAATTGTTTTCAGGCGATTTGAGAAACGGTGTAACGGTGTACCAAAAAAGCCGCCCTCGTAAGAGGACGGCTTTTGCGTTTTCGCCAGGGGCATCCAGGAATGAAAATTACTTAACTCTGAGATTAGAAATTAGAGATTAGATACTCGACCAATTTCTAATTTTTTATCTCTCGTGAGTTGTTTGATCCGCGTTCCAGGGGGCTACTGAATGCCAAATGTGACCTGAATTTGTAACTGATAGCTCAGTTGGCCGGGTGAGACGCCTGGGCCGGCGGGGGATTCAGCCATCGCCATGCCGCCGCCATACCCCATGGGCATGACCGGCTGACCCACCACCTCGCTGATGATGGTGATATCTCCCAGACCCACGCCAGCTAACTCGGCCAGGGACTCGGCGCGGACGCGAGCATCGGCCATGGCCGCCGCCCGTGCTTCTTCTTGCAGCGCCGCCGGATCAGCCACGCTGAAGCTGATGCCGTAGATGGAGTTTGCTCCGGCTTCGGTGACGGCCGCCAGCACGTCGCTGACCTGGTTGATGTCCCGAATCGTGACGTTCACCTGGTTGTTGACGCGGTAGCCAGCAATGCCTTCGGGGCCATTGTCCCCATAGATTTGTTCAGCCCACAAGCTGTAGTTGGTGGTTTGAATATCTTCCGGGGCAATGCCTTGTGCGCTCAGGGCAGTCATGATTTGTTGCAAGGTGGCCTCGTTTTGACTGGTGACTTCGCTGACCGTATCGGCAAAGGTCTCGACGCCAACCTGCACTTCGGCCCGGTCTGGCGCGCCAAACGCTTCGCCCTGGCCGACGACGGTGATGCCTCCGGCAGCCAGCGGCGCCTGGGCGGCGGTAGCGGTATTGGTGGCAGGGTTGCAGACGATGAGAACGGCCGTTAACGCCACCAAGAAAAGAACAGAAATAGTTGTTTTTGTTTTTGACATCATTTTATCTCCTTGCTTATCAGCAAAAATTTCCGCGTTTGCGGGTGTACATGTATAGAACGGTGGCGTGATGGATTTTGTTCCGTGAAGTTTTAAAGTGACAAAGTTGCAGGGTGGCAAGGTTATCTTGCTACTCTGCCACCTTGTCACTTTATGGCTATAATCTGCATTATGAAACGAGCAAATATTGTTCTCACCGGTTTTATGGGTACGGGCAAGTCAACGGTTGGCCGGCTGCTGGCTGAACAGTTGGGGTATGGCTTTGTGGATACGGATGAGTGGATTGAAAGGGAAGACGGCCGTTCTATCGCCGACATTTTTCGTGAAGATGGGGAAGACGCATTCCGTCAATTAGAGCGCACTGCTTCGCTTACGATAGCCAAACTAGAGGGCACAGTGATTGCTACCGGCGGCCGTTTGATGCTGGATGAGGGTAATGCAGCGGCCTTGATGGCAAACGGCCGTGTCTTTTGCCTGACGGCTGAGCCGGAGGAGATTGTGGCGCGGGTGCGAGAAGGGGAGAAACGGCCGTTGCTCAATACGCCCAATCCCGCCGCCAGAATCCAGGCATTACTGGACCAGCGCCGCGACGCCTACGGCCGTTTTCCCCAAATCGATACCACCGGCAAAACAGTGGAGCAGGTGGCGCAAGAAATTACGAATGTAGTGCGCAGTGGATAGCGTATATGGTTTTTCACGCGCTACGCAGTGTGGTTTCAAAAAGGAAGCAGATGAAAGCTCAATACCAAACTTTACCAGTGACCCATCCTACTGGAGCGTATAACGTCATTGTTGGCCACAATTTGCTGACAAATTTGTTGGAATTGGCCCACATTGATGGCCCGTTTATCGTCGTCACGGATACGAATGTGGGGCCGCTCCATGCGCATAAAATTGAGGGAGCGCTGGCGGTGGTGACTGTGCCGGCCGGTGAAGAAAACAAAACGCTGGACGCCGTGCGCTACATCTACGACCAACTATTTGCCGCCGGACTGGATCGCAAAGGCACATTGGTGGCGCTGGGCGGCGGCGTGGTGGGAGACATGACCGGGTTTGTGGCTGCCAGCTACATGCGCGGCGTTGACTTTGTGCAATGCCCGACCACGCTGCTGGCCATGGTCGATGCCAGCGTAGGCGGCAAGACGGGGGTCGATATGCCCCAGGGTAAGAATCTCATCGGCGCGTTTAAACAGCCAACGGCCGTTCTCGCCGACCTGGCCACGTTGCAAACCTTGCCGCCAGCCGAATTCGCCTCTGGTATGGCTGAAGTGGTCAAACACGGTCTCCTGGCGAACGAAGCATTGTTAGAGAGAGTAGAGAATGGCGATTGGAGATTGCGTCCTGACAACCAATCTCTCCTCTCTAATCTCCACGCTCTCGTCACCGACGCCATCCAGGTCAAACGAGATGTGGTGCAACAAGACCCCTTCGAGCAGGGTATTCGCGCCACCCTGAACCTGGGCCATACTTTTGGTCATGCGGTGGAGCAGGTGAGCGGCTACACGGTGCGGCATGGGGAAGGGGTGGCCATGGGGTTGGTGGCGGCGGCCAATTTGTCGGCGCGGCTGGAGGCGTGTGATCCGGCGCTGCAAGGGCGCATTGAGCAGGTTTTAGAGAATGTTGGCCTGCCCACGCGCCTCCCCTCTCACTTAGACCCTGAGAAGCTGTATCATTCCATGGGCAGCGACAAGAAGAAGGCGGCGGGCGTGATGCGCTTCGTGCTCATTCATGATGTGGGACAGGCGTTTGTGCGTAGTAATGTGGCTAAAGAAGATGTGCTGGCGGCGATAACGGCCGTTCAAGAATAGCCTGGGAGCGGGGGCAGCTAGTGCGCAAAAAAAGCGAAAACAATTCGCGCTCACAGGGTAGGAGAGTGTGATGTAAAAAAAA
>CAZXVH010000153.1:9017-9989 GCA_964643965.1 uncultured Ardenticatenaceae bacterium
GTGGTCGGGGTCATTTTTTCACCCAAACCTCCCCACACGCCCCCCCCGCTCCCAGGTATGGAGAGTAGCATGACAAACATTTTAGTGTTACACGGCCCCAATTTGAACCTGTTAGGCGTCCGTCAGCCAGAGGTATATGGCAAAATGACGCTGGACGACATCAACCAGGAGCTAACCAAATTTACCAAACAGCAAAAGGTGGAACTACGTATTCAACAATCCAATCATGAAGGAGATTTGATTGACGCCATCCACGTGGGCAGAAATTGGGCGGATGGCCTGCTCATCAATCCGGGCGCGTTTACCCATACCAGCTATGCTTTGCGGGACGCCATTGCCTCAGTGGCGCTGCCCACCGTGGAAGCGCACCTGAGCAATATCCATGCCCGAGAAGCATTTCGGCGTCATTCTGTGATTGCCCCGGTATGTGTGGGGCAAATTTGCGGTTTTGGCTGGCGTAGTTATGTGTGGGGATTGCAGGCGCTATTACAGCATTTAGCAGACGGTTAAAACCAAGAAGTTCAACTTTTTTGAAAAGGTGAGCTTCTTCCCGCCCGTTAAAACAAAAAAAGAGCCTACCAATTGGTGAGGCTCTTCCTTTGTTGATGGGGCGCTTAACAATAGTTTGATGGGGTGTGATGCGGCGGCAATGAAGCTTCGATGGTCGCGGCGATGAATCGGCAATGGGGCGTCTATGAGGCTGTGATGCGGCAACGTTGCGGCTGTGATGTGGCAGCGATGAGGCGTCGATGCGGCTTCGGTGTTGGTGTATTGCAGGAACGGCGGGGAGGGCAAAGTGTCTGTGTGGCTGTGATGAGGCGTCCATGTTGTCAGGTTGTTTGCGGCGATGTCCCCTGTGTTCCCATACTGTGTAGCGCCACCCTCTATTTGGTTGTGCCCTATTTATAGTAGATTAAGATTACGAAGTTTGTTTAAACGAAAAAAACCATTGTCCTAGCAGCGAGGTACTGG
>CAZXVH010000154.1:0-9962 GCA_964643965.1 uncultured Ardenticatenaceae bacterium
TCATTGCTACTGGTACTGCGCCAACATCTTTTCTCGCTGAAAGGCAGCAGCCCGTGGATCCAGACGCGCTAACAGTTCCAGCTCTTTCTCGACACGCGCGGGCAGCGGGTTATCCAGTTTTTGCTTTCGCTTTTGGCAAACGAGACATAGCTTGATAGTCGGCGGTATCGCTGTCACCAGCTCCCATCGGCCGCTTTGCGTTTGTTCGCCCACGGCTGGTTTTGGTTGTGGTGAACAGAGAGCGCCGGTTACGCCATCGACTTCATGTACGTAATGGGCGATGGGATGCAATTTTCCTTTCTGAAAGCGAACCAGGTAATCCATGGGCTAATTTTAGCGCATTTTGAAAAAACACCAGAGGCAAGTGGGTTGAGAGCCAATACTTGGATGTTGTTGAGAGTTTACGCGCAAAGGGGAAATCGGGTGTATACTATACATAGCCGCTGTAGCCTACACCAGCGGGATATGAAATTTGAAAGGCACTGAACTTAACCTCTTGCAGAGGGGTAACCAGTTCAAAAAGGCCGAATCTCCCAATGGGGGATTCGGCTTTTTTTTGTATGGTTGTAAAACGGCCGTTTACCACCCTCTCACTCCCAAGGGAATTAGCCGAGAAAATCCAGGTCGTCAAACGGAAAGTCTGCGCCTGCCAGCGCTTCTTCGGCCGCATCCTGGGCGGTGACACCAGAATCGAATAAATCGCGCGAGTTAAAATCGGGCAGGTCATGGACGCTCAGGCCAAAGGCGATCTGGCCCACGACCTAGTCTACGTGCTGCATCCACGCTTCAAAAGTAATTGTTGTCATGTGGTTTCTCCTCGCTAAATACAAATCTTTAAAGAGACTCCTGCTGGTGAAAACGGCCGTTACTGGCAACGCCAACCAATACCCGAAAAGTCCTAACCGCAATCGTATCTCCGGCACGGTATCGAGCTTGCCCACAACAGCATACAACTGGTAGCCCTGTTCGTCTTTGTCGTCAGTCGCACTCCAAAAGGCAGGCATATTACCATGCGTGTGCAGATCACAAATGATGTCGTCTTCACGACTGCCAGGCGCCAGCACACTAATTTCTGTCACTCGTTGGTCAGGTTTTTTCACCTGCACCGTCTTACCCTGATGATGAAACTGGTAGAAGGCTTCATTCAAACCGCCATCTGCCCACCGTTCCCGGCAGGCATCGGTCAGAATGGTGACGAGCAGTTTCGCTGGAATGTGCGGTACTTTCAGCAGGAAATACGGCTTTAGCATTGCCAAGCCGCGCACCCGACAGGGCATCACAGGAATGCACGCCTCGAAAAAGCGTGTTTCAGCTCGGATGAAAACGCCATTTCCCGCCAGGATATATTCATAGGCAAGCGCGTTATTTGGAGTCAGCGGATCTTGCTGATGAATATGGTAAGTAACGAGGTTGTTGAACATAGTCTTAAAACCAAAAAGCCACCGTCAAAAATTGACGATGGCTTTTGTCTAAACAAAATTGCTTAAAGAATTCCTATCGGGGGTTACGCATCTCTTCTAAAGCTCGTTCCATAAGTTGTGTCACGCCAAGCTGCGCTGCCCACTGTTTAAGATACTCAATATCGAGATCTGACTGCTGCGTTTTCAGTACGCCAAGAATATCACGCCACTGTCGCTCAGAGACCTCCCCACCCAGACGAAACCAATCTAATTTAGCCAGGACAATATCTTCAGCACTCAACACCCATATGGATTCATCTGAATCCTCTGCAATACGCTCAGAAATGCGCCGATTAAGCTGTTGCTGATCAAAAGGGCGTGCTTTTGGGATAAATATATCTACTTTGAACATCGTAGTTAGGTGGATCAAGTTAAAACTGCTACGACGTTGTATCGCCTGCAGAATCATGGCTTCGTCTGCATAAAATGCGTTTTTCAGTCCAGCAAGAAAATCTTGTGCTTGCTCTTGTTGAATATCGGCCACAATGTCAACGTCCATCGTCGTGCGCAGCATTCCGTGAATAATACTGGCCATAGAGCCGCCAATCACATAAGGAATATTGAGTTCATCCAATATATTGGTCACCAGCAAAGTAACTTGAAGGGCTTCTGACTCAATCAATTTAAAGCTCCTCTAGTTGGAGACAGATCCATAAACAATTGTAGCCAGATCTTCTCCCAAAAGAATGCCAGCTAAGCGTCTTTTCAATTCTTCTGTATTTGCATCAGGGAAACGTTTGCGCAATCCCATTAGTGCGAGTTGACGCCCTGTATGGTTCATCCCTTCCATCATCTCTATTTTTCGCCAACCAGGTGTTTCGCGCCACAGTTTAAATAGGATGGTTTCTGTTTCTGGTGTCGTATCCCAATTCATTTCACGCCATGAGGGCAAACGACGCTGTCCAGTTAATTCACCTGCTTTCTCTTTTGTGACAGATCTGCCTTCTATCATATACCTACTCCGAAAATACTCCCACGATAAACTTAGAAAAGCGTCCTTATTATACACTAGAAAACAATGCCTAAATTAGGCTGCGCAGCGTTTTGTCCATCGGTAGCAGGTCTGTTAACGGAAATCATTTTTGCCCATCTAGTTTTCGCCATAGTTTACGCACGTCTTTGGCTTCCGTTTTGCATTTACCTTGACTGAGATGGCTGTCGAAGAAACTGCCTTCCCAGAATAAGGTCAATGCCTTTGCCATGTTTAGTGGGGAACAATCAGGGAAGGGGTGTTTCCCTGGCAAATGCCACCATCCTTAAACACATTGGGCGCAGGCAGATGATAAAGCGGCGTCTGAGCAGACAACGGCCGTTTCTTCACCGCATAGATCGAATAGGCGCGACCCTGACCCACAAATACCAGTGGCGGCATGGGTACATGGTGGGGTTTCTTTTCAGTCCGCACCTGCCAGCGACGAGCGGGGATATAGAGGCCTAGGGCTTTCTGTTTCCAAAAGAGGGTGTTGGGCGGCAGGAAACCACTTCCTAAAGTGATTTCGGTGCAAGCACTGACAACATCCTGCACGGCAACGGGGTAAATCGAAGCCCTGAGGTACCACCGGAATGGCATACAAACACCAGATAATAATCTCCATTTCCATTTCCCAACATTCATCTTGGATAGGGAAAAGATCCGCCACATAACTCAAGAAACGCTCCACCGCTTTGGCCACTGCTTCTTCATTTTGCCAAGCTACCACTTCCTCCAAATGCGCTGGAAATTGCGGGAAGATTACTTCGTATAGTTCGCCAAGGCGTGCCGCCACCAGCAGATAATCTATGGACGGCAGCACACTGCCCAACCGGTTTTGGGCCACCGGTGGGGATAGTCGCAAAACAGGACTCAGGTCTAAAATCCCAACGGGATGTCGTTCAGCGGGGTAGGGGGGAGTTGCCAACATGCTTGAATCACCTTATGCGATCTAAAAAGCTGGTTTGACTGCTTCTTGAGCCTTTGCGGTCACTTTGTTTGCTTCGGCCTGCACGCCAAATGCTTTCCAGCCTTCATCAATCAGCTCGGTAAGATTGCCAAATGCACCCGTCTTGATAACTGGCATTTGATTGGCAATCCCAACACTGATCAGCACCTGCCGTTTGTGTTTCAATCTGCTTCAGCAAGTATAAGTTCTGGGGAGTTCACAACAAACAACATGCGTTCCAAAGCCCCGTTTAACAACCGCTGATGGGTCTGGATTTCGTGTTCTAAATCTGCAAGCGTAGCAGCCTGAATCGCATCTGGCATCATGCGCACATCGATATATTCTGGGCCATGTCCGCGAAAGATATTGCGTACTGTTTGCACTTGAATGATTGACAACACGTCATTCGCATCAAAATGCGTTTCAAACACAACACCATACCAGTTGTGAATTTTGACGACATCTCCCACAACTACTTTTGCATTTGATACCATATCTTGATTATCTCCTCAGCTATACGCATCGCTTCGTCTGTGCCATGCGTGGTGAATCCATGTTGATTTAAGCAAGCCATCAAAATCCAATGATCACCGCTACCAGATGTCGTATCCATAGCGCGATCAAAGTGCGCCTGGATGTCCCAAATATCAGCATCGGTTAATCGAGCGACAACTTGCTTATCAACGTTCATTTTATCTCCATTAAGACCGAAACCAAGCAATGGCTTCATTCCAATCTTCAGTATATCATGAATCAACTGGATCTAACTGAAAGAAATCTACTACAATCTCTGTAGCTAATCAGGTTCCCATTTGCATTCGTTATAGTCTGCAAATTGCAACCCGCTGTGGTTCACAGGCAAGCTTAAGGAACGACTGTCACTAAACTTACTGGTATGGCTATGCCCGAAATGCCGGGAAGTTACACAACATCTATCTGGGCCGAACAAAACGGCTCACCCAGGCTCATTTGGGCCAGGCCTGTCGTCAGCTCGCCGACAAAGCCAAAGCTGCCCGGAAGAAAAAGGAGGCGTCAATGAAGCGGAACTGATGACCGTGGTGAATACCCACGAAAGCCGTTCATTTCCCTTCGTGACGGTGATCCTGGATGTTGTTTTTAGTTAGCGAGGGGACAAGTTGAGTGACAAAAAGTGGACATTTTAACCCGATGAAATGAGGACATTCTTACCCGATGTTGACAATCTTTTTTATCGACTCTGTGGGTAGAGCCAGGTGTGCTTCGTATGTAAATACGGGCGTCTTCTGGGCATGGGCATCTTCTAACTGCAATCGCCCAATCGGATAAAGCTTGAGTCTTTCAACAAACGATTCAGGTACGGCCGTGATATCTGCCCCCGTATCTATCAAAGCCGACAATTCAATCCGCGGTCGGCGATGAACAACACCACTCACGGTAATCGACAATACGATGGCTGGGGGATTTAAGTTTGTGTCGTAAGCTATCATGGGCGCACAATGCGAAGAGATGGTATACGAACAGTCCGCGGAGAATCTGGGGTGACTTGCTCGATGTAGCAAACGACATTACCAAATTGTTCGCGCACTTGCTCAAGCAAGGCAAGTTTTTCATCACCGCTAATCACTACTTTACCTTGATAGATAGCCACAAATTTACCAGCATATTGCTTAAGCAAAGCAGGTTTCAGTTGCTCAAAAGCGGCAACCTCCTGCTGAAATGCCTGGTTAATGGCGCTCGTTTCTGACTCATCCAACTGTTCGGAGATCCATTCAATGACAAGGGCATCCGTTGTTTTTTGTTCAATAGATGCCTTTTTACGCACAGCATCGTATAAATCTTGTGGTAATTGAATCATGTTCTGCATTTTCAACCTCCATTCACAACTTTATTATACTTGGACAGCGACATGATTATAACATCTGACAAGCTCATTTTAGAATAAATCCGGCAATCTCATCTGCGCCGATACCAGTTCCGATAGGGGGAATCGTTTACGGCCGTTCAGTTCAGCCCACAACACCCGCACATCGTCTGGATGCGACCGGTACTTGCCCTGACTCAGGTCAGCATTGAACAAACTATCTTCCAGAAACAACTGCAATGCCGGCTGAATCGTCTGGGGAGAACAAACGGGAAAGGGGGTATTCCCCTGGCAGATTCCTCCGGTAGTATGCACATTGGGGCAGGGAGCATGATAGAAGGGTAAACAGCTGCGGGTCACTCAAGTCGCCGCCCTGGGCATCCAACTGCTGGCTAAACCAGTCACCGTAACTTTCATTAGCGCCCATGGGCCGGCCGGTGAGGAATTCAAAGACGTTGCGGTCACTGCCATGGCGATTGGCCTCTTTGACCATCAGCGGCATTTGCAGACCCGGCCATTTCTTCATGGTTGTGGCGCACTCTTTAATCGCTTTGGCCGTCAGCTTGCCTGGCTCATTGGCCAAGATGAAGATGGATAGGCCGGTGCGTTTTGGCTCTGGTAAATCAGCCACGGCCGTGGCCACGCTCATGGGCAGTTCACCGGCGGCGATGCGCTGCGCCAGTTCCAGGGGAATGTCGGCCAGCGCCAGATGATTCAGCACATAATTCAAATGCTGACCCACATTACGGGCTATCTCTTCTTTCGTCTTGCTCAACAGCTTCTTTGGCGGTTTCGTTAATCAAATCCCATAAATCGGCTGATTCCTGGCTGATTTCTTTGGCCCGGCTGCTTACATATTGGAAGTCAAACGCTAAATCAGTATCCCCACCCAAATAATGAAACACCATTATCTCATAGATATCTGCAGGATGGCGTTCTGACCGGCCTTCCGCCCAGGCCATCAACTTGCCAAGAATGACATCTTCTGGACGGGCTGCCCATGCTGAGAATGGTGCTTGGCCTGGCATATCTACAGTTCGCTGAATCCGATTTTCAAAGGCCGGTTTGTATCGAAGATCCATTGTTATGGGAAATAAATCAGCCTTTTCTCCCAAGCTACTGTCGATGATATTAAATGTAGTGCCAATCTCCATGGCATTTCGCATTTGATAGGGATCGGCATAGTATCGGGGGAGAGGAAATGCAGCAGCGAGCGCCTGAACAGACGACAATGTCAATGTCAAAAGTCGTTCGTGTAATACCATAGATGGTTGCTGCAAAACCACCTATAATTGCATAGGGTATATCTAGTTCTTCTAGTTTAAGCAGAATGTCTAGAAACAGATTGAAGCCAGGGTTTGACATTTTGGGCACGTTCAATCTCCTCCAACATTTTTAGATTCAGTTCTATTTCAGAAATATCTGGATGTTTGTTACGTATGCGACCGCGGATGATACCCACAACTAGGGCGCGTGCATCTAACATTGCCTGAATACGTTGTCCAGGAGAAAGCGTAAGACGCAAACGCATCAATTCCATATCTGTATGAGTAAAACGTCTTGTCTGTTGAGCCGGATTTAGGGCGGGTTCTGTCATAAACTTTAATCTCATGAAAGCCTCTCTCTGTTTCTGGATTTGTTTTTTTGTTGGCACAAAAAATCATATCCGTTCTTAGAGAGGCTCTCACAATTTCTACACGCTATTCTGTAGTGTTACCGTTGAGCCATTTCATTAACTTATTGTCCCCATCTCGTTTCATTGTACCATATGAATGACAATAGGCTCTGCCTGTGTCTCAAGTGGAGGCTGAGATTCTGGCTCGGCCGCCCAGTACAAGCCCATGTCGGAAAGGGTGACATCGGGTGGTGTTAGCTTTACTACTTCCCGGTAGCCCAACTGGCGGCAGAGGGTATCGGCCGTTTCCAGGATGCGTTGGTAATCGTCCACCGCCATCTGGTTTGCAGGAGAGTTGGGAAATAAAAAAGCGGCTACTGTGTCAGTAACCGCCTGGTAAGAAATGTACTGCCTGCCATCTATCTTTTTGGGAGGCAGGGCTTCAAGTTGTGTTTTCAGTTTTTCCATGATCGGCTCTCGTTGTTTGATAATTGGTTTGGGGTAAACGGCCGTTTGTGGGGAACGGCCGTTTCCGATTCGAGTTGATTCAGCTTGTCACCCAATGGAAAGCGTTAGCGATTACCGATTGCCTCTGATACTTCATCAAAGAAAATGGCTAATTGGCCGCTAGCGCTAATTCAATTTGAATGAAGTCACCGGCCGTTACCTGCAAGCTGCGCATTGGCTCCAGGTAACGTTCGGTTGTGGTGATGCTGGCATGACCCAACATCTGCTGAATCTGGCGCAAATCGGCGCCACCCTTTAACGCCAGCGCTGCCGCCGTCCGGCGCAGGTCGTGGGCGGCTAAAGCTGCATCACCCTTCCTATTAATATGTCCCGCTGCCAGCACATGTTCCTTGACCACATTGTAAATTGCCTGCGGTGTCAAATGCCCATCGGTGTAGTAGTCACCCTTCGTGCGCACGGACCCAGCCAAGCTGCCATCTTTGTTCAACGCATGGAAAACACGGCCATCATATATACCACACGCATCCGCCCATCTATCCAGCGCCATCTTCACCCAGGGCGGAATACCTACCGAGCGCACCCGGCTCCGTTTACCTACCAGGTCGATAATCGCCCAACGGCCGTCCCGCTGCTGCACCATTTCCCAAGTTAGCCCAGCCACTTCTGCCCGTCGTAAACCGGTGCCAATCATCACCGCCAAAATCGACTGGTCACGGATCGCCTTCAGCAAGGGAATCTCTTCTTGCCGCCAGCGTGTGACCGGCGTATTGATCAGCTTCTCCGCTTCTTCCTTCGTCAACCAGTTGCCGGCACGCACCCCTTCCTGCTTCACGCCTTTGATCCGTTCCACGCCATAGGCCAGGGTGGGGGTAACCAAACCGTTGTCGGCTGCTTCGGCCGCCAGCTTACGAATGGCCGACAGTGCCTGGTTGATGCTTGAGCGACTGCGGTCAGATTGCAGCATCTCCTCACGGTAAGCGTTAATCGTGGCTTTGGTGAAACCGGGACGGCCGTTGCGTTCATACCAATCCAGAAAATCAATGAGGGCGCGGCTGTAAGCGCGTTTGCTGTGCGGGCTGTCCACACTCTGCGTCACCAAATCAATGATGGCGTACCAATCGTCTTGGGAAATGAGCGTTGTGGTTTGTGTGTCCATGTAGTTATATTATGTCAAGTTTTGTTGTTTGTCAATAGCTTTTGTTAATAATCATTATCATAAGCTATTTTGATTAGAAAAAAGAGTGCTTTTTGTCAATTTCAGAATTATTTGTCCCTGTTTTCAACATTTGTAGGATCCACTAAATAATGAGACTCATCGGTAAATAATGAGACTGAATCGGTAAATAATGAGACTGGCTCTGTAATTTGCTCCCACTGTCAGCATTTTAAGAGCTGTAAATCGTTGCGGTTTACCCACATCGAATATAAACCTCCTCCAAACCAGACAGCGGTCACTTCGCCTGCCAATATCCGCTGTAAAACTCGCACCAGGTCATAACCACCCGCAACTAATTCCCATAAGGTCACTGGCTTGCCAAAACAAAGGGGGATGTCAGGATAGCGACTCAGTCTTCGGAAGAACGTGTTCACAGAGATCGTATCCAGTCGCCACAGACCGCTTTCTTCGGAATCTGCCTGGTAGCGTGTTTTCAGCAAGTCGGCACTGACCAACTTTTCGACAACATGCGGTTCTACGGCAAGGAGACGCGTCACATCAACTAATGGAATGCCTGTTTGCCACTGTCGTAGGAGATCAACGAACTCCTTTCGGCGTACAATGCGCAAACGCCGGTATTCATATCGCTGTTGGCCTTCGCTTCGTTCGTAGTCTATGAGCATTTGTACATCAACCAGGCGCTGTACAATTTCAAGCTCAATTCCCAATCGCTTCGCAACTTCAATTTGGGTTAGGTAAGGAAACCGGTCCCGAAACGACTGGCTACGCTGGTAACGGCACAGGTGGGTGACCGAACGAGACAAGGAATAATTGGCGACAAGGTAATCATCAAAGGCGTCCTGAATGAAAGCAAACTCAGGCCGCTGCCATTCATCTTCTAGCCAGGCAAAATACATGGGATCAAATTCATCCGCAATCTGGTCAGCCAGGACGTTTGGGCGACGCCGATAGGTATCCAGAAAATCATGAAATGCCTGTAGCCAATCCGTCAATACTTTCATTGACGTGGCATAGACTCGGTACACCTGGAGCGGTGCTGGTAACTCGCGCAGTTTGGGTGCAGGAGATGGCACATCAAAACGAGGAGCCGGATGGAGCATTTCCTGCGGTAATCTCACAGCGGCTGTTTCCAAACCGCGCAGCGTTTCGAGCAAGATCGGAACTGGCTTTTCCAGTATCGTCATCTGGTCTGGCAACAGTGGCGCCGACGTGTCTCCCCACCAGGCGTGCAGCTGCTGGTGGGCCCACAATCCTCAGGTGTCGTCGCTGACGGAAACAATGGGAGCCTCTGTCAAATCACCGGCGCAGCTCGAGCATTGGCCCGTGACAATGACTGCCACCGACAGTTGTTGTACGCAGTGCGGACAGCCCCGCTGCAAAAGACATTCATGCTGCAGGCAAATGGCTGCCAGTAAATTTAACCATGGGCAGCGATGGTAACAGCCGTCTGCCAGGCAGACCGGGCAATATTGGGCATCGTGTA
>CAZXVH010000155.1:0-9449 GCA_964643965.1 uncultured Ardenticatenaceae bacterium
GACTACCAGACTACCAGACTACTCGACTACTCGACTACTCGACTACCAGACTACCAGACTACCAGACTACTCGACTACTCGACTACTCGACTACTCGACTATCAGACTACTCGACTACTCGACTACTCGACTACTCGACTACCAGACTATCAGACTACTCGACTACCAGACGAACCACATGCGCCTAAAAAAACTCACCCTGCAAGGGTACAAAACCTTCGCCAGTAAAACAGAATTCGTCTTCGATGAGGGCATAACGGCCGTTGTCGGACCCAATGGCAGTGGCAAAAGCAACGTCGCCGACGCCGTGCGTTGGGTGCTGGGCGAACAGAGCTACAGCACCCTGCGCGGCAAACGCACCACCGACATGATCTTCGCCGGCAGCCAGAAACGGCCGCGCTCCGGCATGGCGCAAGCCATCCTCACCCTCGACAACAGCGATGGCTGGCTGCCCATCGACTACACCGAAGTGGAAATCGGCCGCCGCGCCCATCGCTCCGGCGAAAACGAATACCTGCTCAACGGCCAAAAAGTACGCCTCAAAGACATCACAGACCTGTTAGCCGCCAGCGGTCTGGCGCAGCGCACTTACACCATCATCGGCCAGGGACTCGTCGATCAGGCGCTTTCCCTGCGTGCTGAAGAACGCCGCGCCCTCTTTGAAGAAGCGGCCGGCATCCACCATTACAAAACGCGCCGCGCCGAAACCTTACGCCGCCTGGAAGAGACGCGCCACAATCTGGAGCGCGTCCACGACATTCTCAACGAAATTCGGCCGCGCATGAATTCGCTCAAACGGCAGGCCATCCGCGCCCAAAATTATGAGCAAGTAGCTCAAGATTTGCGCCACCTGCTGCGCATCTGGTACGGCTTCAAATGGGAGCAAGCCAAAGACAACATTCGGCTGGCGCGGGAACGCGCCACCATCACCGAAAAAGCGTGGCAAGAAACGCGCCAGGAATATCTGGTGCAGCAAGGCAAAATCGACGTCATCCGCCGCCGCATCCATGAGTTACAAGAGAAAACGGCCGTTACCCGCCAACAACGTGAAGAAGTCCGCGAACAACTGGAAAAAGTGCGCCGCCAGGTCGCCATTTTGCGCGAACGACAGCAAGCGTGGCAGCGTCAACTGAGCGACATTGAGCAAGAGCTGCCCGACATTGAAAAGCAACACGCCGCCGCTCAAACTGATTTAGCCGCCGCCACTTCCGACCTGGAAGCCGCCCAGGCCAGCCTCAACCAAAATCAAGCTGAATTGCAGCAGTTCAACGCCACCTTCCAAACGCAACAAGGTGAAATCAACCGCTGGCAAAAGAAAGTGCGCCAGGTCGAACAAGCGCAGCGTGACGCCCAAAACAAACTGGCGCAAGCAGAAGGGCAACTGAGCCAGTTGCAAGAACGGCTCAAAGAACAAGCCTCTCCCGCCCCCACGCAAAACGACGAGACGGTACAATTGGAAAAACGGAGGCAGCAATTAACGGCCGTTCTGCAATCCGCCCAAAGCAAAAGCGAAGCGCTGCGCCAGAAACGAGACGAAGCCGCCACCCAACGCCAGGCGCTGGTGCGCGACCTCAAAACGGTGCGCCGCCACCTCAACGACGAGCAAAAAACGCTCAACAAGCGACGCCAAGAGCTGGCACGCCTAGAAGCCCGCGCCGACATGCTCGAGCAAATGCGCCAAAAAGAGAGCAAAGTCAAAGGCAGCGCCCGCAGTCTGGGCCAACTGGCAACCCTCATCACCATCCCCGAGGAATACAAAACCGCGCTCTCCGCCGCCCTCGCCAACCGCCTCTCCGCCATCGTCTTGCCCGACGAGAGTACCCTGTGGCAACTCCTGCAAGACAACCCGGAACAAGCGTTAACGGCCGTTGCCCTCTCCACCATCCACTCACCAAACAAACCCACCCTGCCCGCCAATAAAGCGATCATCGGCTGGGCGGATGAACTCGTCAGCGGCAATCCCATCGTCAAACCGCTGGTTGATTTGCTCCTGGGGCAAATTTTGCTCGTCGAAGACAGCCAAACCGCCTTCCAACTCGCGCAAGCATTACCGGCTGGCTCTCTGGCGGTCACATCCGAGGGCTTTGTGGCTCATGCGGGGGGAGTGGTTGAACAAAACGGCCGTTCCACCCAAAACAGCATCCTCGCCCGAGAAACAGAGTGGCGGGAAGCAAATGAAGAAAACAGCAGGCAGAAGGCAGAATTAGAAGCGTTCGAGAGTAGCCTGGCTGAAAAACAAGCCGCCACAGAGGCCAAACAAAAAGAAGGCGACCGCCTGCAAAATGAAGAACAACGGCTGACGCAGCTCATCAACGAAAGCGGACAGCGCCTCTCCCAAACCCAACGCGATTTAGACCGCGTGGAGCAGCAGCAAACCTATCTCAAACGGCAAGCAGAAAACCAAAAGCAGGAAACGGCTCGACTAGAAAGCCGCATCCAAACCGTCTCCGTCAGCCTGGAAACAGAGCGCCAGGCAGAAATGAGCCTGGCCGAAGAACTGAATAACGCCCGCGCCTCGCTGGAAGCGCTGCCCGTCGCCGAAGCGCAGCAACAACGGCAAGCTCTCCAACAACAAATCGGGGCGGCCAGCACCATCGTCGCCGGACGGCAAGCGGTGGTAGACAGCCGCCGCGCCACTTTGCAGCAAGTGGAGCGCCAACGCCAACGGCTGCAAGAGCGGCTCAACAGCCTGCGCCGCCAACAGCAAGATAGCTCCCTCAGCGACGAAGAAGCGACGCTCAAAGGGTTGCAAAGTGAACTGAGCCGCCTGGACGAGACGCTCAAGCCGTTGCAAGAAGAGCTGGCGCATTCGCGGCGGGAGATGGCGCAACTGGAAGAGGAGACGGCCGACATCAACAAGTTCACCCATGAACGGGAAACCCAGTACACCCAGGCTAAAATCGCGTTGAGTCAGAGAGAAACGGCCGTTGATGGCTTGCAAGATCGCATCAAAGCAGATTTGGGCATCGTCGCCCTCAGCTACGACGACGACCAGACCGGCGCCACCCCCCTGCCCATCAGCGAAGTGGTCGAGCAACTACCCCGCGTAGACGAACTGCCCAGCGACATCGAAGACGCCATCCAAAATTATCGCGGCCAGATGCAGCGCATGGGCGCCATCAACCCCGACGCCCCCGAAGAATACGAAGAAGTGGCCGAGCGCCACGAGTTCCTCAGCCAACAAGTCGAAGACCTTACCCTCACCGACAGCCAACTGCGCGAAGTTATTGCCGAACTGGATGATCTCACTTCTCGTGCCTTTGGCGAAACCGTCGATAAAGTGAACAATATCTTTGGCGAAACCTTTACGCAACTGTTTGGCGGCGGCTCCGCCCGTCTCCTGCTCACCGACCCCGACGACCTCACCATCAGCGGCGTAGACATCATCGCCCGCCTGCCCAACCGGCGCGAACAAGGGCTGGGCTTGCTCTCCGGTGGCGAACGGTCACTCACGGCCACCGCCCTCATCTTCTCCCTGCTCAAAGTGTCGCCCACCCCCTTCTGCATCATGGACGAGGTGGATGCGGCGCTAGACGAAGCCAATGTCAACCGCTTCCGGGAACTGCTGCGCGAACTGAGCCTCAAGAGCCAGTTCATCATCATCACCCATAATCGGGGCACGGTGCAGGCGGCGCAAACCATTTACGGCATCTCCATGGGCGACGACAGCGCCAGCCAGATGATCTCTATCAAGCCGGAAGATTATATCAAGCAGGAAAAACTGGTTTAAGGCAACTAAACATGAAGAAATCATCTATTTCAAAACACTCGGAAACTGATCTGGATTTTTTGCACACGGCACGAGATGAGGATATTGATTTTTCTGATATTCCAGAAATCACGGAACCACAACTAGCCAGCGCCATCATTCGTATGGGTGGCAAACCGGTAACCAAAGAAAAGGTACGGGTCAGTGGGTGATTTTTCAGGTGACAAAACGGCCGTTCCCCGTATTTCCTCATCACTCAGGGCAGATAGGTCTTGCAATTCATAACGTTGTATATTCCTATAAAACCCGCTACCATTACAATATTCTGGCGAGTGAGATAATTGGAAGGAAAGTAAATGGCGCAAGCAACAAAACCTGTGGAATATGAAATAAGAAACGGCATTACGGCCACGCCACCCTCTTCCGACCCTGCCCAGAATTTATCCATTGCCCCCTCTCCACTGCCCAAACAGAACCTGACCAAAGATCAACTCGACATCCTCATACGCCTCATCATTGGCACGGGGTTGATTGGCGCCGAAGATTTGGGTCAATATCTGCAACAGTGGGAAGAAAATGCCCGCCATCACGCGGAAACAATGGATATGCCGGAAGAAACAAAAGCGGCCGTTATCCGCTATGCCGTGTTAGGCGCCTTGTTTGAGTTAAAGGACAAGGTGGAAGCGGGGTTGGAAAATTTGGGGAAAACGGCCAATAATTTCAGCCAAACCGTCTCTCAAAAAAGCCAACCCGTCACCAAAAGCCGCTTCTACCAACCCGTCCAAAAGAAATATGATGAACTGGTAGCGTATGGTGAAGCAAAGCTGAATATGCTGGTGGAACGAGGGCGGCGTGAAGAGCCGGCTGCCCGGGCGCTGGCGCGGGAAGCGCTCGGCGAATCCATCAACGAGATGATCGAATTCCTGGCCGAAAACGAAGAAATCACGGAAATGATTCAGCAGCAAAGTATGGGCATGGCAAACGAGGTGGTCGAAGATATGCGCACCCGCACCGTCACGGCCGATAATGTCATGGAACGGGTTACGCGCAATATTTTGAGACGGCCGCAGCGTGAAGAGTTGCCCCCACCCTCTCCAGAAGTACAAGCCCAGGCTATCCGTCTTGACCGTCAAGCCAAACCAGAAGAATAAGCAACATTGTTATTTTGACGTCAACTATAAAAATGAAAGCCTACCCGCTCTTCGCTCATAAATCATGAAAATGAAATCCCACACCTTACAAGGCCATTATGCCGGGTTCATCACCCGTCTATTTGCCTTTATGATCGATATCCTTCTTGTCGTGATCATGTTGGGCGTCGTTTCTTTTTCATTGTCGCTCATCTGGCGCTTTTTTGATTTGATTCCCAATATCGTCACCGATTTGGTTGGCAGCCCTGAAAGAATCACTGCTGCTTATAAAGCTGCGCTTCCGACTATCACCCCAATCGTCAGTATCGTTTTAGTCTTTGCCTATTTTATTTTCTTTTGGATGTCATCGGGGCAAACGGTGGGCAAAGCGTTGATGGGGGTGCGCGTGGTTAGCGTCAATGGACGGCCGTTAACATTCCTGCAAGCCTTATTCCGCTTTCTGCTCTATCCCATTTCGGCTATGATTTTCTTTCTCGGTTTCGTGTGGATATTGGTAGATAACCAACGCCAGGGCTGGCATGATACCATCGCTCGCACTTACGTCATTTACACCTGGAGAGCGGTTCCCCACGCCGGCTTCCTGCACCAATGGCAACATAAGTGGGAGAAACCAACTGAGTAACAAGAAGTTCAACTTTTTAGAAAAGTTGAACTTCTAAACTTCTAAACTAGCGACCAGAGGTAACGGCCGTTTCCCTCCGCCTCTCCCCTTCCTTCAATCGATCCAAATGAATCGTCAACGTGGAATAAACACCTTCAGGCTGGCGCGTCATCTCATAAGGCAGCTTTTGTAATATCCCCATAATGCCCTTATTGCTGTTCAATACATCCGCCACCAACTTCTGAATGCCATTTTCCCGCGCTTCTTCAACCAGCAGCGCCAACAACTCAGTGCCAATGCCCTGTCCCTGCATATCATCTCGCACAGATATACCGGTATCAGCCCGGCCGTCCCCGATGCAGATATAACGAGCGGCGCCCACCGGTGCATTTGGTTTATCCGGTAAATCGGCAAACGCAATCAAGCCAGCCTGTTTCTTAGCATCCATATGGGCAATCGTCTCGGCTTCTTGCCAGATACGCCCTGCATTGACATGGTCAATGGATTGATGATACCGTTGGTAGCGGCTGTCAGCGCCCATGTTTTCAAAAATGTCAACCAGGTACACAGCATCATCAAAGCGCATATGGCGCACCCCAATCAACGTGCCGTCTTTGGCAAAAAACGTGTAGAGCATCTCTTCTAATTTCATAATTCCTTCAATGCCTGAATGTTTTTGTCCACTTCAGGCTGTTTGGTCTCCTAAACCATTAACGCCTTGCCAGCCGTAAAATCATCTTTTTCATTTTCTATCTTGGTTGGCGGCTCCCAACCATTTTGACGCACTGCGTCATAAGCGTATCATGTTTTTATCAGTAAATCAACTAATAATATATTATGTTAACATGATGAACGCTTCATTTTAACTTTTTCTATCATAACAGTCTGAAATCAGGTGAGAAATAGGATATTTTCTCCAGCCCGCAAGCTTAGCTAATCTCCCGCAACCTTTACAAACAACCTGCGTATATAATACTGAAGACATTGGCTAAGGTGATTTTTAATAATATGGGTATCCTTCGCCAGTCTATGATAAAAATCAATGGCGTCAGGAGAGACACCAAGAAAAAATCCTTATCACAAAGATACAAAGAAAATAAGAGACAAAGGGTAAAGAGATTTTCTTTGTGCCTCTAAAACCTTTGTTTCTTTGTTATAAAACAGAGTGGTTTTTTCAGGCATTCAATTCAACGAGATGAACCTCAACAAACAAGGAAGGTACCATGAGTCCTAAGAAAAAAGACAGATATGTAGAACTGCGTGACGAACTAGAAGCCCTGCCCCACATCAGTGCGGGACAAGTAGACACCTGGATCGACTTGCAAAAATCTATCGACAGCACCCGCGATTATCTCATTCGCGCCGTGCCCGATGCCCAATTCAGTATCGATGAAGCGCAGAAGATTTTGGCGCAGCGCACTTATACCCTGGTGTTTTTTGGGGGAACGGGTGTGGGCAAAAGTACCCTCATCAATGCTTTATTAGGTCGTAATTTGCTGCCAACTGGGGCGGTAACGGCCGTTACCGGCACCATCGTCTACATTGAGCAAGCCAAAGAAGGGGAAGCCGAATCCCTCGTCCTCAGCTATTGGAGCCGCGACGAATTCGCCGAGCGTGTGCGCCGTCTCTGCCAATTGGCCGACCTGCCCAGCTTCGACATCACCAACGATGGCGAACGTGAACAAGGCGAAGAAGCGATCCGCGCCATCATCGAAGAGAGTAAAGGCTCCGCCAAAACCGAGCGCGACGAATATTTGGAAATCCTGCTCGACTGCATCAGCTCCTACGAAAACAACAAAGAGTTGTTCAAAGCCGGGACGCCCCCTCCCGTCAGCTTACCCTTGGAAGACGCCGCCTCGCTCAAACATCTGCGCGAAGACGGCTTCAAAGGCTCCGATCAACGGCAAATCCGCCTGATCAAATCCGCCACCTTCCGCATTACTCCCAAGGTTGGTATGCCCAACCTGCTCATGAACGGCTACCTGCGCATCGTCGATGTGCCCGGACTGGGCGCCGGCATGAAACTGCATGAAGCTATCACCTTGGAAGAAATGAAACGGGAAGACGCCATGATCGTTGTCGTCACCGACGCCGGCCGCCAGCGCGTAGACGAGATGAAATCACTCTCTGCCTTCAACTGGATTAAAGAGAACCGTCTCTACGGCCTCACCGGCGCGGATTTAGACGAAGCCGCCTCTAAGATTTTCCTGGCGGTCAATGGCGGCAATGTGCGCCAAGCCTTCGACCGCCTCAACTCCGGCTTGCCCGAAGCAGAACTGGAAGTCAAAGAAGTGACGCGCTACATCGCCCCCAACTATTGGGAAAAATACCGGGATCGCGGCCACAATCGCCCCTACTTTTTGGTGATGGCTCCATCCGCTCTTTACGTGCAAGACCCCGAAAACGCGCCGTCAGAATTTGCCAGCGAAACCGAGCGCATTCTCAAGGTCTTCTCAGATCAACTGGGTCCCGTAGACAGCGATCCGCTGGAACCGGCCACTAAAGAAGCGTTGCTCAAGTTGAGCGAAGTGGAATTATTGCGGGAACGACTGGTCGAGTTCATCAAAACTGAGCGTGTGCGCAGCCAATTGCGCGAAGCCGCCACCCGCATCCGCAATGCCCTGCAAGCGTTGCGCTTCTACTATGAAAAGCAGCTCGCCTCTCGCGGCGTGCAGCCGCCCTTCGCCAATAGCTGGGAGCAGTTGCAAGAGCGCCGCTTTGAAAACGTGCTGATCCGTCAACAAAAAGAATTACCTCGCGCCTTCCACAATGCTTTGCTGGAATTGAGTATGCGCACCAACAGCGACGGCCGTTTCCGTGGCTTGCTCCGTCCGACTCTGGATGGCGTCAAAGGCATGGTGCAAAATTCTGTGACGCGGGAAGTAGAAAATCTGCTGGAAAGCTACGGCACCGAGCATTGGGACGACCGCGATGTCACCTACGACAACTTGATTTGGGGTTCCAGCGGCATCGAAATCCCTATCAAACGCATTCTGTTCCAGGTGGAACTGATTATGCAAGATTCGGTCTCCAAGTTCATGCCGGAAGTAGCCGATGTGATGGGCGCAGAATTACAGCGCACCATGGAAGCCCACGAGCTTTACAGCCGTCTGGAACGCGCCAGCTATGGACAGGAATACACCTATACCCTGCCCGGCACATCGGACGAAGCGTTGACGCTTGAAGATGCCTACAACGCCGTTATCCACCGCGTGGGCGCCAACTTCCGCCACATCTGCCGCCAGGCCACGATGTATGAATTGATGAAACCGACGCGCTCGGTCGTTAAGAAACTGGAAGAAGGCGAGCAACAGCTGGCGCTGCCCAGCAATGAACGGCTGCTCGATGTGGCCCTACACGGCGCAGAAGCCGTCAGACGTGACATCGCCGCCAGCCAGCCGGCGCCAGCGAATAATACACAGGAAACGGCCACTTCGACATCGCACAGTGCAGGCGTTGCCCCTGAGCCAGTCGAAGAAGAGTTCGCCATTAACATTTTGGATGAACCATCGCCATCCGCCTCTTCGCCAGACTTCGACATCAGCTTCCTGGGCGACGAAGCCACGCCGGCCGTAGAAGCCGTAGAACTGGAAACCAGCTACGCTGACATGCTCGACAATGTGGCCGTGAAGGTCAACCGTATCTTCGCCGCCATCATCGATGACTTGTTCAGCGATGACGAACTGCTGCCCCGTCTGCGTCGCCTCTTCTGGCTAGAAGCAACCAAAGCGGAGCGCGACTTTAACAACCTGATCGTGAAACCGATGCTCAAGCAGCACGACCGCAACATTCAAGACCCCGAGCTGCGCGAAGCGATGGAAATCGATCTAGAGTCCGTCTCCGATATGGAAGAACTGATGCGTGTCTGGGAAGGTCTACACAAGATTGAAACGGGACTGGTCATTTAGTTAATTAACCTGGGAGCGGGGGGGGGGGGGGGGGCGGCCCCCGCGGGCCGCGGCCCCCCCCCCCCCGCCCCCCCCACAGG
>CAZXVH010000155.1:9459-9946 GCA_964643965.1 uncultured Ardenticatenaceae bacterium
AGCTTGTCCGCAGCAAGCGGACAAGCTGTCCGCGCTCCCAGGTACACAGGAGTTTTTGATGCACGAGAATGATGTTTTTGGCAGTATCATGGGCATGTTTATGATGATGTGTATCATGCTGCCGATGTTGGCAATTGTCATTGGCAGTGTGGTTTGGGCTTACAAAGATGCCGTTAAACGGGGCAAATCAGGCTGGTTAGTGGCGTTGATGGTCTTTTTCATCTCCTGGCCGGCCGGCTTACTCATCTGGCTCGTTTTCCGACCTGACAAGATCGAGGGAGTCACGCACACCGGTAAGATTGTGGATGACGACGAGTATCCAAACCCGGAAGAGTATAAATAAATAGTGGTCAGTGAACAGTGGTTAGTGGTCAGTAGTCGGTTACTATGCACTGACGCGCATCACTCAGCGCCGTGATGGTCTCCGCGATGGTGGTTAGTGGTCAGTAGTCGGTTACTATGCACTGACCACTAACCACTCATTTGG
>CAZXVH010000156.1:0-415 GCA_964643965.1 uncultured Ardenticatenaceae bacterium
CCAAATGAGTGGTTAGTGGTCAGTGCATAGTAACCGACTACTGACCACTAACCACTGTTCACTGACCACTATTTATTTATACTCTTCCGGGTTTGGATACTCGTCGTCATCCACAATCTTACCGGTGTGCGTGACTCCCTCGATCTTGTCAGGTCGGAAAACGAGCCAGATGAGTAAGCCGGCCGGCCAGGAGATGAAAAAGACCATCAACGCCACTAACCAGCCTGATTTGCCCCGTTTAACGGCATCTTTGTAAGCCCAAACCACACTGCCAATGACAATTGCCAACATCGGCAGCATGATACACATCATCATAAACATGCCCATGATACTGCCAAAAACATCATTCTCGTGCATCAAAAACTCCTGTGTACCTGGGAGCGCGGACAGCTTGTCCGCTTGCTGCGGACAAGCT
>CAZXVH010000156.1:425-9883 GCA_964643965.1 uncultured Ardenticatenaceae bacterium
CCTGTGGGGGGGGCGGGGGGGGGGGGGCCGCGGCCCGCGGGGGCCGCCCCCCCCCCCCCCCCCGCTCCCAGGTTAATTAACTAAATGACCAGTCCCGTTTCAATCTTGTGTAGACCTTCCCAGACACGCATCAGTTCTTCCATATCGGAGACGGACTCTAGATCGATTTCCATCGCTTCGCGCAGCTCGGGGTCTTGAATGTTGCGGTCGTGCTGCTTGAGCATCGGTTTCACGATCAGGTTGTTAAAGTCGCGCTCCGCTTTGGTTGCTTCTAGCCAGAAGAGGCGACGCAGACGGGGCAGCAGTTCGTCATCGCTGAACAAGTCATCGATGATGGCGGCGAAGATACGGTTGACCTTCACGGCCACATTGTCGAGCATGTCAGCGTAGCTGGTTTCCAGTTCTACGGCTTCTACGGCCGGCGTGGCTTCGTCGCCCAGGAAGCTGATGTCGAAGTCTGGCGAAGAGGCGGATGGCGATGGTTCATCCAAAATGTTAATGGCGAACTCTTCTTCGACTGGCTCAGGGGCAACGCCTGCACTGTGCGATGTCGAAGTGGCCGTTTCCTGTGTATTATTCGCTGGCGCCGGCTGGCTGGCGGCGATGTCACGTCTGACGGCTTCTGCGCCGTGTAGGGCCACATCGAGCAGCCGTTCATTGCTGGGCAGCGCCAGCTGTTGCTCGCCTTCTTCCAGTTTCTTAACGACCGAGCGCGTCGGTTTCATCAATTCATACATCGTGGCCTGGCGGCAGATGTGGCGGAAGTTGGCGCCCACGCGGTGGATAACGGCGTTGTAGGCATCTTCAAGCGTCAACGCTTCGTCCGATGTGCCGGGCAGGGTATAGGTGTATTCCTGTCCATAGCTGGCGCGTTCCAGACGGCTGTAAAGCTCGTGGGCTTCCATGGTGCGCTGTAATTCTGCGCCCATCACATCGGCTACTTCCGGCATGAACTTGGAGACCGAATCTTGCATAATCAGTTCCACCTGGAACAGAATGCGTTTGATAGGGATTTCGATGCCGCTGGAACCCCAAATCAAGTTGTCGTAGGTGACATCGCGGTCGTCCCAATGCTCGGTGCCGTAGCTTTCCAGCAGATTTTCTACTTCCCGCGTCACAGAATTTTGCACCATGCCTTTGACGCCATCCAGAGTCGGACGGAGCAAGCCACGGAAACGGCCGTCGCTGTTGGTGCGCATACTCAATTCCAGCAAAGCATTGTGGAAGGCGCGAGGTAATTCTTTTTGTTGACGGATCAGCACGTTTTCAAAGCGGCGCTCTTGCAACTGCTCCCAGCTATTGGCGAAGGGCGGCTGCACGCCGCGAGAGGCGAGCTGCTTTTCATAGTAGAAGCGCAACGCTTGCAGGGCATTGCGGATGCGGGTGGCGGCTTCGCGCAATTGGCTGCGCACACGCTCAGTTTTGATGAACTCGACCAGTCGTTCCCGCAATAATTCCACTTCGCTCAACTTGAGCAACGCTTCTTTAGTGGCCGGTTCCAGCGGATCGCTGTCTACGGGACCCAGTTGATCTGAGAAGACCTTGAGAATGCGCTCGGTTTCGCTGGCAAATTCTGACGGCGCGTTTTCGGGGTCTTGCACGTAAAGAGCGGATGGAGCCATCACCAAAAAGTAGGGGCGATTGTGGCCGCGATCCCGGTATTTTTCCCAATAGTTGGGGGCGATGTAGCGCGTCACTTCTTTGACTTCCAGTTCTGCTTCGGGCAAGCCGGAGTTGAGGCGGTCGAAGGCTTGGCGCACATTGCCGCCATTGACCGCCAGGAAAATCTTAGAGGCGGCTTCGTCTAAATCCGCGCCGGTGAGGCCGTAGAGACGGTTCTCTTTAATCCAGTTGAAGGCAGAGAGTGATTTCATCTCGTCTACGCGCTGGCGGCCGGCGTCGGTGACGACAACGATCATGGCGTCTTCCCGTTTCATTTCTTCCAAGGTGATAGCTTCATGCAGTTTCATGCCGGCGCCCAGTCCGGGCACATCGACGATGCGCAGGTAGCCGTTCATGAGCAGGTTGGGCATACCAACCTTGGGAGTAATGCGGAAGGTGGCGGATTTGATCAGGCGGATTTGCCGTTGATCGGAGCCTTTGAAGCCGTCTTCGCGCAGATGTTTGAGCGAGGCGGCGTCTTCCAAGGGTAAGCTGACGGGAGGGGGCGTCCCGGCTTTGAACAACTCTTTGTTGTTTTCGTAGGAGCTGATGCAGTCGAGCAGGATTTCCAAATATTCGTCGCGCTCGGTTTTGGCGGAGCCTTTACTCTCTTCGATGATGGCGCGGATCGCTTCTTCGCCTTGTTCACGTTCGCCATCGTTGGTGATGTCGAAGCTGGGCAGGTCGGCCAATTGGCAGAGACGGCGCACACGCTCGGCGAATTCGTCGCGGCTCCAATAGCTGAGGACGAGGGATTCGGCTTCCCCTTCTTTGGCTTGCTCAATGTAGACGATGGTGCCGGTAACGGCCGTTACCGCCCCAGTTGGCAGCAAATTACGACCTAATAAAGCATTGATGAGGGTACTTTTGCCCACACCCGTTCCCCCAAAAAACACCAGGGTATAAGTGCGCTGCGCCAAAATCTTCTGCGCTTCATCGATACTGAATTGGGCATCGGGCACGGCGCGAATGAGATAATCGCGGGTGCTGTCGATAGATTTTTGCAAGTCGATCCAGGTGTCTACTTGTCCCGCACTGATGTGGGGCAGGGCTTCTAGTTCGTCACGCAGTTCTACATATCTGTCTTTTTTCTTAGGACTCATGGTACCTTCCTTGTTTGTTGAGGTTCATCTCGTTGAATTGAATGCCTGAAAAAACCACTCTGTTTTATAACAAAGAAACAAAGGTTTTAGAGGCACAAAGAAAATCTCTTTACCCTTTGTCTCTTATTTTCTTTGTATCTTTGTGATAAGGATTTTTTCTTGGTGTCTCTCCTGACGCCATTGATTTTTATCATAGACTGGCGAAGGATACCCATATTATTAAAAATCACCTTAGCCAATGTCTTCAGTATTATATACGCAGGTTGTTTGTAAAGGTTGCGGGAGATTAGCTAAGCTTGCGGGCTGGAGAAAATATCCTATTTCTCACCTGATTTCAGACTGTTATGATAGAAAAAGTTAAAATGAAGCGTTCATCATGTTAACATAATATATTATTAGTTGATTTACTGATAAAAACATGATACGCTTATGACGCAGTGCGTCAAAATGGTTGGGAGCCGCCAACCAAGATAGAAAATGAAAAAGATGATTTTACGGCTGGCAAGGCGTTAATGGTTTAGGAGACCAAACAGCCTGAAGTGGACAAAAACATTCAGGCATTGAAGGAATTATGAAATTAGAAGAGATGCTCTACACGTTTTTTGCCAAAGACGGCACGTTGATTGGGGTGCGCCATATGCGCTTTGATGATGCTGTGTACCTGGTTGACATTTTTGAAAACATGGGCGCTGACAGCCGCTACCAACGGTATCATCAATCCATTGACCATGTCAATGCAGGGCGTATCTGGCAAGAAGCCGAGACGATTGCCCATATGGATGCTAAGAAACAGGCTGGCTTGATTGCGTTTGCCGATTTACCGGATAAACCAAATGCACCGGTGGGCGCCGCTCGTTATATCTGCATCGGGGACGGCCGGGCTGATACCGGTATATCTGTGCGAGATGATATGCAGGGACAGGGCATTGGCACTGAGTTGTTGGCGCTGCTGGTTGAAGAAGCGCGGGAAAATGGCATTCAGAAGTTGGTGGCGGATGTATTGAACAGCAATAAGGGCATTATGGGGATATTACAAAAGCTGCCTTATGAGATGACGCGCCAGCCTGAAGGTGTTTATTCCACGTTGACGATTCATTTGGATCGATTGAAGGAAGGGGAGAGGCGGAGGGAAACGGCCGTTACCTCTGGTCGCTAGTTTAGAAGTTTAGAAGTTCAACTTTTCTAAAAAGTTGAACTTCTTGTTACTCAGTTGGTTTCTCCCACTTATGTTGCCATTGGTGCAGGAAGCCGGCGTGGGGAACCGCTCTCCAGGTGTAAATGACGTAAGTGCGAGCGATGGTATCATGCCAGCCCTGGCGTTGGTTATCTACCAATATCCACACGAAACCGAGAAAGAAAATCATAGCCGAAATGGGATAGAGCAGAAAGCGGAATAAGGCTTGCAGGAATGTTAACGGCCGTCCATTGACGCTAACCACGCGCACCCCCATCAACGCTTTGCCCACCGTTTGCCCCGATGACATCCAAAAGAAAATAAAATAGGCAAAGACTAAAACGATACTGACGATTGGGGTGATAGTCGGAAGCGCAGCTTTATAAGCAGCAGTGATTCTTTCAGGGCTGCCAACCAAATCGGTGACGATATTGGGAATCAAATCAAAAAAGCGCCAGATGAGCGACAATGAAAAAGAAACGACGCCCAACATGATCACGACAAGAAGGATATCGATCATAAAGGCAAATAGACGGGTGATGAACCCGGCATAATGGCCTTGTAAGGTGTGGGATTTCATTTTCATGATTTATGAGCGAAGAGCGGGTAGGCTTTCATTTTTATAGTTGACGTCAAAATAACAATGTTGCTTATTCTTCTGGTTTGGCTTGACGGTCAAGACGGATAGCCTGGGCTTGTACTTCTGGAGAGGGTGGGGGCAACTCTTCACGCTGCGGCCGTCTCAAAATATTGCGCGTAACCCGTTCCATGACATTATCGGCCGTGACGGTGCGGGTGCGCATATCTTCGACCACCTCGTTTGCCATGCCCATACTTTGCTGCTGAATCATTTCCGTGATTTCTTCGTTTTCGGCCAGGAATTCGATCATCTCGTTGATGGATTCGCCGAGCGCTTCCCGCGCCAGCGCCCGGGCAGCCGGCTCTTCACGCCGCCCTCGTTCCACCAGCATATTCAGCTTTGCTTCACCATACGCTACCAGTTCATCATATTTCTTTTGGACGGGTTGGTAGAAGCGGCTTTTGGTGACGGGTTGGCTTTTTTGAGAGACGGTTTGGCTGAAATTATTGGCCGTTTTCCCCAAATTTTCCAACCCCGCTTCCACCTTGTCCTTTAACTCAAACAAGGCGCCTAACACGGCATAGCGGATAACGGCCGCTTTTGTTTCTTCCGGCATATCCATTGTTTCCGCGTGATGGCGGGCATTTTCTTCCCACTGTTGCAGATATTGACCCAAATCTTCGGCGCCAATCAACCCCGTGCCAATGATGAGGCGTATGAGGATGTCGAGTTGATCTTTGGTCAGGTTCTGTTTGGGCAGTGGAGAGGGGGCAATGGATAAATTCTGGGCAGGGTCGGAAGAGGGTGGCGTGGCCGTAATGCCGTTTCTTATTTCATATTCCACAGGTTTTGTTGCTTGCGCCATTTACTTTCCTTCCAATTATCTCACTCGCCAGAATATTGTAATGGTAGCGGGTTTTATAGGAATATACAACGTTATGAATTGCAAGACCTATCTGCCCTGAGTGATGAGGAAATACGGGGAACGGCCGTTTTGTCACCTGAAAAATCACCCACTGACCCGTACCTTTTCTTTGGTTACCGGTTTGCCACCCATACGAATGATGGCGCTGGCTAGTTGTGGTTCCGTGATTTCTGGAATATCAGAAAAATCAATATCCTCATCTCGTGCCGTGTGCAAAAAATCCAGATCAGTTTCCGAGTGTTTTGAAATAGATGATTTCTTCATGTTTAGTTGCCTTAAACCAGTTTTTCCTGCTTGATATAATCTTCCGGCTTGATAGAGATCATCTGGCTGGCGCTGTCGTCGCCCATGGAGATGCCGTAAATGGTTTGCGCCGCCTGCACCGTGCCCCGATTATGGGTGATGATGATGAACTGGCTCTTGAGGCTCAGTTCGCGCAGCAGTTCCCGGAAGCGGTTGACATTGGCTTCGTCTAGCGCCGCATCCACCTCGTCCATGATGCAGAAGGGGGTGGGCGACACTTTGAGCAGGGAGAAGATGAGGGCGGTGGCCGTGAGTGACCGTTCGCCACCGGAGAGCAAGCCCAGCCCTTGTTCGCGCCGGTTGGGCAGGCGGGCGATGATGTCTACGCCGCTGATGGTGAGGTCGTCGGGGTCGGTGAGCAGGAGACGGGCGGAGCCGCCGCCAAACAGTTGCGTAAAGGTTTCGCCAAAGATATTGTTCACTTTATCGACGGTTTCGCCAAAGGCACGAGAAGTGAGATCATCCAGTTCGGCAATAACTTCGCGCAGTTGGCTGTCGGTGAGGGTAAGGTCTTCGACTTGTTGGCTGAGGAACTCGTGGCGCTCGGCCACTTCTTCGTATTCTTCGGGGGCGTCGGGGTTGATGGCGCCCATGCGCTGCATCTGGCCGCGATAATTTTGGATGGCGTCTTCGATGTCGCTGGGCAGTTCGTCTACGCGGGGTAGTTGCTCGACCACTTCGCTGATGGGCAGGGGGGTGGCGCCGGTCTGGTCGTCGTCGTAGCTGAGGGCGACGATGCCCAAATCTGCTTTGATGCGATCTTGCAAGCCATCAACGGCCGTTTCTCTCTGACTCAACGCGATTTTAGCCTGGGTGTACTGGGTTTCCCGTTCATGGGTGAACTTGTTGATGTCGGCCGTCTCCTCTTCCAGTTGCGCCATCTCCCGCCGCGAATGCGCCAGCTCTTCTTGCAACGGCTTGAGCGTCTCGTCCAGGCGGCTCAGTTCACTTTGCAACCCTTTGAGCGTCGCTTCTTCGTCGCTGAGGGAGCTATCTTGCTGTTGGCGGCGCAGGCTGTTGAGCCGCTCTTGCAGCCGTTGGCGTTGGCGCTCCACTTGCTGCAAAGTGGCGCGGCGGCTGTCTACCACCGCTTGCCGTCCGGCGACGATGGTGCTGGCCGCCCCGATTTGTTGTTGGAGAGCTTGCCGTTGTTGCTGCGCTTCGGCGACGGGCAGCGCTTCCAGCGAGGCGCGGGCGTTATTCAGTTCTTCGGCCAGGCTCATTTCTGCCTGGCGCTCTGTTTCCAGGCTGACGGAGACGGTTTGGATGCGGCTTTCTAGTCGAGCCGTTTCCTGCTTTTGGTTTTCTGCTTGCCGTTTGAGATAGGTTTGCTGCTGCTCCACGCGGTCTAAATCGCGTTGGGTTTGGGAGAGGCGCTGTCCGCTTTCGTTGATGAGCTGCGTCAGCCGTTGTTCTTCATTTTGCAGGCGGTCGCCTTCTTTTTGTTTGGCCTCTGTGGCGGCTTGTTTTTCAGCCAGGCTACTCTCGAACGCTTCTAATTCTGCCTTCTGCCTGCTGTTTTCTTCATTTGCTTCCCGCCACTCTGTTTCTCGGGCGAGGATGCTGTTTTGGGTGGAACGGCCGTTTTGTTCAACCACTCCCCCCGCATGAGCCACAAAGCCCTCGGATGTGACCGCCAGAGAGCCAGCCGGTAATGCTTGCGCGAGTTGGAAGGCGGTTTGGCTGTCTTCGACGAGCAAAATTTGCCCCAGGAGCAAATCAACCAGCGGTTTGACGATGGGATTGCCGCTGACGAGTTCATCCGCCCAGCCGATGATCGCTTTATTGGCGGGCAGGGTGGGTTTGTTTGGTGAGTGGATGGTGGAGAGGGCAACGGCCGTTAACGCTTGTTCCGGGTTGTCTTGCAGGAGTTGCCACAGGGTACTCTCGTCGGGCAAGACGATGGCGGAGAGGCGGTTGGCGAGGGCGGCGGAGAGCGCGGTTTTGTATTCCTCGGGGATGGTGATGAGGGTTGCCAGTTGGCCCAGACTGCGGGCGCTGCCTTTGACTTTGCTCTCTTTTTGGCGCATTTGCTCGAGCATGTCGGCGCGGGCTTCTAGGCGTGCCAGCTCTTGGCGTCGCTTGTTGAGCGTTTTTTGCTCGTCGTTGAGGTGGCGGCGCACCGTTTTGAGGTCGCGCACCAGCGCCTGGCGTTGGGTGGCGGCTTCGTCTCGTTTCTGGCGCAGCGCTTCGCTTTTGCTTTGGGCGGATTGCAGAACGGCCGTTAATTGCTGCCTCCGTTTTTCCAATTGTACCGTCTCGTCGTTTTGCGTGGGGGCGGGAGAGGCTTGTTCTTTGAGCCGTTCTTGCAACTGGCTCAGTTGCCCTTCTGCTTGCGCCAGTTTGTTTTGGGCGTCACGCTGCGCTTGTTCGACCTGGCGCACTTTCTTTTGCCAGCGGTTGATTTCACCTTGTTGCGTTTGGAAGGTGGCGTTGAACTGCTGCAATTCAGCTTGATTTTGGTTGAGGCTGGCCTGGGCGGCTTCCAGGTCGGAAGTGGCGGCGGCTAAATCAGTTTGAGCGGCGGCGTGTTGCTTTTCAATGTCGGGCAGCTCTTGCTCAATGTCGCTCAGTTGACGCTGCCACGCTTGCTGTCGTTCGCGCAAAATGGCGACCTGGCGGCGCACTTTTTCCAGTTGTTCGCGGACTTCTTCACGTTGTTGGCGGGTAACGGCCGTTTTCTCTTGTAACTCATGGATGCGGCGGCGGATGACGTCGATTTTGCCTTGCTGCACCAGATATTCCTGGCGCGTTTCTTGCCACGCTTTTTCGGTGATGGTGGCGCGTTCCCGCGCCAGCCGAATGTTGTCTTTGGCTTGCTCCCATTTGAAGCCGTACCAGATGCGCAGCAGGTGGCGCAAATCTTGAGCTACTTGCTCATAATTTTGGGCGCGGATGGCCTGCCGTTTGAGCGAATTCATGCGCGGCCGAATTTCGTTGAGAATGTCGTGGACGCGCTCCAGATTGTGGCGCGTCTCTTCCAGGCGGCGTAAGGTTTCGGCGCGGCGCGTTTTGTAATGGTGGATGCCGGCCGCTTCTTCAAAGAGGGCGCGGCGTTCTTCAGCACGCAGGGAAAGCGCCTGATCGACGAGTCCCTGGCCGATGATGGTGTAAGTGCGCTGCGCCAGACCGCTGGCGGCTAACAGGTCTGTGATGTCTTTGAGGCGTACTTTTTGGCCGTTGAGCAGGTATTCGTTTTCGCCGGAGCGATGGGCGCGGCGGCCGATTTCCACTTCGGTGTAGTCGATGGGCAGCCAGCCATCGCTGTTGTCGAGGGTGAGGATGGCTTGCGCCATGCCGGAGCGCGGCCGTTTCTGGCTGCCGGCGAAGATCATGTCGGTGGTGCGTTTGCCGCGCAGGGTGCTGTAGCTCTGTTCGCCCAGCACCCAACGCACGGCGTCGGCGACGTTGCTTTTGCCACTGCCATTGGGTCCGACAACGGCCGTTATGCCCTCATCGAAGACGAATTCTGTTTTACTGGCGAAGGTTTTGTACCCTTGCAGGGTGAGTTTTTTTAGGCGCATGTGGTTCGTCTGGTAGTCGAGTAGTCTGATAGTCTGGTAGTCGAGTAGTCGAGTAGTCGAGTAGTCGAGTAGTCTGATAGTCGAGTAGTCGAGTAGTCGAGTAGTCGAGTAGTCTGGTAGTCTGGTAGTCTGGTAGTCGAGTAGTCGAGTAGTCGAGTAGTCTGGTAGTCTGGTAGTCTGGTAGTCG
>CAZXVH010000157.1:0-9871 GCA_964643965.1 uncultured Ardenticatenaceae bacterium
ACCCAGCCGCCATCGACGGAAAGAGTGCTGCCGGTGATATAGCTGCTGGCATCGGAACAGAGGAAAAGCACGGCATCGGCCACGTCTTGGGCTGCGCCCGCACGGTTGAGCGGGATGTTTGCCTGGATGTGATTCTCGCCGGTTTGCTCACCGATAAAGGCGGCGGTGCGCGGCGTGTCGATGAGGCCGGGCAGGATGGTGTTGACGCGGATGCCGTATTGGGCGAATTCACGGGCGCACTCCCGGGCAAAGCCCACCATGCCCGCTTTGCTGGCGCAGTAGGCGGCTCTATCTGGTAGGGAAACGGCCGTTCCTGCCATCGCCCCAATATTCACAATCACGCCGCCTTCACCCTTCGCTTCGGCCAGGCCGTCGTGCTTGTCAAACACGCCGCCCATCACCCGGCCACACAGTTGGCTCATAAAAAATGTCCCTTTCAGGTTCACGTCAAGGGTGCGCTGCCAATCCCACTCGTCGAGTTTCATGATAGGTTTGGCCGGTTCCACCGAGGCGTTGTTGACCAAAATGTGCAGGCCGCCGAACTCGGCGCGGGTGGTTTCGATGAGGTGGGCGCATTGGTATTTGTTGGCGATGTCGGCGGCGATGCCGATGGCCTGGCCGCCTGCTTGTTGGATGGCAACGGCCGTTTTCTCTGCCCGATCCGGGTTAATATCATTCACCGCCACGTTGGCGCCCGCCGCCGCCAGCGTGTGGGCAATGGCCGCGCCAATGCCCTGACCGGCGCCGGTGACGATAGCCACTTTGTTGTCTAAGCGTAATTCCATGATTCCCTCTTTATCCCTGGGAGCGCGGACAGCTTGTCCGCTTTCCCATTTTTTGTAGGAGTATACGGGATTTGAGGATGGGGATCGAATGGGAAACGGCCGTTGCCCATTTTACCAGCCCGCCAGACCATCTTCCACATAAAAAAGCGCCTGGCTTTATGCAAAAGCCAGGCGCTTTATATATTCGCTGTAGTCGCATCTCAGTCCCGAAGGGCTGCTTTCTGACCGTACCACCTCTGGTAAAAATGTCAGGTTATGCCCGCTGCCAGCATAGAATAAAACTTACCGTTTAAAAATTAGGGACAGACATCTGCCGTGTTATTAAAGAACCAGTTAAATGCATAGAACGGATAGGTATGTCCGGTTTGCGCCCGAATCGAGATACGCGCCTGGCCTTGAAGCTGCACCGGAATGGCGAACGTATAATCCTGTGTGCCGCCCGTTGTCGAATTTATAGACGAAGGCGTGGCGGGGAACCCATTGATACCGGCCGTATACATTGGCCCCATCGTGACAAAAAATGTCTGATTAGGCGGGAAGTTGTTCGTGCGGATGGTCACATTACTGTTTTGAACCACCCTGCAAACCTTGAAGGTGGGGATGCCGGTATAACTATCAGTCGGCGGCGGGGGAGTCGGTAGACCGCCGGAACCGGTCGTATTATTGTAGAACCAGTTGTAGGCATAATAGGGATGCGGCCAGGGGTGCCCCGTTTGCGCCCGGATAGAAATCTGGTAGGAGCCATTCAACTGCGCCGGAATAGACAGCGTCAAATCTTGCTGCCCGCCAGCGCCGGAATTCCAGGCTTCAAATCCTGACACGGCAAAACCATTGATGCCCTGCGTACCCATCGGCCCCATGGTCCACCTAAAAACCTGATTGGCCGGGAAATTATTCATGCGAACAGTCACATTCTGGTTAGCAGTAACGCCCAAGATGCTAAAGGTGGGGATACCGGTATAACCAGGCGGTCCCCCAATGCCGGTGGTATTGTTATAAAACCAGTTGAAACTGTAAAAGCCCTGCGCACTTTCCAAACGGATAGCAATCTGATAAGAGCCTTTTAACTGCTCAGGGATAGCAAAGGTGGCTGGCAAAGAACCACCGGCCCCAGAATTGATGGTGGTTACATAATACCCGCCAATCCCTTTAGACCCCATCGGCCCCATCGTCACCACAAAATTTTGATTGGCCGGATAATTGTAGGTCACGATAGTGACAGTCTGGTCTGTCACCACATTGGTGATAGAAATGGTCGGAATGGTACTGGAAATAGCCAGCCCTGGCCCCACTAATAAAACCAACATCACCACTAATAAAATAGCTACCGAACGGTAGCGGGCAAGCGGCAACAGGCGGCGTTTCATGGACGCGCCGGTTGTGCTGCTTTGTTCCTCAGAGTAATTTGTACTCATCTGATCCTCCTTGATAGTTTGGAACAATGGGGTAAGCGCTGCGCATACGGATTGGGACACATTCAATTTTCGTATGATGCACCACAAGGGGTGGTGTCTGAAACCGACTTACCATTTTTCTTCTATACGAAGTTGACAGAAAGTATTATATAAGAAAGTATCATTAAATTTCTATAGAACGCACGTTCTTTATTGGGTTTGGCTGGAAAATCAGATGTTTTTTTATGGGGATGTATAGCGAAGGTGGGGATTGGCGTCAGTTTCCAGAGGGAGAACTGACGCCAATTGTTGTATTACCACATCAATTTTTTGGTGACAAAACGCCTGGCCGTCTCTGCTAAAATAGCAGCGCCAATGGGCAAGACAGTCTCATCAATATCGAAGGTGTCGGTATGATGGTGGCGAGCGGGGCCATCAGCAGGGGCCGCGCCCAGCATAAACATGGCCCCTGGCGCTTTTTGGGTCATGTAAGCAAAGTCTTCGGCGCCCATGCCAAATTCTTCATTAATAACGGCCGTTTCCCCCACCAGATCCGCCGTCACCTCCCGCAGCCAGTTATTCACCTGGGCATCATTAAACAGCGCCGGATACCCTTTGGTAATCTCCAGCTTATAGTCGCCGCCCAACGCCTTGCTCAAACTGAGCGCCCGCTCAATTTCCGCCCACAGTTGTTGGCGCACCGCTTCCTCATGCGACCGGATCGTGCCCTGCAAAAACACCTGGTTGGGAATGACATTATGCGCCATGCCGCCGCAAATTTGCCCCAAACTGATCACTGACGGCCGCAGCGGGTTAATTTGTCGGGAAGGGATAGCGTAGAGCGTATTCAAAATAGGGCCGAGCATAAACAGCGGGTCGCTGCCTGTGTGGGGATAAGCGCCATGCCCGCCATCGCCATAAATCCAGGCGTCAAACTGATCCACCGCCGCCAGGCCAAAGCCATCATAAAACCAGGCTTCCCCACTCGGCCTATCCGACCAGACGTGCAGGGCGATCACGGCATCCACGCCCTCCAGAGCGTCATCGTCGATCATGGCGGTAGCGCCGCTGACGCCATCGGCGTCAAAGCGCTCTTCTGAAGGCTGGAAAAGGAGGCGCACATTGCCCTGCCATTTTTCTTCTCGAAAACTTTGCTGCAATAAGTGGGCCGCACCCAGCAAAATAGCGGTATGGGCATCGTGGCCGCAGGCGTGCATCACGCCGTCGTTTTGGGAGGCGTAAGCTGCCTCGTTTTTCTCCAGGATGGGCAGCGCGTCCATGTCGGCGCGAATGGCAATGGTAGGGCCATTGCCGCTGCCGATTTGGGCCACGACGCCAGTGCGTCCCACGCCTGTTTGCGCCTCAATGCCGATTTCTGCCAGGGTATCAGCCACCAGAGCGGCCGTGCGGAATTCCTGAAAGCCCAGTTCAGGATGCTGGTGAATATCTCGCCGCAAGCGGATTAATTCAGGCGCGAGGATTTGTGCTTTATGTAACATATTGCCTCCAACAGGAAAATTAAAGATTAAAGAAATTGAACTTCTGGCGTAAACCAGCACAAGTATAAGTCGATTTGGTAGATAGGGCGACGCTGTTTTATTCAAGATTTTACAGACTGTTTACCAACAGGATACAACTTTAGGCAATGTTTCCTGTATTTTTAAGTAAGACAGGGCGAACAAGCTGTCCGCGTTCCCTTTTACAGCGGACAAGCTGTCCGCGCTCCTATTTACAAATGAAGGCCGTAGGTTGGGTTGTTGATCCGGGAAGATGCAACTTTTGGCAGTGTTTCCTGTATTTTTAAGTAAGACAGGGCGGACAAGCTGTCCGCGCTCCCATTTACGGCGGACAAGCTGTCCGCGTTCCCTTTTACAGCAGACAAGCTGTCTACGCTCCCGTTTACAGCGGACAAGCTGTCCGCGCTCCCGTTTACAAAGGAGGCCGAAATGGCAGATGTATATACCGTCACGTTTATTATCATTGGCATTCTGATTAGTTTACCGGCGCTGCTGGTGGGCTTAACTTTACTGGCGCCCGGCGTCACCATCCGCACCCAGGTGCGGCTGCGGGAAACACCGGGGAAATCGTTCTGGCTGGGGGCTTTGTTAACGGCCGTTCTGCTCCCCCTCATCCTCATCACCTTCCAAATCCCAGGGCCGGGTCAGGCATTTGGCGTCGCCCTCGCCATCACCGTGATGGGGCTGGGCAGCCTGGGGGCAGCTGGCATGGCCCGCCTGCTGGCCGAACGCATCCGTCCCCTGGCCAAACCCAATTCCGACATGATGAACCTGCTGCGCGGCGCAGTGATCTATGAACTGGCCTGCCTGGTTCCCCTGGTGGGCTGGTTTATCTTCGCTCCGCTGGTGGGCATGATGGTCATGGGCGCGGCCGTCTTCGCCCTGGTCGGTTGGCTGCCAAAAGCGGTGATCCGTGAACCATTAACAGTCATCAGTGAACAGTGAAAAGGCTGACCCGCTGATCCCTGTAAACTATACACTGGTCACTGCAAACTGGAGGTTCCATGCTTTCTCGTCGTGATTTTCTGAAACTAGGGGGCGTAACGGCCGTTACCGTCGGCGTCACTGGTTGCGGGGTGGCCGGGCAAAAAATGGCCCAACAGCAGCTGCCAGATCTCCTTCCTCTAGCCCCGCTGTCACCCACGGACCCGGCCCGCCGCCTGCTCAACCGCGCCGGCTACGGACCGCGTCCCGGTGACGTAGCCCAGGTTCAGGAGATGGGGCTGGCTGCCTACCTGGAGCAGCAGCTGCACCCGGAAGCCATCGACGACCACGCCGCCGACCTCATGCTGCGCCATCTCGACTTTCAGCAGATGGACATCAGCCAACTGCTGACCCAGGATGAAGACGATCTCATCTTTGAACTGGTGGGCGCCACCCTGCTGCGGGCCGTTTATTCTCAACGGCAGCTTTATGAAGCGATGGTCGAGTTTTGGAGCGATCATTTCAATATCTTCCTGCGTAAAAACAAGGTCATGCCCGCCCTCAAATTCATCGACGACCGGGACGTGATCCGACCCCACGCCTTGGGTAAATTCCGCGACCTGCTCTACGCCAGCGCCTTCAGCCCGGCCATGCTCGTTTACCTGGACAATGTGCGCAACAGTAAAGATGAATCCAATGAAAATTATGGGCGCGAACTGCTGGAACTGCATACCCTGGGCGTTCAGGCAGGCTACACTCAAAAAGATGTACAAGAAGCCGCTCGGGCCTTGACTGGTCTGGGTGTGCGCCAGCGCGGGGTGCGCCAGGGTCATCTCTTTTTTGATGAAAACGCCCACGATCAAGGGGAAAAGTTTATCCTGGGCAAGCATTTCCCAGCTAATCAAGGCCAGGATGATATTCACCAATTGCTAGACATGCTCCTGGCAGACCGGCGCACGGCCGTTTTCATTTCAACCAAACTGGTGCGCCGCTTCGTAGCCGATGAGCCGCCAACAGCGCTGGTGAATCGCGTTGCCCACACGTTCCAAGAAACGGATGGCGACATTAAAGCGATGCTGCGCGTTATTTTTCTGAGTGAAGAATTTGCCACAGCGCCGCCGAAATTGAAACGGCCGTTTACCTACCTGGTCTCTACATTGCGAGCAATCCATACCGATTTGCGTCTGGGGCGTGGGCGGGAAATGGGGCGCTGGCTGCGTTTGCTGGGTCAGGTTCCCTTTCACTGGCCGCCGCCCGATGGCTACCCCGATAGCGCCGACGCCTGGGCCGCTAATCTGCTGCCCCGCTGGAACTTCGCCCTGACGCTGGTTAACGAGCAACTGCCGGGGGCTACTGCCCCGTTGGCAGAATTGGTAGAGCGCGGAAGAGCAGACGATCCCGAAGCGGTTCTTGAATTTTTCAGCAGGCTGCTAAACGGCCGTTCCCTGCTCCCAGCCGAACGCCAACTCTACCAACAATATACCGGCGCTGGTTCGTTAGCCGACGCCAACACCCGCCAAAACCTCAAAGACGCCGCCGCCCTCATGCTGGCCAGTCCCGCCTTTCAATGGACATGACAGGCGGTGAACAGTAGGCAATTTTGTTCATGTTTACTGTTCACTGTCCACTGTTCACTGTCCACTGTTCACTGCCCACTGTCCACTGTTCACTGTCCACTGCCCACTATCCACTGTCCACTGTCCACTGTCCACTGTTCACTAAAAAAGGAGACCCTATGAAAACCTCAACCTATTGCTCCGAATACGCCCAGGTCAGCCGCCGCGCTTTTTTGACGACGGGTATGCAGGCGGCCGCTGCCATGTTTGTGGGGCCGCGCCTCTATGCCCTGCCCGAGTGGCTGCCACGCATCACCCTGGCCGATCCCCATATCGGGCCGCGCGGCGATACGCTGATTTGCATCTTTTTGCGGGGCGGGGCGGATGGCTTGAACATGGTCGTGCCGCACGGCGATGATACCTACTACGCCCTGCGTCCCACGCTGGGTATCCCGCGCCCCGACGCCCTGTCGGCCAATGCCAAAGCGGTAGACCTGGATGGCTTTTTCGGCCTGCATCCGGCGCTGGCCCCGCTGGCCGCCATCTACCAGGCCGGCGACATGGCCTTCGTCCACGCCACCGGCTCGCCCGACGAGACGCGCTCCCATTTTGAGGCGATGGATTTGATGGAGCGCGGCGTCAGCCAAAACGGTGATTATACCGGCTGGCTGGCCCGCCACCTGGCGTCGCTGGATACGGGTAACCAATCGGCGCTGCGGGCGGTGGGGGTGGGCGAAATATTACCCGCCTCACTCACCGGTACAGTTTCGGCCACCGCCCTGCAAGCCATCGCTGACTACCATCTGCAAGGCCGCCCGGAGCGCATCGGCGACCGGCAAGCCTTGTTGGCGGCGCTCTACAACCAGCAGGAAGATGTGTTAACGGCCGTTGCCCAGCAAACATTCGCGGCGATGGATGTCTTGAGCAAAATTGAGACAGAGGGATATGTGGCAAACGGCCGGGCTTACCCCGAGCGAGAATTCGGTAAAGCGCTGCAAACAGTGGCCCAACTCATCAAGGCAGATGTGGGGCTGGAAGTGGCCTGCGTAGACCTGGTAGGCTGGGATACCCACGTCGCGCAAGGCAGCGCCGAGGGCTTTATGCCCACGCTCATGGCGCAGTTGGCCGCAGGCTTGGCCGCGTTTTATGAAGATTTACAGGCGATGATGGGCAATATAACCCTGGTCGTCATGTCTGAGTTTGGCCGGCGAGCCAATGAAAACGGGGGGTTAGGCACGGATCACGGGCACGGCAATATGATGATGGTGTTGGGTGGGGGTATTAACGGCCGTCGCGTCTATGCTAACTGGCCCGGCTTGCAGCCAGAGCAGCTTACCGGCCCCGGCGACCTGGCCATCACCACCGATTACCGCGATGTTTTAGGCGAGATTATCCGCAAACGGCTCAATAATCCGCAAATCGCGGAGGTGTTTCCGGGGTATGCACTGAATGAGGTGGGGTTGGCGACGCCGAGGGCGTGATGACGGAAGATTGGTTCAATCCTTAAGATTGAACCAATCTAAGCGAGTCTAACGGCCGTTTTGTGAACTATATCGGCTGGGTGGTTGATTCCGCCGCCGGCGATTGTTCCCATTGCCAGACCGGCCGTTATTGCTGCCCGTATTGCGGCGACCATTCTGGTTGTTTGATTTGCTCTGGTTTACTTTTGCCTGGGGACGGGCTTCCGGGGAGAAACCACCGTAATTAAATTCCGGCAACCGCCGCCGTTCGATAGGGGTGCGTAACACCTTCTCGATGTCGCGTACCATGGCTTCATCGTCTGGTTCGGTGAAAGTGTAGGCTTCACCCGTTTCATCGGCGCGGCCGGTGCGGCCGATGCGGTGGGTATAGGCGTCTACGGTATCGGGCATGTCAAAATTGATGACGTGGGAGATTTCGGCCACATCAATGCCGCGGGCGGCAATGTCGGTGGCTACCAGGATGTCATATTTGCCGTCACGGAAGCCGTTGATGGCATTTTGCCGTTTGTTCTGCGACATATTGCCTTGCAGCGCTTCGGCGTTGTACCCTTCTTTTTCCAGGTCACGGGCCAGGAAACGGGCGCGTCGTTTGGTGCGCGTAAAGATCAGCACCCGCCCGGTGCGTGTCTGGTTTAGCATGGAGAAGAGCAGCTGCTTCTTGAGGCCGCCTGTCACCGGATATAAGGCGTGGGACACCGTTTTAGCCGGGGCAATATGGCCGATCTGCACCGTCACCGGATCGCGCAGCACCTGATCGGTGAGGTCGCGGATATCGGGGGGCATGGTGGCGGAGAAGAAGAGGTTTTGGCGCTGCGCTGGTAGCAGTTTGATGATGCGGCGGATGTCGGGCAGGAAGCCCATGTCAAACATGCGGTCGGCCTCATCCAGCACCAGCACTTCCACATGAGAAAGGTCAATGTCGCCATCGCCTACAATATCGAGCAGCCGGCCGGGGCAGGCGACAACGATTTCGGCGCCGCGACGGAGGGCGTCTACCTGCCGTTTTTTGTTGACGCCGCCATAAACGGTGAGGCTGCGGATGGGGGTGTGTTTGCCCAGGGAAACGGCCGTTTCATGAATTTGTTCCGCCAGTTCTCGGGTGGGGGCCACGATGAGCGCCCGCACCTGACGCCGGTTGCCCTGGATGAGGCGTTGTAAAATGGGCAGCAAAAAAGCGGCCGTTTTGCCGGTTCCTGTCTGCGCTAAACCCAGTACGTCTTTATTTTTCAGGACGTGGGGAATGGCTTGTTCCTGGATGGGGGTGGGCTGGGTAAAGCCCATTTCTTTGATGCCCGCGTTCAGACGTGCATCAAGATTGAATTCGTTAAATTTCACTGAAAGTCTCCTTGACTTTAGGGAGCCAAGTCGCACTCTCAGCCCGCAAATCGTATGAGCCAACACAGCCGATAGTGGTGGGCGTCGCTCAAAATTGGTAGGTCTGGAACAAAGCCTGTTCACAGACACAATCGAGCAGTATAGCGGTTTAGACACGATTATGCGAATTTGCTCATGGGGTTTTCACGGGTTCGCCCATTGTGGGGTAGCAATAATTCATTCGCAGGTAAGTCCTGGTCAGGCGATAAAGTACGAATCATGCGGGCCGGAACACCACCTACAACTGTATTAGGGGCTACATCTTTGGTGACGACGGCGCCTGCGCCTACCACAGCGCCTGCGCCCACTCTGACGCCCGGTAAGATTGTGCAGCGGGCGCCTAACCAGACGCCATTTTCAATGACGATGGGTTTGGTGATGGAGAGGCCAGCCCGATGTGACGCGGTGTTAATTTCATGTGTGGTGGTTATTAGCAGGACTTCATGACCAAAATAAACGAGATTGCCAACGGTTATCGAGTCGCCAAGATCAAAGACGCAGCCGAAGTTTAGCCAGACAGCTTCACCCATGACGAGGCGTTTATGTATCTTTTTTGGTCCCGTTATGATGGGCATACCAGCGATCCATGTCCCAGGCCCTATCTTGAATCCCACCAGGCGGAAGGCAGCAGCACGCCAACGCCCGCCCACATAGTACGGTAAAAATAATGTGAGTAATTTCAATAGCAACCAGCGAATTTGAAAAGCAGCAACTTCTTGATAAGCGACAGATAGAAATTTTTTCATTAATAAACCCTCAAACTTCTCAGACAATAAATTAATAATCAAGTTAAACCATAATTTCAGCATGAACGTCACAGTGAAGATCACAAGGTGAAGA
>CAZXVH010000158.1:0-9707 GCA_964643965.1 uncultured Ardenticatenaceae bacterium
TCTGATTTGCGTTTTACGGTGGAGGAAACGGCCGTTTTCCTCAATAATGTCACAGGACTAGACCTGTCAGCCGCAGAGATAACAGCCCTGGAAAAACGCACCGAAGGCTGGGTTGCCGGTCTACAGTTGGCCGCCCTTTCCATGCAGGGACGAGCAGACGTACACGGCTTCGTGGCGGCATTTTCTGGCGATGACCGCTACATTGTAGACTACCTCGTCGATGAAGTGTTGCAGCGCCAACCCGAACAAATCCGGCGTTTTCTGCTGCAAACTTCCATTCTCGACCGCCTGAACGGTTCCCTGTGTGACGCTGTGACCGATCAGCAAGAAAATGGCGTCTTGTTGGAAACCCTGGAACGGGGCAATCTGTTTGTCATCCCGTTGGACAACAAACGCCACTGGTATCGCTATCACCACCTCTTTGCCGATGTGCTGCACGCCCATTTGCTGAAGGAAACGCCTGAAGAAATTGCGGTGCTGCACCAACGCGCCAGCGCCTGGCATGAACAACATGGATCAACGGCCGTTGCCGTCCACCATGCCTTTGCCGCCGAAGATTTTCCACGCGCCGCCAGGATTATTGAATTGACCTGGGCGGAAATGGACAGGAGCCGCCAATCCGTCGAGTGGCTGAGTTGGGCCAACAAACTGCCACCAGAACTGCTGCAAACTCGCCCCGTGCTTTGTCTGGGCATGGCCTGGGCAAGCCTGGATACAGGCCAGCTTGAGGCAGCCGAGAGCTGGTTGTCTGCTGCTGAACATTGTCTGGAAACAGACGCCGATTTGGTCATTGCCGACGAAGAAGAGTTTCGCTATTTGCCGGGCAGTATTGCCGCCGCCCGCACCTATCACGCGCTGGCGGTGGGCGATATGCCCGCCACGGTAGACTATGCCCGGCAGGCGCTCGACCTCTTGCCTGAGAGCGAACATCTTCGCCGAGGCACACCGGGCGCACTGCTTGGGCTGGCTTATTGGGCGGAAGGCAAGCTGACGGCCGCCCAACAAGCCTTTGCCGAGGCCATGACCAGTTACCAAAAAGCGGGCAACATCTTGTTTGTCATTACCGGCGCTTATGTTTTGGCCGATATGCAGTTGGCGCAAGGTCAGCTGCGCCAGGCTGAAAAGACGCTCCATCAAGCCCTACAGCTTGCTCAAGAAAACGGCGACCCGGTTATGCGCGGCGCGGCAGATTTGCATACCGGCTTAACTGAGTTGTATCTTGAGCAGAACAATCTGGCAGCCGTCAAAGAACAGTTGGGGCGCAGCCACGAACTGGGCGAAGAGGCGGCGCTGCCACGCTGGCGTTTCCGCTGGTATGTGGCGCAAGCAAAGGTAAACGCGGCAGAAGGAAACCTTGAGGAAGCGCTGACGGCGCTCGATGAAGCAGAACGGTATTATGTCCGAGGCCCCGTTCCTGATGTACGCAGTCTAGCGGCATTGAAAACTCGGGTTTGGCTCAAGCTGGGCAGATTGACCGACGCGCAGCATTGGGCAAATGCGCAAGGGTTATCTGTTGATGACGACCTCAGCTATCTGCGTGAGTTTGACCATATCACCCTTGCCAGACTTCGCCTGGCGCAGTTCAGGCAGGATGATTCAGAAAGCAGCCTTGCGGAAGGGATGGCTCTGTTAGCGCGTTTGCTGGAAACGGCCGTTACCGGACAGCGAACGGGCAGTGTGCTAGAAATTCTGGTGCTGCAAGCATTGGCTTTTGCAGCCAACGGCGACACGCCATCTGCATTAGCCTCGCTGAAACAAGCGTTGACTCAGGCTGAACCGGAAGGCTACGTTCGCCTTTTCGTTGGTGAAGGTTTACCGATGGCGGAACTGTTGGAAACGGCCGTTTCCCAAGAAATCTCTCCAAGCTACATCAACAAACTGCTGGCTGCCTTTGCTGCCGATAACTCTGAACTATCCCGTCCTCATGTTTCGCCTTCGCAGCCGCTTGTGGAGCCATTGAGTGAGCGGGAACTGGAAGTGCTGCAACTGGTGGCGCAGGGTCTCAGCAACCGTGAAATTGCGGAGCGACTGTTCCTGGCTCTGCCCACGGTGAAGGGACACAACCGCAACATCTACAGCAAACTAAACGTCGCCCGGCGTACGGAAGCGGTGGCGCGGGCACGGGAATTGGGGATTTTGTAGAGAAACGGCCGTTTCTCTCAAACCCATCCACCGCTTCACCAAATCATCTCCCACTTTCTTCTTAAACCTGAATATCTTTCAAACCAATACCCCCAAACAATACTTTCGTATCTGTACGCCCATACCGCTTGACCGGTATGGTTAAGGCACATTGAACGAGCGGCACAGAGAAGTCATACCGTCCGCGAAAGGTATTGAGACATGGCACATCAACCCGATTCCCAAACCGATCCAAATCCAGCAATGGTTTATCAAATCAAGATAAAAGGGCATCTGGGTCAACAGTGGACGGCCTGGTTTGCCGACATGACCATCACCTGGACAGACGACGAAACGATTTTGACGGGACAGGTTATGGATCAGGCCGCGTTATATGGCCTGCTCAGAAAAGTGCGTGATTTAGGGCTGCCCCTGATTGCCGTCACGCAGCTCCCATCTGGGCAGGCAGATAACAAATCGTGAGTGACAAGCTGCTTCTCAATGAAATTTATCCATCTCAATCAAAAACAGGAGACACAAAAATGAATTCGGAAAAGAAAACCGCACGTATGACAGGCATCCTCTATCTCATTATCTTTTTTGCCAACATGTTTGCTTACTTTTATGTGAGCGACAGCCTGATTGTGGCTGGCGATGCCACAGCTACGGCCAATAACATCCTGGCGTCTGAGTCGTTGTATCGGGGTGGGTTGGTGAGCTATCTGATCGTCTTTTTGAGCGACATTGGCGTGGCCGTGCTGCTCTATGGCTTGCTCAAATCGGTCAACAAACCGCTGGCACAGATTTTTCTGGTGACAAGGTTGATGCAAACGGCCGTTCACGCTGTCAACCTGATCAACTTCTTCTTCCCCTTGCTGCTGTTAAACGGGGAGGCTTATCTGACCGCATTTGCGCCCGCTCAATTACAAGCAGCAACCTTGCTCTTCCTCAACGCCCATTATTACGGCGTGCTCATTTCAGAAGCGTTCTTTACCGTCAGCACCCTGCTGCTGGGCTATCTCGTTTACAAGTCAGCGTTGTTCCCCCGCATCTTGGGCATCTTGCTGGCAGTGGCCGGGCTGGGCTACTTGCTGGACAGCTTTGGCATTTTCTTGATGCCTCACTATGAGACATTCTTTGCTCAGATTATGCAGCCGCCAGTCATCATTGGCGAACTGGCCTTCACCCTCTATCTCCTGGTCAAAGGCGTCAGAACGCCGCAGCCGGAGCGCCCCGTCGCCCGGCAAACAACACAAGCAGAAAGAACGGCCGCATAAGTTTTCATCCAGCGTCCGGCTATTAAACTTTGCCGGACGCTGGGTAAAAACGGACTCAGAAGCAAAGGAAGGAAACGAATGAAAGCAATTATCTACACAACCTATGGCTTTCCAGATGTTCTCAAAAATACAAGGGGAATATTATAGAAACGGCCGTCAATTGTCGAAAGCTATCAACAAAACATTCTCCTTGATTTCAAACATAGAGAGTCACTGCAAACAATGTCTGGTCACTGGCAAAGTTTGCTGAGGATCCCCTAAATCAATGGCTGATTTCAATCGCCGACCGAGGTCCACCTGGCCTTCGCTGAATAGATTTCATCTACCTGAAAAACTGGGTTACAATTCCCTGATTTCCGGTGATTATTCCTAACCTGGATAAACCAGAAAAGATTCATCCGCAGATTTCGCAGAACTTGTCCTGAGCTTGTCGAAGGATGACGCAGATTTTTCTTTAATCTGTGAAATCTGCGGAATCTGCGGTCGATTTTTTTGTTTTTTGTACAAGAATTTGGTTGGTGAGTTACTAATGAGGTGAGTCTATGAACCAGGAACACGAATTGACTGCCCCCGTTGATTTGTGCCTGCCAAACGGCCGTTTACATCCCGACGCCGTGGGTTGGTCCCGTACGCCCTTGCATCGCTGCAATTTGAACGGCCGTTGGCCGCGTAAAAAGCGGTGGAACTACTGGGCCGTCACCACCGAAACACACCTGTTTTCGGCCACCGTCAGCCATCTGGATTATGCCGGGCTGGTTTTTGTCTATTTTGCCGACTTCGAGGCCGGTCTGCTGACGGAGATGACGCAGCTTATCCCGCTGGGGCGCGGCTGCCATCTGCCGGACACGGTAGCGGCGGACGTCACCGTTGCCCGATCTGGCCTGCGCGTGGCTATGCGGCAGACGAGCGGCGGCGTGAGTTTGGCAGTAGAGGTGGCCGATTTTGAAGGACGGCCGTTATCAGCTCAATTTGCCATCACCACCCCGCCAGATCATGAAACGCTCAATGTCGTCGTGCCCTGGAACGAGCGCACTTTCCAGTTCACCAGCAAACAAAACACGCTACCCGCCGAGGGCGTGGTGCGTATCGGCAGCAGCGAGACGCGCTTTACCGGGCCACAAAGCTTTGCCTGCCTCGATTTTGGCCGGGGCATCTGGCCGCGTGACTGCCGCTGGAATTGGGGCAGCGCGTCGGGCAGGCAAAACGGCCGTTCTATCGGCCTGAATCTGGGCGGGCAGTGGACCGATAACACGGGCAGCACGGAGAATGGCGTATGTGTAAACGGCCGTTTGAGCAAAATTTCTGAGGAACTGACCTGGCAGTACGACAAAAACGCCTACATGCGTCCCTGGCGTATCATCGCCCCCTCCGGGGCGGTTGACCTCACTTTTACGCCCTTTTTAGAGCGCGTCGCCGCCAGCAACGCCTGGCTGGTGCGCTCCGAAGTCCACCAGATGTTCGGCCGCTACGATGGCACGATCACCACCGCTGAGGGCGAACCGATCCCCGTCCACGACCTCGTCGGCTGGGCTGAAGACCACATCGCCCGCTGGTAGAAGTCACATCGGCCGCACCGGTTACCATTCAGTTTGACGTGCTGGTAAACGCTGCGATTAACACGCCCCAGGCCATTGTCAACACTGCCTTGATTGATGATGGTGATGGCAACGTTATTCAACGGGAAGCGATGATCATCGTCAATGGCTTGAAGGCTTTTCTCCCGGTAGTCGCCAAAGGAGAATAAAATGAAAAAAGTTGTGTTGATAACGGCCGTTCTCCTCATCCTGGTTACCCTTGGCAGCATCAACCTGGTCCAGAGCAGCCCCCCTGACTCGACGCGGGTCAGCTCAGATTTGTGCGCCCCACTCGGCCCGCCGACAGGAGCAACCATTTCCGTGGATACTGTTACCGAACTGCAAAACGCGGTGAATACAGCCTTGTCCGGCGATACCATCCTCGTCGCTGACGGCACCTACAATTTAGACGGCGTTTATTTACGGATAGCCACGCCCAACGTGACAGTACGTTCGGCCAGCGGCAGCCGGGAAGCGGTTGTGTTGGACGGCAACTATATCACGACCGAAATCATCCAAATTGTCGCCTCGGATGTGACCATCGCCGACATAACCTTGCGCGAGGCTTATAATCATCCCATCCACGTCATGTCCAGCGATACGGCCGACACCCTGAATACGCGCATATACAACGTTCACATCATTGACCCTGGTGAGCAGGCTATCAAGATTAATCCCGCCGCCAACGAGACCTACCCGGATGATGGCCTCATTGCTTGCTCCCATATTGAATTAACCGATGTCGGACGACCCCACATCCGCAACAACTGTTACACCGGCGGGGTAGATGCCCATCAGGCCGAAGGCTGGGTGATTCGGGATAACTTGATCGAAGGGTTCTGGTGTGCCAGCGGGCTGTCTGAACATGGCATCCATCTCTGGCGTTATCGCTTGTTCGTCTGCTTTATCCATATCTTGGGGAACAAAGTACATGATATTTGCGGAAACGGATGCTTGCGTATCCCTTATCGCCCAACTCAAGGAACTAGTGATAATCAAAAGTAAGCATAAGAGGAGCGTGGTAAATTGGCTGTTTAAAGTTTTGTATACCATTTTTTTCTCCTTATTTTTTCTCGAATTTATTTAATTTGTGTCAACACGATTAGCATCATAAACTGTATTTCAAAAAAACACATCGGCGGATCTGGCAGTCTTTTCTGCCGGATCCGCCGATGGAGGTGCTATTGCCTGCAATTTAGGGCGGTTATTCCGAAATTATGTTGAGTTTGATCGCTTGGATGGCGGCTCCCACCCGCGACGCTACTCCCAATTTATTGTAAATACTTTCCAGATGACAGCGTACAGTACGTTCTGATATGTTTAGGGTATGGGCAATTGCTATGTTTGTGTTTTCTTGTGCCAGTAATTTTAGAACCTCTAATTCGCGGTTGGTTAGCTCATGAGATTTTGGCGTCGTCGGCTGCATGAGGGTGGGAATAAGGGCAGCGCTAAACCACGATTCACCTTGCATGATGCTATAGATTGCTTCCATCAATTTATCTGGCGGCTCGCTTTTCAGGATGATGCCACTAATCTCCTGTTCGATTAGCGTTGGCACATCCGCTTCTTCTGGATGGGCTAACAGGATGACTATCTTGAGGCAAGGATCGCGCTCTTTCAGATCATCTAGGGTGTCGGTGTCAACATCGGCGGATCCGCCGCCAGCGGTACTATTTGCTGGAACGAAGGGAGTTAGTCGAGTTCATTCAATTGTAGAGGGAGGGCATTCCTAATCGGTTTGCACAAACGATATGTCGGGAAGTCGGCTGGGGTATCGGCGGCGAAATTGTAAGAAACGGCCGTTTTGCTTAATAAGATTCTGCTATTTTCTCGTAAATATCCTACGCCGTTCTCAGCGTGAAGTAAAACGTACTCCCCTTGCCCTCTTTGCTTTCGGCCCATAAACGGCCGTTATGTGCTTGCACAATATGGCGGGCGATGACTAAACCAAGACCCGTCCCACTTTCGCCACGGGTGCGGGCGCGGTCTGATTTGTAGAAGCGCTCAAAAATACGGGGTAGGTCTTCCGTTGGAATGCCTACCCCGTTGTCTGCAACGCTGAAAATGACGGAAGGTGGTAAATCTGATATTTCGCGTTTGACCGATTTAGACGCATCTTCTGGCATGTAGGCGGAGATTGTTACTGTCCCTTCGGGAGTAAACTTGAGGGCGTTGTGGACAAGATTATTGACCACTTGCTGCATCCGGTCGGCATCGGCAAAGACACGGGGGAGATTTGGGGGAATATCGAGGAGAAGCTTGATTTTGTCTCGCTTGGCTTGGGCTTTGAACCGTTCCACAGGAATAGTAACCAGATCGCAAACGGCCGTTGACGTTAACCGAATCGGCACCCGGCCAGACTCAATACGAGAAAGTTCTAACAACTCCTCTACCATTTGCGTCAGGGTATCGACCTCATGGTCGGCACGGCTCAAAAAGCGACGGGCGGCCGGCGGGTCTTCCAAGGCACCCACTTGCAGCGTTTCCACAACCGCTCTCAGCGAGGCCAGCGGCGTGCGCAGTTCATGCGAGATGTTGCTGATGAAATCGCGGCGCACCGTTTCCAGACGCCGAATGGTGGTTAAATCTTGCAGTATCATCAGATACGCTTGTGATTCTTTTTGCTGGAAGGGGGTGATGACCGCTTGCAGGAATAGATTTTTCCCGACTTCGATAGCGGCCATCTGTTCAGTATCTTCTTGTTGGCACCGTTGCCATAAATCAATCAATTCATGATGGCGTAGCATTTCTGCCAGGGTGTGGCCGATCGCTTTTTTAGCGTTAGTGGCTAATAGACGATTCCCTGCTGGGTTAATTTGCCGGACGCGCCCCATATGGTCGGCAATAATGACGCCATCGGCCATGTTCGACGCCCTTTTCCCGGCGCTGCTGGCCGAAACCCCCGACGCCATCGCCATCTACTACATGAGTCCGTCGGGGTTGGGACGCTATTACCCGCTGGTAGATTTAGTGGAGCGGCTGGAACCGGATTTTGCTATTGCTGAACAGCTCTTCTAAGCCCTGGCCACGCCGTCAAATAATCCCAATCGAATGACCATATGGTCCTCGCCATATGAGGATTTTGTGGGTTTGGGACCAATTACAACCGTCAGCACGCCCGTCTACGAAGGCGACACCTTTCGCGGCGTCGTCAGTGTGGACATCTTGTTGGTCCAGTTGATTGACCGGCTGAACAACCTGGCTCCAACGACGAGCGGGTATGCTTTCCTGGTGGATGGTAACGGCCGTTTTGTCGCCGCCTCACCACGCGCCTTGAGCGATTTATTGGGCGCACCTTATGCTGATGCTGAGCCTCTGACCATCACCGAAACCCTGGGCCTGCCGCTGGCCCAATCCCAACATCCCCAGATGTTGGCGGCGCTGGCCCAAATGCGGCAAGAAGCCAGCGGTCTGGTCGAATTAGAACTCGATGGCCAGGCGATGCTGCTGGCCCATGCGCCGCTGCCGGCAGTGGATTGGCACCTGGGCGTGGTGGCGCCACTGGCGGAAATCACGGCCGAATCGGAAGCGGTGGCTGCGGCCATCCAACAGGACGCGGCGCAAACCGTGCAGTCTACCCTGCTGGTGCTGGCCGCCCTCTTCCTGGTGGCGCTGCTGGTCATCGCCACGATCAGCCGCCGCCTGATCGTACAGCGAGTGGAGAATTTGGCGGCAGCGACAGAAGCCGTGGCTGCCGGGGATTTGAACGTGCGCCTCACCCCCCAAAGCGGGGATGAGTTAGGCCAACTGGCACAAGCTTTCAACGAGATGGCCGGGCAGTTAGCAGAAGCCCGCGATGAATTGGAGGAACGGGTTGCCAACCGTACGCGGGAATTGGCGGCGCTGTTTGACGTAACGGCCGTTGCCAGTTCTTCTCTGGAATTAGATGAGGTGTTAAACCGTTCCTTGAAGCGAGTGGTTGCCGTGATGAATGCCCGCAATGGTAGTATCCACATGCTGGATGACGACAGGCAGATGCTCAAACTAATGGCGGATTACAATATTCCGTCCCCCGTAGCTGTAGAAATCAAGCAAGTTCCGGTCGGCACGGCCGTTGTCGGGCGCGTGGTTGAGCAAGGGAAACCGCTTTATGTACCCATCATCGCAGATGATTCTGATGCCGTTCCTGCCGCCGGGCATACGTTGGCCCAGAACTCATTTTTGGGGACACCCATGCGGGCCAAAGGGGAAATTATCGGCGTGTTAAGCGTCATCGGCCAAGCAAACCAGCCGTTTAGCCAGGAAGAAATCAATCTTCTGGCCAGCATCGCTGAGCAGGTGGGTATCGCTGTAGAAAACGCGCGTCTTTACCAACAAGCAGAAGAACTGGCGGTATTCCAGGAGCGGCAGCGGCTGGCACGGGAACTGCATGACGCCGTCACCCAATCGGTATACAGCGCCATGCTGCTGGCGGCGGCGGCGGCCAGGATGATGGTGGGGGCGGAATCCAGAAACTCCAGGCGAAAGTGCTGCCCGATGCCAAACACATCCAGGCCGACTTCATCGGCCAGGGCCATTCTGTCGAGCAGGTTGGCTAGGGCGATGTCGCTGTGAATGGCTCTTTCTTTATCTTCGCTCAAGGTGGCGGCGGCAAAACTATCAATTCCAATTTCCATGAATATGCACTCCTTACTCAAAGCGTTCGAATCTTTCTTGATTCTCTATCAATTCGTTTTTACGTTCAATACCTTCGCCACATATATGAGCTAAAAGATGAATAAAAGTTGGAACTACG
>CAZXVH010000159.1:0-8350 GCA_964643965.1 uncultured Ardenticatenaceae bacterium
CTGTCCACTGTCCACTGTCCACTGTCCACTGTCCACTGTCCACTGTCCACTGTCCCCTGTTCACTGATTCACCCGAATCTGATAATAATTACCCGGATTCACCTGCACCGGGAACGTCTGCTGCACTACCACAAAATATCTGCCAGGAGGCAGATTGGGCAAATTGACCGACTTATTCCACCCTTCAAACGGCAGATCGTCCACCCCGCGCAGGAGCTTATTGTTGTCATAGACATACAAATTCAAGATCGTATCGCTGGCTACATTAGTCAAATTCACATTCACCGTTTTCATTTGAGCTAAATCAAAATAATAGGTATTGTAAAAGATGCGCGAACTGGTGAAATTTTGGCTCAATGTGGTATTAACGGGTAACCGCCAGGCTGTGGCCAGGCTGTGATTATTGCCCAGGCCAGTACCGTTAAAAATGGCGGGCAAATAGCTATTTTTGCCCAAAATTTGCACCTTAAACACGCGCGGCTCCAAATTTATGCCAGTCACATCAAAGCTGCCGCCCAATGACCACAAATAGTTGCCCACAAAGCCGCCGCCCGGCCACACCAACGCCGGTTTAAGCGCCTGCCCGCCCAAATCATAGGGTAAAGGCAGGACAGACCATTGGTTGGTGACCGGATCGTATACTTCTACTTCTGCCACCGAGAGGCCATTCGCGCCCACCCCGCCATAAACAACCCATTTGCCATCAGGCGATACGGCGCTGTGGGCAAAATAACGGGGCACGTTCATATTGCCGGTGGCCTGCCAACTGGAAACCGTGGCGGCATTGGCGCATTCTCCGTTGGGGATTAACGCCGGGGGGAAGGTATTTTGATTGATGTTTAGGCCGCCAGCTACGCAAACACGATTGCCCACTCTAGCCGCCGTGTGACCGTAACGAGGTGAAATCATCGGCTGGGCCTTGTCCCAGCGGTGGCCCTGGGGCAGGCTGGGCGTGTAAATCAATACCTGGTCGAGCGCTGTTGAAGTTGATGTAAAGGGATAGCCAGTCCCCACCACGCCGCCTGTCACGTAATAGCGTGGCGTGGTAGTGGAGCTGCTGGGAGCGGCGGCCGCATAGGCAAAAGTCTGGGTCAGAGCGCCACCGCCCACTAATTCTGGCGCTTGATCCCAGCTTCCCAGGTCTAAATCAAAATACCAATGTTGTAAGCTGGCGTTTGGGCCGCTCACGCCGGCGCTGCCACCGGGCACATAAATGCGCCGTGTGGCTGGAATGCTGCCGGTGTCGTGGAGATAAACGGCCGTTGTGTTTAACAAAGCTGGTGGAAATGAGGGCAGCGATGTCCATTGGTTGTTCCCCGTATCATATTTCCAGGTATCAGACAATAGTATTCCATCCGGTCCGCGCCCGCCAAAGAGATACATGTCTGATCCCAGCATCACGGTGGTATGGCGGGTGCGGGGTAAAGCCGTTGTGCCTCCGCCCACCAGCGCCGCCGATTCCTGCCAGAAGGTAGTAAAGGGATCAATTTGCGCGGAGAAATAGAGCCACTGCGGGCTGCTACCCCCCGGAGACCAATCGGCTACCTCAATGTAATAAGTCGTGCCGCGGCGCACATTAAACGTCACTTCTGAACTGAAGCCGATGGCGTCATCGTTACAAGCCACAGTCACCAAATCACCACAAGCGCCTGTGTGGACGGCCAAAACAGTGTCATAAGAAGGCGTTTGGGGCGAGGCAGGCAGCGTACTGACCGAAAGAATGCCGTTATACTGCGGCGTAAATTGAAACCAGACAGTGCGATACCCTTTACCGGGTGTGCCCCACATGCAGTTTAACACAGGGTCATCTGAGGCGGTCGTCATGATAGAAACATCCGTCACCGAACCATCCGCCGGACTCGTCCGCGATAAATTGATGGTCGTCGCCATGGAACAGTGATCTGAACCAGGTTGTGCCTGAAGCGCAAATGGGTTAATGCCAAATTCAAAAGAGGGCGCGGCCTGCGCTGCCATTTGCTCGATTTCCGCGTAGGTGATGGATGTTTCTGGCGGCGGCGTCACCGGCACAGGCAGTGACCCCGGATCATCTTGGGCTGCCGCCCAGGCAGCCGTTAAACTCCCCAACAAAATTACCACCAACATAAATACTCGACGCATGAGCAGCCTCCACAGGAATTACCAACGCAGGTTTGATTGTAACAAAGAGCGCCCCCAAAAAGAAACCGGTTGCTGCTGCCAACACCCGGTTCTTATTTTACGAGCTAAGAAGTTCAACTTTTGGCAAAAGTTGAACTTCTGTCATTATGCTTTACGCAGAGACAAGACCACTTCTTGATCGCCGATCTTCACCGTTTCCAGGTAAAGCGGATTGTCCACAGAAACGGCCGTTAAGGATAACGCCAGGGTTTCTTGCTGAATGAAGTCGGCGAAGCTGGTGAAAGCGGCGGCCACCTCTCCTTCGGCCTGGTAGCCCAGGGCAATGCGGTCGGAGATTTCCAGGCCGGCCTCTTTGCGGGCATTGTTCACCTGGCGCACGATGTCGCGAGCGTACCCCTCTTGCACCAGGGCGGGGGTGAGTTCGGTATCGACGGCTACGGTGACGCCTTTATCACTGGCAACGGCCGTTCCCCCCTTGCTCTCCGTCTGCACCAATACATCATCACTGGTCAGTTCAACAGCCTCACCATTCACAGTCAGCTGCACCGTCTCGCCAGCTTGCAGCGTCCGCGCCACATCCGCTGGATTCAACGCCATCAACGCCTGCCGCACCCGCGGGAACAACTTGCCAAACTTCGGCCCCAACGTGCGGCTGTTGGGCAGCACCACATAACTCACCAGATCGCCCACCTCAGAAACCACCTCAATTCCCTTGACATTGATTTCCTCTTGCAGCACAAAATCCAGTTCCAGCAAATCCTGCTGCGCTTGCCGCGTACCCACATTTACCCGCGCCTTGGCCAACGGCTGACGCAGCTTAATATCCGCCGCCCCCCGCGCCGCCCGACCCAAACTGGCCGTGGTGATCGCCAGGCCCATCTTCTCCAGCAAGCGCTGATCCAAATTAGCGGCATCCGCTTGTGGATAGAAGCAGTGATGCACACTTTTCGGTGCAGATTCGTCAACAGAAGCCACCAGATTTTGGTAAATCGCCTCCGCCGTAAATGGCACAATCGGCGCAATCAGCTTCACAAATTCCACCAACACATGGTACAGCGTGGCATACGCCGCGTGTTTATCCGCATCCCCCTCACTCTTCCAGAAACGGCGGCGCGACCGGCGCACATACCAGTTGCTCAAATCATCCAGATACGCTTCCAACACCTGCGTCGCCTTCTCCGAATCATACACATCCAACGCCGCCCGCGTCGCCAACGTCGCCTCATGCAGCCGTTCCACGATCCAATTATCCATCATCACATGCGCCGCCACCGATGACTGCTCTCTGTTCACTGTAAACTGTCCACCGTTGACTGTAGCCTGTTCACCCGGCGTCCACTTATCCAACCGGGCATACCCCACAAAAAAGGAGTACACATTCCACAGCGGAATCAAAAAACGGCGGCGGGTTTCGTCGCCCGTGTGGTAGCCAAAGCGCAGATTTTGCTCCGGTTTACAACTGGCATAGAGCCAGCGCATGGTGTCGGCGCCCATCTTATCGGCCGCTTCGTTGAACTCGATCATATTGCCGGCCGATTTGTGCATCTCCTTGCCATCTTCGGCCAGCAGGGTGGCATAGCCGAACAGGTTTTTGAACGGGCCTACGCCATCTGCCATCAAGGTGCTTTGCGCCAGCAAACTGTAGAACCAGTTGCGGAACTGGCCGGGAAAACTTTCGCTAATCCAGTCGGCCGGGTACCACTTTTCCCAATACTCACGGTCGATGCTGTAATGCAGGGTGCTGATGCCCACGATACCGGCGTCCAGCCACGGATTACCCACATCTTTGATGCGTTCAACCGTGCCGCCACATGCGGGACAAGCGATTTTTACCTTGTCGATGTAAGGGCGGTGGGGCGTATGGCCGTCAAACTCATCCCATCCCTCAACCGCCAGTTCTTGCAGCTCTTCTCGACTGCCGATCACGTGGAAATGGCCGCATTCACCACATTCGTAGATGGGCAGCGCCAGGCCGTAGTAGCGCTTCTTGGAGATCATCCAGTCGTGCATATTGCGCAGCCAATCCTGCTCGCGCTCTTGCCCAAAACTGGGATACCAGGTCGCCTGATCCACGGAGTCCATGATTTGGTAACGGAAACTGGCGGCTTTCTCGGCGGCCGTTACCTCTTCGCGCGGTTTGTCATACAACTCGCCCATGTTGATAAACCATTCGTCTACCAGCCGATAAACCAACTCGCTGCCACAGCGCCAACAATGGGGATAACGATGCGCGTACCGCTGTTTGCGATAATACACGCCCTTCTCGATAAGATTTTCAAAGATAGCTGGGGCCACGTCATGGGCTGATTGTCCCACCAACCAGTCGAACCCTTCTTTATAAATGCCGTTTTCGTCCAACGGGGCGATGACGGGCAGGTTAAATTCCTTGCCCAGAGCAAAGTCTTCCGCGCCACAACCGGGCGCAATGTGGACGATGCCCGTGCCTTCTTCCGCGCCCACCTCTTTCCAGGCAATCACGCGATGGGTGTAGGGGGAGCCATTCTGGTCGCCTTTTTCGGCAAAGGCGTCCTGCACGGCCGGTAGTTCGTCAAAGGGGCCGCTGTATTGCCAGCCCAGCATCTCTTCGCCCTTGAGCCGATCCACGATTTTGTTGGTTTTGCCCAGCAGCGTATTGTTGACAGCGCCTTCGGCCAAATAGTAAATCCAGCCATCTTCTGCTTCGACTTTGACATAATTCAGTTCCGGACCCACGGCGGCGGCGACGTTGCTGGTCAGCGTCCAGGGGGTGGTCGTCCACACCAGCAGCGCTTCGTTTTCGCGCCCCAGCAGCGGAAAACGCACAAAGACGGATTCGTGCGTCACTTCCTGGTAGCCTTCGGTGACGATTTCGTGCTGGCTGATGCCCGTGCCGCAACGCGCACACCAGGGCATAACATCGGTGCCTTTGTACATCCAGCCGCGCTCGAAGGTCTTCTTGAGGAAGGCCCAGATTTGGTAGTTGTTCTCGTCGCTGAAGGTGAAATAGGAGCCACCCATTTGGGGCATACCCAATTGGCCAACAACTTGTTCCACGGTGCCGGTGACTGGCCCTTTTGGCCCTTGCACGCTGACAGTTTGCAGGGGGTTTTCGACGAGTTTGTCGCGCAGCAGGTGCAGGGTGTCGATGTCGTTCCAGTCCATCCAATAGCCGAGGCGTTGGGACTGCTGGGTTTGCACGGCGGCGTAATGGAGTACCTGGTGTTTGCATTCGTTGGTGAACTGCGCCAGGCCAAATTTTTCGATTTCCCGTTTGCTGTTGAAGCCAAGCCGTTTTTCGACGTTGACTTCGACCCATAAACCCTGGCAGTCAAAGCCATTTTGCCAGCGTTCGTTTTTGCCTTGCATGGCGTGGTAGCGTTGGTAGAGGTCTTTGTAGGTGCGTCCCCAGGCGTGATGCACGCCCATGGGGTTGTTGGCGGTGATGGGACCATCGATGAAACTGAAGATGCCGTACTCGGCTTCGGTTTCAGTCCGCAGGCGGCGCAGCTCGTTGAAGGCGTCGGTTTGTTTCCAAAATTCGAGAATTTCGTGCTCTTGTTTGATGAAGTCTGGTTTGTTTGTTACGTCGTTGAAGGTCATTCTTTTCTCCATATTAGTATGGGATGGTTTTGATTTTAGATTGACGATTTTTGATTGACGATTAGGCCGTTTCTCAGGTGATGCAGTTTTTTTTGGAAACGGCCGTTGTAATTCGTGTGTTTTTACACTGAAATCTAAATTTCATTTGGGAAGATAGTTTTGATTTTCTCTAAGCCAACTTTTCATTGGCAAAACATGCCATCTTCCATTTTGATCGATAATTTTTACTTTGAATTGTTTCCTGTTGTTCATGTTCATTCCTCTATGAAAAATTACCCTGTCAAAACGGCCGTTATCCCCGCCGAATCTCCATCTCTTTCAGATCAATTACAGCACCAGTTGTTTGTAAAAAATCAAACGCAAGAATGGCTTCAAAACCAAACTCTTCATAACTCTTGCCTGATTCAATGACAAAGTTTTCTAAGACCATATCACCCACAGCAATACGATCAATCGGCATTTCGATAACAGATTCGGAACCGCCTATACCTATAATTTGCCGAATAATTGCGCCTGGTTTTGGTTGAATGCTTGCTTGGTTCAACTTATCCGTTGGGAATAATGATCCACCAGACCCGGTATCTAATAAGACATTTTTGAACTCGACGTATTTTCCGTCGTGTTGTAACGCTACAGAAACTAGAGGCTGCCCTCCAACGATGCGAATTTTCATGCAATACTCCGTACGCCATGCCAATGTCGCACTTTGATTTGCACTTCATCGCTATCTGTATGGGCTACATACATTTCTCTTTGTGGCGATTTTTCATGTAATTGTTGGTAAAGTTCCATAGCTGGATAAAAGTCGGCAAAGGCATCAATGACAGCCCATTGTTCCACAATGCGGCGATTCTCTTCTGTTGTATGCGCCTCTAGTGCTTCAGCCAAAACCCATTTTTGTGGGTATTGTTGACGTATATTTTGCCATTTCATGCTAATCACCTCCATACAACCTATTCCAACAATTTTCTCTCATCTTAGCACATCTGTTAGTAGTAGTTGATATATTGCTGAGCAACGGCCGTTAAGCCGTCATCCCGTATCATCCCCAGCGGCCACCCACTCTGCGCATCCCGCTGAATAATACGCCAGTTGCCCTCGCCCCACGACAATTTGTAAGGCGTGTATTGGCGCACTTTTCCGGCCGCTTCCATCTCCATGAAATCCGTGATCATCATGAAATACTCAAAATCAACGACCTGCACCGCTAAAGTATTTTCATCGCCCACTTTGCCGTTTAGGGTAACAGCCGTTTTCGGTTCATTCCCACGCCAGCCGGCAAAATGCAAACCCGCCACCGACGGAAACCAGAAGCGGTACCCTCTGGGCAGCTCTAAAACTTGCTCAGATGTTTTGCCATTGACGGTGTGCATGGCGGTAACAGAATCGCTCTCCAAAACCACAACGCCCACCACCTGTAACCCACCGCTCGCCTGCGTCCAAAAACGAACCTTTAACCGTTCCACCCCACCGTCCGCATTGACCAGCGCATGATACAAATACGTATGTCCCGAAGCCGCAGACCGCGCATCCAAATCTACCCGCAAAAACCGATACCCCTCAGCCGCCGCCGTCAAGCGCCAGGTCTCCACCGCTCCCGTCGGTCGGCCGTCCAATTCATACCGGTATTTCCCGGCCATGATTGGTTTTTCATATGGTTGCTCACGAATGATAAAACGCATAATCAAGGAAAGAGCTAGAGCAAGAGCAAGAGTGAGGACGTGAACATCTCTAACTCCCGCCCAATCCTCTAGCTTTCTAGCTCCACGTAAATACGCTTGTTGATCTTGCCCTTGCTCTTGTAATCCACAATGCGCATCCGACCCACTTCGCTGGTATTGTGGACATGTGTGCCGCCATCAGCCTGCAAATCGAGGCCAACCAGTTCTACCGTGCGTATTTCAGTAATGCCTGCGGGCAGCAGATTGATCTTGGTGCGAATCAGGTCTGGAATTTGGAACGCTTCTTCACGAGGCAAAATTTGCACCCGCACCTCTCGCGCCGCGGCTACTTCACGGTTAACGGCCGTTTCTATTTCAGCCACCAACTCCTGCCGCATCGTCTCAAACTCAAAATCCATGCGCCCTTGCAGCGGCTCCATGTTGCCGCCCGTCACCTGCGCCCCATAATCACGCCAGACCACACCGCAAAGGATGTGCATGGCGGTGTGGGTGCGCATCAGTTGGTAACGTCGCTCCCAATCCAGCTTGCCAGTAACGGCTTGTCCTGAGCTTGCCGAAGTGGCTTGTCCTGAGCTTGCCGAAGTGGCCGTTCCCACCCCCGGCAACTCTCCATCAATAAAATGCACCACCTGCCTATCGGCCTTCTTCACCTTCACCACATCCCAGGCTAATTCACCGGATTGCAGTCTGCCAAAATCACAAGGTTGCCCGCCGCCGCCCGGATAAAAAGCCGTGCGATCCAAGACCACGCCCCCTGCCACCTGCGCCACCACCACCGCCTCAAATTCCCGTATATACGCATCTGTCAAAAACAATAAATCAGTCATGTTGTCACTTAGTCCTGTAGTCGGTTAGTCGGATAGTCGGATAGTCAGGTAGTCGGGTAGTCGGTTAGTCGGATAGTCGGATAGTCGGGTAGTCGGGTAGTCGGGTAGTCGGGTAGTTGGGTAGTCGGATAGTCGGATAGTCGG
>CAZXVH010000160.1:0-7799 GCA_964643965.1 uncultured Ardenticatenaceae bacterium
GGTGGTTTTCGATGCCACCGAGGATGGGATGGTAATCTTTGTAGATGTGTAGAATATGCAACGCTTTCTCCTGTCACGCCAAACACAGTTTGCTGGCATAGTATAGTTAAAGTAAGATTTCGAGGCTATTCTACCCAACTTAGGAGCTGTTCGCTTTTAGAAGTTCAACTTCTCAGAGAAGTTGAACTTCTTGGCTAAACTTATTCACAGGTCAATTTTGGTGACAAACTTCAAATCATTTGCTATGCGATTACCCCTCTCCCGTTTTTCTCATTTGGGCAAAGAATTTGTTTGGATTTCTATAGGGCAAGGGGCAGCCGTCATCGGTGGTTTGGTTGGCCTGCGCCTGCTGACCAATTATCTCTCACCTGCCACCTTTGGTGAAATAGCTCTAATCATGACGTTGGCTACGTTAGTAAACCAGCTTCTGTTCGGCCCGCTGGCGGGGGCGGTGCTGCGCTTTTTGGCACCTGCACACGAGGCAGGCGCTATTCGTGCTTACTTAGATGCTACCCGCCAACTGACAAAAGTGGTGACGCTGTTGGTGGCGGCGTTCACGGCCGTTTTCACGATCATCCTGCTCTTATTAGGGCGCAATGATTGGCTGTTTTTTCTGGTAACGGCCGTTTTGTACGCCTTGCTCACCGGTTACAATCTCATACTCAATGGGATGCAAAATGCCCTGCGCCAACGCAAAGTGGTGGCCTGGCATACCGCCATCGGCCAATGGCTGCAAGTCATTTTCTTGTTAGCCGCCGTCATCTATCTTGGTCCCACCAGTTATGCGGCTATGCTGGGTTATCTGGTGGCAGCTGCCTGTATTCTGCCTTCCCAATTCTACTTTTTCCGGCGCAAAGTTCTCAGCCTCACCCAGGAAGAAGCCCTCACGCCACCCCAGGCGGCAGGGGCGCTCCTCTGGCGGGATAAAATGCAAACCTACGCCCTGCCTTTCGTGGGTTGGGGCATATTCTCCTGGGCGCAGATGTCTTCAGATCGGTGGGCGCTGCAAGGGGCGAGGGGCGCCAGCGAAGTGGGCTATTTTGCCATTCTTTACCGGCTTGGTTATTATCCTATTTCTTTGCTGACTAATCTGGTGGTGCAGCTTTTGACGCCTATTTTATTCCAAAAAGCGGGCGACGCCTCTAACCAACAGCGCATGGAGGCGACGTATCGAGCCAATCAATGGCTGGTGCTGATCTCTTTGGGCATTACGGCCGTTGCTGTTTTAGCTGCCTGGCTCCTGCATGATTTTATTTTCAACCTGTTTGTGGCGCCGGCATACGGTATCATTTCTCCGTTGCTACCCTGGATGGTATTGGCGGGCGGCTTATTTGCTACCGGTCAAATTGCCACAATCAGCCTGTTGAGCGAAGCAGAAACCAAGATGCTGCTGGCTCCCAAAATTGGAACGGCCGTTTTTGGCGCCCTGCTCAATTTTGCCGCAGCATACGTTTGGGGATTACCGGGCGTTGTCGGCGCCATCTCTTTCACAGCCGCGCTTTATGTCGCCTGGATTATTCTTTTAGGCCACCAGCGCCAGAAAGAACGGCAAAAAATTCCCTCACGCGAATTTGCCCTGGGAACAGCGCCTTTAGATGGAAACCTGATTCAAGATGAGCAAAATGATGCCCATGAAACCCCTGTTTAGCGCCTTGTACCGCTGGCTTCGTCCGAAGGAAACAGTGCCATGAAAACGTCCCTCAAATCGCGGCTGTTCAATCTGCTGCCCGCCCAAAACAAAACGCTCTACCAGTTTTGTCGCCGCTATCTCGATCGAGCTGATGGCGTGAACAACAGTGACATGGCAACAAATGGTGAAATGCGGGTGCTGCAAGCCGTTTTGCCCCGCTGCCACCTTGTTTTTGACGTGGGCGCCAATGTCGGCGACTGGACAAAAGCGGCGCTAACTTTCAACGCGCAGCTCGTCATTCATGCCTTTGAACCCCACAAGGCTACCTTTGATAGGTTGGCAAGCCAACCTTTTCCGGCGCAGGTGACAGTGCAACCCTTTGGCTTTAGCGCCAGCGAAGAGGAAAAGGTGCTGTATGTGATGGCGGATCACACCGGCATGAACAGTGTGTATGCCAGGACAGGGCTGCCCACACAAACCGATCACGGCGAAGCAACACCCATCCACATTCAGCTTAAAACGATAGCTGGTTACTGCCAAAGCCATGACATTGAGCAGATTGATTTTCTGAAAATTGATGTAGAGGGACACGACCTGGCTGTTTTATCTGGCGCAAAGGAGATGCTACAAAACGGCCATATCCGGCTGATTCAGTTTGAATATGGCGGTGCGAGCATCGACGCCCGGGTATTTTTGAAGGATTTTTTTGAGCTGCTGCAACCTCTGAATTATCAACTTTATAAAATTCAGGCCGACCACCTGCAACCTGCCCCCACTTATGCGCAAACTTTGGAAACGTTTCAATACCAAAATTGGCTGGCTGTCCAGGCCACGTCAGGCACTGATTACCTGGAATTGTTATGACACCTCTCAAAAGTGAACGGCCGTTACGTATTTTTTATGCCGCCGCTGATTCAGCTACCGCCCAAACGCCTGGCTCCAAGATATGGTACTACAACCTGTATCTGCCCCTGGTCGATTTAGGGCATGAGGTGGTGCGGTTCGACTTTGATTTCAGCCAGATTGCTCCATACCGTGACTTTACGGTGGCGGCCAATCAAGCACAGGTTGCGCTCAATCGGCCTCTTCTGGAAAAGCAATTATTGACACAATTAAAAAAGGCTCAGGCGGAACGGCCGTTTGACCTCTTTTTCAGTTATTTCTACAGCGCCGACATCACCGCCGACACCTTGCAGCAAATCAAAGAACTGGGCATCACCACCGTCAACTGGTACTGCAACGGCTCCTACCAATTTCATCTCGTCAGCGACATTGCCCCCTTTTATGATTACTGCCTGGTTCCCGAAAAATTCCGGCTGGAAGATTATCGCCGCGTGGGCGCAAACCCCATTTACTGCCAGGAAGCAGCCAACCCTACCATCTATCACCCCTATAATTTGCCCCAAGAATACGACATCACTTTTGTCGGCCAAAAATATGGCGACCGCCCTGTTTTCATCCGCCATCTTTTGCGCCAGGGGCTGGATGTGCGGGTATGGGGGCCAAATTGGCAAGAACGGCCGTCACCTGTTCCCAAGTGGCGGTTGGCTGGCAGCCGCCTGAAGCGTTTTCTCAAAGGAGCCGAACCGTTATTTCCACCCCAAATACCCGCCGACCGCTGTGGCCCCCCCTTGAGTGACAAAGCGATGATCCAAATGTACAGCCGCTCCAAAATCAATCTGGGCTTCTCTAACGTGGCCGATACCACTACCGGCATCAAACAAGTGCGGCTGCGTGATTTTGAAGTGCCGATGAGCGGCGGGTTTTACCTGGTAGAAACGATGCCAGAGTTAGCTGAATTTTTTGAGTATGACAAAGAAATCGTGGGCTATGCCGACAAGCAAGAGTTGGCTGAAAAAGCGTCTTTCTATCTGGCGCATGATCAAGAGCGTGAGCAAATTCGGCAGGCGGGATTGGCCCGCGCCCGGCGAGATCACAGCTGGCATAAACGTTTCTTAGACAGCTTCGCCCAAATGACCCCAATTGGAGGTTGAGTTAACCTGCTCTTATGGCAACCGAAATCTCTCCCAGACCAAAAGTCAGTGTCATGATTTGTGTGTATAACGGCGCAGATGTGGTGATGCAGGCAGTGGACAGCATTTTGGCGCAAACATTCACCGATTTTGAACTGATTGTAGTGGATGATGGCTCTACCGATGACACCGCCGAGCGGGTGCAAGCGTGTCCCGATGCCCGTCTTCGTTTTTTCCAACAGGCACACCTGGGTATTCCGCAAGCTAGAAATCACGCTCTGGCTCAGGCGCGAGGCGCATATCTGGCCGTGCTTGATGCGGATGATGTGGCGGATCCCAATCGTCTCGAGGCGCAGGCGGCGTTTCTGGAAACTCACCCGGAGGTGGTGATGGTGGGAACCGGCTATGTGCAGGCCGATCAATTGCTGAAGCGCGATAAAACAGTGACGCCGCCGCTAACAGATGCGGCTATCCGCCGGGCGATGCTGCGTGGCAATCCTTTTTGCCATTCCACGGTGATGATGCGCCGTTCGGCCATTGACAAGGTGGGATTTTATTCTGAAGCCTTTCCATTTGTTCAGGATTATGAATTGTGGTCGCGCCTGGCTCAAGCAGGCAAGCTGGCAAATCTGCCAGAGCTATTGGTGACGCGCCATTATCACTCGCGCAGTGTTTCTAACAATTTCCGCAATGAATTTTATCGGTTCGCGTTGTTTGCGCGGGCAAACCATTATGCCATTCAACGTTTGGGCGCTCCGAAAACGGCTTATTTTTATACGGTGCGAGCCATTGTCTTATTTTTTATTCTCGATTTATATGCCATACTAAAGAATTGGCGGCATAAGCAAACGGCCGTTCTCCCCTCATGAACTATCCGCCCCCCAAACCCATCAAACGAGTCGCTGTCCTTTGGGAACATTTAACCGGCTACATGGTCACCAGTTTAACGGCCGTTTTGGAAAATCCAGCCATCGAACTGCTGGCGGTGCAGCGGGTGGGCGGCGAAAACGTGCAAACGCCGCGCCTGACTCATGCCCGATTACAGGTCATTGATCTAACCGCCACCAAAGAAACAGATAACAAATTATTGGCACAGTTATTAGCTTTCCAACCCGATGTAGCCTTGATTACCGGCGCCTCGTTTCCCCTCTACCGCCAGGCTGCTCAAAAACTTAACCAACAAGGCTGTCTGGTGGTTTGGGCTTCCGACCGCATCCGGCGCAAACTAGTGAGTGATGGTTATCAGGCTGTTATGGGGCGAAACGGCCGTTGGTCTCATTACCACGCCGCTTTTGTTCCGGGTCAGGCCGCCACAAAATATGCCCGGTTCATTGGTTTTCCAGCAGAGCATATCTTTACTGGCCTTTACTCTGGAAACACGGCCTTGTTTCAAGCCATCGGCATAGAGCGCCATCGTCAGTCAGAAACCTGGCCCCGTATTTTTCTTTTCGTGGGTCAGCTCATTGAGCGCAAAGGGGTTGATACCTTGCTGCAAGCCTATGCCTGGTATCGGCAGACGAGCGCCGCCCCCTGGGATTTGCTGATAGTAGGCAGTGGCCCCTTGCAATCAGCCCTTGAGGATCAGCCCGGTGTGCAAGGTTTTGGTTACTTATCGCCGGAAGAAACGGCCGTTCTCATGGGCAAAGCGGGCTGTTTTATTCTACCTTCTCGGTGGGATCATTGGGGTGTGGTTTTGCACGAAGCCGCCTGCGCCGGACTGCCCATTCTGGCAACCACCAGCTGTGGCGCGGTCGTCGATTTGGTAGAAAAGGGCAAAAACGGCTATCTCTTTGCCTCAGACCAACCCTACATGCTGGCTGATTTGATGCAGCGGATCACAGAAAGGGATAACGGCCGTTCTCTAGGTCAGCACAGCCTGCAATTATCGTATCAGTTTAGCCCCGCCTTGTTTGCCCACACCCTGTTGGAAACCATACCAGCCGCTTTGCAAAGAGATCAACCATGACAAAAACGGCCGTTCCCCTGCGCATTTTATATGTAGACCACGCCCCCATCTGGGGCGGCGCAGAAGCCGTGCTGATGACTTTATTACATCATCTTGACCGGCAGCAGTTCCAACCCGTCGTGGCCACTGCCCCCGATTCTCCGCTGGCGCAGCGGCTGACAGACAGCGATGTCCCCGTGCTATCTGTTCCCTTTGAGACATTGAATCAAGCTGGGTGGCGGCTTCCTTTTCATTTAGGGCAAAGTGTAACGGCCGTTATCCGCCTCATTCGCCAACATCGCATCCACCTCATCCATACCAACACTGTGCGCGCCCACATCGTGGGCAGCCTGGCGGGAGGGCTTACATGCACCCCGGTCATCTGGACAGTGCATGACAACACCTTCCCGCCGCGACTGGTACGCTGGTTGGCGTTCATTCCGCGCCACGTCATCACCGTCTCCACCTGGCTGGCTGAACTGTACCAGGATTGTGGCTTAAACGGCCGTTGCACCGTCATCCCCAACGGCCTGCCCCGGATTGTCAACGCCGATCAAGCGCCATCTCTCCGCGCTGAACTGGGCATTCCACCCTACGCGCCCATCGTCTTGAACGTGGGGCGCTTAATCGCCGGAAAAGCGCCGCACCTGTTCATCTCCGCCGCCGAAAGCGCCGCCGTCCAACACCCCGAGGCTCATTTTATCCTGGTAGGCGGCCCAGATGACGGCGAGGCCGCTGATCAGGTTTATCTGAAGCAACTGGTCCAAGCGATTGCCAACTCACCTTTGCAAACCCGCCTACACGCCGTCGGGCTGCGTCAGGATGTAGGCCGCTTTTATCGGGCAGCTAATATCGTGGTGTATAATGCCGTGCAGCCAGAGGGTCTACCTACTGTTTTGTTAGAGGCTATGGCTTATGCCAAACCGGTTATCGCTTCTGCCATTGGCGGCGTTCTGGAAATTGTGGAAAATGGCCTTACTGGCCTTCTGACACCGCCCAACAATGTTACCGCTCTGGTTGAAGCTTTAGACACATTACTGGCTAATCCCACCCGTCAACAAGTGATGGGACAGGCTGGTCTAAAAAGAGTCACTGAATTGTTTTCAGTGTCACAGCAAGTAGAAAAAACCACTGCGATTTATCGTGTCATTTTTCAAGGAAGGTTATGAATCCAGTCAAATCTGTTAAAAGTTGGGTATTAAAGAGAGCAGTTGTTAAGCAAACTATTGTGTTTCAATGGCAAAAAAAGGGGAAGCCCAATCCGCCGCCGCATGTTGTTAAGCAGCGAACTTTGCGAGCCTATGCCCAAACTTATGGCTTAAAGATTTTGGTAGAAACAGGTACTTATTTTGGGGATATGGTTGAAGCCATGAAGACAGATTTCGACAAAATTTATTCTATTGAATTAAGTGAAGAATTTTATCGACAAGCAAAGTTGAGATTTAAGGATGCCGCTCATGTAGAAATTATTCAAGGAGATAGCGGCATTGAACTGGAACGATTAATGAGCAAGATAAATCAACCCACGCTATTTTGGCTCGACGGCCATTATTCAGGCGGAGCAACGGCTAAAGGGGAAAAAGAAACGCCTATCTTTCAAGAACTCCAATACATTTTGAGTGCGCCAGAGGCTAATCATGTGATTATTATTGATGATGCGCGTTGTTTTGGGCAGCTGCCAGACTATCCGACGATAGCAGAACTTAAACGGATGATTTGGTCAAAAAATGCCGATTTGAACATCGCTATTCAAGATGACAGTATTCGCATTACTCCTAAACAAGAAGCCAGTGTCACTTCATAAACCATGATCAACTTTGTATTTGATGCCAGAACGGCCGTTTCCCATTTCCCTGGTATCGGCCGCTATGTTAGTAATCTGGCGAAAGCAATGATCCCCATCGCCATTTCTGAGGCGACCTGCCAAGATGTTATTGAGGCTTATCATGTAGATTCTGACTGGATAACGGCCGTTCCCCTCGCCCCTGCGCCAAACTTTAAACCACAATCACCGACTCACCTACAAAGAATCCAACAACTCTATAATCTCCCTACTCACTACGCCCTCTACCTGGGCATCAACAAGCCCCACAAAAACCTGTCCAACCTCATCCGCGCCTGGCAAATGGTGTACCAACACCTACCGAATCCACCAACCCTGGTCATCGCCGGGGCCTGGGACGCCCGCTATCCTGAAGTCAAATCGAAACCATCTATACCGACATTTTAGGGAAATCTCCACACCAATGAG
>CAZXVH010000161.1:0-7787 GCA_964643965.1 uncultured Ardenticatenaceae bacterium
GGATAATAGGTTTGCCATTCACCAACAACTCCGCTCCGCCTGTCTCACCCAATTCGCTCCGTATTTGTAACAAAATCGACATCGGATCGCCTTAATTCATAAATCTGATTTTTCATATTTCTAAATATTGTAAATTAGTACAAACTTTTCGCTAATCTTATCATACGACCTGTCGCTTGATACGGCGTTTCCCAATTATTCCTCTGTCTCTTTCGCTGATTTGGGATTAACCATCGACTTGCCTTTTTCCCACCATCCACTCACCATCTGCCGCGCCTTTTGCTTCTCTGCCTCGTCCCCTGCTTCAGCAGCGCCGGATGACGGCCGGGCTAACATGACGATGCCGCGCGTTATGTCAAAGTTTTCCATGACTGCCAAAATAAGCAGGGTCAACGGAACCGCCAACATCGCGCCAATGCCTCCCAACAACCAGCCCCAAATAAACAGAGAAAGAAAAACAATCACGGGGGAGATGTTCAAGTTGTCGCCCATCATCTTGGGTTGGACAAAATTTTGCACCGATCCATTGATCAGCACAAAGGCGAGAAAGACCACAAACGCAGTTGGCGCTCCGAATTGAGCCCACGCCAAAATGGTGGGTGGAATGAGCGCCAACCAAAAGCCGATGGTTGGAATGTAGCCGAACAGCCAGGCTAAGACGCCCCATAAAAGCGCAAAATCGACGCCAATGATGAGCAAGATGACGGCGTCACCAAGCCCCACCAGCATATTGATGGTGGTGGTGACTGTGAGGTATTTGCGCACATCCGTTGTGAAATTACTAACGCGGTCAACGACGGGACTGGCGGTGTCCAGTCCGGATCGCGTCTTTTTGGGCATGGTAATGGCGGCGCTAATCATAAAAATGAAGATGAGCAAGGTCATGCCGATTTGCACCACCAGGTTCCCTAATGCGGCTAAAGCAGTTCCCATGTATTCAGTTACCTGTTGTGAATCCACGTCGGACGTGGTCGTGGTGGTGGTGGTGGTGGTTGCAGATGTCTGTTCGTTGTACCAGTTTGTGAATTCAGTGGAGCGGGCAGAAATATCGGCGGCGTAGGTGGGCAGTTCCAACTGTAGTTGGTAGATGCCGATCACAAACAGCAAGATCACCGCCAGCATGGCCCCCACTACGGCCAGGATGGTGAGAACCAGCGCCAGATTACTGGGCACTCGCCGGGCTGCCAGCTTTTTGGGCAAGGGCAGCACGGCGATGGTAATGATGACGGCCAGCAAGATGGGATTGATGATAACGGCCGTTTCTTTAACGCCAAACATAATAATGAACAGGCACGCCCCTGCTATCAGCAAATTGATAGGTCGAATCGTTTGGTCACTCATGGTCTATTCCTTCGCAGTTGGCAGCTGCGCCAACCATTCTTTAGCCGCCGCCGCGGCTTTTCGGGTTGAATTGCCCAATATCTCGTCTACCATAAACACATCTGCCTCAGGAATGGCCTCGAAGGTTTCAGTACGCTCTAACTGATCCCACACGTTTTGGCTCACCCCCGACAACATCAGCTTACCCCCATTTGCTTGCAACCGAGCCGCATACCGTTCCACTATCTGGATGTAGGTGCTGCCAATGCGAGAACGGCCGTGTAAACGCAATATGACCACCGCCTGTTTGGCCTGTCCCACTGCCGGCAGCAAATCATCCATGGCCCGGGCGCTGGCAAAAAACAAGGGACTCCAGGAATAAAGAATCGTGACGCTGTTGTCTGTCAGTTTGGTGGGAGACGGCCGTTCCGCAAACATCCCATCTTCATTCTCCACCAGTTCTGAAATCTGCATATCCTGGGTCGATGTATAGACAAAATCCAGAATAGACAAAATAATGCCCACCAGCACCGCTTGCTGAATAGGCAGCACCAGCGTAGACAAGAAGGTAGCCAGCATCACCAAACGAGAAGAAGTGGAAACATCCCAAATATCTTGGATGACGGCGAATTTATAAGTGCCAAACCCGGCCACAATCAACACGGCCGCAATAGCGGGCATGGCTACTTTTTCCACCTGATTGCCAAAAAAGAAGACAAACAGAGCCACAAAAAGCCCCATAAACACATTGGCCCAACGTGATTTAGCGCCAGCGCTCAACAAAATGCTCGTGCCCCCTAAAGAGCCGCCCACCGGCAGCCCCTGGAAAACCCCGGAAACCGTATTGGCGATGCCTTGTCCCCGGAAATCGCCTGAAGCATCTGGATACTCGCCATCTGGATTGGGGATGGTCTGGCTGATGCCGGCCGCCTGAATGAGACCGAGTAAGCCAATAGCAATGGCAGGCAGGATTAAGGCGCCAATCATCGACAAACTGGGCAGCATCGGCATAGGAATCATGGCTGAGATTTGATTGGAATCTCCCACCACCGCCACGCTCTCTTGATTCAGCAATATCACCGCCACTGAAGCCAGCAGAAGTGCGATTGCCAACGAGTAATTCCTCAACCTGGTACGAGATAATAAGACAATGATGCCAATCGTCGCCAAGCCAGTCAGCAACGAGGGCATATTGACTTGATCCAAATTAAAAAGGAGATCAACGGCCTGCGCCACCTTGTTGGTATAGCTGCTGTAAAAGCCGGTTAAATCGCCCAACTGCCCCAATATCAACACCGTCGCCACGCCAGTAAAAAAGCCAATCATGACAGCATTAGAGATAAAACGGGTAAAAACGCCTAATTTAAACACGCCCAACAACAGTTGAAATAGACCTATCAGGATGGTTAATGTCACCAGCGCGGTTAAGATGTTATCGCCGCTGAAATCCGACATGACGCCGCCCACCGCCAGCATCATGGCCGCCGTGGAGCCAATGTTCATGAACTGTGAACTGGTAAACAGGCTGCCTATGGGCGTGCCGAAAATAAGAGCATTAAAGCCATACATCGGGTTGACGCCAGCCAAAACGGCCGAGGCGATGGCATCAGGAATAGCCACCAGCGCCATGGTCACCGAAGCGCCAATATCAGCGGAGAGATTTTTAGGGTCGAAGTCGAGTTTAGCCATCTATCTTATCCTGCCAATTGTGCCAGGGACATAGCCACTGAAACGGCAAAGCCGCTTACCAGGAAAAGGCCACTTTCGTTGCCGCCATGTTCAAACGCTTCTGGAATCATCGAATCACAAAGCATGACCAACAGCGCCCCGGCCGCAAAGGCATTAATCACAGCCCCGCTGGCGTCAGGCAGCCACGTGGCCAGAGCATAACCTAATACCGCCGCCAAAATACTCAATCCACAAACAGCCAGCCACAGGCGCGTGATCTTGCTGCGTTGCCAACCACCACTGAGCATACCGGTCGTGCCGCCCAATCCTTGTGGGATATTGCCAATGGCAACGGCAAAAACAAAAGCCAATGAAACCTGAGGCGCGTGAACGAGGGAGATGCCCAGCACCAATGATTCAGGCACCCCATCCAACAGCGACCCTAACAAAATGCCGGTTCCTGAGCCACTGGCCTGCCCCCCGTCAAAGTCCATGCGCTCAGCGCCGCCCATGTTATCAACCCACCTGTCGGCAAAATAAAAGGTGAGTGCACCAGCAAACAAGCCCACGGCCACCAAATAATAACTACCGGACACTTCATAGAGTGGTACCAATATAAGCTGGTAGACTGTGGCGCTGATGATGGCGCCGACGCCAAACGCCATAATTAAGCCCGTCCATTTTTGGCTCACGACATCACGATAAGCAAGGAACATGCCAATCAGAAGTGTGCCAGTTGCGATTGCACTCCACATTGCTGCTTCAATCATTTTAATTCCTCCTTCGTAAATGGGAGCGCGAACGTCTCGTTCGCTACTTGCAGGCGAGACGCCTGCGCTCCATTTTCATTCATCGTGGTGCGCCCCGCTCATGGAGGGAACTTCTGAGATATTAATGTAGCGTACTGCCAATCTTTAAAAATGAACTGCCCCGCCGATCTGCGGCGGGGTAATCAACCTAATGGGGGGATAAAATTTCGTTTCCTAGCCAATCGATTCCTTTTGCAACCATGTTTGTGCTGCCTGCCAGGCGGTTTCTTCTGCTTCTAATATCCGCGAGGTTGCTGGAATCACGTTCTCAGCGCCAATGATCTCCATGGCGCCACTGTTGGTTAAGACTTTCATGATAAAAGGATTGGCGTCAGCCAGGATAAACAAATTGTTATTTGCTTGCAGCTCTTGCACATACTTTTCCATCCATTTTACCCCTGTACTCGTTATCCTTTGCATATCATGGATAACCAGGATGACAACAGCATTGGTTACACCGCGAGCCGAAGGCATTTTGTCTGCCAGCACAGGCACTTCGGCAAAGAAATCCAGCCCTTGAAGCACCAAGACAGTGGCTTGATTAGATTTAAATTCTTCAGGCGCATCTTGCAATTGCCAACCGCCATCGTCCAACCGTACCGCTTCCTGCAAATCCAGCTTGCGCGAAGAGGCCACCACGTACAGCAGGAGCGACAGGATCGCCCCCAGGAAAATGGTGTATTGCAGCGGAATAAAGAGGGCAGAAAAGAAGGTGAGTGCCAGCGCCAGGATGGGGCCAGTGGCGCCGGTTTTTATGACCAGGATCGCGCTGGGGACACGCGCCACGATCAATTCGACGCCGACTACCACCAACATGCCCCCGATGACTGCCAACGGCACTTTCTCGGCCGAACTGCCGAACAGCAGCACGATGAGTCCTAACCACAGCCCCGCAAATACGCCCCCTAAACGGCCGTTTGCCCCAGCCCCCACGCTAATCCCCGTACGAGACAGGGAACCGCCCGTTGCCATGCTTTGGAAGAAACTGCCCGCCAGGTTGCCCAGCCCTTCGCCTAAAAAGTCGCGTGATTGGCTGGCTTTGCTGCCGTCTGGATTGGGAACGGCCGTGCTAATGCCCGCCCCCTGCGCCAAGGCCACCAAGGCCACCGACAGCGATCCCGCCGCTAATGTTGGTATCATGCTGAAATCGGGCAGCATAAACCCGGGCAAGCTGTTGGGAATGGTGGCAATACTGCCCACTAACTCCGTTTGAATGTTAAAGAGATTGACAACAATCGAGGCCACAAACATGACAATAATCGGCGCAAATTTTTCCAGGGCACGCACCTGCTTGAGGGCAACCATGAAGATAATGACGGCCACCGAAACGCCTATGGTTGTCCAATCCCATTGGGAAATATTTTGCAACCAGTTGATTGTTTTCTGCATCTCATTGGCGCCAGTTGGGCTGTATCCTGTCAGGTGATGTTCTTGCCCCAAAATTATCAACAGCGAAGCGCCCGCTACAAAGCCTGTCATCACCGCATTAGAGACAAAGTTAACAATATTGCCCAGGCGAAGAATACCCAGCACAAACATGATCGCCCCCACCAGGAAGGTAATGGTGAACAAAGCCTGCGGCATCTGGCTGTCTTGAATGCCAGCCATGGCGATAACGCTGCCGGTTGCCAGGGCGATGGCGCTGGTGAGGGTACTCATCATCAAAACCGTGCCCGTTGTCAGCGAAGAGACAATGACGGCCACAATACCGGAGTAAAGCCCATAAACAGGATTGACGCCGGCTAATTGGGCATAGGCCATGCCTTCGGGAATACTAAATAGACCCGTCGCCAGGCCAGAGATAATGTTGGGCGTAAATCCTTGCCGTGGTGCTTTGGCGGAAACGGCCGTTTCCCCCGTTTCTTCTGCTACATTTTTATTATCTTCTTTCATCACTATCCTCCTGACCTCAGCTAGGCGGCCGGTATGTTTTTCATATCTTCCGCATGGAAATCAGCCACCATTTTCAGCTCATCATCATGCTTGGGGAAAAAGAAAAAGACGAGAGCTGCCCCAGCCAGCACTGCAATGATCCCGGCGATATAAGCGTTTTGATCCCCAGCTAAAAACGCCGTTTTTGCGGCGGCCGTAATCTGGTCGGCATACTGCGGATATTGCGCCGCCACAGATTGCGCCCCCGCGTAAGACATCTCCAGGCTGCTGGTGACGCTGGCTGGCACTTCAGAAGCGTCTGGATAGGTAGCCAATTCAGAGACAATGGCGGCCGCATAACCCGTGGCCAGGATGGCGCCAAATAAAGAGTTAAACAAGGCCCCACCCAGATCGCGTTGCAGATCGGCCGTGCCAGAAGCCATACCCGCCCGTTCAATCGGCACGGAACCCGTCAAGGAACGGGATGCCGGCGTTCCAGCCAGTCCAATCCCCAATCCCACCAAAGAGTAGGCCAAACCGACATATAAATAGGAGATGCCTTCATTCCACAGCAAGAGCATGGTCAGAAACCCCGCCAAGATGAATACGTAGCCGGCAAGCAGCGTCGCCCGTGAGCCGCGAGACTCCACAATTTTGGCGGAACGGGGGGCCGCTAAAATCATAAAGATACCTGCTGGAATGACGGATAAACCGGCATTGATCGTGGAGTAGCCGAGTACATTTTGTAAGAATTGCTGCCCAATAAACATCGCACCCATCAAAGAGCCGAAGACAATGATACCCGCCACGGCCGCTACCCAGAAGGTACGTCGGCTGGCAACTTTGAGGTCATAAAGCGGATTTTTGGCGCGGCGCTGCTGCACCACAAAAAACACGGTGGCTATGACTGCTAAAACCAGGAGTCCAATGGCAAATTTTTGGGCGCCAGCAACCGGTAAAAAATTGAGGGAAAGCACAAACGCGCCGATAAGTACCACGGAAAGGATGCCCCCAATATTGTCTACTGGCTCAGTGCCCTCGTTGACATGCGCTGGTACAAATTTAAATGCCATAAAGAGGGCTACCACGGCCAGCGGTATCACAATCAAAAAGACAGAACCCCAATCAAAAAATTCAAGCAGGATGCCCGAGAGCAAAGGGCCAGACACAGAAATTGCGCCACCAATGGCCGCCCACAAAGCAATAGAACGGGTACGTTCCGGGCCTGGCGCCCACAGTGCGGCAATCAAGGCCAGCGTGGTCGGGTAAGCCATACCAGCGGCAAAACCCCCAAAAAGTCGCCCACCGATAAGAATTTCAATGGAAGGGGCAAAGCCGCTGATCACTGCTGCCGGTATCGCCAGGGTCACGCCAAGCAGCAGCATCAGCTTACGGCCGTACCGATCCCCCAACGCCCCCAGCCATAACACGGAACAAGCCAATCCTAATGAATAGGCAACCGCCACCAGGTTAAGTTGGGTTTGTGAAGCATTAAAATAAGCGCCGATAGTGGGCAGCGCCACGTTAGCCATTGCCAACGGCAGGTTCGCCACGGCGGCCACAATAATCAATGTCGCCAAAACGAGTCCAGCACGTTCAGGCCCACCACCTTCATTTTTAATTTCTTGCTCGGATGTCATCTATTTTCTCCTCCAACTTTTTTTCATCAGGCGATACGGTTCCAACAACGGCCGTATCTTGTTGCTTGCTGCTCTCTCTTTTTATTCCAAATCTGTAGGCGGAGGTGTTTGCACACTGCGTACAGTCCGTATTCTGTCAAATAACCCAACAAGGACGCCAATGCCGTTGATCACATAAAATATGGTGAAAAGTTTCGCTTGTGGTGTCGTTGGCGTCAGATCGCCATAACCAATCGTCGCCAAACTGATCACGCAGAAATACAAAGAATCTAAATAACTCCAGCCTTCAAGCCAATGGTATGCAAATGTGCCAATAACCAAAAGAGATAAAACCCAATAGAAAATGGGGCGTGAATCCTTATCTCGCAGCACATCCAATAACAGGAGTTTTTGAAACGGCTGTACTGTGCGAATATCTTTGCCTACTACTTCAGCTTTTTTAATGGGTTCCATATTTCCTTTCTTTGACACGCTACTT
>CAZXVH010000162.1:0-7775 GCA_964643965.1 uncultured Ardenticatenaceae bacterium
TTACCACTGCCATGCCGCTTCCGGCGCCAACGGCCACTTCGACCACGCTCAGTACGGCCGTTCCTTCCCCCACCCCCACGACGATACCCATGACAACGGACACTTCGGCTACGCTCAGGGCAAGCGTTCCCACCGCCACAGCCGAACCCGCCACACCCACGCCGGCCGCCACCCTGAAACCATCCCCCACGCCCGTCGCCACCTCAGCACTCGTGCCGGGCTGGTTGACCTACGAAACGGCGCTTTACACCTTTAGCTATCCGCCCGAAGCAACTGTGCGCCGTAACGGCGTGGCTGGCTTTCCAGCAGAAGAACTTCCCGTCGGTATGACCGAAGAAGCCTATTTAGACCAACTGAAAGAGACCTATCCCGGCGCGATGTGTGTGCGCGTCAACGTCGGTTCCGGCTTTGTCACCTTCCAACCTTCTGCTGAAGCGGGCGGCAAATACATAGAACCGTGCGGTGTCACCGGCGTCGGCGATTTTAAGATGGAAGATATCAGCGAGACCCTCACTATTGATAACCAGGCTTACAGCGCCAGCGGCTTTCTGGCGCGTAACTTTGACACAGACGCCTGGGCCAGCCAGTTCTACATCCTCTGGCTTGACGATGATACCCGTATTGATTTTGGCAGTATGAAAGGGGATCAGGCGCAGTTCCAGGAGATAGAAGAGACTTTGCGCCAAATTGTGACCTCGTTTCGCTTGACGGAAACAGCGCCATCCGCATCCTTGTCATTCGACATCGGCCAGGACACCCTCATTCTCTACACGGTGATACAAGATGGCAATTGGGCGCTCAAAGCGTATCCCGATAGCGGTGCCTTTACCGAACCAGCGTTTGACACCCTATACGGCCCAGAAATTCGCATGGATGACGTGCGCCGATACACCGAATTCAGTTTTGGACCACAGCTTTCGCCAAACGGCCGTTATCTGCTGCTGCCTGGCGTAGGCGGTTATGAAGGCTCTCCTTTTGCCGTAGACAATACCGGTCTCTGGTTTGTCAACCTGCAAACCGATGAGGTGCGCCAACTGCTGCCCCGCGCCAAAGCGTTTACCTGGAGTCCCTACGGCGATCACATCACCTATGTGGATGGCGATACGCTCTACACCTTGTCTGTAGCCGAAGGGGCGGAACCGCAGCCCCTTTTTAGCCATCCCGATTTGTGGGCTTTGTATGCCCGTTGGTCGCCCGATGGCAGCCATATTGCCACCATGACCACCGCTTTTGGGGAACGGGATGAAACTGGTTATCCCGAAATAATTGATACCTACTGGCTGGTTGATACCACCAGCGGGGAAGCTACAGAAATCGCCACACGCCCTGGCTTTGCCATCGAGCATGTGGCCGAAGAAATTAGTTGGTCGCCCACCGGCCGTTATTTGCTGGTACGCAATGAACTGTTTGATGTCAATGGGCAAACGCTCTTGTCTGATCTGCCGGGTCGGGTTTCCTGGCTGCCTGCTGCCGTAGCAGGCAGCGTCGAGCCAGATCAGTTGTTGGTGAACGGCAATGAGGGCATGGTCATCATGGGCATTGACGGTCAAGAAGTAACCCGCCTTTATGACGCTTATGTAGACGGCTGGGCATTTTCTCATAACGGCCGTTATCTAGCCTATCTCCCTCCAGACACAGAAAACGAGATAGTCGTGCTCGATTTGGGCAGTCAAGAAAGCATCTCCCTCGATGCCACGCCGCTAGGCAGACCGACGTTACAGTGGAGCGCCACGGACGACTACCTGCTGTTGGACGACGGCAATCGCATCAGCCCCATTTGGGCGCTTGCTGTCCAACCCGGCAGTCAAGTGCAGGAAATTCTGGAAAATGGCACCTTGTTAGAGACAATGCGTCGGCCTCTAAAAAATCCACCTTCGGAAACGGCCGTTCCCATGGGGCTGTTTACCTTTGTCGTTACTTTTTACTTCACCCTATTCTTTACCAACGGCTTTTGGGATTAACTGCGCAAAAAGCGATGACAACGAATTTTAGTAAAAAAACGAATTCGTTCCTTACTCAAATTCGTTGTCATCATCTTACAAAAAGGAGATTCTCATGATAAATACAAATGATGCTCCCCTGGAAAAAGCTGTTTCTGTCAAAAAAACCGATTGGGCGTTATTTGCTTTTAGCCGTTCTGCTCATCCTGGCGATCCTGGCGGCGGCACTGTTTAACTTTCTGCGCTACCAACCGGCATTGGGCGCAGCGCCCGGTTATACCATGCACCACGTGACGGATCCGGGCTGGCTAAACGGCCGTTTCAAAACCCTGCAAGCCATCGTCGAATACGTCCCCTGCACCTACACCCTACTGGGCTGGCAGGGACGAAAACGCCCTCTACTACCAGTCCACCTGCGGCGACAGGGAACAAGTGTGGCGCTACGATCTGGCTGCCGAGAAAGTAGAGAAAGCCGCCGCGCCGCCAAACGAACTTTATGCTGTACCGACGCCTTTCTCCACCATTATCGATGGTCTCATCGTATCGAACATCTATCCCCCGGAGTTAGCCACCGTCTCCCAACAGACCTTTACCAGGAGTGAACCGTTAGGGAAAGTAGAGAAAGCCGCCGCGCCGCCAAACGAACTTTATGCTGTACCGACGCCTTTCTCCACCATTATCGATGGTCTCATCGTATCGAACATCTATCCCCCGGAGTTAGCCACCGTCTCCCAACAGACCTTTACCAGGAGTGAACCGTTAGGGTCGGAAAACGGCCGTTATACCGCCATCGTCTCCCGTCATGTGTATGGTCCCCAGGATGTGGTGATTCTGAGGTCATCTGAAAACTAAGATCATTACCAGACAAATCATCTTGGGTTCCCTCTTTCTGCTATAATTCTGTGTATGGAACCCATATCCTTCAACAAAAAGTTAATTTGGGATTATGATATTCCCGATGATGCCCAAACAAATGAAGCCTTTCGAGAATGGTATATCAAGCGAGTGTTGACACATGGAACGGCCGTTGATATTCGCGCCATTGGGCTAAAAACAATACACACCTACTTGCCTTACTTATTCTTACCTCAGGATATTCACGAATTCTGGTATTGGTATTTCAACCAACCACAAATTAAGATACGTTATGGAGATATTGACCTCGTTCCAGAAAGAGTTGCTTAAAGTAATAGGGCGTTCCAGCTTGGGTGACAACTTCTATTTGACAGGCGGCACAGCCCTGGCTGCTTTCTATTTACAGCATCGCTTTTCTGAAGACCTCGATTTTTTTACGGCCGATCCCAATGCCATCCGCCTGGTAGCCTCATCCCTGGAAGCAGTTAGCCAACAATGTGCCGCTACGCTGGAATTTAGCCGTACCTTTAATACCTTTCTCGAATGTTTCATTACCAGCCCCACTGGTGAGCGTGTTAAGTTAGATTTTGCCTATGACACGCCCTATCGTTTGCAACCAACGGAATTAAATCCCACATATGGCATTCAACTGGATAATTTACTGGATATTTCTGCTAATAAATTGGCGGCTTTGTTTGATCGTGCTGCTGAAAAGGATTTTGTAGACATCTACTTCATCAATAAAGAACGGATGTCCTTCGCCGACCTGCTGCCTTATGCTCGACAAAAGCATGTGGGTATGGACGATTATTGGTTAGCTATTGCCCTGCAACGCGTCCGCCGTGTAGAAATTCTACCCCGCATGGTAAAACCTTTACGATTGCCTGATCTGCAAACTTACTTTCTGGAATTGGCTGATGGACTTGTGGATGGGATGAGCCAATCTAGCGACTAACTTGAACCATACCGATATTTCTTCGTTTTTCTTCGTGTTCCTCGTATCTTTGTGGTCAATTTTTTTCTGGCTTATCCAGGTTAGGAGATCGATATGAACAAGAGAATTGGTCAATGGCTAATGGGAATAATACTGCTCTGGCTGGTGGGCTGTGTACCCGCTATATCCTCTGAACCAGCAGCAATAGAAACGGCCGCTTCGACCCTGCTCAGTGCAGGCGTTTCCATCCCCACTATTCCCGCAACAGCAACGGCCGTTCTCCCCGAACGACCTGCCCCGCCACTCCCCGGCGACCCCACACCGCTGCCTTAACCACCACCGCCGCCCACCACCACCTACCCTTATCCCGGCCCACCGCCAGAACCGCATTCTACAGAGACACTGATACATGCTTACCCGTCACTTGACCCAGTCTGGCATACATACCGAGAAGACAGTTTTGGTTTCACATTTACTTATCCATCCAATTGGGTAGTTAACATAAGTTCAAAGATCGAACATCATACCGGCGCGGAATTACAACCGCCAAGGCCAAGCCTTCGATGTGGGCGAAACCTTCTCCAGTGTAGATTCAGTAGATCCAATTTTTGACTGCAATCGAGGAAACCGGGCATTTTATTCTGAAATCGAGTCGTAAAATTCAGCACTTTACGTCTTTTTAGTGTCGAATGAAGCAAAAATTTGGCTTAGAGCAACCCAAAACATGTTATTTATATCAATTATAATGCCTGAATTCCTCTCCTATACCGAAATTTGGATCTACTGAGATTACGAGACCGGCCTCCAAGCCGTCCAGGAAATCGAGACCTTGAAACCAGACAACATGACGATGGCACAGTTCGCCTTGCGCTGGATTTTGATCTTTGAGGCTGTGACATGCGCCATTCCGGGAGCAAAACGGCCGTCTCAAGTGCAAGACAACGCCGCTGCCGACTTTCCCCCACCCTCCCCCGAAACGATGGCCGCCATCCAGACCATTTACGATTCGCTCATCCGCCCCCAAGTTCATCAACGTTGGCGACAGACAGGTGGCGAGTGGCGAGTGGCAAGTAATTACGACCTGCCACTCGCCACCCGAAACTCATCTCACCAAATTCGGATCCACAATATACGCCCACCAATTATTCAAAATGCCATTCGTTTTGCCAGTGACGTGAGGCATATGACCCAACCACCACAGATGATGGTAGCGCATATCGCCCTTTCCCCATTCCTCACAGTTGACCAACCGCGTCGTCCCCTGAAAATTAGGGAAATTAAACCAATCATCACAACGGCTGTTCACCATACGCCGATTACCCCAATCATAATCCCGGCTGCTGTTGGGCGCGAAATGTACATTGCCACACTCCGCCTGTCCTGGATGCGTTTTGTCGTACCGTATGAATCGTTCCCACAAATTATCAGCTCCCCGCTTCTGCCGATACACCTGCGCCATGATCGACTCTGCCCGATGCCCTAAATTCTCCAGCATCTCCCCCGGACCACGCTCAAAGCTAAACCCCATCATCACAAAGCGCTGCTCACACGTCCTATCTTGCAATGGCGGCGCATTACACCAAAATGCATCCGCCCCCACCATGCGTGATTCGTAATACCCCGCATAAGGAAAGCCAAACAACCACACTTCTTGAATTTGGCCCAAATTCACCCGCTGGATAATGCCATAATCAGCCAACAGTTTCTTATAATCCATTAAATCAGGATAATGAAAACCAGTACGCGACCGCCACCGAAACAGATATGAATCGGCGTCATAGGCAAAGCCATCTTCCTTGACTGGGAAGGCATCGACGTCAATCTTATCAACGATTTGATAGTTAACATAACCATAACTGGCGGCTTCCACGTCAGCAATATACTGCTGCGCCAATGCCACCGGATCATGCCAATTCAAAACGGTATGCAGCCTTTGATTATTCTCAAATGGGATAACAGGATCATGCACGATCATTAACACCCGGGGGTAAACCGGTTCGGGGAGATTTAATTCAACAGCAGCGTCAGCCGAAACAGCGTCAATCAACCCACTGTTATTCATTAATTTCTTCAAGCGATCCGAGAGCTTCATACCTCCAATCATATCAGATCACTCTATACCAGACACCACCCAACCTACACGTCGCTTTTGAGATTGTCTATGGCTGAAGGCGTAAAATCCAAACCACAACATGGCGGCAACGATACCCATGACTCCCAAAACGGCCGTTGCCTGCCGCACACCATATGCATCCTGCCACATCCCCGCCAAAAACGTCGAAATAGACTGCGTCAGCGTCAACGCCGCAAACTCAAAGGCAAACACCCGCCCCCGATACTTATCCGGCACAATCCGCTGCAACAGCGCCGCCGAAAACACCCACACCGTCCCTGAGCCAATCGTCCTGATCAATGTCCCTGTCAAAAAACCAACAAACAACATCGAAAACGCAATCATCAAAATACCAATCGGCAGCAATACAAATCCCACGCCAATCCCCTTCATCATCCGCCCAAACCGATCCCCCAACAAACGGCGCATAAAAATCGGTCCCAAACCCGTGCCCAAACCACTCACCACATACACCAGACCCAGCATCGCCGTACCGCCATCTTCAAACGGAAACAACTTACCCACCGCCAATTTATCAAACGAAAAAAGCTCCTGGGCAAACGTAATCTCCAACACATTGATGCCGCCCCACACCAATGAACCAATCGCCTTCACCAAAGCAATCCCCAAAATAAATGGTTCATGCCATAAATAGCGGAACCCATCCACAAAATCGAACCAACCACTGCCCGCCTGAGCCACGCTCTTCCAATCCGCCGTCACAATGACAATCCGGCTGATAAACCATGCCGACAGCACAAACGTCAACGAATCCAAAATAAACGCTACTTCTGCCCCCAGCACGGCCGCCACCACGCCCCCCAGAAAAGCCCCTAGCGCCAACATCGTACTCCACGTCAGGCTATCCAGCGCATTGGCCGCCACCAACTCCTCTTTCTTCACTACATTAGACAAAACGGCCGATCTTGCCGGCGTAAACAAGGCGCTCAAAATAAACTGCATCGCCGTCAGCAGATAAAAGAGCCAAATCTGCCCCGTCGCCTGCACAAACAAAAAGCCCAACACCGTCAGCGCCCGCAGCAAATCAGACACAATCATAAGCTTGCGCCGGCTGTACCGATCCGCCAACACGCCAGCCAGGGGACTAAACAAAAACAGCGGCAAAAAACGAGCTAAAAACAGGTAACTAATCGCTACCCCGCTGTCCGTCATATCCGTAATAATTTCCGCCGCAGCGATGAGATTAAACCAGTCCCCCAACTGTGACACGACGCTACCTAACCACAGATAGCGATAATTTCTATTTCGCCGTAGAAGATCAATGTATTCACGCATAACGGCCGTTTGCCTCTAAAACAAAAAAGAGACTAAAGATTAAAAACCACAGATTGTTTCCAATCTCCAGTCACTAATCTCTAATCTCAAATTTCTTTAAAAATAAAAAGGTCTCTTGGCAATGACCTACTCTCCCAGGGGGTCGCCCCCCAAGTACCATCGGCGCTGGCGAACTTAACTACTGGGTTCGAGATGGGACCAGGTGTACCCTCGCCGCTTAAATCACCAAGAGACCTTCTTAAAAACGTATTTAGAAAATAAATAAGGTATGCAGGAATCTTAACAGAGTCAGAATTCCGAATTCTCCGTATCATGCAAAACGTAAGCCCTCGACCATTAGTACGGCTTAGCTGAATACATTGCTGCACTTACACTTGCCGCCTATCAAGCTAGTAGTCTCCTAGCGGTCTTACTCCATTACGGATGAGGGATCTCATCTTGAGGCGAGTTTCCCGCTTAGATGCTTTCAGCGGTTATCTCTGCCAGACGTAGCTACCCAGCTATGCCACTGGCGTGACAACTGGCACACTAGAGGTCTGTCCACCCCGGTCCTCTCGTACTAGGGGCAGCTCCTCTCAAATCCCTTGCGCCCACAGCGGATAGAGACCGACCTGTCTCACGACGGTCTGAACCCAGC
>CAZXVH010000163.1:0-7545 GCA_964643965.1 uncultured Ardenticatenaceae bacterium
GGTTTAGGGATTGCGGGCTGGTGGGGTTAGGCACAATGGTGTCGGCGCTGGCAAAACGGCCCAATGCGGATCACTTATATTAACCAAATATTCCCAAACTCGCGGACGGTTTTGTAGCCTCCTAAGAGTAGAATGGTTCATCTCACCTAACCAAATCTGCTCAATAGGAGGCATGCCATGTTCGATGAAATTGAACGCTTTGTCAACTGGATACGTCGTCGTCACCCCGGCGCACACACCTGGCAAGATTATCGCTGTGACTTACAGCAATTCGCCACCATTGTGGGCGACCGACCACCAACGGCCGTTACCATCAACCACATCGACCACTTCATCACGGTACAGGTTGACCGGGGTCTCAACCCCGCCACCATCAACCGCCATCTGGCCGCCATCCTCTCCTTCTACACCTTCCTCGCCGACGAACAGCCCGACCTGGTTTGTCCAGTGCTGCCCCATCGCCACAGCCTGCGGCAGCGGCGGCGTCTGCCGCGACCTGTACCGCAAGCCGACCTGCACCGCTTTCTGGCTGTCATTGAGGATGTACGCGACCGAGCCATGTTTCTGCTCATGCTGCGTTGCGGCCTGCGCATCGGCGAAGTGGCGGGTCTAAAAATACGTGACTTGTACCTGGCAGAAAGTCCGCCGCGCCTGTTGGTAACAGGCAAAGGCAACCGAGAGCGGGCAGTCTACCTGTCGCCTCAGGCGGCTTTTGCTTTACGCCGTTATCTGGCAGAACGGCCGTTTTCCACCAGCGATCACGTTTTCCTCAGCTACCAACTGCACGGCCTCTCCACCACCGCCATTCACAAACGGCTGATGCACTACCGCCAACAGGCTGGCGTCTACCTCACCGCCCACCAACTGCGCCACACCTTCGCCAACGACCTTGTTACCGCCGATGTGCCCGTCACCACCGTGCAAAAATTGATGGGTCATGCCTGGCTGACTACCACCCAAACCTACATTGCCGCCAATGACCACCAGGTGCAGGCTGACTTTTACCAGGCAGTAGCGGCGATGGAGGAATGGCAATGAAGTCGCTAAAGTCGAACGATGACATGTTGTCTGCGGCCGACCGCTACACCGCTGCCTTACGTAACGGCCGTAAATCGCGTTTACCCGCTGGCGTTTCTGACCCCCAGCCTCCGGCCGTTTGGCCGCCTGAAAACGTGACCTTACTGGAACGCTACCGTACCTGGCTGGTAGCAGATGGCGCCGGACACACCTGCATGGATCTCTACTATCTGCCCGTCGCTGGTCACATTCTGGGCTTCAACCTCAAACCCTATCCCCTGCTGGATTTGGATAGCGACCTGGAAAAAGTGATGGTCTACGCCCAGGCCAAACAACTCAGTACCCGCGTCATGGCCATGTACCGCAGCAGCCTCAACCGTTTTCGCCGCTTCCTGCTGCTAGAGCGGGGCGTGGCGGAGACAGCTATCAGCTTCAATCCGCCCAATATAGCCCGTTACCAGGAAGGATTGCCCGACTGGCTGGTAAGCCAACTGAGCCATTATCAGCAGATTCGCCAGGCCAACTGGCGACCGGCCCGAATGAACCAGGCGCTGCTCAAGTTTTGGGGCATCCATACCCGTTTGTGGCGCTGGCTCTTTGCCCACTACCCCATCACCGACCTGAGTGACATCCGCCGCGACCAGATTTTTGCCTATATGGATAGTCGTCTGGCGGCTGGGATTGTGCCCAAAAGTGTCAATCAGGAACTGCGCGCCTTTCATGCCTTTTTGCGCTTTCTGCAAGAGCGTGATTTTGTCGTGCCGCAAGCCCTGTTCCGTCTGTCCGGTCTCAAAGAGCCGGATGTCCTGCCCCGTTTCCTGACCGATGAACAGGTCAACCGCCTGCGTACCGACCTGGAACAGCGGGTAACCCAGGCTGCTACCCCCGTACAAAAACGAAACACGCTGCTGGATAGAGCCGCCTTCTATCTGCTCTGGCAGGGTGGCATGCGCCTGGGCGAAGTGGAGGAACTGACGTTGCCAGATTTGAATCTGAGCCAGCATCAACTTGTGGTGCGTCGGGGCAAAGGGTTACAAGACCGCGCCGTTTACCTGACCGAAACGGCCGTTGCCGCCCTGCAAGCCTACCTGCTAGTACGTGGCAGCGGCCAGAGCGACCACGTCTTCCTCTTCCGCCACTTGTCGCTCAACAAAGATTTTCTGCGCGGCCGGATTAAAGCGGCCGGAGAGCGCACTGGCGTCAAAGTCACCCCCCACCAACTGCGCCACACCTTCGCCACCCAACTGCTCAATGCTGGCTGCAAAATTACCACCATTCAAGCCTTGCTCGGCCACCGCCACCCCAACAGCACCCTCGTCTATGCCCGCCTGCACGACCACACCGTCGCCGCCGACTATCTGGCCGCCATGACCGTCATTGAATCACAGTGCCAAGCCCACCTGCCTTCACCGCCAGAGCAAAACCCAGAGAATAACGGCCAAACACCCGCCGTAAATGGCGATGACAAAGCAGTTCATCTGCTGCGGCTGGTAGCCGAACTGCAACTGGAGCTATTAACCGCCAGCCAGCAAGCAGTTGTCAGCCAACTGCAACAGCACCTGGTGGCACACACACAATCCCTGAAGGGAACATTACCCGAATTTGACCAGGTTGTTAAGGTGCAAATGCTCTAACCGCAACAAGAAAAGGCTGGGCTGGGGGAGCCTAGCCTTTTCTTTGGTACTTTCTTTTGGGCAATGCCAAAAGAAAGGACATGAACACTGATAAAACTTTATGGGTCAGCCGCACAGGTTAATTGAATGCTGTCAACAATCGCTTCTGCCTCAGCGTTTAACTGCTCGCTATTACCTTTGTAAATGTATATGAGGGCAAAGTTGTCAGGGCATCTTATCGTACGCATATCAACCGTTTGAAACATATCGGGATCCTGAACGCCAACCTGATTTGCCGTTGAATCTTCTGGTATTGACATCGTTGGTATAAGGATTGTGGCAGTCGCCATTTCATAAACTTCATCTTCGACGATAGCTGACTCTTGGATGACCGTAACTGAGTCCAAATTATAAACCATGCGCAATCTGTCTATATTTGCCTCTAGCTCTTGCTTTGAATCGTAAGGTAAAGGAGAAACGGCAATACCCTGAATTACAATGAGAATTGAATCCTTATTCCATATTCCCGTTTCAGCCTCCAACACAATTGAACGACTTCGTTCATCGGATTGCAAACTCCAGTTGCTAGGTTTCTCTAGACTTATGCCGAACTCAGAATTCTCATAGATCTCCTTGGACGTTGTCGAGCTACAGCCGGACACGAGAAAGGTGACCGAAAGCAGGGCAAACAAAACGCCTAGTCGGTACCATTGAGGCTTTTTATCATGAAATAGAAAATTTTTCTTTAAATGGCGAAACATATTATTCATCCTTAATGCGTTGGCATTGACTACTTTTGTTCTTCCAGCCAGCGTTGATAATAATCATACCCATATTGAAGCCATGATAACGTATCCTCTGATGGTGATTCCATATACTCCCATCCCTTCCATAGCCGAACGATTGCTTCTGAGACGGGAAGAGGTTCTCCTGTGGCTGCCCCCCACATCCCTTGAGCAATGTAATTTATTTCAGAACGCCCTGAACAACCGATGGTTTCAATACATACCTGCTGATCGGCGGGCCACAATCCATTTACTGCATTTGGATCATTTGTACGGCGTTCTGACTGACCATTGTTATAAAATGGTGTATCGTACGCTCCTCGTCCAGCCGAGTATCCTGGCCAGGAGAGGTCATGGGAATACAAATCTTCGGCAACTTTATCCGCAAATTCTTCAAATTCTGCAATTGGTATGGGATTGTCTTCGCCGTGACCTGCAAAATCCTTCAAGTAGACTGTATCGCCGAAACAAGCAGGTAGGGGAGAGTTGCAAAGATGTTTCCCTGTATCATTTACTGGATAATTGGGAGGAGGTAAAGGTGGCTGTGCTGAGTCGCCTGTTAATACCAGCGCTAATAGGGCAATACAAACGGCTGTATCAAAGGGAGGTGCAAAAACACAGTGACCACTTGGGTCTGTATATTTAACCGGATTATTTAAGGCGTAGCTGTAGCGATTAAAACTTTGCGGGTTGGCCGGGTCTGGTACAATGGTATCTGCCGAGATGAACCGGTTAATATAAGGCACGTAAAATCTGGCATTGTAGTAGATTAACCCCAGGCTGTTGTTATGCTTTTGGCCGGTAAAACCCCGGTCGGTGATTGAGGGGTTGGTTGTGGGCGTGGTGCGGTAGCCACCAAAGGGTAGATAACGCGCCTCGCTGCCACTTATTTTGCCGCCGCTGCTGTTGCTCATAACGCTGCTGCTGCCTAAATGGTCGCTAAATAGGTAATAAAGTGTATTGCTGCCGCCCACAATTTGCACCCGAATGGCTATGGCCTGCCCAGCAATGGCGTAAGTGCTGCGCCGCGTAGTGGTAGCCCCGTTGATTTCTTCTTCGTAGCCAGAGAAGGGATAGTAGATGATCTTACCGCCCGGCTCTGTGGTTTTCACCCGTTGCCCGGCCGCGTCGTAGGCGAAGGTGGTTGTTCCCGTGCCTACTTTATTAACCGAGATGAGCCGGTTCTCCACGTCGTATACCTGCGGGTCGTAGGTGACGCTGCCGTCGATGCGTTTGGTCATGCCTGTCCTGAGCCTGGCCGAAGGGTTGCCGTTGGCATCGTACCAGAATTTCTGCACGCCGCCCAGGTGGGTGACGGCGTGTTTGTGAGCGGCGTCGTTGTAGGCGTAGGCGGTTCCGGCAAAGCTGGTGATGTTGCCGATGGTGTTGTAGCCGTAGCTGTGGCTGTAGGCGGGGACGCTGCCAGCCGCTGGCGCTGAAGCGGACGTGAGGCGGTGCAGATGATCATAGCCAAAGGTTTGGGTATTGCCGATGAGGTTGTCGCCAATGGTTTTGACATTGCCTACTTTGTCGTAGGTGTAGCTTAGGTTGAGCAGGCTACCAGCAGTCATATTGCTCAGGCGGAAGTTGCTGTTGCCCGTACCGCTGGCACCGGTGGCGCCATAGTAGCTGAGGACGGTGTCCAGGCCGTTGGCGCGTTCCAGGCGGGCCATTTGGCCGCGGCCGTTATAAGTTACCTTATCTACCAGCAAGTTTGTCCCCGCTTTTACTGTGTTTTCCCCTTCGCGATCATAAGTCATGGTTACGGCTTCGCCATTGGGGTAGGTGATGGCGAGCGGTCGGTGGAAGGCGTCGAAGCTGGTGGTTTGCATCGGATGTGATCCGTCACGCAACAGGCGGGTTTGTCTGGACAGCCCCCCTGACTATGACAATAAAAGATGGCGCACTCAGCGACCGAGGAAAACCGATAGCAAAACGCGGGTTAATGACTAATTACTACATTCATAAACCCATATTCCTGCACTACCATATCCGAACGCCAAGCGTTGACCAGATGGCGATAATGCAAAAACATCAGGCGGCATAACCCAAGGAGCTTGAACTGCTAATGTTCCGCTTAAATCCACAAAATTTGTACTGTTATCCGTCTGAATCTTGAGAATATAACTTTGTGTCGCTTGATTCCAAACGGCCATTGTGATATCGGGAATCGTTTGACTGCTTTGCAAATTGGTATCAGTAGCATCTATTACAATTAGCTCATCGGTATCGCTGCCTAGTTCCGAAGGATCGCCTGTAGATAGCACCGTTTTCTCTACAGGCGAAAATGCAAGGCGATAATAAGTTGCATCAAGGGGGTTTTCGGGATCTCTCTGAGAGCGGTTTATGCGGGGAGGGTCTTCTAAATAAACGATAACTGAATCAGCCCCAAATTCTGGCGTGTTATGCACGTACCATAGAATCGAACTGTCATCAGCCCATTCCCATGTACTGGATGAAGGCACGTAGGGAACTACTTGTAGCGTCTCCGTTTGACTGATTAACCAAATCCCAATCGCATCTCTAGACCAATCGCTAATTTGCACAAGTTGCCATTGTTCATCAGGAGATTGGCCGAGAACATCCACCCGATCGCTGACTTGCTCAAGCGGCCACGGTTCATCAGTAGGTAGCCCAAGAATAGCCGCCAGATTGTCTAAAGGGAGAGCCATGTCTAAGGTTCGAGATAAAATTTGACTACTCTCCAAATCGATTTGTCCAGCTCGTAAAATAACACGAGCAGATGAAATACCGCCAAGGGGATCAGGCCCAGGTGTGATTTGTGCAGCATTATCTTGTGCATTGTGCGGTTCTGGGCGATGAGCCCAGCCATCAAAAAGGATTGTATCCTCCCCTTGAAAACTTAAATGAGCATAGTTGTAAATGCCAAGAGTCTTACCAATATCAAACACTTGGGATGCGTTCGTACAAATTCTGGATATTGGGTGATCACTAACCACCATAGGGGTTGCTGTGGCGACAAGTGTTGGGGTTATGATGGGTGTAGATGTTGAAGTTGCCAGGGGAGTATTCTCATCAACTATTGTAGATGTTGGCGTTGGTGTAGCGCTGTCTAAGGTGGAAACAGTGCTAGTTAGCGATGGTGGGGCGGGGGAAATTGACACTGCATCACTAGCAGGGCTGCATCCCCCAAGCGTTGTAATCAGGATTAAAATCATAATAACCAGCGTAGCATAAAGATCTCGTTTCATGGTTTTCTCCTTAATTGCGAGTCAAGTCAACTGAAGTAGGATCCTTCCAGAAGTTCAGGTTAGTGCCATACACATATGACGACATACTGTAGAGGTCTTCGCCAGCAGCGTAACCCCAGGTAAACTTAGTTAGTATTTGCGGATCCTTGAAGAAATAGGCAGGATTATAAATGCGTTGATCCTGCCTCACGACAAGGTGTACGTGCGTGTTATCACGATCCGTGGTTCTTTGATCCACAAGTGAGCCAATAACATCACCTGGTTTTACTTGAAACCCATCTTTGCCAGCCTCCATAGCCGCGATCGCTGCTGCACGTAATCCACCATCAATTATAACATCTCCATAAATAACGTATAAGCCGTTCCCCACATCAATGACTACATTCGGGTCAGAATCGCCAGTAAATTGCGTCAAACTGATAGTACCGGACACAGTGGAGTAAACATAATTACATGAAGGGCAATCAGGATTAAATGGCTTACCAAAATCCATGCCTGGATGTAAACCAGCAGAATTGGTAGTATATTTACTAGGAAAAGCTTCGGCATACCCGTTAGCCCCAAACCCATTTGCCCATGTGGCACCTTGTATGGGTAGCCCATCCAAAATCTGCGGAACCGGATCGAGTACATCTGATAGTTTCGGGGGTTTAGGAGGTGTTGTTTTTGGTAATCTAACTGGCGGGCCACAATTTCCATCAAATTCACACTCCCTATGGCCCGTAGGGTCGGTCATATTGAGAGGTGAATTTCGGACATAGCTGTATCTGTTTAGGGATTGGGGGTTGGTGGGGTTGGGCACAATGGTATCGGCGGAGATGAACCTGCCCAATGCGGGCAAATACCAACGTGCCTGCATATAAATAAGGCCAATATCCTCTGCGCCGCTGCCCAGGTTGTTGTGCAAGTGGCCGGTGA
>CAZXVH010000164.1:0-7470 GCA_964643965.1 uncultured Ardenticatenaceae bacterium
AAATGGCGCAGCGCCCAAAACATCGTCTTCCGTCAGGGCTACGGTCTCACCGAAGTAGGCCCCAACTGTTTCAGCATGACTGACGAAGATTCTGTGCCGAAAACAGGCAGCGTGGGTCGGCCTATTTTCCACAGCGAGATGCGTTTAATTGACGAAAATGGCAAGGATGTCGGCGTTGGGCAAACGGGCGAACTGCTCATCAAAGGGCCACACGTCTGCGCTGGCTACTGGCGCAATCCTGAAGCCACCGCCAAAGCGCTGGTTGATGGCTGGTTCCACACCGGCGACACTGCCCGCCGCGACGAAGATGGCTTTTACACCATCGTCGGCCGCGCTAAAGATATGATCATCAGTGGCGGCGAGAACGTCTATGCCGCCGAAGTGGAAGCGGTATTTTTGGAACACCCGGCCGTTTCTGGCGCGGCGCTCATTGGCAAACCAGATGAGAAATGGGGCGAAGTGGGCTTGATGGTCGTCGTCACCGAAAAAGGTCAAAGCGCCACCGCCGATGAATTGATTACCTTCTGTCGCCAACGGTTGGCCCGCTACAAAGCGCCCAAAGAGATCATCTTCGCTGATGAACTGCCTTATTCGCCCTATGGCAAAGTTGAAAAGATAAAACTGAAAGAAAAATACGTAAAAAGTGATTCATGAGGTTGAAATTATGCCAACTGTAACCGCCAATAACATCAACATATATTACGAAAGCAACGGTTCTGGTGAGCCGCTCCTGCTCATTTCTGGCCTGGGCTACAACATGTGGCAGTGGCACAAGATGGCGCCTGGGTTGGCCGAGTCGTTCCAGGTGATTACGCTGGATAATCGCGGCGTGGGGCAGACAGACAAACCAGCAGGGCCGTACAGCGCTGCGTTATTAGCCGCCGACATTGCCGCCTTACTCACCGCTCTCGACATTCCCAAAGCCCATATCATGGGACACAGCATGGGCGGTTTTATCGCTCAGGAAATGGCGCTTAGCTACCCCGATAAGGTCGATAAACTGATTCTAGCCTCGACCAATTTCGGCGGCCCACACCACCTGCCCATCACCCCAGAAGCGATGGCTGTGCTTGGCGACACCACCAGCGACCCCGTCACCCGCTTCAAAAATGGACTGGCTGTCAGCACAGCGCCCGGCTGGTCAGAAAATAATGAGGCGATGATTGCCGACTGGTTAACCTGGCGCATGGCGAATCTCGTTGATCCGGCTGCGTATCAGGCACAAATGGCAATCGGCCTCAGTTTGCTTTCTGAAGAAGCATGTTTTGAAAACAGGCTGCCCGACGTTCAAGCCGAAACGCTCATTCTTTTTGGCGAATATGACAAAGTGGTGCCACCGGGCAATGCTGAATTATTGGCCGCCAAAATCCCGAACAGCTCCATTCATTTCTTGCCTGACGCGGGGCATTTCTTCCCCATGGAAACACCAGAGGCAGCAAATGAAGCAGTTGTGGCGTTTTTAAGAGGAAACCATGAATGAAAACCCGGGAGCGCAGGCGTCTCGCCTGCCAGGGCGGACGGGACGTCCGCGCTCCCAGGTATGAAGGAGAATTTGATGAAAAGTAGAAAATTAGGGCGAGGCGTCGCCGTGGTCGGCGCAGGGATGAGCCAATTTGGCGCCTTCCCGGAGAAAACGACGCGCGACCTCTTTGTGGAAGCGTTTCAGGAGTTGCGGACTTCAGTCGATAAGGGGCTGGAACCCAACGACATTGAAGCGTTATATATCGGCAATTACAGCAGTGAACTGTTTGAAGGGCAAGGCCATACCGCGCCCATCATGGCCGATTGGGTGGGACTGACACCGCGCCCCGCCACCCGCATCGAAGACGCCTGCGCCAGTTCCGGCGTGGCCTTGCGCCAGGGTTTGTTGGCGATTGCCTCGGGCGCGTATGACGTGGTGTTGGTGGGCGGCATTGAAAAGATGAACAATCTGCCCATCGCCGCCGTAACGGAAGTATTAGCCACGGCCGGTGACATGTTGTATGAAATTCCGGCCGGCTTCACCTTCCCTGGTTTTTACGCCACCATGGCCACGGCCTACATGCACCGCTACGGCGCTGTGCCGGAAGCACTCATGCAGGTTGCCAAGAAAAATCATGACAACGGCGCTTTGAATCCCAAAGCGCAGTTCAACAGTACCATCGCCGATGTGATGGCCGCTAAACAGCGCAGCGCTGAGAAAAAGGGACGGCCGATTCCCACCTGGGAGAACGAGATGGCCTTCCTGCATGACGACCGCGCCAACCCGATGATTGCCTGGCCTTTACGTTTGTTTGATTGCTCACCGGTGACGGATGGGGCAACGGCCGTGCTCCTGGTCAGTGAGGAAATCGCCAAACAATATACCGACGATCCCGTCTACATCATCGGCTCCGGGCAAGCCAGCGATGGCGCTCTGCACGACCGCCCTGACCTGACCACCATCGGCGCGGCCAAACACGCCAGCCAGATGGCTTATGAGATGGCCGGCGTCACCCCCGCCGACATCAAAATCGCTGAAGTCCATGACTGCTTCACCATCGCCGAAATCATCGCCACCGAAGACCTGGGCTTTTTCGCCCCCGGCACAGGCCACGAAGCGGCCGAAGAAGGGCTGACGACTCGACATGGACCCAAGCCCATCAACACTTCGGGCGGCTTGAAGTCAAAAGGTCATCCGGTAGGCGCTTCAGGCACGGGGCAGGCGGTGGAAATCTTCAAGCAAATGCGTGGCCAAGCCGACGCCCGCCAGGTGGAGCGCGATGTCGATCTGGCTCTCACTCACAATGTCGGCGGCACGGGACAAACGGCCGTTGTCCACATTTACGAACGGAGATGAAAAATAATTAATAATGAATGGTGAATTGTGAATGGTGAACGCGCCAGTTCACAATTCACAATTAATTATTCACAATTCATTATTCAAGAGGGTATGATGAACGAATCGAGTTTTACTGAAAACAGTTTCCAAAACTATCTCCAAAACAAGCAGTTGATGGGGGCAAAATGTCAGGATTGTGGCAGTCTATTTTTGCCACCCCGTCCTATGTGTCCCCAATGTCATGGCAGCAGTATGAGTTGGCAAAAAATGACAGGCAAAGGGGAATTGGCGGCGTTCACGGCCGTTTTCATCGGACCCAATGCCATGATTGAAGCAGGGTACGACCGAACTAATCCCTACATGAGCGGCATCGTCAAACTGGCGGAAGGGCCATTCATCAGCGCCCAAATCTTGGGGCTGGATGCGGTTGCGCCTGATGTAGACGACATTGGCACACCCTTAACCGTGCAGTTCATTGAGCGTGGTGATGGCGAGGCGAAGCGAACTTTTTTAGCGTTTGCCACACAACCGTCTGAGTTAATTTAGATGGTACTCAGCAGTTTTACTGGATACGCTTGTACCTTTACATCTGATGTAACTAATATCAGATTTCGTTGCAGCGCTTGTTTCCAAGTAATGGGTAAGCGATTATCACCGGTGATAAACCAGAGGAATACATGTGTGTCTAACAATAATTCCATAGCCAATCAGCCTTCGAATGCTTGCAAGATATGTTCTGGCAGGGGATCGTCGAAATCGTCAGGCACAACGAACTCTCCAGCACATAATCCGAAGGGGCGTAACTGAGAAGAAGGTGACAATATGGGTTTTATTTCTGCGATTGGTTTGTCATCGCGCAAAATAAGCAAAGTTTCACCGCTCTCAACGCGCTGTAAATATTTCAGGAAATCGTCCTTAACATGGTCAATGCTTATTGTAATCATCAAATCATTATGATTCAGAAATGGGTTGATGGCAAGAGGTGAATTAAAAAAACTGACTGATTTCTAAGTCGATGGAGGTAAATATGTAGAGATGAAATTACCAATGAAGGCGCAAGCGAGTTCGCAGATTTTCCTTGTGAACGCTAACTTTGCGCGAGCTTTTAGATATATTTAAAAATGTTCCCAAACTCTAAATTCCCTGGAGGAAAGAGAAATGAAAAATTGTCGAAACAAATTTATGATTTTATTGTCCTTGTTGTTCGTTTTTATGCTGGCGCTGGCCGCTTGCGGAGGCAGTGAACCCACCCCTACCGCAGAACCCGCTCCCGCAGAACAACCTACAGAAGAAACGGCCGCAGCAGAACCAACGGCAGAAACGGCCGTTACCGAACCAGAAGCCTCTCTATCCGATCTCACTTGTGACGAACCGGTCAAAGTGGGCCTGATTACGGATGAAACCGGCGCCCTGGCGATTTACGGCGCCCACATCCTGCGCTCCTTCCCCTTAGGCATGGAATATGCCACCGGCGCAGCAGGCACAGACAACGGTGATTATACCAGCTACATGCTGGGCGAATGCGAAATTCAAGTTTATCTGCGCGATGACCAATCGGCGCCCGAAAACACAGCCACCGTCGCCCGCGAACTGATCGAAGTGGAAGACGTAGATATCTTGGTAGGCACAGTTAGCTCCGGCGCCACCGCCACCTTGCAAGAGCTGGCGCGTGAAAACAAAATCCCGCTCATCGTGGCGCCGGCCGCTGCCAACGACATCACCGGTGTCAACTTCAACGAATACACCTTCCGCACCAGCCGTAACAATTACCAGGACGCCGTGAATCTGTGCGAATACATCGTGAGAGAATACGATACCTTTGTGCAAATTGCCCCGGACTACTCCTTTGGTTACGGCGGCGCTCAAGCGTTCCGCGATGCCTGTACGGTGTTTGGCGGTGAGTTTGTGGCCGATGACATCTTCGCCCCGGCCGATACCACTGAGTTCACGCCTTACATGGAAGAAATCCTCAATTCCGGCGCCGACGCCTTCCTGGTGACGTGGGCCGGCGGTGGTTTTGTGCCCATGATGCAGGCGGCCGCCGATCTGGGCGTGTTTGACGAAGTCAGCATGGGTTCCAGTTTTGTGGACAATGTGGTCATGCCCGCTTTCTTCAGCAACAACATCGGCAATACCAGCGGCATTCTCTACCACTACACCGCCCCTGATAACGCCATCAACGATTGGCTGACAGAGCAGACGATGGCCCGGTTTAATGTGCCGCCAGACTTGTTTGATGCGGACGGTATGAACGCGGCCTTACTGTTGACAGAAGCGCTCAAGGCAACGGGCGGTGACGCTGGCGCCGACGCCATGATCGACGCCATGGAAGGCATGGAGTTTGAAGGCCCTAAAGGCACGATTTATATTCGTCCTGAAGACCATGTGGCGATTCAGGATATGTACATTGTCAAGCTGACCAATCTGGATGATCCGGAGTTTAAGTTCTTTGACCTGGTGGAAACGACGCGGCCCAATGTGCCTTGTTTGCTGCCAGAAGAACTGCAAGATCGCTGCGGCGACCTGCCCATTGGCTCATTAGGCGATGTGTCGCAGACGACGGCGCCTGAGCCGGTAGAAGAAGGGGCAGACATGGGAACGGCCGTTTGCACCGAACCCGTTAAAGTGGGCCTCATCACAGACAAGACCGGGGCGCTCTCCATCTACGGCGCCCACATGCTGCGCAGCTTCCCCTATGGCCTGGAATACGCCACCGGCGCACCTGCCGAGCAAACGGCCGATGATATGTGGACTTTCCAACTGGACGATTGCCCCATCGAAGTGTACGTGCGTGATGACCAATCCAACCCGGAAAACACGGCCACCGTCGCCCGTGAACTGATCGAAGTGGAAGACGTAGATATCTTGGTAGGCACAGTTAGCTCCGGCGCCACCGCCACCTTGCAAGAGTTGGCGCGTGAAAACAAAATCCCGCTCATCGTGGCGCCGGCCGCCGCCAACGACATCACCGGCGTCAACTTCAACGAATACACCTTCCGCACCAGCCGCAACAATTACCAGGATGCGGTTAATCTGTGCGAATACGTGGTCAATCAATACGACACCTTTGTCCAGATTGCTCCAGACTACTCCTTTGGTTACGGTGGCGCGGCCGCCTTCCGTGATGCTTGCACCGAGTTTGGCGGCGAGTTTGTGGCCGACGACATCTTCGCCCCGGCCGATACCACCGAATTCACCCCCTACATGGAGCAAATCCTCAACTCTGGCGCCGACGCCTTCCTGGTGACGTGGGCCGGCGGTGGTTTTGTGCCCATGATGCAGGCGGCGGCCGATCTGGGCGTGTTTGACGAAGTCAGCATGGGTTCCAGCTTTGTCGATAATGTGGTTATGCCCGCTTTCTTCAGCAACGCCATCGGCAATACCAGCGGCACACTTTACCATTACACCGCCCCCGACAACGACATCAACGATTGGTTAGTTGCCAAAACGATGGAGAATGATGGCGTCCCGCCTGATCTCTTTGACGCTGATGCCATGAACGCCGCTTTGCTGTTGGCGCACGCCTTACGCGCCACCGGCGGCGACGCCAGCGCAGACGCCCTGATTGCGGCCATGGAAGGGATGGAGTTTGCCGGACCCAAGGGCCTCATCTACATTCGCCCTGAAGACCATGTGGCCATTCAGGACATGTATATCGTCACCCTGACCAACCTTGATGATCCCGAGTTTAGATTCTTCGACTACGTAGAAACAAACCGGCCGGATGTTCCCTGTCTGCTGCCGGAAGCGCTGCAAGAGCGCTGTGGCGACCTGCCGATTGGCAGTCTCAGCGGCGAATAATCAGTGAGCAGTGAACAGTGAGCAGTGAGCAGTGGTGGGTAACGCTACTGTTCACTGTAAACTGTAAACTGTTCACTAAAAACGGAGCGGTACATGGCTGAAAACATCATCCTGGAAACAAAAAATATGCGGCGACAGTTTGGCGCACTGGTAGCGGTGGCTGATGTCAGCGTACAAGTAAAAGCGGGGTCATTCCATTCCATCATTGGGCCAAACGGCGCTGGCAAAACGACCTTTTTTAACTTACTCAGCGGCAATCTGAAGCCCAGCAGCGGTCAAGTTTTCTACAAAGGGAAAGATATAACCAATTTGCCACTGTATAAAACCATCCACAGGGGCATCGGCCGTTCTTTTCAGATCACCAATATCTTCCCGAACCTGACTGTGATGGAAAATATCCGCCTGGCGGCCCAGGCGTTGGGGCGTGACAACTTTAAGTTCTTCCGTGCTTCAGCCGCCTTTCCTCGATATGAAGATCGGGCAGAGGAGGTCTTGGCGCAAGTTGGCTTATTGGAACGGGCCTATTCTATCGCCAATACCCTGCCTCATGGCGACCAGCGTAAACTGGAACTGGGCATGATTTTGGCCCCAGACCCGGAACTGCTGCTCCTGGATGAACCAACGGCCGGCATGGCCTCAGAGCAAGTGCCAGAATTGATGGCCCTCATTCAGGAGGTACAAACGGCCGGTAATAAAACAATTATGCTGGTAGAACACAATATGAATGTCGTCATGAACGTTTCCGATACGATCACCGTCATGCACTATGGCGAGGTGCTGGCCGAAGGCTCCCCGGCCGAAATCTCGGCCAACGAGACGGTACAAAAAGCGTATCTTGGAGCGCTCTATGATTAGCAGTCGGATAGTCG
>CAZXVH010000165.1:0-7416 GCA_964643965.1 uncultured Ardenticatenaceae bacterium
ATACTGGCGACAGTTATAATCTGATATTTTAAGCAGAGGTGGCACGGTCAGAAACCGACCACAGCGAGGGAGCGGACAAGTTGTCCGCTCTCCTCATGGCTTCTCTACCGTCAAAAGCAGGGGAAGCAGCAAGGGTGGGAGCAGCCAGATAAACCGTTTCATGAGGCCATAGTCTAACAACAGCCCTCTGATTCTGTGAACCAGCCGGTGTGCAAAATGACCAAAAAATGTTAAAACATCTGCCATTGGAAAAAATATGCACGAACTTTCTATCACCGAAAACATCCTGAACCTGGCCGTAGCGTATGCTGAAGAGGCCAACGCTGTCCGCGTCACCGATCTTCGTTTGGTGATCGGGCAGCTTTCATCCATTGTGGACGATTCTATCCAGTTTTATTGGGACATCATCAGCAAAGACACCTTATGCGCCGGGGCCACCTTGCACTTTGACAGGGTGTCCGCCCGCCTGCAATGCAAAGATTGCGGCGCGGAATACACCTTGACGCGGGAGTTGATGGCCTGCCCTGTTTGTGACAGCATTCGCCTGACCGTTTTGAGCGGCGAAGAGTTTCGCCTGGAAAGCATCCAGGTGGAGACAGCATAGAAAAAGGAAATGACATGACTAAAACTGTACCTGTTATTCAAGAAATTATGAGCGCCAACGACCGTTTGGCGGCGCAAAACCGTGAAAAATTAGAAGCGGCTGGGGTGCTGGGCATGAATATGATGGCTTCCCCGGGCGCGGGCAAGACCAGTGTCATTCTCAAAACTATTGCCGCCTTGTCCTCCCACCTTAAACTGGGTGTGGTGGAAGGCGATACGGCGAACGTGACAATCGACGCCGATAAAATCCTGGCGGCGGGGATGCCGGCCGTGCAAATCAACACCGGTGGCTCCTGCCATGTTGACGCCGTTATGTTAAGCGGCGCGTTGCCTGAACTGCCGCTGGAGGAGATTGACCTGTTGATTGTGGAGAATGTGGGCAATCTGATTTGTCCGGCGTCGTTTGCATTGGGGACGCATTTCAACGTGGTCATCGCCAGTGTGCCAGAAGGGGACGATAAGCCGTACAAATATCCGAATATTTATCGCGGGATTGATGCGTTGATTCTGAACAAGATTGATTTGCTGCCGTATGTTGATTTTGATATGGATTATTTCAAACGGGGCATTGAGATTTTGAATCCGGACGCTGCATTCTTCCCCATCTCCTGCACGACGGGGGAGGGGGTAGAGGCTTGGGTGAATTGGCTGAAGCAGCGGGTGGCGCAGAGTAAGAGAAGAGATTAGAGATTAAGAGATTGAGCGTTGTGACTATCCCCGCGTAACCTGAGCTTTTCAAAGGTGAGGTTGGGCTTCGTTAAGTGATTTTTGAATTAAATATTGTGCAAGTGGAGGAGATGTGAGGAAATTACTGGCGCTATTTTTTGTGATTATGCTTTCAAGTTTGCTGTTCTCATCGGAGAATGCTGACGGAAGGGAGATGGAGAAGTTATATATCTGGCAGGAATATGAGAAAAACCCGACCATTTATGACGTGGCCGTCGATTCAACTTATATATGGGGCGCTTATCCTGAAGGTCTCATTCGCTGGCATAAACAAGACCATACGTATAATACTTATCCATTTGATGACGAAATCATGGCGATTGAAACGGCCGTTAATAACAACCTTTGGGTAGGTACACAAAATGGTCTTTACCGCTTTGATGGGCTTCAATGGACCCATTACACAACCGACAATGCTCTCCCGAACAACCGCATTACCTCTCTCAATAGAGGGCCACAAGATCAGCTGTTCGTAGGGGCAGAAAGCGATCTGATTATATTTAATGGCACACAATGGACGCCTATCCCTACCTCTGCAATGAATATGGGATCATGCTTTGGCTTTGAAGATGGTTATATTCTTGATATTGCCGTTGATAGCCAAAATCGTCTGTGGGCAAGTATAGGAAATGCCTTTACCTGTTACTATGAACAAGGGGTTTGGCAAAGGTTTTTTCAAAACCAAAGCATTCAATCTTCAGATATTGAGTTTCATCCCAATGGCGATATGTGGTTGGCCGGTGTGGGTGGTAATGACAGCGTGGCTCGTCTTACCGCTAGTGGCGAGTGGATTACCTACAATCTCTCCAATAGACGCTCCACTTCATTAACCATTGACAGTACCGGTGCTGTCTGGGCGGGTTTTGATGATTATTACCACGGCATAAGTAAATTTGATGGCGAAACATGGCTTTACGTTCCCGGTTTCCAAGGCGGTAGTGTATATGATCTGGAGTCTGATATGAATGGCGATGTTTGGTCCGGCGGTACCCGGGTCAGTCGTTTGACCAACGAGTTGTGGCAAATATATCTGGCTGGTATCCCTACCTCTTTGAGGCAATACATTACTGCCATGCACGTCGCTCCTAATAATGACCTTTGGCTAGGAATTTATGAGGTAGGTGTCGTGCGGTTTGACGGAGAAGCCTGGTGGTATTATTTGCCGCCCCATGCTTCGGGTATTCTTTCTGTTGATGCCATTGCCTCCGATCATCTGGGCAATATGTGGTTTGGTCTCTCTACTGAAGACCCAATCTTTGGTATTAGTGGGGATGGTTTAGTACGTTTTGATGGCCAGGATTGGGAAACGTTTACGACAGCTGATGGGTTGGCTGAAAATTGGATAACCTCCATCGCCGTTGACGATGCTAATGACATTTGGGTAGGGCATCAGAATTCTGGTATAAGCCGAAAGTCTGTTTCTGGGTTTACTACCTATGCCATGCCTGCAATTTTGAGCGATTATATTAAAACAATAATTGTTCACGACAATAATACCTGGATTGGGTATTGGTCTCATTTGCCACCCTTAGGTTTATCTGGTTTTAATGGAATAAACTGGACACATTATGGTGATGCTGAAGGGTTGAATGGCAATGTTTTAGATTTCGCTGTTGATGACAATAATGTCTTATTAGCCTTGACCGACAGCGGTGTTTTCTTTTTGGATGACGACAGGTGGTCTGATTTAGGAATTACTGAGACATGGCTTCAGAATTTTACTGTTGATAGGGATGGAAATGTCTGGCTGGTGAGCTATACGGGAGCGTTCAAATTTGATGGTTCGCAAACATACCCGATTACTCCTATGGAAACCGGAACCAGTACATTGAACTACATGGTAGAAGCAAATGAATCAGGCAATACGCTTTGGTTTAGATCTAACAATGGAGTTGTCAGACTGCGTATTTTTGAAAATAATTTTGAGATCTTTTTACCGATGATTACAAAATAGAATAGACACAATCAGCATATGCTAGAGTCCGGTAGAAAGCTCATGGGCTGCCAGATTTTCCTTATAACAAAGATAGAGGGAAGCTTATGAAATCGACAAATATAGCCATTGTCATCTGGTTGTTCGTTGTAGCGTTGATGGGAACAGTGGCTTGTACGAGTCAGGAAACAATGCCGGTTGAGTCTGGGGACACTTTTGGGGAAACAACAACAACCGCCTTAACCGAAACAGAAACGGCCGTTTTCACCCCCACGCCCACGTCCCAACCGACTATAATCCCCAGCACCACGTCCCAGCCGCCATCGACCACACCCACCGCTATTCAGGAGGAGTGGCTTGAATATGAAAATAATATATATGGTTTTTCGTTTACTTATCCAAATGGTTGGATCCCTGTTGAACTACCAAATAGAGTGTCTATTGTTCATAAAGACTCAAGGAATACGTTAATAATCGGGGTTAAGAAAGCAACCGAAGATACCGTAATCGTACGTACAGGAGTGCCTGCGGGAGATATAGTGGCGCGTGGCACGGTCATGTTTTTAGGGCAACCGTTGGCTAAGAAGGTCTTGGTTTACCAGGATAAAGACAAGGCTGTTCTTTATGATAATGCTGAAGAGGTCAAAATTGGTGATCTTGTTTTTGCAATCAGCCTGGATAGTAATCGTTTTGATTACAAATCAATAATGATCCCGGAAGATATTCAAGTACAAGCCGATCAAATTCTAGAATCTTTTAACCAGACCATCGTTGCCCCAGCAACGGCCGTTTCCCATCTAATAGCCGAGGCAGAACATATCTCCGTCGCTGGTTGGTCGCCGGACAGCGAATGGCTGGCTTACTGGCTCTCCACGGCTGCAGATGTGGACGCCCTCGACGACCCTTACGCGGCTCCGGGCGGTACGCTACACTTGCTCAACAGCAACAGCGGCGAAAGCTGCGCCTTGCCCCAATTCCACACCACCTCCGGAGAGGAAGTAACCCTCATCTGGCCAGCGGACAAGTCGCTGATCGTGCGGCGGTGGGCGGCCAATGAACAGTGGCAGGGGCAACCGTGCCAGCCTGATTCTTTTGTAGGAGATCTGACTATGCCGGAATCACCCTCCGCTGCCGCGAATGAAGAGGCTAGATTGTCGCCCGACGGCCGTTTTCAGATCACCACCGTTTTGCAAGAGGAGACGGCAGACCATTGGCGCACCCTGTTGACGGTGTTGCAGGAGAAGGAGGGGGCGGAGATAACGGCCGTTACCTGGCGTACCCAGGCTGATAGGGCGGCAGAGGGGGGGGGCGGCGAATGGATCAGTCCCACCCAGTTCTTTATCCCCTTTGCCGAGGAGGGGCAGCTGCTGTTGGACGCTGATCAACCAGGACAGGTGATCAATATCAAGACCGACCTGTTTGGCTTGGAACCAACTGCGGAAAATCGACGCCTGCTCATCGCCCCCAGCCTCGCAACGGATAACTTTTTTATCCTGCTGCTCGGAGATAGTTTTGGTACGGCTCGTATTCAACTTTATCATGCGAACAGCGACCTGGTAGAAACATTGCCTTATCGTCGCGCTGCCCATTTCTCAGCGGATGATCAATGGCTTTTGATGGAAGGGGAAAAAGGGAATAACATCTGGATACGGCGGGTGGATGACGTGGACGGCGAGTGGCGGCTGCTGAGTGAAGGCATTTATACTTACCGCTGGAACGCAGACAATACGGAAATCATGTTGGTCCATGATTGGCAAGCAGTAACCTGGCAAACCTTTCCTGAAGGGGAGCTTATTGGGCAGTGGTCAACGGAGCCGTTTTTCCCTCGTCCAGGTGATTGGTCACCGAACGGCCGTTTCCTGGCAGTATTGGGAGCGCTGAATGACGCGCCCTGGTATCGGCAGCGGGAGGCCTTATTTCTTTTTGAGTTTAACGTAGAATAGCGAGGAAACAGATGAAATCGACAAATATAGCTGTTGTCATTTGGTTGTTCGTTGCAGCATTGATGGGAATGGTGGCTTGTACCAGTCAGGAAACAATGCCGGTTGAGTCAGGAGACACGATTGAGGGGATAACAACAGCCCCTCTCACCGAAACAGAAACGGCCGTTTTCACCCCCACGCCCACGACCCAACCGACTATAATCCCCAGCGCCACGTCTCAGCCGCCAGCGACCACACCCACCGCTGCGCCCACCAAAGCACCAACGGCTACGGCAACGGTTGTCCCCGAAACGGCCGTTTCCCATCTAATAGCTCAGGCAGAACATATCTCCGTCGCTGGTTGGTCGCCGGACAGCGAATGGCTGGCTTACTGGCTCTCCACGGCTGCAGATGTGGACGCCCTCGACGACCCTTACGCGGCTCCGGGCGGTACGCTACACTTGCTCAACAGCAACAGCGGCGAAAGCTGCGCCTTGCCCCAATTCCACACCACCTCCGGAGAGGAAGTAACCCTCATCTGGCCAGCGGACAAGTCGCTGATCGTGCGGCGGTGGGCGGCCAATGAACAGTGGCAGGGGCAACCGTGCCAGCCTGATTCTTTTGTAGGAGATCTGACTATGCCGGAATCACCCTCCGCTGCCGCGAATGAAGAGGCTAGATTGTCGCCCGACGGCCGTTTTCAGATCACCACCGTTTTGCAAGAGGAGACGGCAGACCATTGGCGCACCCTGTTGACGGTGTTGCAGGAGAAGGAGGGGGCGGAGATAACGGCCGTTACCTGGCGCACCCAGGCTGATATGGCGGCAGGCGAGGTGGGCGGCGAATGGATCAGTCCCACCCAGTTCTTCATCCGCTTTGCCGAGGAGGGGCCGCTGCTGCTGGACGCTGATCAACCCGGACAGGTGATCAATGTGCTATCTGATTTATTTGCCTTAGCGTTACCTGCCGAAAGAAAGAGCGTGGTCGCGGCGCCAGGCGTCTTGCCGGATAGTTTTTCCCTGGCGCTGGTCAGCGGTGGCGTGGATCGCGTCCAGATTTACCACGCTGATAGCGGCTTGGTGGAAACCTTGCCCTATCGTCGCTCCGCGTCCCCGCCATTTTCGCCGGACAATCAATGGCTGTTGCTGTTTGGCGATGGCAACGACCTGTGGCTGCGGCCGATAGCAGATGTGGAAGGAGAGTGGCAGCGGCTGGCTGAAGAAGTTTCCGACTTCGCCTGGAACAGCGACAGTACAGAAATCGCCTTTAGCCAATTTGGGCCAGTGATCTGGCAAACCTTCCCCCAGGGGGAGGTGATTGGAGAATGGGCAACGGAGCCGTTTATCAGCAGCATAGCAGGGTTCTCGCCAAACGGCCGTTTTCTGGTGGTTACGGGTCAAAAAGATATGACTGGCTCGTGGTATAAGCAGGCGTTGTTCCTCTTTGACCGGGAGGCAGCAGATTGAGGCGCCTTAGAACCTGGGAGCGCGGTCTGCCAGACCGCAACGGGCGGACAAGCTGTCTGCGCTCCCAGGTTTTCATTTATCGTGGTGCGCGGGGCGCATGATTGGTATTAGGACAGGGGATTGGCACGTGTCGACCAATACGCTTGATGGATGGCGATGCCTTCTGCTTCCAAAACAGGGCCGATGATGTGCGTGGGGCGCGTGGCTTTGGCTAACAGCTGCCGGCTAGGCACGACAAAATCGCCCCCCGCAATCTGCCCTAAACTCTCGGCCGAACAACCGTAAACGACGGCCGGGATGCCTGCCCAAAAGATGGCGCCGGTACACATGACGCACGGTTCGGTGCTGGTGTAGAGGATGCTTTCTGCCAGCGCAGCATAGCCTAGCTGTCGGCCGCCCTGGCTGATGAGATTGAGTTCGGCGTGTTGGGTGACATCACGATTGCTGTGGACGGTGTTAACGGCCGTTAACAGTACCTCTCCCTCATGCACCAACAACGCCCCAAAAGGATGGTTGCCATTTGCCACCGCCTGCCGCGCCAACGCATAACATTGCAAAATAAACGGTTCGTGGATTGTGGGAATCATATGAGCCTACCATATAGACCCTAAGGGTTTGATAAATCGCAAAGTTGAGTTTCACGAAACCAAAACCCTTAGGGTCTCTCGTGAATTAAGTTGTAGAACTGACATCATGCGCTTTTGCTCTCGGCCAATTCCAATTGTTATGCGGCAGTTTTGGCTGCAAAAAAGCATACAAATACATG
>CAZXVH010000166.1:0-7381 GCA_964643965.1 uncultured Ardenticatenaceae bacterium
GAACCAGGGATACACGTTCTTGTTCTCCGAGTGCGATTCCCACAAACTGCTGACGCTGATAGCATACACGCCCGGCCCCGGCGCGGCCGGATCAAACGGCGGATCGCTCCATAAACTATAAAACTCCGGGCGCGGAAAGCCAGGCAGCGGCTCAAACTCCAGGCCAAAATAAGCGGGGTCGGCCGAACCAAAGTAACCCAATTTCAACAAATCGACGTCATTCTCCACCTGCCAGGCGCGTAAACGAAGCAAATCCTGCCCCCAATCGACATTGCTATCCACCAAAATATCGCGCCCACCGTTAGGTCCACCCGCCAAGAGATTGAAATAGCTCAGATAATGGGGATGAATCCACAAGGTTGTCGCCATGAGGATGGCGATACCAGCCCATAACACGTAGTGCGTATTGCGTATTGCGTATTTTCCATCTGCTACCTTTTTGCCTGGCGTTGTCAGACCGGAGATCAAGATAAGTAGAAATGGAAGCATGGGCAGCAAATGGCGGTAGCCGATGTTGAGACCGCTCGTCAAGCTGAAGAGGAAGTAGCAGAGGGGCAGGATAAGGAGGAAAACGGCCGTTCTCCGCGTCTCCTCTCGCCATAACAAAACCACAGCGGCCAACCCCAACAAGAGCAAGATAACCAGCGGCGTCTTCACCATAAAAGCGGTTGGGAAATAAGCCACAAACCCATCAGCCGAGTAGGTTCCGTTGAGAAAAGCGCCGCGACCGCCGCTGCCCAGGTCGGCGATTTTAGCGATGCCCGCCCAAAAAGTAGGCATGGGGCCGCTGAACTGGTTCAGGAACAGCAGCCGATCATCGCTAAACCAAAACGGCCCCCACTCAAAGCCAAAAATCGCCCACACGACCCAAATAGAAAAGAGACCGGCCGTCAGAAACTGTGCCAGCCGTTTGAACCAGCCGCGCCAACGGAGGCTGAGCCTGTCGAAGCCGCCTCTGCCTTCGATGGTTCGACTTAGCTCACCAACCTCAAGCTCAGGCGACGGCTTGTCTCCGGTTTCACATGAATACAAAGGCAGAACGGCCGTTGCCGCTAAAATCGGCACGAAGACCAACGTAGACAGCTTGCTGCCAAACGCCAAGCCCAAGCCCAACGCTGCCCACAACCAATGTCGCCAAGACCAACCGTCCCTGCACCATAATCGCCACAGCAAATAGACCGCCAAAAAGAGGAAAAAAGCGCCGCCGAGATCCGTGGTGATATAACGGCCGTTTGCCAGCACATTCGGCTCAAACAACAACAGCAAAAACGCGGGCAGCGCCGCTCGTCTTCCCCACGCTTCACGAGCAAAATGAAACCCCGTCAAAGCCAGCCCCAGCGTCAGAAAGACAACCGGCAGCCGCGCCAAAAAAATCATGCGTTCCACGTAATGGTCAATATCCTGGTTGGTGTGCCACAGCAACTTATCGGCAAACCAATACCAATACACATCCGGCGGCTGGCGCTGCCAACTGGGATCATCCAGCGGCAGTTCTACCTCCGGCATCGTCAGTAGCGGCAAAGCGCTAATGCTGTTCACCAGCGGCGGATGCTCCAGGCTGAGGCGTGGATCGCCGGTGTGCAAAAAAGCCAGCCCCCGCGCCAGGTGATTTTGCTCATCCATCGTGGGGCTGTCCCACACCAGGCTGTTGAGCGCCAGCCAGAAAAAGAGCAAAATAAAAGGCGTCGCCGCCCAAGCCATCGGAATATGTTTAAGCCTTGCCATCACAAATTGATTATAACCATGCCCTTTCTGACGGGCGAGAACGGCCGTTTACCCGTTGTGGAATCATAGGTGAAAAATTCGGGCGGAAACTGGCGGGTTCACCAGATTACATTAAAATCCCCCCGCTATGAGCAAAAAAAGCAAGCGGTATCTCAGCAATGCCCTCAAAATCGGCGTCACCCTCATCGGGCTGGCGATTGTGCTGCGGCAGGTAAAACCGGCCCTGATTCTGCACACTCTGGCGCAAGTTCAACTGGGATGGCTCTTTGTCAGCTTTATGCTGGTTAACGCCAGCATGGCGCTGCGGGCGTACCGCTGGTCGCTGCTGCTGCGCGGAGCCGGCAGCAGTATCCGCCTGGGACGGCTGGTTGAGCTTTATTTTGTGGGCAACTTCTTCAACATGTTTTTGCTCTCCGGCTTTGGCGGCGACGTGGTGCGCATCCTGGAAGCGGCCCGCAATGTGCCCGGCCATATCGCCACCGGCACGGTGCTGCTAGATCGCTTCACCGGCCTGCTCATGTTATTTGTGATGGCCTTGTTTGCCCTGCCTTTTCGCCCGGACGGCTTTCCGCAGTTTCTGACCTGGTTTGTCATCGCCGGGGCAGTGGGAGGCCTGGCGTTTCTGGCGTTGCTCATGCAAGGCCGCTTTTTGCGCTGGTTGGGTCGCTGGCTGCCCGGCCCGCTCAAAACGGAAGGCGAGACGCCCATCGCCCGCCTGCTGGACGCGGTGGAAAGCTGCGGCTGGTATGCCGTCGGCGGGGCGCTGTTTATCTCTCTGCTCTTTAATTTGCTGCTGGCGCTCTGGTGGAAAACGTCAAGTTTAGCCCTGAGTCTGACCGTACCTTACACGTATTTTCTACTGGTAGTACCCATGTTATCGGTGCTGACGCTCATCCCATCGGTGAGTGGGCTGGGACCACGCGAGATGATGGCGCCTCTGCTGTTTACGGCGGCGGGCGTCAATGCGGAAACGGCCGTTTCTCTCTCCTTTCTCGTCTTCCTCAGCCTGCGCCTCTCCGGCATCCTGGGCGCACCCCTTTACCTGTGGACAACTATCCGCCAGGGGCAAAAAGGGAAGCAGTCTGCCTGAAAATTTTGGAGAAACGCGCATGCCCGATAGCATTTTAGAAAAACGAATCCCCCAGTTAAAACAATACTTCCAACAAAATCAAATGCTCTTACAAAACCTGGCACAAAATGGTCAGCAGCCAGAAGCCCTGCTCATCACCTGCGGCGACTCCCGCGTGATGGTAGAAAGCGCCCTCGGTCTGCAAGCGGGCGAATTCTTTGTCCACCGCAACATCGCCGCCTGTGTGCCTCCCGCCGACCAGCCCCATGCGCCGATAACGGCCGTTCTCGAATTCGCGCTGCATACCCTGCAAGTGCGCCACCTCATCGTTTGCGGCCACACCGACTGCGGTGGCGTTTATGCCCTCGACACGCTGCCAGATAGCCGCGTCTACCCCGCCCTCAGGCAGTGGCTCGACATGATCCGGCCGGCGCAGCAGCAAATAGACGCCGCCCAACCCCACTTGCCGCCGCCCGCCCGCCATCGAGCCATCGTACAGCAGCACGTCAGCAACCAGTTGGCGAACTGCCGCAGTTACCCATTTATCCATGAAAGGGAAAAGCAAGGGAAATTAGAGATGCACGGCTGGGTGCATGATCTGCATCAGCAGACCTTGTGGTCAGTGGACGAGGGCAGTGGGCAGTGGATAGTGGACAGTGGGCAGTGGACTGTGGACTGAACACTGTAAACTAAAACAAGCGCACTTCAACCCACTCCCCCGCCAGCAGTCCCGCCTTGTTTAAAGGCACTTTGAGCAAACCATCGGCGTTGACCAGGGTGTAGATGAGGTTGCTTTTGCCAAATACCGGGGTGGCCTGCAACCCTTCCGGGCTGTCCGCCAGACGCGCCGGCACATAATCTTCACGGCCGCTTTCACTGGCAATATTTTGGGTGAGCCTGGCCCACACCAGGCCGCGCCGGGGCGGGGTGGGCAAGCCTTGCAAACGGTAGATGGCGGGGACGCCAAACATATCAAACTGCACCATCGCGGAAACGGGATTCCCCGGCAGCCCAATTACCGGCTTGCCTTCAACCACGCCCACAATCGTCGGTTTGCCGGGGCGGGTGGCTACGCCATGCAGCAAAACGCCCGGCTGGCCCAACTGCTCGATCACCTGCACCGTCATATCGCGCACGCTTACCGAGGAACCGGCCGACATGACGAGCATATCGTTGGCAGCCAACGCTTCAGCCGCCGCCTGTTTTAACGCCGCAAAGTCATCCGGGATGATGCCGGCCAGCACAGGGATACCGCCCGCCTGCCGCGTGAGACCGGCGACCGTGTAGCTGTTGATGTCGCGTATTTGACCCGGCCCTGCCAACTGCGCGGGGTGAATCACCTCATCCCCTGTCGCTAAAATCGCCACACGCGGCTGCCTGACCACACTTATCGCCGTGATGCCCAACGCCAGCAGTCCACCCACATCTTGGGGACGCAGCAAATGACCGGCCGCTAAAACCTGCGCGTTTTGAGCCACATCTTCGCCCACTTGCAGCACATTTTGACCAACAGCCACGGCTCTCATCACCTCAATTTCAAAGGACTGCCCACTGTTCACTGTTAACTGTTCACTGTTCACTGAAAACTGTCCCCTGACCACCTGTGTCTGTTCCACTTGAACCACCGCATCGGCCGTTTCTGGAATCATACCGCCAGTGTGGACGAGGGCGGCCTCACCGTTACGGAGTGTGACGTGAGCAGGTTTGCCCATCGGCGCTTCCCCGATGACAGTGAGGAAGGCGGGCAAACGCTCGCTGGCGCCAAAGGTATCGGCGGCTTTGACGGCGTAGCCATCCATGGTGGAACGGCGGAAGGCGGGCAGCGGATGGGGGGCATGAACGGGGCCGGCCGTTACCCGGCCCAGGGCATTTTCAGCGGCAATCGTTTCTGGGGAGAGAACGGCCGTTAAATGCGTGAACAATAGTTCGCGGGCCTCATCAGGGGGGAGTACATTAAAAAATTCAGGCATCAACTGATTTTCGGCGCTTCTATCCAATTTGTCAAAGCAGACCTTTCAGGGGGATGGCTGGTTCATCGATGTGGGGCTGATGATTTGGCGGATTGGCAATCGGCCCTACGCTGCCATTTCCTTGAGCGCCGCCTCATCCAGGATGGGCACGCCCAATTTCTCCGCTTTGGCCAGTTTGCTGCCCGCCTTTTCGCCCGCCAACAGATAGTCGGTGTTTTTGCTGACGGCGCTGGTCACTTTGCCACCGTGCGCTTCGATGAACGCTTTGGCCTCGTCGCGGCTCAGGGTGGGCAGCGTGCCGGTGATGACAAAGGTCAGGTCGGCCAGCGGTTGGGGCTGGTCGGCTGCCATTTCCTGTTTTTCGACGGCGAATTGCAGCCCGGCGGCGCGGAACTTGGCCAGCAACCGCTGGTTTCTCTCATCGGCGAACCATTCTGTGACAGCAACGGCCGTTTGCGGACCAACCCCCTCTATGCGCTCCAATTCTTCTGGCGAAGCGGCGGCGATTTCATCAATGCCGCCCAGTTCCGCCAGCAGCAGCGTCGCCGCCACACTGCCCACAAAACGAATGCCCAGGGCGGTCAGCAGCCGGGTTGGGGGCTGCGCCTTGCTCGCCTCCACCCCGGCCAGCAAATTATCCACCTTTTTATCCTGAAAGCCTTCCAGGGGCAGCAAATCTTCCCGTTTCAAACTGTAAATGTCGGCCAAATCGTGGATGAGACCCTGCTCGATCAGCAGCGCCCCCGTTTGTGAACCAAAGTTGTCAATATCCATGGCGCCTCGACTGACAAAATATTCCACGCGGCGCACCAACTGCTCCGGGCAGGCGGCATTGTTGCAGTAAATAGCAACCTCACCGGGAATCCGGGCCACCGGTTCGCCACAAAACGGACAGCGTTCCGGCGCAGTGACCACCTGCTCCGTGCCATCGCGCAGGTCTACCACCGGCCCCACCACATAGGGGATCACCTCGCCCGCCCGCTTCACAATCACCGTGTCGCCGATGCGAATATCCTTGCGGGCGATCTCGTCATAATTGTGTAGGGTGGCATTGCGCACGATGACGCCGCCAATTTCCACCGGTTCCAGGACGGCGGCCGGGGCCAGGACGCCGGTGCGGCCCACATTGACCTGCACGTCGAGCAGTTTGGTGGTCTTTTCCTGGGCAGGGTATTTCATGGCGATGGCCCCACGGGGATCTTTGCCCACAAAACCGAGGCTGTCGGCCAGGGGGCGATCGTCGATTTTGACGACGATGCCGTCCACCTCGTAGTTGATCTGATTACGTTTGTCGGCCCAGGTTTCGTAGGCGGCGGCCACTTCCTCCAGGTTATGGCAGAACAAAATATCGGGTGAGACGGGGAAGCCCATCTGGCGCAGGTAAGCGAGACGCTCCCATTGGCTGGCGGGCGCATCCCAACCGCGCCAGGCGATAAAATCATAGACAAACAGGGTCAACGGCCGTTCGGCAGTGATGGCGGAATCCAACTGGCGCAGAGAGCCGGCGGCGGCGTTGCGCGGATTCATGTAGGCCGCTTCGCCCGCTTCCATCCGCGCCAGGTTAAACGCCTCAAACTTGTCTAACGGGAAAAACGCCTCGCCGCGCACCACCAGTTCCGATGGCGGCGTCAGGCCGCTGCTGGTGTCAACGGGGATGTGCTGGGGCAGGCTGCGCACCGTACGCAAATTAGGGGTGATATTCTCGCCAATCTCGCCGTTGCCTCGCGTGGCGCCTTGCAAGAAACGGCCGTCCCGGTAAGTCAGCACCACCGACAGACCATCGATCTTCGGCTCCACCACATAATTTAGCGGCATATCGGGGTTCGGCAGCAGCCGGCCGATGCGTGTGCGCCAGGCGTACAAATCAGCCACGTCAAAGGCATTGGCCAGGCTGAGGATGGGGGCGGGGTGTCTCACCTTCTCAAAGGCGTCGAGCGGCTCCGCGCCCGCCCGCTGCGTGGGCGAATCCGGCGTGATCAGGTCGGGGTGGGCTGTTTCCAGGGCCAGCAACTCCCGGTACAGCGCATCATACTGCGCATCGCTGATCACGGGGCTGTCCAGGACGTGGTAGCGGTATAAATGATAATTTAGTTCATCTCGCAGCTTCGCAATTTTGGTAACGGCCGTTGACATGCCACCTTCCTCTCTATAATTCATCCAATGGACTGCGCACACCCATGACGCCTCGATTGGCTACATGGGTATAAATCATCGTGGTTTTAACGTCCTTGTGGCCTAACAATTCTTGAATCGTGCGAATATCGTAATTTGCTTCCAACAAATGAGTGGCAAAGCTGTGCCGGAACGTATGCGGACTGATCCGCTTGGGAATCCCCGAGCTTTGCGCGGCTTTTCTGATCGCTTTTTGAATGGTGCTTTCATGCAAATGATGGCGGAAAAGCGTCTCATCGCCACGCGGGTCTTTGGCTAATGATTTGGAGGGAAAGACGAACTGCCACGCCCATTCTGTGTTGGCGTTGGGATATTTTCGGGCTAAGGCATTCGGTAAGGAAGAACGGCCGTTGCCCGCCTGTAAATCCGCATGATGCAGCGCCTTCACCTGCTGCAAATGCGTTTGTAAAGCGGGACGCACAGCCTCAGGCAGCGTAGTTGTCCG
>CAZXVH010000167.1:0-7341 GCA_964643965.1 uncultured Ardenticatenaceae bacterium
GTTTGGTTCGTTCATTAGTTCAAAGATTTGCCACAATTTCTGCAACGCGCTCCATGGCTTGCCGTTCATTGCCTCTGGCGGAGGGAACCTTAAAGGTGAGATTAGCGATGGTTTCTTCGACAGGCTCAGGAACCGTCGCTAATCTCTGAATCGTTACCAGTGTCACGTCATCTTCCTGCTCCCAATTTGGCCCAGTGAAAGCGGCCAACTGATCGAGGAGGAATGTGTTGAGCGAACGGCCGTTTTCATGGTCAGTCAGCAACGCTTGCAAGCGCGGGAAACCAAACATCTCGCGGTCAGGAGCATGGGCTTCGACTAAGCCATCGCTGTAAAGCAAGAAGTAATCGTCGGCGGCCAGCGTGGTCTCCTTTTCTTCGTAGGCCATGCCTGCCATCGAGCCTAGCGGCATTCCGGTGGCGCGGAGTTCCTGCACGCCGTTGGGCGTCCAGTGATACGGCACATCATGCCCCGCGTTGGCGTAGCGCAAATGGCCGGTTTGCGAATTGAGCAGCGCCACAAAGCAGGTGACAAACATCTTGGGCGGAATCTCTTTGACCAGCACATTGTTGGTGCGTTCCAGCACCGCGCCGGGCGATTCTAATCGTTTGGCGGCGGCGCGAAGGATGCTGCGCGTGGTGGCCGTCACCAGCGCGGCTGGCACGCCTTTGTCAGTCACATCTGCCACAATGAAGGCGATACGGCCGTCGGCAAAATAGATGAAGTCATAAAAATCGCCACCGACGGCACGAGCCGGTTGGTAGTAGGCATCGACGTGCCAGTTTGCCAGTTGGGGCAGTTCTTGCGGCAGCAAAGTTTGTTGAATGGGACGGGCGACGCGCAGGAGTTCGGCTTGCAAGGCTTCCATGTCTGTTTCATCCCAGGCGGTTTAGGCGAATTGGGCCAGCACTTGCTAGGCATCATACTTTTTGCGGAAGAAACGGCCGTTACCGTCAACCACGCTCTAGGATCAAATTTAAGAAAGGCGTTTCTGGCGTTCATCAACCATCTTCTCAATAAATTCATGATACAATCTCTGCAATTGATTACAAAAAAGGAATGTCATCATTATGCCCCTTTTATCTTTAGCACTTAAACCCGATATCCGTGTGCAACTTGTTAAGATAGCGGAAGCCCATCATATTTCTTATTTAGCCATCTTCGGCTCTTTTGCGCGAGGCACGGCCGTATCCACCAGTGATATAGATATAGCTGTCCGTTTTGCCCAACCCATTGATTTGTTGGAATTTGTGGGTATTCAATTAGAGATGGAAGAACTACTCGGGCGCCCCGTGGATCTAATCCCCGTAGATGATGCTTATCCTTTTGTGCGTGAATCCATGGCGCGAGATTTAACAGTATTATATGAGGCTCCCAGCCATGTTGACCAGCAATGATCGGGTAAGACTGGAACATATCCTCGACGCTATCGGCAAAATAGCAGAAGCGCTGACTGGTTATTCTGAAGAACAATTTAAACGCGATTGGCAGAAGCAGTTAGTTGTAGAGCGGTTGCTGGAAATTGTGGGCGAAGCAGCAGCGCATCTTTTCCCAGAAATGCGCGACGCTTTTCCGCATATTCCTTGGGTACGCATGATTGGCTTGCGTAATGTTGTTACCCACCAATACTATCGAGTTGATGTGCAGAGCATTTGGCAAACGGCCGTTTACGCCGTGCCCCCTCTGCAAACAGAAATCCAAAACATCCTTCATACAAAGTAACAGGTTTCTACTCCACACCTTTCCCCTCCATGGGCTTCAACCACATACTTACTCCTTCCGGCTGCATCGTTTCTTGAATGACACGCACTAATTCGGCGGTGAGCGCCGCCATATCCGTTTCATCGCGTACTGTTTGGGCAAAGTCTGCCAATAAACCAAAAACACCTGCCATTTGCAACCTATTTCTGTGAAACATAGCGTTTAGCCTCCATAAAGTGATATAGAGCTATCTTACACAACCAACGTCTCCTCATCGTTACGAAAAGTCGTTCATGTTATAATGTCATCGAATTTACAGCGATCTTTATCTGCATAGAAGGAATATGAAACCAATGAATCAGACCCAACTAATTGATCACTCTTTGCTTCGCAGAACAGTCATCGAAATTGCGAATCTGCCCGATGATGATCTGGTAATTCTGTTGGATATTGTAGCTTTCTTGAAAGAGCAGAGAGCTTCAACAACAACGGCCGATATTCGTCGTGCCTCAAAACAGCGTGCTATCATGCTCAAGGATACGCCCCGTGAGGCGTTGGTTGCCCAGTTCCGCGAAGCGGGTGAAAGAATACGTAGCCAGGTTGTTGCCAGCGGTACGGCCGTTGTTGGAGATTGGGAAGGTGACTAACCGCCTACGGGCGGTTTTCGACACCAACGTCTTCGTATCAGCCTTTCTCAGCCGCAGCCCCACCAGCCCAACCCAAGAATTGATCAACCGCTGGCTGGCTGATGAGTTTACTTTGCTGATTTGTGATGCCATTGTGAACGAACTCATCGAGAAACTGGTTGTTCGTGGCGTTGAGCGTGAGGATATTGAGATTTTTGTAGCGCTGCTTGACAATTTGGCCGAGTGGGTAGATGTGCCAGATGAGGCCATTGTGCCGCTAATACCTGCCGATGCCGACGACGATATTATGGTAGCCTGTGCCGTAGTGGGAAGTGCTGATTTCTTGGTCACTTACGATCCCCACTTTGCACCACTTGGTAATGTTTACGAAGGCATGAAGATAACGAAGGCATTGCCCTTTCTTTGGGCAGTCCGGGGCGATCAACCACCAGACATTGTAACTGATGTTTGAACGTTTTGCCTGTTTTAACAACTTCTAATGTATTTTCCCTCTCCCCTGATCCCGCAACCATAAACTTACTTGCTCTGGCTGCATCGTCTCTTGTACCACGCGCAGCAGTTCGGTTTGCAGCGCTGCCATGTCGGTTTCATCCCGTGCCGTTTGCGCGAATTGCTCCAACACTTGCTGCACATCATACTTTTTGCGGAAGAAGCGGCGGTCAATAACTGCTTGTATGCGTTGGCGCAAAGGATTAAACAAGGCGGCAATGAGCAAGGTAGAAAAGACAATAATCAGCGGCGATTGTTCGTCAGTCGCTTGCTCCACCAATGATTGCAACAAAACGACAGTGCCAAAATAAACCAGCGCCAGCAAGCGGGTGAGGACGGTGTAGACCAACCCGAATCAATGCCTGTCGCCAACGCCAGCCGCCTTGCATAATAATTTGGCAGACCTCTACCACCAAATGGGTGCTGAAAACTCGTCGATGGCTGAATTGAAAACGGCCGTTGCGATTTATGCAGAAATAGGGGGAAAACCAGGCAACTGGCAACCCGAAATCTGGAAATTAACAGAATGGTAAAAATTTCCAGGGTCTTCAGAATTTCAGGGGATTGACGGTTAATATACAGAGAATTAAAGGGCATTGAAAAAGGTGAAGTACGCGACCACATGACAGGGCTGGAACTGGCATTCATCAATGTTGCTGAACAGGCCACGATTGCCAATGTTCACGGTGAAGATGCTCAGGGCTATGAAGAAAACTATGGCGCAGCGGAAAAGGGCGGCCGATCTGCCCGAGATTCTGCATCAAGGTAACGGCCGTTCCCCATATAATAGGGAGCGGCTGTTTTTATTTGCCTATTTTCAAAGGCGCACAATCATGCCCCTAACGGGGTGAGTGGGCGAATTCACAAAAGAAATAGCATTCAATAACGGCCGTTATTGTCTCCCAAGTATCGAAACGGATGACCCGTTCTGGTTTATAGTAATTTTACGGCTGGTCACAAGACCGGCTTTTTGTTTTCAAAGGGGAAGCCTCATGACGTTTGACCAATGGATGCAGCATGTAGACCAGGTTGTGGGCTAGATCGCCTTTGGCCTGAGCGTCCACGACCTGCCCGATTTTAATTCGCGTGATATGTACGAATCTGGGGCGACAGCTCAGGAAGCGGCCGAAGAAGCGCTGGAAGGCGCAGACTTTCCGTATTTCCCCTTTGCGCGTAAACTCTCAACAACATCCAAGTATTGGCGATAGGTTTTATTTTCAAGTTCTCGGATTATCATCCAACTCGTTTAGTTCTCATATTTTTTCAAAACGGGCTGAAATAAGGAACAGCCGCAGTCCCCCTGCCAAACCAGCCCCATTTCTGGTATCATTCCCCCTAACAGTTAATCAGGGGGTAACAATGACCTTTAGCCGAGAAACCTGGCAAACCGCCGCCCACCAAAAACTCCAAGAAACCAGCCAGTGGCTCACCCGCCACCGGCAAGAGAACATGCCCTTCCTTATCTATGGCACTGTGGCTGGACTCACGTTATGGCCGTTGGTGGAAACGGCTATCGAAACGGGTCACGTTACGTCGGTGATGGGTGTTGTTTATGCCAGTACGGCCGGTATTGGTGCAGAGCTGATTTTAGGCCAGATAGAAACTTGGAAGAACCATCCCCCCACCGAAACCGAAATAAGCCGATGGATTGTCGAACAGACACCTGATGATGACAAGCTTGGGCAAGGGATAGATGCCATCCTTATCCAGCTAAACGTGGTTCCCACCGCTCAATCTACCTTGCCAGAAGCCAAGCAGGTCGCATTCCAAGATACGCTCCGCCAAGAACTAACGCAGTTGGGCAACCTGTCTCGCTTTGAAGCCACCCTCACTGGCGACGGTGCAATTGCCCAGGGAAAGGGAGCCAAAGCCGTCGGCAAGCAAGGGGTGATGGTAGATGGTAATGTCGGAGGCGACATTATTCCCGGTCAGAAAATCGTCGTCACCGCTGAAAAAGGAGCCACCGTTGTTATCAACGGCAGTGACGAAACCGATAAGCCCTTTGACCAAAGCACCGCCCTCAACCGCTACCTCACCCACATCATTGCCCACAACCGCTACCTCCAGCTTCAGGGCGTTCATTCAGGGGGCAGGCTTGTCCATATTGAGCTGGCGCAGATTTACGTCACCCTGCGTGCCACCCAACAGCGCACCGTGCTGGCTGAAGAGCAGTGGTTGGCGGCAGAAATGCAATTAGCCCCTGGTGAACGTCGCCGTGGCACCCATCAGGCAGGAGAAATGACCACCGAGACTGTCACCGTCAGTGTCAATGAGGCGCTAGCTACTCACCGGCGGCTGGTGGCGCTGGGTGATCCCGGCAGTGGCAAGACCACGTTGTTGCGTTACCTGGCACTGCTCTATGCCCGTGACCTGAGTGGGCAACCCGGAACAGTCCACAAGCTTTTGGGCTTAGACGAAACAGGGATGCTGCCCATTTTATTACCGCTTCGTCAATTGGGGGCTTTTCTAAAGCGTCATGCCGATGCCAGCATTGAAGGCCACCGGCTGTTGTTGGATTTTCTCCAGCAACATCTACAAAACGAGCGTATCGATGTGCCGCTGGATTTCTTCGACCCGTACCTGACAAATGGAAAGGCCGTGGTGCTGCTGGATGGTATGGATGAAGTGGCAGGAACTGATTTACGTCGTCGGGTAGCACGGTTGATAGAATCCTTCACCTGCGCCTACCCCCACTGCCGCTTTGTTGTTACCAGCCGCATTGTGGGCTACACCGATGCCGCTCGTCTGGGTGAGCAGTACGCCACCACCACCGTGCAAGATTTCACGCTGACCGATGTGGAAAAATTCCTCGACTATTGGCATCAGTTGGTCTTTGCCAGCCAGATGGGGCCAGGCGACCCCGCGAAACATGCCGCCCAACGGCAGACAGCGCAGCTCCTGACCGCCATTCGGGCCAACGACCGCATTCGTGAACTCGCCATTAACCCCCTACTGTTAACCGTGATTGCCCTGGTGCATCGGGATCGGGTGAAACTGCCCGACCGCCGTGCGGAACTGTATGATGAGGCTATCGCCGTACTGTTGGGCAAGTGGGATGAAGCGCGGGGGGTGTTGCTCGAGGAGCCGATTTTGCCCGACCGCCCCTTTGACACCACCGACCGCCGCCTGCTGCTGCAAAGCGTGGCGCTCCATATGCACGAACAGGGGCAGAAAGAGATTGAGACCGAAGCCTTGCAAGAGCTGCTGGCGCGGCTGTTTTCACCTATGGTGACGGATGCGACGCTGGTAGATAAGGCTGTGGGGCGTTTTTTACGCCTGATTGAGGAGCGCACGGGCTTGTTGGTGGCACGCGGGGATGGTGTTTATACCTTTTCCCACTTGACGTTCCAGGAATATTTGGCGGCACTGGCCGTGGCCGCACGAGATGATTATGTGGCCTATACCCTGAATCACTGGAATGAAGGTTGGTGGCGCGAAGTGATTCTGCTAGAAGCAGGACATCTGAGTTTATTGAGTAAGGAACGCACCAGCCGGTTGATTAAGGCCATTGCCAACCATACAGTAGAACCGGTGCGCTATCATAATTTGGTATTGGCATCAGAATGTTTGCGGGATGTAGGTGAAGGTCGAGTAGAGTGGGCCGTGGCTGAAGATATAGCACAGCGGTTACGGGCAGACCTGGAAGCGCCCATGACACCCTCTCCGTGGAGCCGCCTGTTTAAGAAAGAAAATCAATTGACTAAAGAATGGATTGAACAGCGCAGTGCGGCCATGAATGCGTTGGTGCGAGCTGGTGCAGGCTATTGGACACAGCCTTATGGCGAACCGGAATGGATAGAAATTCCGGCTGGTAAGTTTGTGATGGGTGAGAAGGACAAAACTCGTCAAGTTGATGTACCGACTTTTGCGATTGCTCGTGTCCCTATTACCAATGCCCAATATCACTTGTTTGTAACTGCCACTAACTACAGCCCACCAGAACATTGGGAGGAAAACCGCATTCCTAAAGGATTAGAAAGCCATCCTGTTGTCAGGGTAAGTTGGCATGATGCTATTGCATATTGTCACTGGTTGAGCCAGATGACGGGTAGACAAATTTCTTTGCCCAATGAAGCAGAATGGGAAAAAGCGGCACGAGGGGATAAAGATGCACGAGAATACCCTTGGGGCGATACTTTTGATCGACTACGTTGTAATACTGAAGAGTTAGGCATTGGTACAACGACCCCGGTTGGCATATTTCCTGATGGAGCCAGTCCATATGGGGTGCTGGATATGAGTGGTAATGTCTGGGAATGGTGTTTGAATAAGTATCAGAATCCAGAGGATGACAAAATAGATGACAGTAATGCCCGTCGCGTGCTGCGCGGCGGTTCGTGGTACTTCAGTCAGCACTTCGCCCGCGCGGCCTCCCGCGGCGACATCGGCCCTGGCTTCCGTAACGACGGGATCGGTTTTCGGGTCGCGGTGCGTCGTCCCCCATCTCACGATCACTGATCACTGTTCTGGCGGGCGCAGCGGTAGCGGAGTCCCGCCCACTCGCGCA
>CAZXVH010000168.1:0-7238 GCA_964643965.1 uncultured Ardenticatenaceae bacterium
GATTACGAAGTTTGTTTAAACGAAAAAAACCATTGTCCTAGCAGCGAGGTACTGGAGGGACTAAAACGCCATAGTTGCGTTACAATCCTGCGGGTATGCAATTGATGAAGAAGTTGTTTAACGGTTTTACGCCTTATACCGGGTGGCTGCCTGATGGTTTGGCGGTGGCTGCGCTGTGGCTGCTCTGTGTTATCTTTTTAGCGCCCGCTTTTTTGCCGGGCAGGGTGCTGCTGCCGCTTGATATTGTGGTGGAGGGGATGCCGCCCTGGCAGGAAGTTGGACAGGTGGTTGATTTACATAATCCTATTTTGGAGGATGCGGTTTATTATATTTTTCCGGTCAAACAATGGACGGCCGAGGTGGTACGGCAGGGGAGCTTGCCTTTATGGAACCCGTATGTGTTTACAGGCTATCCGGCTATTTATGATACCCAGGCGGGCTTATTTTACCCGTTTTCACTTTTGTATTATTTACTGCCGGCGGCAACGGCCGTTGATCTGACAATTTTGCTGCAAATGATGGCCGGAACCTTGTTCATGTATCTTTACTTGCGCCAGATTCGGCTGCGGCGGTTGGCGGCTGTTGTGGGCGGCGTCTTGTTCATCTTCAACGGGCTGATGGTGGTGTGGCTGGAATGGCAGGTGGTTCATGCGGCCGTTATCTGGCTGCCTTTGCTGCTGGTTTTGGTGGAGCGCACGGTGCAGGCTGCGGCTGAAAACAGGGAAAATCCCTGGGTGTATGCGGCCGGGGCGGGGGTGGTATTGGCCTTGCCCTGGCTGGGCGGTCATTGGAATTGGACCTTGTATATGAGCGTAACGGCCGTTGCGTATTTGCTGTGGCGGCTGCTGATTTTGGGGCGCAGTCAATGGAAAAAGATGGTGGGCATAATTGGCGTTGTCCTGGGGGTGGGGGTGGGGCTTTCTTTGATTCAAGTGCTGCCCGCCTTTGCTTTTCTCAGCCAGAGTCACCGGCAGCCATTGTCTTGGGCAGAGGTCAAACAGTTTGGCCTGCTCAACCGGCTGGTGGTGGTGACGCTGCCTGATTTTTTTGGCTCGCCGCTGGCTGGAAACTGGTGGGGTGTGGATAACTACAATGAAACCACGATTTACATGGGCGTTATGGCGCTGCTGCTGGCGGGCATGGCGCTTTGGCTGCGCCGGGATCGTCTGGCAGCTTTTTGGGGCGTGTGGGGCGGGCTGGGTTTGTTGCTGGCTTTGGGAGCGCCGTTTTATGGGGTGTTGTATGTGCTGCCGGTGTTCAATGGCTTGCTGCCCAGTCGAGCCGGGGTACTGGTGGTGGTGTGTACGGCCGTTTTAGCAGCGATGGGCGTGGAAGCATTATCAGGGGCGTCGTTTCGGGCGCGGGCTGGCCGGGTAGTGGCGGGAATTGGCGGTATGTTGGTGGGGATAACGGCCGTTTACCTGTTTTACTATCGTGGGCAAGTTGACCTGGCTACCTTGCGGCCGTCTCTTTTTATATTTTTGGCGTTTTTGCTGGCAGGCTATGGGGTGATTGGCCTGCGTCTGGCCGGACGGGTGTCTGCGGGGTGGTTTGGGCTGATTGTGCTGGCGCTTATCATCAGCGATTTGTTTTTATTTGGCGCTGATTACAACACGGTCTCCACGACAGATGCTCTTTTCCCGCCCACAGAAACGGACGCATTTTTACAGAACGCGACTGCTCCGTTGCGCATCGTCACGCCAGCGCAGGGCGTGGCCTACCGGCCCAATACCTCCCTTGTCCCCCGCATAGCCAACCTGAGCGGGTATGGCCCTGGCATTCCCCAACGGCTTGTCGATTATATGAACTTGGCGGAGGGTGGGGAGGCGGTGCGTTTTAACCGGGTGCTGCTGCCGCAGTCTGCGGTGGATTCTCCTTTGCTGGATGCGCTGGGCGTGGGTTATGTGGTGACGATAGATGAGAAATGGGGCGAAACGGCCGTTCCCGCTCTGGCGCAAAATGACATTCAAACCTGGTCGCCGCTGACAAATGATAAAAGACAGGCGCCGCTAGTCGTGGGCGAGGTGGGTTTGCAGCGTGTGGATGTGGCCTTGAAGGTGGTGGAACCGGGCGAAGGCGGCGTCACCCTGCGCATTTTTACGGCAGATGGCGCTCAAGAATTGGCCCATTCAGAACTAGATACCACCGCTTTAGCTGAGGAGACAGCCTGGGCTAGCTTCTATTTTTCAATATTCCCACCAGCGTGGGGAGATTCATTTTTGCTGGAACTGGAACATACGGGTGAAGGGCAAGTGGCTGTGGGCGAAACGGCCGGGTCGCAAGCAGTTTATCAGGCTTATGTGATGCCTCGCCCCAATCTGCGGCATGAGGCCGGTAAAACCAAAGTGTATCAACGGGAAAATGCCAGCCCGCGAGCCTATGCGGTTCCGGCAGCGGTGTTGGCCGCCAGTCAGTCAGAGGCGTTGGCGTTGGTGGCTGCTAACGCAGACAACCTGGATCGGGTGGTGGTACTAGAAACGGCGGGCAAGCCATCGCCGGCAGCAGGAAATATGGCTGATGAAGCCGGGAAAGTGATGATCACCACCTATGCCTTGAACGAGGTGACACTGAGGGCTGAAATGCCGCAGGCGGGTTTTGTGGTGCTGGCAGATTTGTATGATGCCGGTTGGCAGGCGGCGGTGGACGGGCAGCCGGTTCCAATTTACCAGGCGAATACAGTTTCACGGGCTGTGGCTGTACCGGCCGGGACGCATGACATCCGGTTTGTTTACCGGCCGCTGCCGTTTTATGCGGGAGCGTTGGTATCGGGCGTGGTCTTGTTGGCGGTGATTTTGTTTTGGGGATGGACGTGGAGGCGGCGCAGTTAAATGAGACAACGGCGTGTTTCTGGCTGGCTTTGGCTTATTTTGGCGGCGTATGGGGTGTTGGCGGCGGCGGCCAGTGTAATTGTGCCGCTGGCGGAATCGCCTGATGAACTGGACCATTTTTTGTATGTGCGGTATGTGGTGAATAACGGCCGTTTCCCGGTAATGGATCCTGTGGCTGAAAACAACGAAACGATGGAAGCGAATCAGCCGCCGCTTTATTATTTGCTGGGAACGGCCGTTTCTGGCTGGGTGGATATGAGTGCGCCCGCCGAGATGCCCTTGAACCTCTGTTATAGTTTTGATGCGCAAGATACCGGCAGACAAACTTTTTACCGGCATGACGTCGCCGAACAGTTTCCCTACCGGGGTAATAGTTTAGCGTTTCATCTGGTGCGGTTGTTATCGGTTTTGTTGGGCGCAGGCACAGTAGCCCTGGCCTATGCGCTGGGCCGGGAACTGGCGGACCGCGATGAGAGAGACGGTTTATTGGCGGCTGGTCTGTTGGCGTTTAACCCTCAATTTATTTTTATCACCGGCAGCGTCAATAATGATGTGTTGACGGCTTTGTTGGGGGCGGCGATTTTATGGCAGAGTGTGCGCGTGGCGAAACGGCCGTTTCTCTCAAACGTTCTGGTATTGGCGCTGCTGGTGGGACTGGGGTTGTTGACCAAATTTGCCTTGATTGCATTATGGCCGGTGGCGGTAACGGCCGTTTTAATCCCTGTCATTGGGGCGCGGCGGCCGGGTCAAGAGAAAGTGGAATCAGGCAGATCGCTTCACGCTTTCCTCATCAACCTGGCTGTTTTGTTGATCTTGCCTATTGTGGTGGCGGGCTGGTGGTACGAGCGCACCCGGCGTTTTTACGGGGATGTGTTAGCCTGGGATGTCCATCTGCAAGCCAAAGGCGCCGAAGTTTTGCGTACCACGCCGTTTGCCGCCGCAGATTTGGCTGAATTTATCTCGCTGCATTTCCGTTCATCCTGGGGGCTTTTTGGTTGGCTGAATGTGCAAGCGCCCACTTGGATGCTGGGCATCTACGCGGTTTTAGTTATCCTGGCGCTGGTTGGTTTGGTGAGAGAAATTTGGAGTTGGCGTCATTTAGCACGGGAGGATGGCTGGTTGGTCTGGGGCCAAAGGCTGCTGGCTGAAAAAGCAGCCTTTGGCTTGACGGCATTGGCTGTGCTGGCGGTCTATGTTTCCTTGCTGCGCTATATTCAAACCATCAACTGGTCTGGTTATCAAGGACGCCTGGCGTTTTCGGCGGCGGCGGCGGTGGCGGCCTTGTTGGCGTTGGGTCTCCGGCGGCTATTTTTGAAACGGGATTGGATCAGCCAGGTAGTCGTTGGCCTGTTGGCGGGGTTGGCAGTTTGGGCGGTTTTTGGCGTGATGGCGGATGCTTATCCCCCATCCATAATTTATGATCTGTCGCCTGACGCAGCCCAGTTGTGCGCCCGCTTTGAAAATGGCTTGATGCTGGAAGGGGTGGCGCTGCCGGAAACGGCCGTTGCCGGAGAAAAACTGGCAGGCGTCCTGTTGGCTTATGGTTTGGCGGATGCAGCCACGCCGCAAACGGTGGTGGCCGCTATTACAACGGGCGATGGGTCGCCAGCGGCGCAAACGGAACTGGCGCTCACCTGGCAGGCGGGAGAAGCGTTAAAAATCCCGCTGACGTTTCCTTCCATCGAGACGGAAGCGCCAGCTAAAGGCGTTTTGCAAATTTCTGTGCTAGATGGGGGAGAAGCCCAGCAGTCTGTTCGCGCCGATGGGCAAGCCTTAGAAATGCCATTTGTGGCGGGCGTGGTAAAGATTGAACCGGAACGGCCGTTTTCACCCCAGCCACAAGTATCTACAAATGCTGTTTTTGACGAGACCGTGCAGTTGATTGGGTACGATGCCGTTGAGGAAAACGGAATTTTGGCAGTAACGCTTTACTGGCAGGCAGTCGCCGCGCCCGCCCACGATTTTACGACCTTTGTGCATCTCCTGGATGCAGCGGGCAATCTTGTAGCCCAGGCGGACAGTCAGCCGCAAAACGGCCGTTACCCGCTGTCTCTGTGGTCGCCTGGGGAAATTGTGGCGGATACTAAACTTATTGCTTTGCCGGCAGAACGGCCGTTGCAGGTGATGGCGGGGCTTTATCTTTTAGAAACAGGCGAGCGGCTGCCGCTCACAGATAATGCCGGAGACGCCCTATTCCTGTTTTTCCTCGAAACGTCAGAGTAAAACTAAATCCAACAGGTCGCATTTTCCTGGCTAGATTGAACCAATCTTCAAGATTCAGTAGTTCGAAAAAGCTTTTTTTTAACCGCAGATTAGATTACACAGATTTTTCAGGTCTAATCTGCGTCATCTGCGCAATCTGCGGATCATCTCTTTTAAGATTTTAAACTACTGAGATTGGTTCAATCTGAACAGCGCAAACTTATTTACGAGTGCTTGCTAACGCAAAATGGTGACAGAAGCAGAAACGCAGTCATATATATGTCGTTCTTCACCTCGATTCACCACATAGACGTAATCGTTGGTCGTATTAATGCCAATGGCCCATGGCATTATTCCCTGGCTGGGAATTGTGACCACAGGTTTGTTGTTTTTGAAAACTGAAATATTGTTTGATCCCCGATTGGCAATAAAGGCATATCCTGTTTCTGGGTGTACCTCGACTTCTCGAGGAAACGAGCCGACAGCCTGATTGCCTAAAAAGGTTAGCCCGGAAAAAACAGAAACATTATTGTCTGGTGGGTTGACGACATACGTGAAATTGCCGATGGGATCATAGGCCACGGAAATGCTGAACTGGGCTGTCGCGTAGGAAGCCAGACGATTGAAAGGCGCCTGGGTGCTAAAGACGCTCACATTGGTGTTCGGGTAACCCGCTGGTCGATTTTGCACTTCCTGGCCCACGACATAGAGATAATGATTTGTTGTGTCGATTGCCAAACTAGCCGGCCCCCAGGTATGGGCATCAAGAATACCCACTACTTGCAGGCCATCGATCACATAGACTTGACCATAATCCCAACTGGCCGCAAAAACGAGACCGCTTTCTGGATCGAATGTGATTGAAGTAATCCAGCCGCGAATACCTTCGTTCATACCAATATCTTTCAGGTAGGTCAGGTTGGTTTGAGCCGCGTTAAAAACCCGTATATTTGAATCTAGATCAGCTACATACAGATAATCATTCACAGGATTATATAATGGGGTATGTCCTTCAAAGTATTGGTCATAAGTTCCGGTGATATTTGTGCCTTTAAAAGCGGTCAATGGTGTAGGAGGCCCGCCATGGTTGCTGTGAATATTGGAGACATATGCCCGGTCAGAATCGGGATCGATGGTGACTTTTGAGGGCCATTTGCCGCCTGTATTGATATTTCTGAGGTAGGTGTCGTTGAGGAAAAGGCTGACATCATTGCTGTAATTATTCACCATGTAGGCAATACCGGTGTTTTCATTGGCGTCGATATCATTGGGGCAATTGGCGCTGGATACTGGTATGTTTTTGACAAATTGAGGAACGGCCGGCACAGGTGTGGGGCTTGGTGTTGCGGTGGGTGTTGGTTGTTTGCTGATAATTGGCAAAAAGTACGGTGTTCCATCAGTGACGGATCGGGCTGCTTGGGCTGACGCTGCATCTCTTGGATTGTGCGGCCAAACAGCAAAAAGAGACAAGGCAACGATTCCAGTTAAAAAAGCCCCTAACAAGATTTTAAATGATCGGTAGTTATTCTGAGTGTTCATTTTTCCTTAAAAACCCAACGATAAATTTTTTGGTGAAAGGTTGAGTTTATTAGGCGGGAAGTTTCTATTAATTGTCATAAATTTGCAATATCCAAAATGGCAATTTGATCACTTATATACCCATTTTTCAAACAAATTTTCCAGATTGCACTGACAGTGCGTTTCCGCCAGTTGGCGGAAGGTTTCGGTGCTGACGATGCGCCATTGGTATTGGCTGACGTAATCCGCGAGGAAGGCGTCAAAAGTGGCTTGCTCCATCTCCCTGGCGAGCGCTTCCACGAACAGGGAGCCGCGCCCGTAGATGATGGCGGAGTATTCGGCGCCCTGGTAGGCGCTGACGGGCAGTCCGATGGGAATGGGTTCATTGTCTACGCGGGAGAAACGGCCGTTCCAAGACCCCTTATACTCGTTTGCCGCCTGCTCGCCATACATATCCAGGTAGTAAAGATACGTGGCATACTGCGTCACCGCTTCGTCCAGCCACGGCTCATCAAGCTGGTCGTTGCCCACCATGTTGTAAAACCATTGATGCGCCACTTCATGGGCGGTGGTGGTTTCCATGTAGACCTGGTTGGATAAACCGGCGGCGATGGGTACATCGGGGTCATATTCGCGCAAGGTGATGGCGATGATACCCGGGTATTCAATGCCCAGCGCCAGGGTGGAGGT
>CAZXVH010000169.1:0-7127 GCA_964643965.1 uncultured Ardenticatenaceae bacterium
GCGCGGAGCAGCTCGATGAGTTCCGTGATCACGCGCATGGCCCAGGCGCTATCATCGCCGCGCAGGGCATGGACCTGGGTGATGTGGGCCACCAGCAGTTGATCCACAGGCACATTGCCGCCCTGAGTGCGCAGAATGAGGCGCAGATAACCCAGGTTATCGGTGAAGCGGATGATTTCGGCCTGCTCCTGGCACAGTTCCACAGGGTCGAGGTTGAGCGGGGGGCGGGGCGGCAGGCTGTGGCGGATGGCGCCGTTTTGGGCGTAGCCCACCGCCAGGACGCTCATCTCGATGGGCAGCAGCCGGTTATCCCGCTGGTCGTTGATGACGGATTCCGGCGGATTTTCCGCCAACACCAGGCGGCGCACCAGGGGGTCGTCGTCGATGTGCATGTCGTAGATGAGGCCGTAGATGGCCTCGCGCTCATCGACTGGCTGCGCTTTGACCAGGCTGCCAAAGGCGGGATTCTGCAATTCGCCCACGCGGCAGCCCACGGCAAAACCAGCGGTGGAAGCCCTTAAAATTCGCCCAAATTCAAGATTGATTGATTGTGTCATGATGAGTTTTCCTAATGTGTAGGATGAGACGGGACTTCAATAGGTACATAATTGGGAGATGGTAAACCCGCAAAGGCATCTGCTACTGTTTTGATGGGCAAAAGCTGAAAAAATCCTTGGGATTCGCCATGAGTAGGTTCAGGTAGAGAAGCTATAATTGATTGGTCTTTTCTTGAACCAATAAAAATGAGTCGTCGTCGTTTTTGCGGGCTGCCATAATGAACTGCGTTTAATATGCGATGTTTAACATCATATCCTAGATGTTTCATTTCAGAGAGAATTTCTTGAAGTAAACGGCCGTTATCAATACCTTTTAAGTTAGCTACATTTTCCATCACAAAATAAGCAGGCCTTATTTCTTCTATAAACCGCAGAAACTCAAAAATCAATTCCCCACGGGGATCCCTTTTGCCTTTCTGTTTCCCTGCCTGACTAAAGGATTGGCAAGGTGGCCCCCCATAAATAACAGAAACGTCGGAACGATTCAAATGGCAATTATTTAAGATGGCCGCGCTATCAATTTTCGTAATGTCCGTTTCAAAAACTTGAAGCTCCTCGCCAAAGTAATGTTTTAGTGTTTTACATCGGTCATGTTCTATTTCAACAGCGGCAAATGTATTAAGGGATGCCGTACTTGTTTGATTAACTTGCTCGACAGCGATATCGAATCCGCCTGAACCGCTGAATAGACTAAGGGAATGGAAGACTTGCTGAGTTGGATGTTGTTTGTGCAAAGTATTTAGTAAATTCTTAAAAATCGCTTTACCTAGCTCTATAGGTACAGCATCTCCAATTTGTCTTTGGACACTGGTTAATGTGCCTTTGAATTCAAGATCATCGGGAAATCCTTGTAATCGAGCAGCTTCTCTTGGTGTAATAAACCGATTTTCATAAGGATGTACAAATTTGTTAAAAATATAACCAGTTACAGTTAAGGATGGTTGCTCAGGATCAAGTCGAATAATGCGCAGATTTGGTCCACCTTTCCGTGTGGTGTCCTCTTTAACGTAAAAGCGGAAACTTTCATGCCATAACTCTTCGGGCAAGTCCTGCATCTTTTGCCCAATTTTTAAAGCATTTATACGTCTTTGAACATCAATCCCAACAGTTCTCGGTACGTGGTTATAAATAGTCAAAATATGTCTCTCCTAGAATGTAAATAGTTCTCGTATCCAGATATCACGAGCAAATACAGATGTCAGAGAAATGATACCGTCGAATAAATTAAACAGTTCGGTTTGGGGTGGTAAATCGTTAGCTACAGAAACAGCCCCACTTTCATCACGAGTCCAGATGATGTCTTTAAACGCATTCATATAATCATCAAAATGTCGAACAGCATGAATATTTGATACCAAGCCGACTTTAAATTGATATGCTTCTGTTGGTTTCCCCTCTGCACCAATCTTTAAAACCTGATAGGTTGCTTTTTTCAGATCATCGGTGCGATCCATGCCAACACTTGTCTTACTATCAGAAATGGATTCATGACCAGATGCTCTATACCGAGTAGGCCAATCATCGGGGCGTGGATTCGGTTGTCCACACGCATTTGTGAACCAAAAGATGTCGTATTGTGACTTTTGTTGGTACTTTTGAAGGGCTTGTTGCCAGAAGTTGAAGTAGGAAGTTAGAAAATCGGGGTGTTGCTCAAGCAACGTTTTGAGATGTCGATATGCCCAAATTGTGTCTTCACGGTTTGTTTTTTCACCTAAGGGGTAAAGTTCATAAGCCCATTTTCCACTTACTTCAAGTGGAATAAATAAGTTGAGTGGTGAATTTAATAAATTGATATTATCGGAAATTCGATGAGGAGTAGTTTGAACTTCTTCATCAACTTCTATGGTTAGTTCTTGCGTGGGTACAGCTAATGGCAATGTAACTAGTGGCGCAGCTTTGATTTCAGCAAAAAGAATGGTATGTGGGGTTGTTGTGGTGTCAGTCAGTATTAAATCAACTGGTTCTTTTCCCTTGTATACTTGGATTGAACGGCCGTTATGCTGAAATAAATGTTGCAAATATAAAGCTAATAATCTTGAAGTTGCCGAACCAATGGCTCCTGATTTTGGTTTGTTTGCCTGATGAAAATGGAATTTATCATTTAGCAAGCAGCGTGGACAAGCATTTGTAAAAGGATATAACAAGAGGGGTGTGTTATCTGAGGGACAGTAAACCCAATTGGCATGAGCGACTGAACGATAATAGTCAGCACTAACCAATAAATCAAAAGCCGCCGCCAAATTAATGGATTTTTCGGCTGGTGTATTTGAATGAGCATAAACAGCTTGAATTAATGCCGAGATCAAAGCATCTTCCTCAGGAACAGAAGCTATTGTTCGTGCGGCGGCTAGATTTTCTGTAATCCAAGCATCACCGATAGTTGGCATAATTATTGATTCCTCATTGTTAATTAAAACCCATCATGTCTTGTTCTGCCACCGCGAGCAAGGTCTTTGCTGCCTTGTTTGGCGGTGAGGCCAGCGCGGATGCCGTGGCGTTCCATGATGACGTCGATCATGAAGTTGAGTTCAGTGGCGTCTTGCCGGCCGACAACGGCCGTTTCGTCAGCCCGCGCCAAGACATAGGGATAATCCCCCAGGAGGCGGCACTGGTCAATAATGAGGGCGTGGACGGCGCGGACGCTGGCCGGGTTTTCGGCCACCCAGCGCGGAATATCGACGCGGGCGATTTGCTGACCATTGCTGGCGGGATTGATGTAAAAGAAGCAGACTTCGTTATCGGGGTCTTGGGCGGTGAAGGTTTCGTTGGGCGGGGAGACATTGACGAAGACTTTGCTGCGCTGGCCTGGCTGGAGCAAGTCGCCAAAAATGTCGCGGTCGGTCAATCCCTGGCTGGCTTGTTTGGTACTCAGGGTGCGCCAGTTGAATGATGGGTCGGAAACGGCCGTTATGGATTTCAGCAGGGTGACAACGGCCGTGGTTCCCGGCCGGTCGATGTAGCCACAGAGCAGCGCCCCGGTTTGGTGAACGGCCGTCATGTGGCTGCCCCATTCGGTGACGGCGGCGTTGTCGGCGATGCCAGCGCCGCCGATGGGCCAGTAGAGCAGCCGCTGGTCGAGGATGGCGAGGGTGAGATCGCTGTCGTGGCGGTGGTGGAAGGTTTGCTTCGCCAATGTTTCGATTTCGGCGAGGTCGCGCTTGATGCTGACATAGCCGCTGCTGTCGTTGAAGGCGTCGAGGGCGGCGTCATCTTGTGGGTATTCAATTTGAGGGAAGGCAAAGGTTTCTGGGGCGAGGCTGCGCCCATGATGATAGACAATGCCGCCGACGTTGATCAAATAGTAAAGGTAGGCGGCGTGGCGGTCGGGCATGATCTGGGAGCCATCGGTGGCGATGAGGGTGGCGCGGAGGGGCAGGTCGGGCGGGTTGATGGCGGCGTCGAGCGCTTCCTCGTAGTCGAAGGGACGGGCGGAGCGGTACAGCTTCTCGTCCCCTTGTTTTTGGGCGAGATTGAGGGCGGTGGAAACGGCCGTCCAGTTGGTGCGGTTGGTTTTGAGCGTTTCTAAAGCCACCTCTAGTCGTTCGCGTTGCAATTCCAGCCGCCGCCCAGTCGTAAGGGCCATTTGTTCTAAATCAGGGGTGAGTTTCTCGAATTCCAGGGTCATAAGAAAGATTAATCAATTTATTACAAAGATACTCAGAAACAAAGGGTTTTCTTTGTGCCTTTACTGCTTTGTATCGTTGCGTTACCTGTTTTTGACCAACCAAATCTTTACTTTTTATGCTTCATTCGTTGGTCTAATAATTTTTGCCAGGACACTTCAATTTCTGTCTCGGGCGCTTGTGTGTGCAAGAGCCAGCCGAGGACGCTGCCACAATCATAGCAGAATTGAGCGCTGTCGGTTAGGGCAACGGCCGTTACCTCTTCCCAATCGCCACCCATGCTCTCAGTTGCCGGGGCGCATACGAGGATGACATCATGCACCAGGGCATTTTGGCCGACGATGTGGCGCGAGGCCAGATTTTCGGCGTGGACGACGTAATGGGTGACGAGCGTGAAACCCGCACGTTGCAGGGCGATGGTGAGCGCAGCCCACCCTTTGGGATTCCAATGATGGAAGGTGAAAATGAAACGGCCGTTGTCTTTCAAGACACGATGACATTCAGAAAAAATAGCCCCCAATACGCGATCATACTGTCCATTGCCATTCGTATGTTGGTCTACGGCCGCATCATCAAGCGCATAATGCCAATCCACATCTCCAGGCAATAATTGTTTCAGCCACACCCGAAAATAAGCGGCCAAATCACTGTATTGCACACTGTCAAAATAAGGGGGATCGGTTATCACATAATCCACACAGTTGTCTGGCAAGTTCAAAGAAATTGAGGAGCCTTGCGTCAGCATAAAACGACGGTTCCCCTCTGTTAACTCATTAAAATCAAAAACCTCTATACCTGAATCGGTTTCCCCTTTAATCGTTACTTTTTCTGGTTTTCCGTTGACGATGCGTCGTTCTTCTGGCAAGGCTGCCCATTTACGGCCGCGAACGATGCGACTATAAAATATGTTCTTTAAGTTACCAGATGCTTTTTTGGCATAAAGAGGATTGTTTTCAGCGGCCGTGTAGGGAAAAGAGTAGGCATGATGGGCAAATGTATGCCGAATAGCGCCTGGGCGGCTTTTCTTCGCACCTTTATAACCACAAAGGAGCGAATTAAATTCCAATGAGGTGGAAACCAGCATCGCTAAATTTAAGCGAATAAGTGGCTCAAAACGAGGCAAAATCGAAATCGCCTGCTGTAAAAATAAAAGTTGGCGACTGCTATAAACATCTAAATAGTTGTCAATTCCCTTGTCCAATAAACTTTTCGACTTTGGCCCAGACACAATTGCAAAATCTGCTGGCGAAAAATCAAGATGCGTACGCTGTCTGTTTACATGGATAAGCGTGTCTTGTTCAATTGGACCGATACTATTAAAAAACAAACCATGTTCTTTACAGTCGCCCACAGTGGCAATCGGAACATACCGTTCATGATAAGGAAGTTGTAGATTGTCCTGATAAATATGCTGACAGTCGCCGCAACGTCTTTCTGTTTTTTCAACCAAGGGGAGATGGTTTAAATCTGCAACAGACTCAGAAATCAAGTCATTATCTTGATAAATTGAATGTGTGTCTGAATCAATGTGAATAACCGAATCATCCTGGTTGTATCGAAAAATCAATGAATCCACGACTAACACTTCCCGGCAAGTACAATGTTGTCGTAGTCCGTACAACATAAATCGCCACTCATAAGACAAATCGCAATAGGGGCAAGTTGTTTGATAGAGGTGGGACAAGCTTTTATACAGTTCGTTATAAAATTGAGAAAACGCCGTTTCTAAGTCAGGAAGCGCTACTTTAGATAGGGAAGCGCGTGCTTGTAATATGGGAATTGGATCAATATCTGCGCCGATCACGTTTGCCCCAAGACGAATTGCCTCATGTAATGTTGTGCCGCCGCCCATCATCGGATCGAGAATGATGGCGCCTTCTAGTCCCCCAGCCGCATAATAATCTTGCCTGGTCTCATCGAGAACCAGATGCTTAAGAATGGTACGGAAGGTGCTGCCGCATCGCCTTGCCCACCATTTATGCAAATAGGTGTTGGGCCGGTAAATATGCTTGTTGTAGGATTCAAGCCGGGCTATTTCGTCAGCAAAATTTTCGTCAAAGTGTGTGTCAATGGGGAAGGTGGTCATGTAGTCGGGTAGTGGGGTAGTCTGATAGTCGGATAGTTTGGTAGTCGGATAGTCGGGTAGTCTGTAACTTTGCCACTCTGCCACTTTCATTCATAAAACTCAGGGGCGACGAAGGGCGCCAAGGCATAACCAACGCCCAGAGAAAAAGATTGTTGACGGGGGATCAATCCACCTGTTAATGCCCCAACGGCCCCACCTTTGGCTTTGACATTGGCTTCACCCAACAAATCATCCATCACCGGACCAAGTTCTTCACCGGCCAGGACGCGGTTGGCAATCATGGGCGGCAAAAGTAAGCGGCCGGCAGCCCCCACCCCTTCACGGCCGTTTTCAGCCACCACCACCACCCACCCTTGCAGCAGCAGCCCGAGGGGGTCAACATGTACGCCTCCTTCCAGGCCAATACCGAGGTCAGCGTGGGCGGACTGGCGGGCAGCGCGGGCGCGATTGCGGGCGCCCCTGATGGTTTCGGCGTCGCTCATGGGCATCTCGCTGACGCCAGAAGGCACAGCCAGCGCGACGATCTCGGCGTCAGGCCAAATTTGGATGACGATGGTTTCGACGGCGGCAACCTTGGTGGGATTGGTGGAGCCGACCGCTATTTTCATGCCCGTTCCCAGCGAATCTCGACTTCACCATGTTCATCGAACGCTTTTTGGAATACTTCGAGGAGGTGAGCATCTGCGCCTTCTCGTGTCAGATAGGCCAACGTTTGCTCGTCCAGGTAATAGTCCTGGTCATCGTAGGTTTCTTCTGTCAGTTCTCTGACGAGGAATTTCAATTCTACTTCGTTAATTTCGCCGATATAGGCGTCTGTTTCTTTGTTGTATAACTTGATCATGGCGTCTCCTGTCACTTCTT
>CAZXVH010000170.1:0-6919 GCA_964643965.1 uncultured Ardenticatenaceae bacterium
CACCGCTATCGCTCCCAGATCGACTGCTCCAGTTTTGGCAATTGCCTGTACCGGTGGTTGTGCTGGTGGAACTACTCCAGCCGGTGCGTATCCATCCGTACCAACTAGATGGCGGACCAAACCCACTATCATCTTTCGTGTGTGCATCAGGATGGTCGTAATCATAGCTGAGATTGGATACGTCCAGAATCTCCCAGAGAGAGGCCATATGGTAACCGCTGGCACAAGCTATCAACGCCTGATCTGGAAAGTGAAAAGTATTTGTCAGGTAGAAGTGTTGTCCACCCCCACTCGCAGTTGCAACGCCTCTCATGTTGTTTGCCGATGAATTTGTGACCCCAAGGTTTTCTACGGATAAACACTCGCCATTTGTGGTTGGGATAAGATTATCATTGCAATGCAAGTCTGCCGGATTAGATAGAACTTCAGAAGCCTGATCTGTGGCTCTGGTGTCACCTTCAGTTTGAACCGTATTGGTCGTTGGTGGGGTGTTATCTTGGGCGCTCACGGCTAAGATAACAAAGCCCAAAAGAAGCCCAATAAGGACTAAAATAACCATTGACGAGTTTACATTCAAGTTGATGATGAGTTCATCTTTTGATTTCATTACCTTTCTCCTTTGTTTCACGAGGGGGTTTTCCCGACCATATCATTCACAAAAACTGGAAGGATTTTATGAATCACTCAAATAAAAGCGTGGAAATCATCTCTTGTGCTGGATTGATAGTGATTCGATCAAGTTTCATAATATCCTTCGTAAAACGACATTTTCGTTTGGGTCATTATAGCATAGAGGGAGGGGAAACGGCCGTTTACATCCCAACTTCTTCAAGCTGGCGCACGGCAGGCATCTGGTCAGATCGCAGGGGGGGCAACGGCTGAGAGGGGGACGACCGTAACAGCAATAGATTCGCCGACAGCATTAAACAGTTCCAGCACAGCCCCCATCTTCACCCCCAGCAGGGTGCGGCACAATGCTTACCATAGCCTGCAAAATGGTTAGCCACACCACAAAGGATGCGTTACAATACCCAACCAAGTTTGTGAATATGGGATCAAAGTAGACGAGGCAAGAGATGGAAGACGAAACAGTTAATTATTTCCTGGCATTTATTATGGTGTTCGGCTTGTTGTTAGGTTGTGGGGCAGTGACGTTTGTCTGCTTTTTCTTGACGGCGATTTTGGGGCTATCGCTGGGCGGATAAAACCAGTTTTCAATGAGTAAATTTCAATGAACAGCGAACCCTCCGATGGAGGGTTTTTTACTATATGGGGAAAACGGCCGTTTTAACTCATTTTAACGCGCTTCAGTTTCATGCGTCTTATCCTCTGAAACCGCTAAGTTTCTTGGCGATAGCATCGTACAGGCAAATACGAACTGTTGCTTTGGCAGTGGTAGAGCCATTACCCCACAATGCTATATTCGTATTGACCGTGTACCGCTTGGTTTGAGGCAAAACGGCCGTTTCTAAACATCGCCACTTCAAACTCAGGTTCCGCCACACCCATCACCAAATCCGCCAACATCTGGCCTACAGCCGGACCGAGCTTAAAGCCATGCCCGCTGAAGCCGCTGCACACATAAAAGCCACTGCCCGCCGGCAGCTCATCCACAATCGGATGCCAATCCGGCGTGATGGCATACAACGACGCATACCCCCCCACACTCTCGCTCCGTTCCATCGCCGGATACCCCAACACCAGCCGTTCGCCCGATTCCAGCACAAACGCATCGCTCACATTTTCCGAGAAGCGGTCAGGGTTCACGATGGCGGCGGCCTCTTGGGGATCAATCAGGCCAACCAATGTCAAGTCACCCGTTTCCGGGCGAAAGTAGATAGCCCGTTCAAAATCAGCCACCACCGGATGCCCCGCTTCTTCCCCAGGCGGCCGGCGAAACAGCGATACTTGCACCCGACAGGCGTCAATCGGCACGGCCACATCGGCCAATTTAGCCACTTGCGCCCCCCAGGCGCCGGTACAATTCAACACCACCGGCGCGTCAAACGCCCCTTTATCCGTCTCAACCCCTTGCACCTTGCCCTCAGCCATGCGAATACCGGTCACCTGGGTTTCCTGATGGATGGTCGCGCCCAACCGCCGCGCCGCCTGTGCATAACTGGTGACGGTGAGATAAGGGTCAGCGTAGCCGCTTTGTGGTTCGTAAGCGCCATACAAGTTTTCGGCGTTCAAACCGGGCATCAGTTTTTTAATCTCATTGGGTTCAACGAGTCGCGTCTCTATGCCAATTTTTTGCTGCATGGCGACATTGGCTTCCAAACCAACTTTATCCGCTTCAGCCACCACTATCAAAAAACCGCATTGCGTAAAACCGCATTCACCGCCTACCACTTCCGCAAAATTCTGGAAAACATGCAGACTGTGATACGCCATCCGCGCCGTCAACTCGTTGGAATAATGCTGCCGGATGATGGCGGATGATTTCCCCGTTGGTCCGGCGCCGATGGCGCCTTTCTCCAGCAGCGCCACCTTCACCCCGCGCTGCGCCAGTTGGAAGGCGGTGCTGCACCCCATTATGCCCCCGCCGATAATAATGACATCAAATAATTGAGACATGCAATCCTCCTGTTTGTGGATGCGGCGCTTTTATTGGCGCAGCACAATATCCAAGCTGGTGAGCAGGGAAACGGCTTCAGGCAAGGCAAACGACGTTTGCGGTATCTTTGCCAAACTCAGATCACAATCGGTAAACAAGCAGTCGTGGAAGCTGCATCGCTGCAAAATTGCTTCTCGAAACGTACAATCCTTAAAAGTGCAGTCGGTAAACGTTTTGTCTGCTATCGTCTCCTGGTCAAAAGAGAGAGCCGCAAACGATTCATTCTCATACTCTGCCAAACTCAAATCATTCAAACCCATTGCATTCCTCGTTCACCTTTCACTGTCCACTCTGTGTAACCCTGTGTCATTATTTGTATGGAGGCCATGTCAGGGATTATAGCTTGATGTGAGGAGATTGAAAGGGAGCGGAGTTCACCAGTACGGCTCTTCTGACAAAGAAGTGGTCAGAGATTTTTAATAGGCTGAAATAAAAAAGCCCCACCAATAAGGTGGAGCTTTGGATGCCCTCACGGAGATTCGAACTCCGGTCTTAAGCTTGAAAGGCTTACGTCCTGGTCCCCTAGACGATGAGGGCAAAGCGACGGGAATTCTATCAAACACCAGCGGTTGGGTCAAGGCTTTTGCCAGGTCAATTTATTGGGGGTACTTTGTTGGTAACAAACTGATCTGGGTATAATTCATCATGATGATCACTATTCGCTCCTATAAACGGGCTGACGCCGAGCCTTTGGCGACAGCTTTTAATATGTTGAATCCGTCTAATCAAGTCACGGCGCGGGCGTTGAACGCTACCTTGTTGGTCTGGCGTCTGACGTGGGTCATTTGCTATGAAGAAACGCCAGTGGGTTATGCTCGGGTATCGCCGCTGCCCGGGCTGCCCGGGCAATATAATTTGGAAATGATGATCGCCTCAGAATGGCAGCGGCAAGGGTTAGGCAGCCAGTTTGTCGAGTTCCTGAAACAACGGCTGGCCGGCAGCGACGTGGTGAATCTAAGTTGGGGCGTAGCTGATTCACGAAACGGCGTCGCCGAATTCCTTACTCATCATGGCTTTGCCGCTGAACATGAAGAAGTGATTTTAGCACGGCCGCATCTGGATGATCTGCCGCCACTGCCCGCCCGCCCACACCTCTCTATACACACCTATCCTTTAGCGAAAGCCATCCCGTTATTTTGCCGTTTGTATGCCGCATCGTTTGCCGGCCATGCCTGGAACCAACCATATACGCCTGACGAGGTGGCGGCCGATTTGCGAGAGGCGCGTGATATTCTCTTTTTGGTGAATGAAAAACGGCCGTTTGGCTTTGCCTGGCTCCATCTCGATGAAAATAAAGTGGGCCAGATCGAACCGATAGGCATTTTGCCAGAGGGACAGGGTGAAGGAAATGGCAAATATCTCTATCTCGCCGCCACTTATGAACTCAAACGACGGGGAGCGCAGCGGGCCATCGTCGGGACCTGGGCGGCCAACATTCCCGCCCGCAATCTTTACAACAATCTCGACTTTCATCATCAACAAACCATCATCTACTACGCCTACCACTTTGGACAACAATAGGTGCAGCAAGGAACACCTTAAATCCCTTGTTTTCCAAATCTCTTCTTGTCTTACCCGATCATGAGAAACGGCCGTTCCCCACTTTACGTCCGCCACGCCTCCCATTACAATCTCTCCATCGCCCCACCACACATCCTTCATCACTCATCACTCAGTATGCAAACGGAGACCCTCATGTTCAAAGATATATCCGATGTTCGTCAACGATTAGGCCAGCAGCAGTACATCACCTCTGAAGAAATCGCCACCGTCACCTTTCTGGCGCAAGCCCTCTCAAAACCCATTTTGGCTGAAGGTCCGGCCGGCGTCGGTAAAACAGAACTGGCAAAAGCGTGGGCCAAAGCCATCGAACGGCCGTTAATCCGCCTGCAATGTTACGAAGGGTTGGACGAAAGTAAAGCGCTCTACGAGTGGGAATACGCCAAACAAATGCTCTACACCCAGCTCATGCGCGAAACCTTGCACAAAGTGCTGGAAGGCGTTGCCAGCCTCGACGAAGCCGCCACCCGCCTGGCTCAAGAAGAAGATGTCTTCTTCTCCGAAAACTTCCTGCTGCCCCGCCCCCTGCTCAAAGCCATGATGTCTGACGAGCCGGTGGTGCTGCTGATTGATGAAATTGACCGCGCCGATGTGGAATTTGAAGCCTTCCTCCTGGAAGTCTTGAGCGATTTCCAGGTGACTGTGCCCGAACTGGGCACCATCGCCGCCAAACATCAACCCATGGTGCTGCTCACCAGCAACAACACCCGCGAACTGAGCGAAGCGCTCAAGCGCCGCTGCCTCTACCTCTACATTGATTACCCTGCCCAAGACGCCGAACTCGACATCGTGCGCCTCAAAGTGCCCAATCTAGCCCCCGAACTGGCCCAGCAAGCCGTGGCCGTGGTGCATCAACTGCGCCAAATGGATTTGCGCAAAGTGCCCAGCATCAGTGAAACGCTCGACTGGGCCAGGGCGCTCGTCACCCTCAACGCCGACGCCATCGACGAAAAGACCCTGAGTAACACCCTCACCGTCTTGCTCAAATATGAAACCGATGTGGCCAAAGCCAAACGCATGATGGGCGGCAGCAGCAGTCGAAATCGCTGGTAACTTGAAAGGATAAATTATGGATAACCGAGTCATAGAATTCGTGAGGGGGATGCGGGCAGCCGGGGTACGTGTGTCGCTGGCGGAGTCGATGGACGCCATGCGAGCCATTGAAGCTCTGGGCATTCAGGACAAGGCCATTTTTAAATCATCACTCCGCGCCACCCTCATCAAAGAATCACAAGATTTTGCCGCTTTCGACCAGTTGTTCCCGCTTTACTTTGGCAGCGGCGGCCCCCTGATGCAAAACGCCCTGGAAGATCTTAGCGAAGACGAGCAGGCCATGCTTCAGGCCGCTTTGCAAGCGATGAGCGGCCGCATGCAAGATTTGCTCGACTGGCTGACCAGCGGTGAAGGCCCCACCAAAGAAGAATTGGAAGCGCTCGCCAATCAAGCGGGGGCGCAGTGGGCCGACAACCCTGGCGAAGCCAGATGGGTGACGCGGCGCATGTTGCAGCAAATGGGCCTGGGGCATCTGGAGCAGCAGATGCAGGAGCTATATCAAAAGCTGCAAGAGATGGGCATGAGCCAGGCCGCCATCGAAAAGCTGATGGGCATCGTTGAAGCCAACAAGGAAGCTTTGGCAGAGCAGGTGGCGCAGCAAGTGGGCTTGAAAATTGCCCAAGAACGAGCCAACCGCCCGGATGAACTGCACGGCTCTGACCTGATGCACAAACCTTTTTCGGCGCTGAATGAAGAAGAAACGGCCGTTCTGCGCAAAGAAGTGCAGCGTCTCATCGGTCAATTACGCACCCGCGCCGCCATGCGCCGCAAACGAGGGACACGGGGCAAGTTCGACGCCAAGGCCACCATTCGCGCCAACCAACGGTACGGCGGCGTCCCCCTGGAACTGCGCTTCAAGAAAAACAAACTCAAACCGAGCCTGGTGCTGATGTGTGATATGTCCCGCTCCATGTTTCATGTCACCGAATTTATGCTCACCTTCATCTACCAGTTACAAGATCAGGTCTCCAAAACACGCAGTTTCGCTTTCTACTCCGATATGCAGGAAGTGAGCCACATTCTCAACGCCCACCGCGCCGAAGACGCGGCCCAGGCGGTGTTCGACGCCTTTTACGGTGGCGGCCCCAGCCATTACGCCACAGACTTTGGCGGCAGTTTGGATACCTTTTATCACAACTGGCTGAGCGCGGTAAACGGCCGTTCCACAGTGGTCATCCTCGGTGATGGGCGCAACAACTACAACTCACCCCGCCTGGATCTCATCAAAGATTTGCAGAAACGGGCGCGACGCATCATCTGGTTTTGCCCGGAACAGCAGCGCCAATGGGGTACGGACGACAGCGACATGCTGGAATATGCCTCGGCAGTCGATTCTATTTATGTCGTGAGAAATTTGGCGCAACTGGCAACGGCCGTTGATAAACTACTTGCCGGTGATTGATCAAATATCCCTGCATGGTTAACCAATCATTTTCTTTATAAAGATGGGCGTCCCGAACAGGTGCAGATACTAATCTGTAAGATAAATTGAAAGGCTACTTACTGATAATCCTGACCGCTGCAATTTTGTGTAACAACAACGCAAATCCCTAAAATTGTTTGTAGCAACCAACGCACCCCACCTTGAAGTTTATTTCCCTCCGTTTTTTACTGTAACAATTCTATACTGGTGATCTTCACCTTGTGATCTTCACTGTGACGTTCATGCTGAAATTATGGTTTAACTTG
>CAZXVH010000171.1:0-6819 GCA_964643965.1 uncultured Ardenticatenaceae bacterium
ATAACTTTAAATGTTTTCATTTCAGCGCAGCATAGCGGCTTGCCCAAAGATTCAGTGGTCAACGTTTCTCAAATTATCACAATCGACAAAGGTTTTCTGACCACCTGTTGCCCACAAAGAGTGTACAGCAGGTTGAAGAGGGCTTGTGTCTCGTATTATCTTTAAAATAGCTGCGGGTTATGCCGGCCTCCTTTTGAATAGCAGCCTGAGAGATTCTCCTTACAACTTGCAGACCTACCCTAATTGTGAATAATCAGGAACGGATAGGATGTCCTATCCGTTTTTTGGAATCCACACGGTTTGAAAAAAGATGGCAAAAAATTTTATTTATCTCGATCATGGGGCCACAACGGCCGTTCATCCCCAGGTATTGGAAGTAATGCTGCCCTATTGGACAGGCGTTTACGGCAACCCCGCCTCCGCCCACGCCCAAGGCCGTCAGGCCAGCCGCGCCCTGGAAGGAGCGCGGGAAAACATCGCACACCTGCTCCACGCCCAACCTGATGAAATTATCTTCACCGGCTGTGGCTCAGAAAGCGACAATCTGGCCCTGCGCGGCGTGATGTGGATGGCGCGGCAGCAAAAGCGGGGCAACCATTTGATTATTAGCAGCATTGAACACAGCGCCGTGATGAAAACGGCCGTTCACCTCCATGATCAGCATAACTTCGACCTCACCATTCTACCCGTGGATCGCTTCGGCCAGGTCAACCCGGACGACGTGGCCGCCGCCATCCGCCCCGACACCGCCCTCATCAGCATCATGGCCGCCAACAACGAGATTGGCACAATGCAGCCCATCGTTGAAATCGGCGAGATCGCCCGCGCCCACCATGTACTCTTCCACACAGACGCCGTGCAAGCGGCGGCCGTGCGCCGTTGGGATATGGCCGCTTTACCCATCGACCTGATGAGTTTAGCGCCCCACAAGTTCTACGGCCCCAAAGGGGTGGGCATTTTGTACGTGCGGGAGGGCATTGAACTGGACTCTATTTTAACAGGCGGCGGTCAGGAAGACGGCCGTCGCGCCGGCACTTCCAACGTCGCTTTTGCCGTAGGCGGGGCCAAAGCGCTGGCATTGGTTTACGCAGAACTGGAAGATCGGGTGGCTCATTACCGCGCCCTCACCCGGCAGTTGATAGACGGGCTGCTCCAGGCATTTCCCGACGACTGTATACTCACCGGCCATGCCACCGAGCGGCTGGCTCATAACGCCAGCTTCGCCTTCCGCCATCTCAGCGGCAACGATTTACTGATGCATCTGGACATGGCCGGCATCGGCGCCAGCAGCGGCTCCGCTTGCAAAACAGGCAACCCAAAGCCCGCCGCCACCCTGGAAGCCATCGGCCTGGAACCCGCCTGGACCAAAGGCGGCCTGCGTTTCACCGTCGGCGCCGCCAACATCGCAGCAGAGATCGACTACACCCTGAACACGTTGCAGACGATTGTGCCCAGATTACAGAAGTTAACGGCTGAGTGAATAGTAGACAGTAAACAGTGGACAGTGGACAGTGAACAGTCGAGTTCTCACTGAACACTGTAAACTGTAAACTGGAAACTGTACACTGACTTAAGAGGAACCCTTGACCCTACACCTACCCGACACCCTCAACCCCAACCGCGTCGTCGTCGCCATGAGCGGCGGCGTAGACAGCTCCGTGGCGGCGGCTCTGTTGGTGGAGCAGGGCTACGAAGTGGTGGGCATGATGATGCGCCTGTGGAGCGAGCCAGGTTGCGGCTCAGACGCCCCCGCCAATCGCTGCTGCACCCCCAACCAGATGGCCGACGCCCGGCGCATAGCCGATCAGTTAGGCATTCCTTTCTATGCCATTGATGTGCAAGAGCATTTTCGCCAGACGATTGTGCAGTTTTTCATCGACGAACACGCACGGGGACGTACGCCCAATCCCTGCCTGGAGTGCAACCGGCAAATCCGCTTCACCCATTTGCTCAACCGGGCGTTAGCCCTGGACGCCAATTATTTGGCAACGGGGCATTATGCTCGCGTGCAACAGACGGCCGAAGGCTACAAGCTGTTCAAAGGGCGGGATGCAGCCAAAGACCAAGCGTATGTGCTGCATATGCTGACGCAAGAACACCTGGCTCACGTGCTTTTTCCGGTGGGGGAATACACAAAGCCGGCAGTGCGTCAACTGGCGCAGAAGTTCAACTTACCGGTCGCCTCTAAATCAGAAAGTCAGGATTTATGCTTTTTAGGCGACGGGGATTACCGTCGATTTTTACGGGAATACAGCCCGCAAGCAGAAGAGACCGGCCCCATTCTGGATACGGCCGGCCGGGAATTAGGGCAGCATCAAGGTCTGCCAGCTTATACCATTGGGCAGCGCAAGGGATTGGGTATTTCTACACCAGAGCCGGTATTCGTGCTGCGCAAAGACATCACCCACAATGCCCTCATTGTCGGTACACGGTCCGAGTTGGGGCAAGACAGCCTGGTCGCCCGCGACGTGAACTGGCTGGCCGGTTCGCCGCCGCCGCCAGAGTGGATTGTAGACGTTAAAATTCGTTATAAAGCGGCGCCGGTTCCAGCCCAGGTAGAAAAGATGGCAAACGGCCGTTTTCGAGTAAACTTCCAGCAGCCCGTTTTGGGCGCTACGGCCGGGCAAGGTGTAGTCTTCTTTGAGGGTGAGCAATGCCTGGGCGGTGGTATCATCGATGATTGATAACGGGACGCCGACAGCTTGTGCGCACAGTGCGGACAGGCTGTCCGCGCTCCCAGGTGTGAGGAGATAGATTGAACGGCACAGCCGCAGCTCTGGTTTTAGGCTTTTTACTGGCAACCGCCTATGGCGCTGGCTTTCACTTGCTCATCGGCGGCCCGGCCAAACAAATTCTCGTCTATATGCTGGCTGCCTGGCTTGGTTTTGCCGTCGGTCACTTTGTCGGCGATTTCTTAAACATTGGATTCCTAAAGCTGGGCGCCCTCCATTTGTTAACTGCGAGTTTGGGTTCCTGGCTGTCCCTGATCCTCAGTTGGTGGCTGTTCGGGCAGGGAGACGCCTAGTATTCTTTTGAACACCTATTTTATTAGTGCTATACTTAAGGAACCAGGTAAACCGCAGAAAGATTTCGGAAAAAGATTTTTCCGCAGATGGCGTTGATGGCGGTAGATTTTCTTGTTTTTTGTACAAGGATTTGGTTGGTAAGTTACTAGCAGCAGGGGATAACAATAAGTATGCAAACAAGCAATCAGATATCGGAACCAAATCCTACTTCCAATCAGGCGGGGCCTGATTTGGCGCAGCCCTCTTCATCCACAACCTATCTACCTCCTCCCGGCGATGGGCCTGTCTATGAGCCGCCGCCCGAACAACTGGTTCCGACAAAATATGTGGTCATTGGGGTGATAACGGCCGTTGTCATTAGCATCTTATCCCTCGTATTTGTCGTCTGGCTGGCGGCGTACCACCCCCAGTTGGTCGAAACCCTGCGCGACATTTTTATCATCGCCCTGGCTTTGGAATCTTGCATCTTTGGCATTGCCCTGCTGATTTTAATGATCATGGTCATTCGCCTGGTCAATATGCTAGAATTTGAGATCAAACCGATTCTGGAACGCACCAACGAAACCATTGGCATGGTGCGTGGTACCACCGTCTTCATGGGCGATAACGTTGTCAAACCGATCACCACCGCCAGCAGCTATATGGCCGGGGTGCGCAAAGGCATCAAAACCCTGTTTGGCAATCCCAGAAATAATTTAAAATAAATACAAAATCGCGTATCGATTTACCAAATCGATCTACAAGGAGAGTAACATGAGTGAAAATAATGATTTTGGCGCATTTTTGGCCGGTTTTGTCATCGGCGGACTGGTAGGCGCAGCCACAGCCCTTATTCTGGCCCCCCAATCCGGGGAACAAACCCGCCACCAAATCGCCGACAAGAGCGAAGACCTGCGTTCTGCCAGCGGTGAACGGATCAGCCATTACCGCCAAATGTCTACCGAAAAACTACAAGATTACCAGGACCGCGCCAGCCAACTTTTGCACAAAGAGGAAGGCGATGAAGCCGATGACGCCGAACAAACGCGCATCGTCTTAGATGAGGGAAACGGACAAACAGAGACGGCTGAAAGCGAAGGTGAAGACAAAACAGAAGCCTGATACGGTCCAGAAACGGCCGTTCACCCCCACCCTTCATACCCTGTCCCTTAAGCAACAGGCGGCTCTACTCCTGGAGAACGCCTGTTTTTTTGTGCAACCCATGTGCAACCCATGTGCAGCCCATGACCCAAATCGCAAGTTTGTCCCTGGATGACTTCTTAGAAAAACTACCTGATGGCCCAGACAGCCCCACGGCCCACAAGGTAAAATCTGCTTACCAGTTTGCCGTCGCCGCACACGGTGAAGCGCACCGCGAATCCGGGGAACTTTACAGTGAACACGACTTGAGCGTAGCCCAAATCTTGTTAGACCTGGAAGTCGATACCCCCACCCTCATCGCCGGCTTGCTCCACGACACCCTTTATCCCCATACTGGCAAAACAGAACAAGACATCCTCGACGCCTTTGGTCAGGAAGTTGGCGACCTGGTTATCGGTCTCAACAACCTCTACGCCTACACCGAAGAACGCGCCTATCAACAACATCGCCAAAATGAAACGCTAGAAGCCATTCGCCGGGCTATGCTCTCCATCATCGAAGGCGACATCCGCATCATCCTGCTGCGCATGGCCGACTGCGTTCAGGATTTACGCAAAGCCAGCCAATTGCCCGCCGACAAACAGTATGAAGTGGCCTATGAAGCCATGAAAATCTATGCGCCTCTGGCGAACAGATTGGGCGTGTGGCAGCTTAAATGGGAAATGGAAGACCTCTCCTTTCGATATCTCCAACCGGAAAGCTACAAAGAGATCGCCAGTAAATTGGAAGACCGGCGCATCGAACGCACCGAACGCATTGAAAACGCCATCAAACTCCTGCGGGCAAAAATAGAAGGAATTGGCATCAAAGGCGACGTTTCCGGCCGGCCTAAACATATCTACTCCATTTACCGCAAAATGGATCGCAAACATGTGGACTTTGATCAGATATTCGACATCCATGCCTTGCGCGTCATTATTGAACCGACTGATCCCGAAGCGTACGCCCGTAAAACCAGCAAAGAAAAAGACGAGGAAGACCGCTACCTCTGTTACCAGGTTTTAGGGGCTGTCCACAGCCTATGGCAGCCGATCCCCAAAGAGTTTGACGACTATATCGCCGCGCCTAAACCCAACGGTTACAAATCGCTGCACACGGCCGTTATCGATCAAGCATCCGGCCATACCCTCGAAGTACAAATCCGCACCCTGCGTATGCACGAAGAAGCAGAAAAAGGATTCGCCGCCCACTGGGCCTACAAAGAGGGCGAGTCTAAAGTAGCCATCTCCGTACAGCGCCGCATCCAAAATCTACGCGATGTGCTGGCCGCCATGCGCGACAGCGGCGAAACTCACAATAACGAAGAAGTCTTTGAGACCGAAGTCATCGCCGAGCGTATCTACGTCTTCACGCCGCGTGGGGATGTGATCGATTTACCCAAAGGCGCCACCCCCATCGACTTTGCCTACCAGGTGCATACCCAGGTGGGCCATCATTGCCGCGGCGCTCGCGTAGATGGCAAAATGGTCAGCCTGGATCATAAGCTCAAATCAGGCCAGCGCGTGGAAATTCTGACGGCTAAACGAGGCGGCCCCAGCCGTGACTGGATGAGCGCCAGCCTGGGTTATACCGGCAGCGCCCGCACCCGCAGCAAAATCCGTACCTGGTTCCGCGCCCAGGAACGCGAGCAAAACATCACCCAGGGCCGGGAAGTGGTGGAGCGTGAATTGAGACGCCTGGGCTTGAGCGACGTCTACACCGTCCAGGAAATTGCCGAAGCGCTCAAGTTTGAAGATGTGGATAAATTCCTGGCAAAAGTAGGTTTTGGCGATATTCAAAGCGCTCAAATCAGCGGGGCCATTGCCATCCTCAAACAAAACTTGCAAGAAGATGACGAATTACGGCCGTTATTGCAAATGCAGCGCAAACCCCAGGGTCTCACCGTGCGCGGTCTCAGTGGCCTTTACACCAAAATGGCCGGCTGCTGCAACCCCATCCCGCCAGAACCGATTGTGGGATATATCACCCGCGGACAGGGCGTCACCATCCACCGGCAAGATTGCAAACAGGTGGCAGCCATCACCGAAACGGAACGACTCATTGATGTGGATTGGGGCAGCGATGAGGAAGCCTTCCCCATCCCCATTGTGGTACAAGCGTACCGGCGTCCGGGCCTGGTGGATGAGATGACGGCGATCTTGCGCGGCCGTCAAATTGCCGCCACCAAAACCAAAACCACCACCACCGGCAGCATTCGCACCGTCTATTTAGAAGTGGAAGTGAGGAGCCTGGAAGAATTAAACTGGCTGCTGCAAAAATTTGAGAATCTACCCAATGTGATTGAAGCTCACCGACGGCGCTGGACTTGATGTATCAGGTGGCGAATGGCGAATGGCGAGTGGCAACCCGCCACCTGCAACCCACCACTCTCAACCCTCAACCACTACACCCATTTCATCCAACTGCAAAATTTGCTCCCCCTGCTCTGTTTTGAGGGTAAGCTGGTTGGTTTGCAAATTGAAATGGAACGGCTGCAAGCGTTCAGAGCCATCTTTTTCTGTAAACGCCAACTGACCGAAAACGGCCGTTTCTTCTCTGCCTCGTAACCTCAAACTGGCGCTGTGCCAACGACAGTAATAGACCAATGGTTTCATAAGAGATAGTCTTGTAGTCTTGTAGTCTTGTAGTCTTGTAGTCTTGTAGTCTTGTAGTC
>CAZXVH010000172.1:0-6507 GCA_964643965.1 uncultured Ardenticatenaceae bacterium
TCCCAGTTGTTAAGTGACACGGATTATACTGTAAATTACAAGGGGCAGGTAGGCAGACCCGCCCCGTTTTCACTCCCCCGGCCTTTTCTTAATGATGGCATCACACATCTTAATTCATGGCTTCACCAACACCGGCAGGTAAACAAACCACCAATCCTCTACCAGCGCCAGATCGATGTCCATCACCACATTCCCGGCTACCGTGACGGCGTCCGGCACAGCATCCCCATCAGGGTCATACCAGGTCACCAAATCACCAGCGTTCGGGGGGCCGCCAGAGTCATCCATGTCCATAAAGGCGCTGACGTAATAATTGCCATTCGGCACAGCGGTAAAGCTGTAGACGCCGCCGGGCGGAGAAATATCTCTGCTTGCCACTGGCGGATCGTATAACACCGGATGCAGTCCTACTTCGATATCAACCGTCGAATTAGGCCCGGTATAAGTCACCATGCCCTGAATTTCGCCGGTGGGAGTTAAAGGCATGGTGGGCGTTTCCGTCGCCAGCGTCCAATCGCTGAAAGCGGCAATGCTCTCTACCAGCACACAATTATTTGCCGCATCAACCGCGCCGCCCCTATCTTGCCACGCCGTGCCATCATACCGATAGGCAGATAAACTGGCTTCCGGCAGGCTGCCTAATTCATCGTCACTGTAGCAAAAGGAGGCGTCTACATCCAGGCCGCTGTCAACGGCCGCAGAGATAGTCCAGGTGACAGCCATTTCGCCGCTGTCGGGCGTCCCGCCGCCGGGCGGTTCATCTACTTTAGCCACCGTGGTGGTCATCGGATCCGCGCTGCCAATCTGCCTGGTCATGGAAACGAGGGTACTGCCAAAGATAACGGCCGTTCCCTCTGGCAAACTCATCACCGTACTGCTCTCCTGCCCTTGAATCTCAAACGCGCCCCTATCACAGCGGTTGACGCCGGTATAGGCGTGAGGCCGTGTGGCGCCACGTTGATCGGTGGGCGGGCATTCTGTCGGATGGCCGCTGTCGATGGCCGCACTGCCCGGCAGCAGAGCGTGGGTAAGCGTGGCGCCGCCGTTGTCTTGTAACGACCCCAACATCGGGTCTTGCCCACTGATATTGCCGCTGGTATCTCCGGTAATGGTGCAGTCGGCCGTATTCTCGATGAGATTGTAGCCCTGTGAAACGAGGTTGCCACGGCAATCTTGCCCTGAGCCAGCAGCAGAATTATTCGCCAGGATGCTGTTACGCACGTTTAGCGGCCCAGTTCCAAAAAAGTCGTAGTAAATACCGCCGCCGTTGCCCGCAGCTTCATTATTGCTTACCGTGCTGTTGTGCAGGTAAACGGCCGTTCCCGCATTGACAATAGCATAAAAACCGCCGCCATTGCCGCCCGAGGTGGTTCCCGACGAGGCGGTGTTGCCGCTGATGGTGCTGTTATGCACCGTCAGATGGTCGTTGACCGGTTCAAGGTAACATAAGCCACCACCGAGACCCCCGTAACGGCCGTTTCCCGTCACATTGCCATAAATCGCACTGTATTCAATCCTGGTGACGCCGCGAGCATACCAGATGCCCACCCCACCGCAGCCGCCGGCCGAGCCATCATTGTTCACCCCCGCCCCGCCATCACCAGTGCTGTTGCCATACACCGCCACCCGTGTCATGGTCAAAGTTCCGCCGCGAAAATGCAAGCCGCCGTCATTGCCGCTTGCACCGCCATTGTTGTCACCGCTGCCGCCATCGCCGGTGCTGTTATTCCGAATGACGCTGTCAGTGATAGAAAGCGTGGTATTGTCGCCCAGATACAAGCCACCGCCATCCCCGCCGCGCTGACCACTGGCCCCGCTCGCGCCGCTGCCGCCGTCACCAGTGCTATTTTCATGGATAATGGTGTGGCTGATGGTAACAGGATAACCCCAGGCATAAACGCCGCCGCCGTAGCCGCCAGGCGTAGGCAAACTGCCATCTGCGCCATCCCCGCTCACATTTAAATTGATGTGGCTGTGATTCAAAACCAACGGCCCCACTGTATAAATGCCGCCGCCGCTGCCTCCCTGGCCCGCCCGGTTGCGGAGGACAGATACATTTTGCAAAGTCAACGCGCCTTGATTGTAAATGCCGCCGCCATCGCTTATTGTATCTGGCGCCTGGCCGTTACGGATGACAATACCCTTCATCTGCACCGTCACGTCTGTGGCGGCAATGTGAAACACACGATCAATCTCATTGCCATCAATATAGACGCCCCCCCTGGTCGCCTGGATAATCACATCATCAGTAATATCCAGGTCGCCGGTGTCGGCGTAGTCCTCCCCTGTGCCTGCCTGCGTCAGCAGATAGGTACCTGGCTCAATGAGGATGGTATCCAACCCGGCTTGGGCGTTGGCTTCCTGGATGGCGGCTCGCAGGGTGCAGCGCCCAAAAAAGTCCTCGCAAAAACCGTTGATGAGATTGTCATCAATATCCTCTTCAAAATTGACGGTAAAGGTGTAAGCTGTGGTGGTAGGCGCGAACGGTGTGGTCTGTGAAACGGCCGTTCCCACCCCCAGCAGCAATGCTAATACCAACCCTAAAACTATTGCGAACTGTCCCATTCGTGAAAACATCTAATATGCCTCCTTGCCTGGATTGGAGACGGTCAACGCCTGCGCCTCCAGAAATTGCCATAGTTCAGCCAACGAGCTGAAATAGACAGACTCTCCGGTTAGCGCCTGGCGCACTTCGCCTCGCCAAACAGGGGGTTGTGCCTGCAAATATTCGGCCCAAATTCGGATGACAAAAACGGCCGTTTTGCGCTCAAGCTGTGGAGACATTCCCCCTCCAGGCTCATCACTTCGCTGATAAAAAACTGCTCTCAGCCTACCAGGAGGGCATTACAATTTACTTACAATAACCCACTATCCAACACCGACTCACACGCCGCAAACGTCTCGGCCGCCGCCGCCAGCAGCGCCGCGCTCTGTTCCGTTTCCCCCTGCGCCGCCAGCCAACGCCCCCACGCTCGTTTTGTCCGCGCCCCTTCTAATACATCCCCACTGGCCACCAACACGTCATGGCTGGTGGCAAAACAAAGCGCGGCGCGATCAAATTCGCCCTGGGCTGCCGCAAGACTGGCCTGCACCCGCCACGCCTGTCCCAAAATACGTTGCTGCCGCTTCGTCGTCGCCGCCGCTGAAGCTGTTTCTGCAAACTGCTGCGCCATCGCTAAGTCACCCAGACCCCAAAACGCTTCCGCCAGCAAAACCTGCACACGCGGCACAAACTGCGGCGCTGTTTCCGCAGCCAACAGCGCCGCTTCCTGCAAAGTGGCTTGCGCTGCTTCAAAATCAGACTGCGCCAGTTTCACCAACGCCATATCCACCAAAAAGCCAGGTTTAAGACGAGGCGGTCCATAGGCTGTCACCAGCGCCACCCCCCGTTTTAAGGTTTGTGTTGCCTCGGCCAGTAAACCGAGATGAATTTGAATTTCGCCCAGGGTACTGAGCAGCCAGCCGGTGGCATGACGCGCCTCTACCTTTTCAGCCAGCGCCAACCCTTGCTGCGCCCAGACCAATGCTCGGCGGGGCTGCCCCGCCAGAAGGGCATGGTAAGCTAGATTGTTGTAGGTGATGGTCAACCATCCGGCCTGGTTGCCCGGCTCAAAGTGAGCCAACGCCGCTTCATCGTGGCGTAAAGCCGCCTGCGCATCCCCCTGATTAACGGCCAGCACACCCAACCAAAATTGGGCTTCCCCCATCAATTGGGTTTCGCCTGCCGCTTCTGCCAAGGCCAACCCCTGCTGTAAATGATCTTGAATTTCGGGTACGCTTGCCAGTTGGCCGGAGCGGTATACGTTGGAGAGGATGATATGGGCTTTGGCGTACAAGGCAGGGTGTTGCCGGAGAACGGCCGTTTCCGCCAATACCGCCCTTGCATTTTTTAACGCCTCTGAAAACCGGCTCGCCTCCCGCAAACTTTCAGCCAGCCCCAGTTGCACTTGCAAAGCCATTTTCTGCTCCCCATCAATTTTATGTAAAGCAAGCGCCTCGGTGTAAGCGGCGGCGCTTTCCTCATAAGATGCCTGTTGATGGGCAATTTGTCCCACTCGCGCCCAGACCGCCGCCGCATTCTCCACGCCCAAATCAAGCGCCTGCTGGAAATACGCCTTGCTTTCCGCCAGGGCAAAGCGAGCCAGCGCCGCCTCGCCCGCCCGCCCAAACCAATCTGCCGCTGGCTGCTGCTGCTCTGCTTGCAGATAATGATGGGCGATGGCCGGCGCGGCGATTTCCGACGGGGAAAGCGCAGCCAGCACCCAGGCCATCTGCCCGTGCAAATACCGCCGTCGGTAGCCGGGAATCGCATCGTAGGCCACCTCCCGGTAATAGCTGTGCGCCAACGCCAACTCAGAATCTCCTGGCTGGCGTGGCTCCAGCAGCAGTCCGTCCGCCAGCAGAGCGTCCACCAGGGCAAACAGCGCGCCAGGCCCCGTCTCCGTCACCTGAGCCAGCAGGGCGAAGTCCGCCCCACCGCCGGCCACAGCCAATACGTCCACCACGTTTTGCTGGGAGCGGGGAAGACGAGCCAGGCGAGCGGCGATAGTTTGGCGCAGGGAAGGAGGCAGTGACACGGCCGTCTTGTCTGTTGTCAGCCAGGAACCGTCTGGCGTGACCAGTAATTCGCCTTGCTCAAACAAATGTTGCAAAGCGGCGATGACAAACAAAGGGCTGCCCCCGCTTTGCGCCACAAGTTGGGTGGCCAAGGCGGGCAGCGGTCTCCCAGCCAACTGTGTCACCAACCCGGTTACGGCCGCCTCGGTTAAGGGACGGATGAGCAGTTCAGCGACATGGGCGAACGGCCGTTTCCCTGGCGCCAACGGATGATCTTCAGCCAGTTCTGCGGGCCGGTAGACAAAAACGGCCGTTTCCTTTTCTGCCCACGCCAACAGCACTGCCAACGATGAGGGGTCTACCCACTGCGCATCATCCACCACCAGCATGGCGCCGGCCGGCAGGCCTGTTTTCAGCAGCGCCAACAGCGCCGAACGCAGCCGCGCCGTCTCCTGGAGTGCGGACAGCTTATCCGCAAGGGGCGGGCAGGCTGTCCGCGCTCCTGTTGCATAGGGGAAGAGAGGCAACAGAGCAGTGCGCGTCTCGTCGTCCAGTTGAGGCAGCCAATCTGGATGCGTCTTGATAAAGCTGTGCAAATCGCTGTAAGGCAACTGCGCTTCCAGGCGACCGGTCAGCGTGGCACAGTTCACTTGCTGCCCGCGCAAGTAGCGGCAAAAATGGTTGATGAGATAGCTTTTACCTACGCCTGCTTCTCCCATGACGAGGAGCAGAGTGGTCGCCGGGTCGCGCCAGCGTTCGACCAGCCAGGCATATTCTCGCGCCCGCCCTACCAGCGGCGGGCTGCCCAGCGAATAGGGTACGTCAAACAAGCGGCCGTCATAAACGGGTGATGGGTAGCTGTGAGGCGACCCGGCAAGCAAAGTTCCGGTGCGGATTTGTTGAGCCAGAGCGGTCGTTTCCGGCAAAGGAGGCACCTCTAATTCTGCTGCCAAAACTTGTTGGCAGCGAGCAAAGGTACGCAGCGCCTGGTCTTGTTCACCCGCATAATAATGGTAGAGCATCAAGCGCACATAAACTGCTTCCCGCACCGGATCGGCCGACAACGCCTGGCGGCAAAGCTGCATCGCTCGCCGGTACTTGCCTTGCTGGGCGTACGCTTCCGCCAATTCGGTGAGCAAGGTGAGATATTGTTCACGCAGCCGTTCCCGCTCATTAAATGTCCAGGGTTCGTACAAATCTTCGGCCAGAAAATCCCCCTGGTACAGGGAGCGGGCTTGCTCGTAGCACGCGATGGCCTGGTCGAGCCGACCGGCGTCGAGATGTTGGCGACCTTCGGTTCCCTTTTCCTCAAATTCAACCACATCTACGGTGCAAACGGCCGTTTGCCGAAATGCATAACCGCCATCAATGGTGTGGATTAGAGAATCATCGCTGTCATCGGCCAGCACACGGCGCAGTTGACTTAAGCGCACATGCAGGTTTCGCCGCGCTCTCCTTTCGTCTGCGTCCGGCCACAAGATGTCGATAAGCTGGTCGGCGGCGACCACCTGCCCGCGGCGGGTTAGCAGCAGTTTGAGGATGGTTCGGGTTTGGCGGCTGCGCCAGAGTTTGTCTGTAAGCGGCTCGTCCCCTTTTTGCACCACAAAGGGACCTAAAACTGAAATGCGCCAGATAGTCATGATAGTTTGATGGCTCCCGGTTAATTGTGCAATGTCACTACCATTTTGAAACGGCCGTTGTCATTTGTCAACTGACCTTACCCAAAAGGGTGCGCGTAAGTTCTTGATGTGCAGAGTTCGCACGCCCACGTGCGAACGGGCATGTGGGCGTGGGGGCACAAAAAGCCGTGCCCTGCTCTGCGTCAACAAAATCTGCGCCCACTCTACCCAAAATTAACCCTGCGCTGCGTCCATAAATCTGCGCCCGCGGCAAAGAATCATATTGACGCCCTCTATGCTCTTTGTTACACTCCAATCGTTATAGCAACTT
>CAZXVH010000173.1:0-6502 GCA_964643965.1 uncultured Ardenticatenaceae bacterium
CATCGTGGAACGTCGCGGCAAGCCGATGATGGCCTGGGTTAGTATGGAAGATTTGCAGCGGCTGGAAGCGATGCCGCCATCTGCATCCGGCCGCGCAGCGCAGCGACGGATCGCATTGACTCAGGCTGAAGCGGTGCGTCACGCGATTCGTCAAGAGAGACGTGGCGAGATGCTGCCTGATTCGGCTGAACAACTGTACCAACTGCGTGAAGCAAGGGTAAGTGGGAACGCTTCTTTTTAGCCAAAAGCAAGGTGCGGCATTTTGAAGAGAAATACCAAATAACGTTAACACAGCTAGATACCGACGGGCTACCGGAAAATGCTGGTTATGAAATGCACGAAGATTATATCATGTGGCATCACTGGTATGATGCGTCAGAAAAAATAAAAAAAGATATTGACGCTTTGCAAAGAATCGTACAGCAAGGTATCTCTATTGCACCGGAGCCTTCCTATGTTGGCGGCTGCAAATCGCTTAAAAATCGGTTGGGATAATGCCCCACATCATCAGCAGTTAGAGAACTTCCCTCATCATAAACATATTGGCGAACAAGATGTAAAAGCTCCCTCTTATGAGACGTCTCTCGACGATGTGATGTTTGTATTAGCGCAAGAAATAGCATCGAAAGATGAATAGGAAAAGAGGCCATTAATTTCGCACCATGACAGATGCCCGAGTTGCGACGGGCAATCTACTGCCAGATGCGCAGCGCCTGACAAAATTTTGTGAAATGATCTCTTTATTGTCATCATTTCCCCCCAAAAGGTAGCGCCATTGAATCAGCCACGACTTTATCTCTCCCCACCCCACATGTCCGGCCTGGAACAGCAGTATGTCCAGGCCGCGTTTGCGTCTAACTGGGTCGCCCCCCTGGGGCCAAACGTAGACGCCTTTGAAGCTGAGTTTTGCCAGGCCAGCGGCGCCAGCCACGCCCTGGCGCTTAGTTCCGGCACCGCCGCCCTGCACCTGGCGCTGATCCTCCTGGGCATAGGACCAGGCGATGAGGTGGCCGTCTCCACCCTCACCTTTGCCGCCAGCGTCAACCCCATCCGCTACCAGGGGGCCAAACCGGTGTTTATCGACAGCGAACGGGACTCCTGGAACATGGACCCGGCGCTGCTGGCCGATTTCCTGGCGCAGCGGGCGGCGGTCAACCGACTGCCCAAGGCGCTGGTGCTGGTGCATCTTTACGGCCAAAGCGCCAACCTCGCCCCTATCCTGGAACTTTGCCAGCGGTATGAGGTACCCCTGGTGGAAGACGCCGCCGAAGCCCTGGGCGCTTCTTACCAGGGCAAAATGCCGGGCACATTTGGCGCGTTTGGCATTTATTCGTTTAACGGCAACAAGATCATCACCACCTCCGGCGGCGGCATGTTAGTCTCTGAAAATGCGGACTGGATTGCCCATGCTCGCAAGCTGGCCACACAGGCGCGGGACGACGCCCCGCATTATGAACATTCAGAGATCGGCTATAATTACCGTATGAGTAATATTTTAGCCGGGGTGGGGCGAGGTCAATTGGCGGCGCTGGCGGAACGGGTGGCCGTGCGCCGCCGGATTTTTGCGGCTTACCAGGAGGCGTTGGGCGAGCTGCCCGGCCTCGCCTTCATGCCGGAAGCGCCCTGGGGTCTTCATACACGCTGGCTGACCACCCTGACCATTGACCCTGCCTTGTTTGGCGCAGATCGGGAGCAGGCGCGCCTGGCGCTGGAAGCCGAAAATATTGAGGCGCGGCCTATCTGGAAGCCCATGCACATGCAGCCGATCTTCCAGGCGTATGAAGTTGTGGGCGGGGTGGTGGCTGAAGAGATTTTTGAACGTGGCCTTTGTTTGCCCTCGGGCACGGCTATGACGGCCGTTGATCTGGAGCGGGTGGTGGGCTGTGTGAAGCGTCAGTTTGCGGGCAGCGTAAGGAGGCGCGGTTAAATAGAGAGGGCGCCGTGCCAGGAGGGTGGCAGCGGAAGGACTGCGTCTACCATAGATGTAACAGTATTTGTAAAGTGTGCCAGTTATAATGCCAGGAAATACGCCAGACAATTAAAACTAGCCAGAGGTGTGACAACACTCAAAACAATGAACGAGTATAATAAACCTGGGGAGAGGAAGGAAATGAAGTTGATAGATTTACGAAACCGACATTTTTTACTGCTTGATGTAATCATTCTTTTGTTGACGCCAACGCTGGCGCTGATGCTGCGTTTGGACCAACTGCCTATACCGGAAACGTTTAGGCAAGGGCTGCTGCTCTATACCGGTGTCGCCTTGGGCATCCGCCTGGTGACGTTTTATTATGCCGGTCTGTATCGTCGCTATTGGAAATACGCCAGCGTCGATGAGTTAAAGCAGATTGTGCTGGCGGTGCTGGTCTCCTCACTGCTGGTCTCCGCCGTGATGGCCGTTTTATTGGGCTGGCTCCGGTTTTCTCTGGCTCGTTCCGTGTTTCTATCGGATACGCTGCTGGTTTTAGTATTCGTCGGCGGGCTGCGCTTCAGTGTGCGCGTACTGGCGCAGCGGCGGGGCAAGCTGAATGGCAACGGCCGTTCGGTTTTGATTGTGGGCGCGGGCGACGCCGGCGCCATGTTGGTGCGTGAACTCCAGCGAAACCCCCAGTTGAATTTGAAACCGGTGGGTTTTGTCGATGACGACGCCGGCAAACACCATATGCAGATTCACGGCGTACCGGTGTTGGGCGGCCTGGATGAGTTAGATATTTTTGTGCCCGCCTATCGGGTGAAACAGGTGATTATCGCCATGCCTACCGCCCCCGGGCCGGTCATTCGGGAGGTGACAGCCCGCTGCGAACAATTGGATGTGGAGACGAAGACGCTGCCGGGCATGTATGAACTGGTGGATGGCACGGTGACGGTGAACCAACTGCGCAATGTGCAGATTGAAGATTTGCTGCGCCGCGAACCGGTGCAGACGGATATTGGCGCAGTGCAGGCGTTGATAACGGGGCGGCGCGTCCTGATCACCGGCGGCGGCGGTTCGATTGGCAGCGAGTTGTGCCGCCAGGTGTGGCGCTGCCAACCCGCTGAACTGATTCTACTGGGGCATGGCGAGAACTCCATTTTTGAAATGTATCATGAACTGCGCCGCTTGGGAGCTGCGCCGGCACAGGTAACGGCCGTTATCGCTGATGTGCGTTCTCCCGAACGGTTACACGCAATCTTTGAGCAGGTGCGGCCCGAGATTGTCTTCCATGCCGCTGCCCATAAACATGTGCCTCTGATGGAGATGAATCCGGCCGAAGCGATTACCAACAATGTCATGGGGACGCGCAATTTGTTGGCGGCGGCATTGGCCGTAAACGTGGAGCGCTTTGTCATGATTTCCACCGACAAAGCCGTGAACCCCACCAGCGTCATGGGCGCCAGCAAACGGACGGCGGAACTGTTGGTGCATCAGGCGGCGGCGCAAAGCGGTAAAGCGTACGTGGCGGTGCGCTTTGGCAATGTGCTGGGCAGCCGGGGCAGCGTGGTGCTCACCTTTAAGCGCCAAATCGCCGCCGGCGGACCGGTGACGGTGACAGACCCGGCCATGACGCGCTTCTTCATGACCATCCCGGAAGCGGTGCAGTTGGTGCTGCAAGCGGCCGTTTTGGGCACGGGCGGCGAAGTGTTTGTGCTGGATATGGGCGAGCCGGTGAAGATTGCAGACCTGGCCCGGGATTTGATTGAGCTGTCTGGCCTGGAAGTGGGGCGAGATATTGACATCATCTTTTCCGGCCTGCGCCCCGGCGAAAAGCTGTTTGAAGAGTTGTTTATCAAAGGCGAAGCGTACCAGCGCACCTGCCACGAGAAGATTTTCATCGCCGACAATGCCAGCGCCCTGCTGCCGCACGACCTGGAAGCAGGGCTGAGCGCCTTGCAAGCGTCGGCGGCGCGCAATGACCGGGAAGCAATTTTGCGCGGCTTGCAGCATTTAGTGCCGGAGTTTACGCCGATGACAGCGATCACGGAAGAGAAAACGGCCGCTGCCGCCAAAGAGCAAGACCTGGCGCCCGTCTCGGTGAATGGCATGAAGCCGGTCAGGGTTTCTGGAGATTAAGGAGCGCCATCAAGGGAGCGCCATCAAGGGAGCGCCATCAAGGGAGCGCCGGAGCGCCATCTTCCAGATGGCAAAAGGCCGACAGGAGACTAAAGGAGCGCCATCAAGGGAGCGCCATCAAGGGAGCGCCATCTTCCAGATGGCAAAAGGCCGACAGGATATCCGGAGACTAAAGGAGCGCCATCAAGGGAGCGCCATCTTCCAGATGGCAAAAGGCCGACAGGATATCCGGAGACTAAAGGAGCGCCATCTTCCAGATGGCAAAAGGCCGACAGGATGTCGGCGCTCCTATTTTGAGGACAGGCATAACATGATTGAGAACGCTGAGCCGTGGGTAGACATACCGACGGCTCGTTGTTTATTACGATGGCTGCTGGCTGGTGGCGAACTGGCGTGTTTGCACGAGCCGTCCGCCCTGGCGGCCTGGCTGACGCGCCAGGGCTTGGGGGCGCTGGCCTATGGTCGCTGCGGAGACGACCAGTCCGCGCTGCGCCGCCGCTTGCAAGCGGATATGTTTGCCGCCGCCGCCGAATCCAGTTTACGCCAGGCGCAGCTGCACCCCATCCTGGAGGCGTTTGCCCGGGCGGACCTGCCGCTGGTATTGCTCAAAGGGGCGGCGTTGAGCCTGTCGCTCTACGCCGACCCTGCCTGGCGCACCATGAGCGACCTCGACCTCTGGCTGCAAGAGGGGGATATGCCGGCCGCCGCCCAATTGATGGCCGCGTTGGGCTACGTGACGTCTGGCAAAGAGGCACGGCCGTTTCAATTGCAGCAGTTATCTCGCGGTGAAATCCCCTTTTACCGGCCCGGTTTATCCGCTGGACTGGTGGAGTTTCATTGGTCCCCTTTTTCGGGCTGGTGGCTGGCGCGAACGGCCGTTATCGATGAAGCGGGTTTGTGGGCGCGGCGGGAACCGGTGGCAAAGGCGGCGGCGGCTCACCTGGCGTCGGAAGATATGGTCATTCATCTGGCGGTGCATACGGCCGTCAACCATCAATTTGGCCTGTCGGCGCTGCGCAGTTTAGTGGATATGGCGCTGACGGCGCAGAAACGAGGGGTAGACTGGGCGGTGGTGGCGGAGAGGGCGAGAGCGTGGCGGGTGGGAACGGCCGTTTACACCGTCCTGGATGTGCTGGATCAACTGTTTGAGCTGGATGGCCTGGCAATGGCGCTGGATGCGCTGCGGCCGTCGCGGCGGCGGCGTTGGTTGATCGGCCGCTTTGTCACGCCGGAGCGTGTGCTGGCCGGGCACGATTTACGCGCCGGTTGGCAGCGCTTTTTGCTGCTGCTGTTACTGGTAGACCGGAAACGGGATATGGGGAAGTTAGTAGGGCGCACCTTGTGGCCGGAGCCAGAATGGCTGGCGGCGCGGTACAGCGACGATGCCGGACATTGGCGGCATTTGTGGCGGGTGGTAAGGGAGAGAAATGTGTAGGGAATGTAGAGGGACAAGAAATTGAGGTGCGACGCCTTTCAATATGCTATGTGTGTGTCGTGTTTCTCTTGAAAAGTGCGTCGCACATGGAGGTATACTATTCGGAAATGATTCTGACGATTTCAGTGATTACCTCATCAATCTTTGCTGCTGATAATTTCCCAGCTGTGCGTAATATGAGACTGGCATCGGCCGTAAAAAGACGGTTTGCACGCACATTGCTCTCTTTTGGTAAACTCCCGTATTCAAAATCAGTTTCTGTGATGGAAATAGCACTGTTGTCTTGTGTTGCTCGGCTGGTGATCATACAGAGAATAACGTCTTGATGCGTTTGCACAGGGGCGATTACCAGAGCCGGCCGTTTTTTGCTGGTGCTTAAATCGGAAAATGGAAACGGAAGAACTACCACATCACCCTTTACAAATCTTGCCATGCGATATCCTCTTCTGGCGTGTTCCATTCTCGAGCCAATATGCGCTCTGATGCGAGCATCGTTGTTAATGCTTCTTCTTGATGTTGGCGCTGATCTTGTCGCAGCGTTCGCTGCTTTGCCAATTCCTCTCGAATGCTCAAATAATCTTCGTAGTCTAATAGCGTGGCGACCGGTTTGTTATAGCGGGTAATAACCACATCGACATTTGTGTTTTGAGTCATATCTATTAGTTCGCGCCAATTGTTACGCGCCTGATTACTGTCAATCGTTTTGATGCTCATGTTCACGACCTCCATTTGCACCTGAGTCATTATGTACAAGTTGAACAACATTTTAGGTTATCAGCTACGCTGCGTCAAGAGATGGGTTGTGGTGGCGAGATAACGAAAGAGTGTTGACCAACTTGACTAATCCGTTTAGACTGCAAGAAATATTCTTGCTGGAGGTGTTTTATGGACGGAACAGGCAAGTGTAGTCTGGTAGTCGGGTAGTCGGATAGTCGGGTAGTCGGGTAGTCGGGTAGTCGGATAGTCGGGTAGTCGGGTAGTCGGATAGTCGGGTAGTCGGGTAGTCGGATAGTCGG
>CAZXVH010000174.1:0-6358 GCA_964643965.1 uncultured Ardenticatenaceae bacterium
ACAGTGGCAGCGAGAAAGTTCGGCGCAGGCTGAAATAACTAAAGCATGGGCATGTGGATTTAATGCTTTGCATTTCTGCGTATAACTATTTCGGTTTGGGACAAAATGGTATCGAAAAGCAGCAAGCATTTTCCATCATTAATTTTATTGAAACCTTATGACCAACAAAACAGGAAGAGGAAGTTCTGAAAGTCCCTGGTACGTAGCTCGCCGTTGTCTGGCAGTTATCAACTACCTTCAACAAGGCGCAGCCACGAAACAGGAATTATTAACGGCCGTTTACCAAGCTCTAGATCCCGAAGCCACACCAGCCATCCTGGCAGAACGTTTTGAAAAGGACAAAGGGCGACTAAGAGATCTCTTGGGTGTTCCCATCCATTACGACAAGACAGTAAAAAGCTATGTCATTGGAGAACGAGAACAGCCGTTACTCAATCTGCCCGACGCTCATATTGATACCCTTGCCTTCTTAACCGACACCTTCCAGGCAGACAGCCCCCACGCCCCGGAAGTTCACAAACTCATTGACCAACTGATCGATTGGCTGCCCCCAGCGCGGCAAAAGCTGTTCAAACAGGTGAGCGGCCAACAGCCCATCGCTGATTTGCGTCTGCGTGATAGTGAAGAGATTGCGCCAGGCGTATGGGAAACTGTACTCGAGGCGTGGCAAGCTAAACAAGAACTAACATTTGACTATCGCTCCAGCCAGCATGAGGATGGTCTTCCACGCCAACACCACATCCAGCCCTGGGATTTATACTTTTCAGATCGCGGACATTGGCATGTGCGCGGCTACTGCTTGTTCAACGACGGCCCCAATGGCCCCTGGCATCCCAATGATTACTTCAATTACCGCCTTAGCCGTATTGAGCGGGGCAGTGTGGAGATTTTATCTCGTAGATTGCCTGGGGTGCGGCCAAACGGCCGTTTGCGGGAAGCTATCTTTGAATTGGCGCCGGCCGTGGCGCGATTCGGGGTCAGTATGCGCAAGGAACTACATGGCGAACCGCGCCTCTTGCCACTTGATGACGGCTGGGTGCGCGTGGTAGGGCAAACACATGATGTGTTTAATCTGTCGCGGAATTTATTGTATTATGGGAAGAACTGCCGGGTGCTGGGCGGGCAGGAGTTGCTGGTGGAGATGCGGATGCTGGTAAGGGATTTGGCTGAGATTTATCAGTGATCGTAAATGGCGATTAAAATAGAAAATGGCTTGAGGAGATTGTTATCCCATTACCTGTCCCACTTCCTTGGAATGATTACCGAGGGGGAGAACGCAGGTCACCAAGCCAATCATAGCGTATACGAAACTGATACAAACACCAAATCTTAGCGAGATAGTAAAAATACCCCACAGAGGTGGGGGTGGTTGTGTGGCAAAATAGAGGTATATCGCGTTTCTCTCGGCCAGCTGCGTCGGAAGGCCGGAGGCTGGGAGGATGAGATGGGGAAACGGCCGTTACTCCTTACTTCATTGAACAGGTAGGAAAAACTATGGATTCAAATATCGCTTTACTAATCGGTAAAAAAGACAAAACAATCTTGAGCCATTATCTGGAGCAAGTGGCAAACAAAAGTTTGCTTGCCTATCGCAACGCCAGCCATTTGCAATGGGGCAAAAAACAGGGCGAAAGCCTGTACACCCATATCCTCAATGGTATTTTCATTCTCGATAGTTTGCGTGATGTTTTGAAGCTACCAGACAATGAGGTCAAGGTTCTGTTCACCGCCTACACCGTGCATGACATCAACAAATTTGAAGGACGGGATGGCTCCTTTAACAAACTGGCGACGCCAGAAAACGTTGCCGCTGAGATCGAACGGTTAAATCTGCCCCAATTTTTCCCCGAATGGCGTGATTATCTGGCCGATATTGAAGGCTTGGTACGCAGCCACGGCCGTTCTACTCACACATCCGGCGAACTGCTCATTCCCAAGCTAGGGCCGCGTTACCGGCTGGGACGCGAACGTATCCTGGCTTTGCGCTATTTGATGAAGGCCACCGATACCCTGGATTTGTCGCACACATTGGATGAGCGCAAACACAAAGGTGATTTTTTAGACGATTTCAACACCTATCTCTCAGAAAGTGGGGTAGCAGAACAATATGAATTTATCACCCATCGCTTAACAGAATCGCGCGGTTTGCTCAGCAACGTGCTACACAATGCCATCGCTGCCCATCTGCAAACCCAGCATGGACTGGTTCCGCTGCTTTTTTACCCCGATGGCACTACCTACCTGGCGAAGCGGGGACATATACCTCATTTAATAGGCGCGGATCAACGAGCCGCTGCCAAAAAAGCCGCGCAAACAATCAAAGGATTCTCACAGGCCAAATTCCGAGCTTTTATTAAAGCTGGTCCTGCTGGTATAAAAGTTGGAAAAGTATGTTTGGAAATGGGTATTCCTTTTGCGGGTTCACAAAGCATTTGGGGCGAAATTTATAACATTGTGCAGCGTAAATCATGGAACACGGAAACGTTGGAAGCCAAAGCGCGAGAACGGGCTGAACGGGATTTTGAAAAGTATGCGGCATTGTATCCAGAAACGGCCGTTACCGTGCGCACCACTTTAGACAACCCCGAACCTCTCATCGCCACCGCTGATATGTATTTACGCAAAGGGGAACTGGTGCGCTCTTATTACATCTTCCTCAATAAATACTTCAAAAAATTGTTTGAGGATGTGTGGACACATTTGTATGAACTGTTGGAAGTGCCAGAAGAGGAACGGCCGTTTTATGCCTTTTTTGATGCAAACTACGACCGCTCCTATATTCTGGGAGGACGGTTGCCATTAGACGAAGAAACCATCGCCGAACGCATCGCCGAAGATGGTACGGCCGTTATGGCTGAAGAAGATAGCAGCGACCCCAATATCCCCCTTTTGCAAACCTATCTGGAACGCCACTGCATTTTTAGCGTGGGCGGACAGCCGCAAATTGATTTTCAAGCCCATTTGCAACAATATGTCACCGCTCAACACAAACAATGTATCAATTGCAGCAGCCCCTTCCCCACCAACGAATGGATGGCTGGCGATGTACGTGGCGACATCACCGTGCAGGTCTTTTCTAATCGGCGGCGCGGCGGCACTGGCGCTCCTAAAAAATACATCTGTGACATGTGCCAGCTTCAGTTTTTGCTGGAAAAGCTAAACTACCCCGAAGTGCGCGGTGAGCAACTGCGTTATCTACACTTATTCCCCTATTCGTTTTTGACACGGCCGTTTATCGAGAGCCTACGCGCCACCTTCCGCGAGCTCATCGAAAGCAATGAGGCCATCACCGCTCTCAATCTGGATTCGCCACAAGCATTGGCGCAATGGATTGAGGAAACAGAGCAAACGCCCAATTTTCGCACCGTAACCAAAAAGGGTAAACCACAGCCATATGGCATTTACGTGCCTCGTTATTCCGATTTAACGGGCAACCTGCTCATCTTCCCGCTCAATCCGGCTGGCAGCAACGACACCCAAAAGTTTCTCTTTGCTTTGTGGAACGCCATGGTCATCCAACGTCATTTCGGGATGAAGGTGATTCTGTCAGCCTCGCCTGTGCCGCCCTTGGAAAAAGAGAATTTTGGCGATTTATACGTGGATAACATACCACTCGGCACACAAGGGCTTCTGCCTGAAAATAACTATCACCAGTTCAAACCCGGCGCAGATGGCAGAGTGGAAGATACGCTCCCCATTCTCTGGCAAAAAACAGCCCATTTACAACGATTGCGTGAGTTAACATTCACCAGCGACGACAACACGCCGCGTCTGATACGGGCTGTCTCAGCCCATCCCTTGATGATCTATTACGAAACTGACCGTCTGCTCATCGCCAAAGCTGGCTCAGATGCAGGTGGTTTGGAAACATGGCTTTACCAACAAGCGTTTGAATCCGTCAATCAATTAGCCCATCTAATAGGAGGTAAATTTATGCAGAAGTTAAGTAAGGAATTGGAAAAAGCGGCCGCCATTGCGGTGCAGCACAATTTGAAAGGTAGCTCTTTTGAGCGCAGCAGTTTGCTTTATCCTTTCAATGAGGTGATGCAGAAATTGGCGCAGGATCAGGGACGAACGGCCGTTGATCGTGAAACATTGCGTGCCGCCGCCACTCAAGATATTTATGATCATCTCGACCGGTTAGCCACACGAGCTGGTTATAAAATGACCAAAGCCCGTGCCGACGCATGTGCTGCTTTTGTCAACTGCTGGTTTGACGATATTTTGGCGGTGTACGAGGGACATACGCGCAAACTCATCACCGATGAAAAATTATTGCGCTCAGCCTTTTTATTCTACGTTCGCCAACAACAGGCCATCGCTAAGGAAGCCCGTTCATAATTCATGGGACGACCACAGGTCGTACATAATTCATAATTTAAGGAGAATCTCGTGTCTATAATTGAAAAGTACCAACAACATTTTTTGTCCGCCTACAGCAACTATCCACACGGCCGTTATATCAGCATCTTCCTTTTACGGAAAATCGAATCCGAAGCGATTTTCCGCACCGAAGGTAGTGGCGAGCCGTTGAGCCGGGAATTTGTCCACGCCGGTACGAAAGCGAGTGATGAAATTATTCAACGGGTTGTCATTAGCAAGCGCAAACAAACGGCCGTTGAACGACGCACCGGACGCGAACTACTGCGCCAAAACGACTTGCTCTTCACCGACCCTAACCAAAAAGCCAAACCGGCCAGCCCTTGTGCCCTCAACCGTAATAATCCTTGTGGCAAATGTATGGACTGCATGATTTACGGCTATGCCGCCGGTGGTGGCGGGGCGCAAAAATCCCGCGTCATCACCGATGACGCCTTTAGCCTGCATCCCGCCCATACCATTATTGATACACGACAGTTCAACGCTTTGTACGACAACAGCACCATGCGCGACCCCGAATCGGGCGAACCCTCAACCAGCATTGGCACCGATGAATATGTCAAGCCAGAATCGGTCTTCCTGGATATTGAAACGATTAAAGATGTGACCGCCGCTGAATTCCAATACATCTTAGGCAACATCCTGCGCTCCACTCGTTACGGGGCCATTTCTTCCCGCATTGGCAAAGTACACAATCAAATTGTGGGCCTCATTCTGAGCGACTGTGAAATGGTTAGCAATTTAGAATGGACACAAGCGACCTATGACGCGCTACGCGGCGAGGCCGACGAGCCGGATTTCCCCTTGCACATAGAAACGGTACAGGAGAAAGCGGCGCAAACGTTGGCCGCTCTCAGCCAAAATGTTGTGGGACAGGTGACAATTTTGCCCCAGACTGACCTGGATGCGCTATTGGCTGAAATGAAAACGTTGTATAGAGAGGAAACGGCCGTTACCAACCTGCTCAAAACCGCCACATCTGCCTATCCCGGAAACTAAGCGAGGCGTCCCATGACCCATATTTATCGCTGTGACATCACCCTGCAAGAAGCGACCTTCTTCAGCAGTCGGGAGATCAGCAACACCTATTACACTGAGCCACTTTTAGGCAACTATGCGCTGGCCTATGCCTTCGGTCTGGCCCAATCGCCCTACTTTAATCAGGGAGAGATTCATTATGCCTCGCATTTGGGTACGCTCAATCAGCGAGGCATTTATATCACGCCGGGTACGTTTTCCACGGCGCCTCGTTTCACGTTCGGTCAGTTTAACGCCCAACCCGATGCCTATTGGTTTGCCTTTGCCAACAATGCCATTGTCTCCCGCTCCGATGGCGCCTGGGTAGAGAAATCTGGGCCGGTTTGGTATGAACATTTGCATGGCGAGCGGCGCAAGATTGGCCTGGAGAACCGGCCGCAGCACGGCCGTATCCGCATGTTGGCGATTGGCAATACGGCTGTGTGCTACATCATCAGCCACAACCCACTCACCCTGCCCAGTTATATTCGGCTGGGTAAATTCATGAGCAAAGCTCGCGTCATCGTCACCGAGCAGCCTACGATCATCGTGCCAAGACAAGACCAGTCACTCAACCTGCTGCTCAACCCGGCTGACTTGCCGCCTGACTATCACCTAACCGCTTTCGACCTGGTTACGGCGCCGCCCACGCCGTTGGTGCAGAATGTGGTGTTGTCGGGTGATTTTTATGAGGTGGGAAACGGCCGTTATCTACCAGTCGGGATGCGCTTCGGTATAGAATCGCTCAGTTAACGCGATGTCGCTACAGCAGATTGGTTCAATCTTGGAGATTGAACCAATCTTGCGAACCAGGAGAAACCTCTATGGAAACAATGGAAATAAAACTCAAAACCCTCACCCCCATCTGGACAGGCGGTGTGGAACCCGGCCAAATGGATCGCCTGCACGAAACCGGCATCATTGGCAGCCTGCGCTGGTGGTACGAAGCCCTCGTGCGCGG
>CAZXVH010000175.1:0-2339 GCA_964643965.1 uncultured Ardenticatenaceae bacterium
TTACCACTGCCATGCCGCTTCCGGCGCCAACGGCCACTTCGACCACGCTCAGTACAGACGTTATCCCCACAGCAACCATCATCCCCACCACGCCGCCAACCACCGCCACCGCCCGGCCGTTAGCCACCCCCCTCGACGCGCCGCCCTATGAATCCACCTTAGACGAGGGCATAGGTCAGCCCCTCATCGTCTGGGAGCAAACGGATGAATCCGGCGTCTGCCGCTGGGCGCGGTTGTATCGGGAATGGCTGGAAATAACGGCCTGTAACAGGGATGAGGGTGTTCTTTATCCGCTCTCTGCTGACTGGCAGGCGGAACTGCTGCAACTTTCGTCCGACTACACCAGCTTTGTGGCAGATACCGCAGAAGGTCACATTCAGCTTTATGCCGCCGATGGCCTCACCGCCTCGCCGCCGGAAGCCCGTTTAATCGCCTGGTGGGTGGCGCGGCTGGTGCAAGAAACGGAGAGCGGACAAACAGTGGATGTGACAACCCCCGTCCTGACCTGGCAGCGCCAGCAAAACGAGCAGTGCCAACGGTTACACGTCACCCTCACCGGCACAGTCACCGCCTTTTCTTGTGACACAGAAACGGCCGTTGAGTTGATGCAACGGCGTCTCACGCCCGAAAAACAAGGCCAACTTTTCGACTTTTATGATCGCCTGAGCCATGTACAGACCGACCAGTTCACCTTTGCCGGACAGGGCAGCGCCGCCCTCACCGCCGCCGATGAGCAAGCCATCGAGCGCTTTGCCGCAGGGCTGTTTGTGCCCATGAGCGTCAGCGCCGCCGCCGATGAGGGCGTAGCAATCACGCCGGTAGCGCAAGCCGCCTACATTCGCTTTGCCAGTTGGTCGCCCGACGGCCGTTGGTTTGCTTTCTGGGATTCCACGATAGAGGATGTAGAGCGACAAATGCCCTTCCAAGATCCGCCAGGTACGCTCACCTTTATCAATGCCGAAACAGGAGAGTCGTGCCCCATGCCCCAGTTTGACAGCGAGGCGCAAGGCCAAACGATGACCTGGACGGCCGACAATCAGGCCGTTGTCTCTGTGGCGGACGAGAGCTGGCGCGGTCTGCCCTGCCAGCCTGATTCGTTTGTGACTGACGAGGCCGCGCCGCCTACCGCTACGCCAGACGCCGCCCTGTCTGCCAACGGCCGTTACCGCATCCAAACAGAGATCCTCGACGAAAACGTTGACCCGATCTCGGTGCGGGCCACCCTGTTTGAGACGGCCAACGACCAGCCACTCTACACCATTGAGTGGCGATCTCAAAGCTATATTGACGGCTGCTGTTCTGGGCAATGGGTTAGCCCTTCGCAATATCTCATCCACGAAACGCTGGAACGGCCGTTGCTCATCGACGCTGAATTGGGGGTGCTGGACGTGGCACTCGACATCTTCCAGGCGCAGCCGCTATCCGCCACGCCCGATGTTTATTTCCGGCTTTACCACGCTTTGGCATTGCCCGCAGATGTCAGGGATCAGTTTCATCTCTTTCTGACGGTGCGCGGAAATTTGGGTGAAGATTTTCCTGCCATCCAGCTTTATCATGCTGAACACGGCCTTGTCGAAACACTGCCCGCAGGCTGGCAGTTGTGGAACATTTCAGAAACAGACGAATGGCTCTTCTTATATGAAGAAGTCGGCACAAACGTCTCTGCCTCTGGGCCGCGGGGCTACAGCCGCTATAATCTGTGGGCGCGTCGCCTGGAAGACGTGGGCTTGGAAAGCGTGGGCGGCCAGTGGCATCTCGTTGCGCCGGCGATGAATACCCTGTTCTGGAACGACGATCAAAGCGAAATCGCTTTTACGCAGAATGAAAAGACGGTCGTATGGCAAACGTTTCCGGAAGGGGAACCGCTTGGCCGCTGGTACAGCGACTATACCGCCAATCAATACCATTTTTCAGCAAACGGCCGTTTCCTGGTGACGCTAGGCAGCATTCCCGGCTCGCTCGACCATGCCCTCTTTCTGTACGAACGTCCTGGGAGCGCGGGCAGCTTGCCCGCAAGCGGCGGACAAGCTGTCCGCGCTCCCAGATGCAAGGGAGTTAGAAATGAATAAGAAGAGAGAGCAAACAATCCTGATTATCGTTGGCATCGTGATAGCCATTGTTCTCATTTGTGGCGTGGGCAGCCTCTTTTTTGGCTTATTTGCCCTGCCCATAATGCCAATCTCCCCCGCTTATGTGACCGTGCTGCCGCTGAAGCCTGTTTTCGAGAAGGCAACCACGCCCACGCCCGTCACTCATGTCGAGGTGACGCGGCTGGGTACCACGGCCGAACCCAGTCCCACACCGGCCGTTTGCTCTCCGTTGCCAGAGGGCATGACTTT
>CAZXVH010000175.1:2439-6024 GCA_964643965.1 uncultured Ardenticatenaceae bacterium
CCGAACCCAGTCCCACACCGGCCGTTTGCTCTCCGTTGCCAGAGGGCATGACTTTAGCCATCACGCCTGGTCTGGATACGTATGGACAAACAACTATTACCATCGAACTAACCGGTCTGGAGCCTGGCGAAGAACTGCGCTTCATTTACAGTCAGGAAAAACCAGATGGCGCGTTTACTATGGAAGAATGGGATTTAGGCGCGGTGGGGGAGAACGGCCGTTTTGCCCACACCACTCGTCTACCATTCTCTGCTAATGAGCCAGCATGGCAGATCAAAGTGCTTCACGCCTGGGGCGTAGCCTGCGCCGACATCACGCTGCCCAATCCTTAGGCAAGTCGGTGTAGAAGTTCAACTTTTGCTCGGCTGGTTCTCGTGGTATCTGCGGCAAAGATACGCCTGGTTATCGGCCGTTCCCGTGGGGCTGTTTCCCTTTGTCGTTACTTTTTACTTCACCTTATTTTTTACCAGCGGGTTTTGGGATTGACTACCCAAGAAGGAAGGAATTATGCATATTCAATCGAGATGGACGGTTGTTTTTCTCTTGCTGGCAGCGGCCGCGTTTGCCATCGTCGCCACAGGCAATTCTCTAACGGGATGGGCTTGGGCGGCGGGCGGGCTATGTCTGGTACTCGCCTTTCTATCTTTGGGCCAAACGCCTTCCCAAACATGGTTTGTGAATTGCAACTTTCCGCTGGCGCTCCAGTTTGGTGCTTACATAGGGCAACAAGAAGATTTTAAGGCGAACGAGGCGGCTGTTTCCAAAAATGAAGCGGAAACTGAATGGCGGCGACAGTATGAACTATGGCTAAAAAAGCCCTCAGGAGAGCAGGTAGACCAACAAGCGCAGCCTACAATATTAGATGCACCTGTTGATCCGCGCCCGTTTGGTTTTGATCCGCCTAACTTTGACGATCTGCATCAAACGCCCCACCTGCAAAAACTATGCCGACAGCATTGGCCCGCGTTTCATCAAATGTGGGGCGTCACGGGTGGCAGGAAATTGCAGTTGGCAGCACAGTTAAATGACAGCTTGCAACAGATAAGGCTTGATAAACTCATGCGAAAGATACCTCGTAAACGGCCGTTTCAGTTGCAAATAGATTTCGTTTTATGGCCGGAAGATACCTTTCGGGAGCTGACCGATGATCATCTTATTCTGGGTATTCGTTTCCTGCAGCCAACCGAAAGAGCCGCTTTGCAGCAGATAATCATAGATCAGGTTAAAAAGGTGGTAGTGGCATATGAATAAACTCGTGATAGGAGTAACGGCCGTTTTCCTCATTTTTCTCACAGCCTGCACAGACCATCCAGCCTGGCGTGATGATTCTGATGTGCAGCAGGCCGAAGCGGCTTGCCATTCGCTGGATGAAGCGGAACGGTACGCATGTATTGAACAGCAGGCGGTAGCCAGCCTCAACCCAGATGTATGCCGCCTGGCTAATAAATTTATCGACGATATGTGTTTGCAGATGGTCTATGAAGCGGCCGATGACCCGGCCATCTGTGAGCAACTTTACCTGGAAAGTGTTCGGCCGAACTGTGAAGCATTTTATGCCCGAAAAGGAGATTCTCATGATAAATACAAATGATATTCCCCTGGAAAAAGCTGTTTCTGCCAAAAAACCGGTTGGGCGCTATTTGCTGTTAGCCGTTTTGATCATCCTGGCGATCTCGGCGGCGGCGTTGTTTAACTTTCTGCGTTACCACCCGGCATTGGGGGCGGCGCCCGGTTATACCATGCAACATGTGACGGATCCGGGCTGGCTAAACGGCCGTTTCTTTGATAGCTTAGTGATTGTCTAAAAATTGAGTAGCGCAGATTGAACCAATCTTTAAGATTGGTTCAATCTACAAAACAGGAAGTAATATTTAGACAGTTACTTAGTACAAACCAGGACGCAATCTACAAACGAATGTAGAATTCTTTACGGCGCTGCTGCTGCATGGGCTGGGTCTCAGCACCCAACTGTTCACGCCAACCTTTGCCGTAGGCCGGGTGGCTGGCTGGGTCACTGCTTTAAACAAATGGAAAACGGCCGTTTGATACGGCCATCGTCGATTTATGTGGGGGAAACTGATCTGAAGTGGTAAAAGTTGCAAAGTTGCAAGGTGGCATGTATCCCTGCAACCTTGCAACTCTGCAACTTTGCAACCTTTAAGGAGTTTTCATGTTTCATACAATTTCTCAAGCGATGTTAGCGCGGATGCGCTATTTGGAAGAACGGGATGTACGTGACCGGCAGGACGGTACAGATCATTGGCAGCGGCTGCGCCAGATTCCAGCGGAGACGGGCCGATTTTTGGCTTTGATGGCGGCGAATGGAGGAAACGGCCGTTATCTGGAAATTGGCGCCAGCGCGGGCTACTCAACCATGTGGCTCTCGTTGGCAAATAAACCGCTCACGACATTTGAACTGCTGCCGGAAAAAGCAGCGCTGGCCCAGGAAACCTTCACTCAGGCTGGTATTGCCGATAACGTTTCCCTTATTCAGGGAGACGCCCGCGATTATTTGTCTGACATTGAAGAGGTGGCCTTTTGTTTTTTAGATGCGGAGAAAGATATATACCAGGATTGTTATGATCTGCTTGTACCGCGCCTGATCAGCGGCGGACTTTTCATTGCCGACAATGCCACCAGCCATGAAGAAGCGCTGCGGCCGTTTATCGAACGGGTGTTGGCCGACGAGCGGGTGGATGCGCTGGTGGTTCCCATTGGCAAAGGGTTACTGGTGGTGCGAAAGATATGACGGACTTTGGTGCGACGCACTTTTAAAGTGCGTCGCACCTGAATTGCCTCTAAAGACGACAAAATCCTTGTTCCCCTCTAAAATTCCCCCATGACAACCATTCGTACAGATTTCACCGATGGGGTGAAGGCTATCTTGCCCATTCAACTGGGCGTGATTCCCTTTGCCTTGATTGCGGGCGTATCAGCCGTGAGCGTGGGCATGACTGAAATACAGGGCATCGGCATGTCGCTGATTGTGCTGGCGGGTGCGTCGCAGTTGGTGGCGATTCAACTCATCGGCCTCAATGCGCCTCTGTTCATCATTTGGACTTCCACGTTTTTCATCAACCTGCGTTTTTTGATGTACAGCGCCTCGTTGGGTACGCATTTAGGAAAACTTCCGCTCCGCTGGAAGTTTTTACTCAGCTACATGATCACCGACCAGGCGTATGGCATCTCGGTGGTGGAATTTGGTGAACATCCCGAGCGGGCGCATAAACATTGGTTCTATTTGGGAACGGCCGTTACCATGTGGCTGGTGTGGATGGGATGCACCATCATTTTGAATCCCTGCCTCCTAAAAAGATAGCTGGCAGGCAGCACCTTTCTTATCAAGCGGTTACCGATACGGTAGCCGCTTTTTTATTTCCCAACTCTCCTGCAAACCAGATGGCGGTGGACGATTACCAACGCATCCTGGAAACGGCCGATACCCTCTGCCGCCAGTTGGGCTACCGGGAAGTAGTAAAGCTAACACCACCCGATGTCACCCTTTCCGACATGGGTTTGTACTGGGCGGCCGAGCCGGAGCCTCATGCTCAGCTTGATGCGAAACTGGAGACCATTGTCATTCAT
>CAZXVH010000176.1:0-5993 GCA_964643965.1 uncultured Ardenticatenaceae bacterium
CCTGGGAGCGCGGACAGCTTGTCCGCACTGTGCGGACAAGCTGTCCGCGCTCCTAAGTGTTCATTCATAGTGGCTTCGGCGTGAGTGGCGCTCTTACTCATGCACAGGAATGGTAAAGTGCATTGTTGTACCCTTATCTAATTCAGATTCTACCCAAATACGGCCGTTATGTCGCTCCACGATCTTTTTGCTAATGGCCAGGCCAATACCTGTGCCGGGATACTCTTCTACGGTATGTAAGCGCTGGAAGATAGCAAAAATGCGGTCTATGTACTGCGGATCGATGCCGATACCATTGTCCGCTACCGAAAACAGATAGTCATCCTCTTCCTGGCGGGCGCTAATATGAATCTGAGGCGCAGCTTTCCCCTTGAATTTGAGGGCGTTGCCGATGAGGTTTTGCAGCAGTTGGCTCATCTGCACATCGTCGCCGACGATAGTGGGCAGCGTATCGAAGGTGAGTTCCGCTTCGTTTTCCTCAATGCTGAGGCTGAGATCGTGCAGCACGTTGGCTAAGACCTGATTCATGTCAACGGCCGCAAATGGTTTGCCGCGTGTGCCCAGGCGTGAATACGCCAGCAAGTCGCTGATGAGCGTTTTCATGCGCATGGCAGCGTCGGTGGCGAAATGGATGAAGAGGTCGGCGTCTTCATCTAGCTGCCCTTCATATTTCCGGGCTAATAGCTGCACATAACTGATGACGATGCGCAGCGGTTCTTGCAGATCATGAGAGGCCACGTAAGCAAATTGTTCCAGTTCTTCATTTCTGGCTTCTAATGCTTTGGCGTGTTGGCGCACTTCTTCATACAGCTTCGCTTGTTGGATGGCAATGGCCAGCGGCGCGGCGATTTCATCCACAATTGCCACCTCTTTTTCGCTGTAGGCGTTGGCCTGGATGCTGCCTATATTGATGGCGCCAATCGTTGTTTCCTGGTAACGCAGCGGATAGACGAGGATGGACTGTATGCCAGCGTCCAGCAAGCGTTGGGTGATGGGACTGGTGGGTGAAAAAGCGGTAGGGTGGCCCACAATGGGTCGTCCGTCTGATAATTCTAAAGAGTTGAGGATGTCTTCTTTGTGGTAATGATCCAAAATCAGCTTATCGGTTTTTTCTTCGTAAACCTTGTGAATTTGCATCTTGTTATGGTCGGCGTCAAAGACGGTGATGCTGGCTCGATTGTAGGGGATGACGGCGCGTAGATGTTGAACGGCCGTTTTTGCTATTGTTTCTGGGGATTCGGCCATGAGGATGGCTTTGTCGATCTTGTTCAAACTTTGCAACCGGCTGGCATAGAGACGCAGCTCTTTTTCGGCCGTCTTTTGTTCGGCAAAGAGGGCGGCGTTTTGCATGGCGGAAGCAATATGACCGGAGAAGGCGCTGAAGGTGTCTACATCAATCTCATCAAAGCGGTGGGATTCATCATCTTGCACATCTAAAACGCCTAACACCTGTTCGCCAATAATCAATGGTATCGCCATTTCAGACAGGGTATCTGGCAGCATCGGATTGGGTAAGAACGAGGGTTCCTGGCTGACATCATCGACCAATACAATTTGGCCGGTACGAGCCGCTTTAGCCACCAGGCTGTGGCTGGTATGCAGTGAAATTTGGTGCTGGCTTTCACGCAGCTTTTGCCCCACTTCACCTGAGCCGACGTGCATGTGCAGCATTTCGTTTTCCGCATCCAGCAGATAGACATGCACATGGTACAGGTGGAAGCGAGTCTGCATCAAGGTCACAATTTCTGGCAAGAGGCTGTCTAAATCCAAGATGGAGCTGAGTTGTTTGGAAACATCGGCCGCCGTACTCAGTTGATTGGTAAAGCGAGCCAGTTGGTTGGCGAAGCGAATCGTTTGGCTTTCTGATTCCTGGTAAAGTTTTAGTTCTTTTTTGAGCGCTTCTTTTTCGGCGCGTAATTTTGCAAGTTGCGCTTCGTAGGACTCCGCATTTTTTGTAAATGTTTGGGGCGTTGCTGTCATGGATTGCCTCATTTTGGCAGAGAAATTACTTGTTTTCTTGGTGGATGGTCTGACGCCATTCCGGGCAAAGGCAGGGCGGGAGCAATGAGTTGTGGCTACCTTCCCTCATTTTAACACAAGTTGTGTTATAATAGTTTATAGAACATACGGTCTGTTTTGTGAGGCTGAAGGGTGGGCGGGCTGTCCGCCCTGCTATTGATGAGGTGAAGGATGTCACGATTAGGAACACGCACCGCCCGATTACGTGAGATTGAGTCACAGCTGTTGTTGGCGCCTGATGGCTTAACGGCCGTTGAGCTGGCGGCATTGTTAGCGGTAGACCGGCGCACCATTTATCGGGATGTGGATTTTTTATGTGGGCAGGGGGTGCCGGTGTGGCAGGAAAAAGGGCGTTTTGGCATTAACCGCACCCGTTATTTAGCCAGCGTCCGCCTCTCGTTTCAAGAAGCCATTGCCCTGGTGCTGGCCGGTTTGCTGCTCTCACGCACCATCGACGAGCGCAACGCCCACGTCATGGCGGCGCTGACGAAGTTGGCCTCTACGCTGCCGCAACCCTTGAGCGCTCATTTGCAGCGGGCGGCGTCGCGGGTGGAGCAGAATGTAGATGGGGGACAAACGGCCGTTTTAGCGGCCGTTGCGGAAGGGTGGGGAAACGGCCGTACCGTCAAAATTGGCTACCGTTCGCCGCGCAGCGGCGCCTTGCGTCAGCGCGTCATTGCCCCGTATGCTCTGGAACCAACCCCTTCCGGCATTTATATCATTGGCCATGATAGCTGGTCAGATGATATCCGCACCTTTAAGCTAGATCGCCTGGAAAGCGCGGTGGTGCAAAAGGAGTCGTTCACCATCCCGCCAGATTTTGACCTGGAAGCCAGGCTGGCCACTGGCTGGCGCATCATGGCCGGCGACGAGTCGATTGAAGTGCGTTTGCGCTTTGCCCCGGATATTCAGGCGCAGGTAGCTGAACGGCAGTGGCATCCCTCACAAACCATTGAGACGACGGCCGATGGCGGCTGTTTGCTGACGGTCTGTGTGGCAAAACCACAGGAGATGAAGCCCTGGATTCGCAGTTGGGGGGCGCAGGTGGAGGTGTTGGCTCCCGGCTGGCTGCGGGCCGATATTGCCCAGGAGATGCGCCAGGCGGCCGCGCTGTATGCGCCCAAACGGGTGGAGACGGTAGCAAAACAGGGGGGCGCATAAGCGCCCTTTTTTGCTTCAGGGGTCAACATGTTAATATACGCCGTGTGATAAGGAACGTATAATAGGGTTGGCAAATTCAATTCTTCTGAGGAACCTGCATGACAAACGCCCTGATTTTTACCGGCTTGGTCTTGATTCTGGTCATGACGGTGACTTTTCTAATTCTGCGCCTGAGAAACAGTTTAAAGCAGTTGCAAAAAGAGCAAGATTTCGCCACGGCCGTTCTGGAGAAAACGGGGGCGCTCATTGTGGTCTTTGATGAAAACGGCCGTATCCTTCGTTTTAACCGGGCCTGTGAAATCCTTAGCGGGTACAGCAGCCTTGAACTGGTCGGAGAATACCTGTGGGATCATCTGCTCACTCCCGATGGCGTGGATTTGGTTAAAACCGTCCTCGCCCAGGTAGTGACGGATTTAGAGCCGGTTTCCTACGAAAGCTATTGGCTCAGCAAAGAGGGCAAGCGTAGCCTCATCGCCTGGTACTGCGCCCCGCTTCTAACCGCAGAGGGCAGCTTCGACTCCATTATGAGCACGGGCATTGACGTCACTACTTACAAAGCGATGGAAGCAGATCGCAGTCGTTTGTTAAACGCCGAGCGGGAACAACGCTTGCTGGCAGAAATATTGGCCGAAGTGACGCTGGCGCTGACCTCCCAAATCCAGATCGAAAACGTCCTGGATGATATTTTGCGCCAGGTGCAGCGCATTGTGCCCTTCAAGGCAGCCCACATCGCCTTGCTGGAAGGGGAAACGCTACGTGTGGTGCGTTGGCAGGGGTATGACTCGTATGGCAGTGAAGGCGCCATCGCTAATCTTATCCAACTGGTATCAACCTCCCCCCTGGAAGAAGACGCCATCCAAACATTTGAGCCGGTGGTGGTGGCAGATACGCGCCAGGAGCCACGTTGGATAATTTACCCCGAAACCAGTTGGATTCGTTCTTATTTGTGTGTGCCTATTTTGCAGCAAGACAGGGTATTGGGGTTGTTACGTCTGGATGGGGATCAACCGGGCGAGTTCTCCCAAGATGACGCCGGCCGCTTACAAACATTGGCGAATACGGTGGCTATCTCTCTCACCAATGCCCGTCGTATTCAAGAAACGCGGCAAAAGGCCCGCCAGGTAGAACGCATTCTCAATACGGTGCAGGATGGCATTGTGCTGTTGGATGAAGACGGCCGGGTGGAGTTAGCCAATCCCGCTGCCCAAACCTATCTCTCCTTGCTCACGAACACCACTGCGGGCGATCCCATTAAATCATTGGCCGGAAAACCGATTCGGACTGTCTTGCACCCCCCGCCAGAGGGGGCTTTGTGGCATGAACTTACCCTGGCCCATCCGCAAAAAATCTTTGAGGTGGCCAGCAATCCTTTTGATACGGAGCATGGCGGCTGGGTCTTGGTTTTACGGGATATGACGGAAGCGCGTAAGCAGCAGCAGTATAGTCAGGCCCAGGAACGTCTGGCCATGATCGGCCAAATGGCGGCAGGCATCGCCCACGATTTCAACAATATCATGACCATCATCATTCTGTATACCCAGATGGGATTGAAGACGGATGATTTGCCGGAAAACGGCCGTCAACGGCTGGGAACAGTTCTGGCTCAATCCAAATTGGCGGCAAACCTCATCTCCCAAATCCTGGATTTTTCGCGGCAGTCGGAGATGCAACGACGGCCGGTGCAGATGCTGCCCTTTATGAAAGAGTTGAGCAAGCTGCTGCGGCGCACCTTGCCGGAAAACATCGACTTGCGCTTCAACTTTGACGAAGGCAACTACATCGTTAACGCCGATCTGACCCGCTTGCAGCAGATGGTCATGAACCTGGTGGTTAACGCTCGGGACGCCATGCCAGATGGCGGGCCGCTTCACCTGGAACTATCCCAATTTGAGATCGCCGCCGGCGACCCCATCCCCTTGCCAGATATGGAAACAGGCTCCTGGATCAAGCTCCAGATCATTGACGAAGGGTCCGGTATCCCCCCTGAGAACCTCAGCCGCATTTTTGAACCGCTGTTTACCACCAAAGAGAGGGGCAAAGGAACCGGTTTGGGCCTGGCCCAGGTATACGGAATTGTGAAGCAGCATCATGGTTTTATTGATGTGGTGAGTGAAGTAGGGCAGGGCGCCACGTTTACCATCTTCCTGCCGGCGCAGGAAAGCAGCGTCATTTCATTGGCTGAAACATCTGGATTGTTGTTGAGTGGGGGCGGAGGTGAGCAAATCCTGGTGGTAGAAGATGATCAAATCACCCGCGAGGCCATTTGCGCGGTGTTGGAAACATATAATTATCGCACCACAGAAGCGGCAAACGCCGAAGAAGCGGTTCGCTTGTTTGAGTTTTACGGAGAGGAGGTGGCGCTGGTATTGAGCGACATGGTCATGCCAGGTATGAATGCGGATGAGTTGCTGCGCCAATTACAAGCAAAACGTCCTGAAATGAAGATGATTGTCATCACCGGCTATCCGTTTTCTGAAACAGATAAAACGGCGTTGAGCGAAGGGATTGTGGCCTGGATACCTAAACCTTTCGAGGTAGAAGTATTGGTGGCCGCTATCCAGCGCAGTTTGCCGGGTAAATGAAATTGCCATGCTGAGTGAGGCGAGTCGCCCTGCCTTATTTGAACGAGGGAAACAAGTAAAAGAGATGAATATAATCACCTTTCGACTATACTGGCAACGGGCAGGAATATTACAATGCTTAAGAAGGGGTGAGTTTAAAAGCACAAAAGGCCCACTGGCCCTTTTGTGTGTTAATCGAGTATAGAGCGGGCAACGGGGCTCGAACCCGTGATAGATGCTTGGGAAGCATCT
>CAZXVH010000177.1:0-2789 GCA_964643965.1 uncultured Ardenticatenaceae bacterium
ACGAAAAACGCGACGGCTTTTATGGTACGTCTAACCCTCCCCCTGCGATTGAAACTAACAATAGCGACGCAGACGGAGAAGGTGATGGGGGTCAGCCCCCCAAAAGAATCGCCCCTGCGATTGAAACTCCGCCGCGTAGCATGGTGAGCATATCATCAGTGCTGGTCAGCCCCCCAAAAGAATCGCCCCTGCGATTGAAACAAGATTACCAAAATCAGGCATTAATCCCGTAATTTGTCAGCCCCCCAAAAGAATCGCCCCTGCGATTGAAACATCCATAAACTCCTGAATATAGTCGTCATACTTTGTCAGCCCCCCAAAAGAATCGCCCCTGCGATTGAAACCATTATGGGTGATCAAGGCCGGCAATTACCATCTCGTCAGCCCCCCAAAAGAATCGCCCCTGCGATTGAAACCAGAATACCAAGCGGCTTGCCAACGCCTGAGCCGTGTCAGCCCCCCAAAAGAATCGCCCCTGCGATTGAAACGGGCGCACCTGGCTAACGACCTGGCAACGGCCGCAGTCAGCCCCCCAAAAGAATCGCCCCTGCGATTGAAACTGAAAAAATTGTCCCATTTCCCGCCTCATATGGTCAGCCCCCCAAAAGAATCGCCCCTGCGATTGAAACATCGACGACATTGGCACAGAGCAGCGTATTCCCTTGTCAGCCCCCCAAAAGAATCGCCCCTGCGATTGAAACAGCGGCCTTTTGTGCTACCTTCTCCGCAACGGCCGGAGTCAGCCCCCCAAAAGAATCGCCCCTGCGATTGAAACGGGAACCGTTGGATAAAGCCACAAGCGACTTTGTTCGGTCAGCCCCCCAAAAGAATCGCCCCTGCGATTGAAACTTGAACGGCCGTAGCCGCCCCGACTATCCCTTCCAGTCAGCCCCCCAAAAGAATCGCCCCTGCGATTGAAACTGTACCTCCCAGGCATCCGCCAAACTCGCCGAGAACCAAAGTTCCACGTACTTCAAGCGCATATCCGTCTGTTCCCCGGCGCCCGTGACCGTAGCATAACTATGATGAATCAAACGCAAACCTATCTCTTTGCGCCAGGTCTGAATTTGGTGGTGGAGCCGCTGTGATGCTTTCCTGGGCATGGGCAGGCATAAAGTCATGCAAACGAGAAAGCAGTACCCGAGTACCATTCTTCACGCATCCTTCACCAGCCCCTGGCAATCCTGTGTTAGAATCGCCGCTTATATAAGAACATACGTTCTTTATTTGGCAAACGAAACGAGACCCATGAATCGAAATCTCCGTGAAATCCTGGGCATCAGCCCCCATGCTTCTACTCTGGTACAACTACGCCCGGAACTGTTAACGGCCGTTACCAAAATTGCAGATCACACGGGCCGCACCGTGGGTGACATCACCAATGAGCTAATCCGTCAGGCGTTGTACGACCAGCATGTGGCCGAAAACAGCTTGCAAATTTGGCAGCAGTTAACGCAGCGTGAGCGTGAAATCACGGCCCTTATCTGGCTCAAGTTAACCAATCCCGAAATTGCCCGCCGTCTTTCCATTTCCCCCAACACCGTCAAAACCCATGTCAAAAACATCTTGAACAAATTCAACGTCCACAGCAAAAAAGAGGTGATGGATCTGCTGTCCGGTCTGGATTTAAGCGACTAGACAGATTTGGATAGCGTCGAAGCCACACCCCCCACACCTGCCGATTCACCCCCTGAGGTTAACCCCTAAAACAACCCGCAACCTCGCCCCATTTCCCCCAGCCAGGTGATTGTATGCCCGGCTTCACCTGGCTATGATGACGCCATGCTCACCTTACCGGCGCTCCAGGAACAAGGTCTCACCGTTGTCATAGATATACCTGACCCGCAAACCATTTTGGAGATGATAGCGCGTCTGGCGCAGGAGCATCCGCTGCATGTAATTGTGGGCGGCAACCACTTTGATGCTCATCAACTGGCCCGCATCATTCGGCGGCAAACGGTACAGCTAGACGAGACGTTGGCCCGTATTCAGCAAGCACGGCCGTTTACCTGTTATCAAGCGCTCACCTTACTGGCTCAAACACCGCCCACCACGCCCCTGATTGCCCTGGACATCCTGACAACCTTCTACGACGAAAACATCTCCAATGCGGAAAGCATCCGGCTGGTCAATATCGCCATCGCCCATTTGCAGCGCTTGAGTCAGGATGCGCCCGTGTTGGTGACCTGCCGTTCAGCGGATGCCGTTATTCGCCCTGGTTTGCTTAAACTGATCAAGGCTGCTGCTGCCGATGTTTATCAGTTTGATGCGCCGACGGAATCATTTCAGCCACCGCTTTGGTAAAAGGTCAGCATGGGACGCACTTTACAGACAACCAACCAACTGATTCTCAACGAGATTGCTCACTTCAACAACTTCCGGCGGGCGCTGCGTGCCGATGACCAAAAGCTGTTCGACGCTGTGTTTGCCGCCGCCCGGCAGCATACGGCCGCTATCAGTATGGCCGACCATGCCTTACCCTTTGAAAGTGTGCTCCTGGCTATCCTCATTGAACAACAGCGCCGCATTGAGCGGTTAGAATCCAGGCTCGATGGCTGATGAACGCACCGGCTGGCTGCTGGACGTGTATGCCGACATAGCTCAAGGGGTGGTGGTGTGGTTATTGGGTGACGATGGGCAGCGTTACCAGCTACAGCAGCCCATGACGAGTACGTTTTACGCCAGGGGAACCTTTCCGCGCTTGCGTGAATGCTGGCGCTTTTTGCGTGGACAGGGAATTCCCGTCACCCTGTCACGCGCGCGGCGGGAAGATTTGTTTGACGGGCTGG
>CAZXVH010000177.1:2889-5968 GCA_964643965.1 uncultured Ardenticatenaceae bacterium
GCTGGCCGTAGCCACAGACACGGCCGTTTTACCCCGCCTATTCCGCCACACGCAAACTCAGTTCCCTGATTTGGATTATTACGACGCCGATATTCCCGTTTCTGTGCGGTACGCCGCTCGTTTTGGCGTGACGCCGACATTGCGCTGCCAGGTGACGGCGGCAGACGGAGTGATTTCAACAGTAGCGCCACTGGCTTCGCGCTGGCAGGTTGACCAGGCGCCGCCCCCCTTACGTGTGTTGACGCTGACGCCCAACATTGACCCCACCCACCGGACACCGACGCATTTACAGGCAAGTTTTGCCGGTCAGACGGTAACGTATTCGCTGGAAAACGGCCGTTTACTGCTCATCGCCCTGCAAGCCAAACTGAAACGCCATGACCCGGATTTAATCTTGACCTGCTTTGGCGACACCTGGATTTTCCCCCTGCTGCGGCAGACGGCGCAAAAAACAGGCATTCTCTTTAATCCCAGCCGAGATGCCCGGCGGCCGTATGTAATCAAACAGGCGGGCAGCTACTTCAGCTATGGCATGGTATTGCATCGAGGCGAACAGACGTATTTGAACGGCCGTTACCACATCGACCTCAAAAACGCCCTGCTGTTTAACGAATACGATATCAGCGGCGTGTTAGAGCAGGCGCAGGTGACGGGGATGCCGGTGCAAGAGATGGCGCGGCGCAGTCCGGGGGCAGGTATCACTGCCATGCAGATGATCACGGCGTTACAGCGCGGCGTACTGGTTCCGTACACCAAGCAGGAAGCGGAGCAGTACAAAAGCGCCCGTACCCTGCTCCGCTCTGACCGAGGCGGCCTGGTTTTCCAGCCTCGCATTGGCTTACATACGGATGTCGTCGAGATTGATTTTGTGTCGATGTATCCTTCGATTATTTCGTTGTTTAACATCTCACCTGAGACGGTGCAGGTAGCAAGTGGGCAAACGGCCGTTGCGCCTGAACTGAATATGCCCATCGACCAAAGCAAGCGAGGATTACTGCCGGAAACATTGCAACCCATTCTCGAAAAACGTATCACTATCAAAACGCAGATGGCAGAGATGTCTAAACAAGATTGTCGCTACCCATCACTCAGCTCTCGGGCGACGGCCTTGAAGTGGCTGCTGGTGGTGGCCTTCGGTTATGCCGGTTACAAACGGGCGCGTTTTGGTCGCATTGAAGCGCACGAAGCCATCACCGCCTACAGTCGCGAAGCGCTGCTCCGCGCCAAAGAGACAGCCGAATCCCTCGGCTATGAAGTTATCCATATGTATGTAGATGGTTTATGGCTGAAGCGCCGGGGGACTAAAACGAAAACGGCCGTTCAGCCCCTACTCGATGAAATTGAAAGACAAACGGGACTACCCATCGCCCTAGAAGGGTTCTACAAATGGATTGCCTTTCTGCCTGCCAAACAAGACGAGCGTATCCCTGTACCCAATCGCTACTTTGGCGTCTTTGAATCAGGAGAAATCAAGGTGCGCGGTCTCGAAATGCGCCGCCACGATACGCCGCCTTTCATTGCCCACAGCCAACGTCACCTCATCATGCAGTTGGCAAAAATGCCTGATCGCAACGCCTATCTACTTGCGCTGATTGAATACCTGCGCACCTGTCTAGAAACGTTACGTTTGAGGCAAATTCCTCTTGAAACTTTATTGGTTTCGCAAACATTAAGCCGTCCTCTTGAGGCATACAGCGTGTTATCCCCAGCCGCCCGCGCCGTTAAGCAGTTGCAGGCAGTCGGCAAGCCGCGATTTCCAGGCCAGCGCATTCGCTTTCTCATGGTGGTGGGAGAGCCAGGCGTTTATGCCTGGGATTTACCGACTCCTCCAGATCCCACTCTAATTGACGTAGCATATTACACAGATTTGATGCTGCGGGCGACAACGGCCGTTTTGCAACCATGGAGTATAAAGCGGGCCTGGTTAGACGAATGGGTGTTGCACGATTGGCATCAGGCTCACTTGTTTTTAGCGTGAGCATGAGGCAGAATCTTTTCTCCACGCTGCTCCCTTTCTTTTATGTATCCGTTTTCGGGAGTACATTCATCTGGATCAAGTTCGCCGGATAGACGACCAACCCTTCTTTCGTCACCATGATGTCGTCCAGTAACCCGGCCTCACGCAGCGCCTCAATGGTTTGCTGGGCAAGACTGGGTTGCCCTTGAGCCGAATCATCCTTGCGCCCAGCCAACCACACGGCCGTATCCATCCCACCATCTTCCTTCCCATACACACTGGCCAACGCTCCCAACAAAATCACCTTACGCCGTTCTGGGGGAAAGTGCGCCAGATAATCCTCTGCCGCATATTTAGCACGCTCCAGCACGTTGGCGTGCTGCCCTTTCCCCATGCGCAAAGCAGCCGTATACGCCTTATTCATTCCAGCCCCCAACTTTACTGTCTCTGGGTCAGCCGCATCCAACAGTTCCTGCGGCGGCCGTGCCTGGGCCGCCAGTTCGTCCCGTTTTTCTTGCATTGTCTGAATGTGAGTCTTCACACCCACTTCCAACCGGTCTAACCAGTGGGTATCATGTCCAGTCATACCACTGGCACGGGGTAGGGGAGGGCGGTTTTCCTTATCCGACCAATCCACACTCAGTCGCTGATGCAACAACGCCGGAATGGGCATTTTGCTTTCCAGAATCTCCCGCGAGTTTGCATAGTTCCACAGAACCACCTGGCTCAAGTCCGCACCCGTTTTCACGGCGCTGTCAATAATGTCTTCCAATGGGGCGGGGGGATTGTCTGGCAAACGGCCGTACAACGCCTTGTTCAACATCAACGAATTACAATACATCCCCAACGCCCCCTGGTTGGCAATGGCTTGAGCAACGGCCGTTTCCATCACCTCAACGCTATATGCTCCACCTTCGCCCAAACCATCAGAAGTTTCCGGATCAACCAGACCCAGATAATCCGTGTCGGTAAAATCCACTCTGGGCGGTAGATTGCGGCTGTCGGCTGATGGAAACGTTTTGGCGTCTCCATCAGCTTGCGTCCACGACAGCGGCTGCGAATCAGCGGTTGGTTTCAAAACCACATACTCACCTACCTGATTCGGACTGCGCCAGGCCAGCA
>CAZXVH010000178.1:0-5654 GCA_964643965.1 uncultured Ardenticatenaceae bacterium
CACTGTCCACTGTTCACTGTCCACTGTTCACTGCTTAAACGGGGAGCGCCGGGTAAAAACAGGGTCACAGTGGCGCCCACATTGAGTTCACTCTCTATTTTAATCTCGCCCTGATGCAGATTGACCAATTCTTTTACCACAGAAAGCCCCAATCCCGTACCGGGTATGTTGGATTGGCTGACATTGGACCCACGGTAGAATCGTTCAAATAAATGGCCTATTTCTTGAGAAGGAACGCCGATGCCGGTATCTTTTATTTCAATACGAACCTGGTTCCGCTCATCATTCCAGGAGGTTGTAATGCTAATGGAGCCAGCCTCGGTATAGTTGGCGGCGTTATTGAGTAAATTTATTATGATCTGCGCGATCTGTTTTTCATCTCCTAAAATGAGGGGGATATCCTGATAATAATGGGCCGAAAAGGTGAGGTCTTCATTGAGATCTTCTTGAAAGTCACGGGCTACCTGTTTGATAACCCGATTAACATCTACCGGCTCTATATGGAGCTTTATTTTGCCCATATCTAAGCGGGATATATGTAAAATATCTTCGATCATGGTGATTAACCGATTGACCTGCCGGCGTAAAACGGCCGTGTACTGTTCCCGTCGTTCTGCTTTACCCTGTTCTAATAAATCGAGATAGAGGGAAAGATTGGTGATGGGAGTGCGCAGTTCATGGGAGACATCTGAGACGAACTTGGTTTTAAGGCGGTCTAATTCAGTGAGACGCTCGTTGGCCTTAGCCAGTTCATGGGTGCGCTCGGCGACGCGCTGTTCCAATGTGTTTAGCACCAGCGCCCTGTCAATGGCAGTGCCGGCAATTTCAGAAACGGCCGTTAACAATTGTATCTCTCGGTCAGTAAAAACATGCTCATAAGCCAGGTTGACATGCAGCACCCCGACCGTGCGCTCTGGCGTACGCAAGGGCAGGTTGACGCCCGTGCGCAGCACTTGCATCAGCGGCTCCTCCGCCGGCAAGATGCTCAGAAACGGCTCAGTGGTAAAATCAGGCGCAATATACACTTGCCCGGTACGAGCCACATAACCAGAAATACCTTCCTGCACAGATTGACGCTGCCCTACCAAATCTGGTATTTCTGGCTGCGTACAGCGTACTATCAGATCCCCTGTTTCCGGTTCAATCAAATAAATACCACCGAAATAGCCGTTCACCAGCGACATCACTTTTTCCAAGACAATAGGCAGCATCATTTCCAATTCATTGGTCTCCCGCAGGGCAGCCGATAGGGCAGAAATGAGTTCCAATTCCAGGGTACGCTGGCGGGTTTCCTGGAAAAGTTGGGCATTTTGGATGATGATGGCCACCTGGTTGGTAAAATCTTCAATCAAGGCCAGATGTTCTTTTGTGAAAAAACCAGGAATCGCTTTATCCACAGAAAAGTAGCCTATAAACTGACCGGCAGCAATAATGGGTGCGCCGATCCAACTGCGTACATAGCGGGTTGGCTCAAATATCTGCCAACGGCCGTCATAGTGAACATCAGGAATCAGCAGCCCTTGCTGGGTACGCATGATTTCCTGAAATGTCTCATTAGTCTTGATATTGATGCGTACTTTTTTAACAGCTTCCGCATCGCCCCACACTTCAATCCCTTTGGCGAGGTGAATGCAAGCAAAATCTCCTTCCACAAATAAAACGCTGGCCGAATCATACGGCACCAACTTCTGTATATACGCCAACAAGGTATTCAAGATGGTGTCCATATCCAGCGTTTGCACCATCATGGCGCTGGCTTCACGCATGATCTCCGCCCGTTTTCTCGCTTTTTGTTCGGCTTCATACAAACGGGCGTTTTCAATGGCAACGGCCGCCTGATTGGCAAATGAGTGGGCCAACCTTGTTTCTACAGGACCATAAGCGCCCCGTTCCTCTTTTTCCACCGTGAGGACGCCCAATACTTGCTCCCGCACAATTAAAGGTAGAATGATCCAACTGTGAGTGTTCGGGTAATTGCGCCAGTTTTGAAATTGGGGGTATTGTCGGGCATCCTTCAGGTAAAACGGCCGTTTCGTGCGGCACACTTCCGTAAAAAACCAGTCTGAGGAAGGCACAGTTTTACCCACCAAATCTGCTTGTTTATGCTGCCCCCGGTTGGCCACAATCACCAAGACATCCTGACGCAGGAGCATCACCGCCGCGCTGTCATGCGGCGCCACTTCTTCCAGGTAGTTGAGGATATTGGTGAAAACCTGTTCCAGGTCTAGCGAAGCTGATAAGGAAGCCACCGCCGATTGCAGCCGCTCTTCTTCCTGGCGATTTTGACGTTCGGCGGCTAACAGGCGAATTCTTTCAATACCGGCGCCCAACTGCTGCGACAAAGCCACCATAAATCGCTCATCCGCCAGCGTGAACGCTTCATACAAAATACTTTCAGCATTAATGGCCCCAATGATGGCGCCGCCCACACGCAAGGGAACGCATAGTTCTGAGTGAGTATGAGCCACAATCCCTTTATAGTCATCTGCCGAGCGCACATCAGAGATACGCCGCAGTTGACCGGTTTCAATGACCTGTCCCACCACGCCTGTGCCCCGCGGGAGTTTCTCTGGATGTTGAATGTGCAGCCGATTATGGAAAGCGTGGTGGGCGCTCAACGTAACGCCATCTTCATTGAGCAAAACAAAGCCAAAACTATCCGGGTACAGCTTTTCGGCCACAATGCGGGTGCAGCGGGTGAGCAGTGCATCTACCGTCTCAGCTTCTATGCTGACCTGCGCAATGGCATGAAGCGCCGATAATTCGGCTATTTCTCGTTGCCGTCCCCGGTAAATTTCGGCGTTATGCAAGGCCAGCGCCGCTTGTTGGGCAAATTTTTCCAATATCCGACCATCTTCATCCCGATAAACGTTTGGCTGGGTATTATCAAATGAGAGGATGCCGATGATCTTACCATGCACCATTAAAGGGGCGCCGACCCAGGAACGAATATGGAAATCTCCACTCAAATGTATCCAGTCGGGATTGTCGTCTACGTTTGGAATCACCAGATAACGGCCGCTTTCAATTATTTCCTGCAGATTTTTTGTTGTGGGCAGCGGAAAGAGCGCCTGGGCGGCTTTGTCTATGGCCCATTGCAGCGACTCGGCCGCATCTGCGACCCGGATCCGTTCCACACGCACCTGATCCGCCTCAAGCAACATAATCGCCGCCAGGTCGAACGGGAAGAAGAGGGTAGCTTGTTCCAAAATGCTGTCCAACAAGAGATCGTAATCCAGAATGGCGTTCAGGTAGGCGCCGGTTTTCAGCAACGCTTGCGCCACCTGGCACTGTTCCTGGGCGGTCTGTTGGCGAATACTTTCCTGCCAATTTTTGTAAATATAAAAAAGCAGCTGGTTGCTCCCAGAAACGGAAAACTGGCTTCGAGGCAGTACATCTGCCACAGCCGGGAGTTGCGCCCAGGCAGGAATGAATTCGTGGTCTGTGTCTGCCAGGAGGATGAGAGGGGCATGGGGAAAGTGGTGGTGAACGGCCGTTATCATCGTTTCAGCCTGGTCCCGCAGTAAGGCCGTATCCAGCAAAACAAGGCCATCGGGCAAATCAGGAAAATCAGATAGCGCTTGGGGGATGGAAACGGCCGTTGCCACCACAAACCTTAGCTCAAGCGCCAGGCCAGACAGATGCAACCACTCCGCTTCCTGTTTGAGAAGTGGTTCGTCAGGTGATATAAGCAAAATGGTAAGAGATTGGCTGTTCATTTATGCAGTATCCCTTACTGAGTTTTAAACTGGAGATTAAAGAGTGGAGATGCGGCCAATCCCCTACTCCCTAATTTCTAATTTCTTAAATTCACATCTGCTTGCAGGAATGAAACCAATTCCACCAGCGGTACCGATTCACGCGCCGCCTGGTTCCGGCGCTTCACTTCCACCGTGCCTTGCGCCAGACCGCGCCCGCCCACCGTCACCCGCCAGGGCAGCCCGATGAGATCCGCATCATTAAACTTGACGCCGGCGCTGGCCTCTCTATCATCATACAATACCTCAATGCCCGCCCGCAGCAGGTCGGCATAAAGCGCATCGGCCGCTTCTTTCACGTCGTCGCCTTCGCCCAGATGCAGCAGATGAACCTGGTACGGCGCTACCGCTGCCGGCCAGATGATACCCTGCTCATCATGATGTTTTTCTACAATCGTGGCCATCAGCCGGTCTAAGCCAATGCCATAAGACCCCATAAAAATGGGCTGCGGCCGGCCGTTTTCATCCAGAAAGGTGGCCCCGGTTGGCTCAGAGTAACGCGTACCCAATTTGAAGCAGTGGCCCACTTCAATGCTGCGCCGCGCTTCGATTTTGGCGCCGCAGTGGGGACATTTGTGGCCCGTATCCGCCTGGGCAATATCCGCCATTTGGCTGACGGCGAAGTCGCGGGGATAGTTGGCCCCGGTATAGTGATAGCCCGCTTCGTTGGCCCCCACCACGAAGTTGCCGCCCGCTTCAATGGATGTATCGGCCAAGACAAACACGCCCGATTGGTCGAATGCTTTAGCCACGTTCAAGCCAATGGCGGAAGCATACCCCGGCTCCGCGCCCGTCGCCCGGATTTCTGCATCGGTGGCGGCGCGAAGCTGCCCACCACCCAGGGCGTTGAGGAGTTTGACTTCGTTAATGTCTAAATCACCGCGCACCAGGACGAAGAGGAAACGGCCATCTTCATCTCCCAACGCATTCCACCAATAAAACACCGCCTTCAACGTCTGGCTGGTTTCTACGCCGATGAACGCCGCCACCTCTGCAATCGTCTGGCAATCTGGCGTGGCAACCTTGACGAGATCCGCCAATTCCGCCGGTTTGTCGCCTTCACGCACGAATTCGGCCGCTTCCACATTGGCGGCATACCCACAGTGGGTGCAGGCGATGTAGGTATCTTCACCTTCTTCATGGGGAACCACAAACTCGTGTGACGTTTTGCCACCCATACTGCCCGTGTCAGCTTGCACGGCGATGGCCGGGGTTCCCACTCGTTCAAAGATGTGGTAATACGCCTGGAGCATCTGGGGATAGTAGGCGTCGAAGGTTTCTTCGTCGACGTCCAGGGTGTAGGCGTCTTTCATGATGAATTCGCGCAGGCGCAGCAGGCCGCCGCGAGCGCGGGCTTCATCCCGGAACTTTTTGCTAATGTGGTAGATCATGCGCGGTAAATCCCGGTAACTTTCAATGTCGCGCAGGCACAGTTCTGTGACCACTTCTTCATGCGTAGCCGACAAGGCATATTCCCGCCCGCCACCGGCCTTCACTTTCATGAGCACGTCTACCGTGTTCCAGCGCCCCGTCGCCTGCCACAGCGCCGCCGGGTTCAAGTTGGGCATCCACATTTCCTGGCCGTTGATGGCGTCCATCTCTTGCGCCATGATCGTCCAGATTTTACGGATGACGCGGTAGCCCAGGGGCATAAACACGTAAATGCCCGCCCCAATCGGCCGTACAAAGTTGGCCCGGATTAACAATTGATGGCTGGCCAGTTCCGCATCGGCCGGCGCTTCTCGTAATGTTTTGCCAAAGGCGCGTGATAGTCGCATAGTTTTTTAGTCCGGTAGTCTGGTAGTCGAGTAGTCGAGTAGTCTGGTAGTCGAGTAGTCGGATAGTCTGGTAGTCTGGTAGTCTGGTGGTCTGGTAGTCTGGTAGTCTGGTAGTCTG
>CAZXVH010000179.1:0-5529 GCA_964643965.1 uncultured Ardenticatenaceae bacterium
ACTAATCCCCTGATACCTCTTTCGATGTATGACAGTAATCCCCTCTGGCTGCTATCGTTTAGGTCATCAAATCAATCAACTAATCAAAAAAGGAGTTAGTTATGGACGTTTTATATTCTGTTTTCTCATGGGGTTCCCCCGTTGGCCTATCGTTATTCTTTTTCTTTTCAGGTGTTGGTGCGGGCATCTTTTTTTGGGGAATTTCCCATATCGCAAAAAGCGAAAAGCAAGAAAAATCTTAGCCTTAGGTAATCGGCAAGATGTTTCAGAAATAAATCACGCGAAACCTTGCCGATTCCTTCGAGGAAACCGCAGATTTATGCGTTACGGGTTCTCCGAAAACTTTTTGCGGTTTACCTAACCCACTTTTATCCCACTGATATTAGATAATGTCTAACAAACACACTTTCACAACCGATCCAGAGGCGCCACAGATTTACCAAATCAGGCTCGAAGGCCACCTGGGTCGCCAATGGTCGGACTGGTTTGACGGCCTGACCATCACGCTGACAGACGATGGCGACACCATTCTCACCGGCCCCGTAGTAGACCAGGCCGCGTTGCACGGTGTTTTAAAAAAAGTACGCGATTTGGGATTAAGGCTCATTTCCGTCAACCCTCAATAAGGAAGAAATATATGTCACCTAAGAAAGCATCTTTATCTATCGCAATCGTTTCTATAGTTTTTGCGGCAGCGATGATCATTTCATCGATTTTTTGGGCCGATAAAGCGTATTTGCAAACGGTAATTTTATTACTCATTGCATTATGGTTCGTTCCATTTGCCTACCTAATTAAAGTGAAAAAGGAGAATCAGACATGAAAACCAAAGTTAACGAACTGTCCCCAAACGCTTACGCTCGCATCGCTGGTGTCCTGTACCTGATTATTACTGTTGCTGCTGTTTTTGCTCATTTTGTCATTCCTGAGCAGTTTATTGTGCCTGGTGATGCGGCCGCCACTGCTGCCAATATCGCCAATTCTGAAATTTTGTTCCGCGTGGGCGCGATTGGCATGGAACTTATTATCCTGTTGAGCGAAATCGTATTGTCTGTGGTATTGTATATATTATTCAAACCAGTGAACAAAACCTTGTCGCTGTTAGCGGCCGTTTCCCGCATAGCAATGACCACCATCCACGGCCTCAACTTACTCAACTATTACTTCGTTTTGCGCCTTTTGACGGGCAGCAATTACCTGACTGTCTTTGGGCAAGAACAAGTCAATGCCCTGACGACATTGTTCCTGGATGCCCACAGCATTGGCTTTACTATTGGCATCGCCTTTTTAGTGCCGCACGTCTTGATTTTGGGCTACTTGATTTACAAATCAGGCTATTTCCCCAAAGTGCTGGGCGTCCTGTTCATTGCCGCTGGGATTGGCTACCTGCTTGACACCATCGGTTTGCTGTTGATACCATCATACACGACCACCCCAGGTTTGATTGCCATGGTCATCGCCGTGGCTGAAATTGCTTTCCCCATCTGGTTGCTGGTGAAGGGTGTGAAGCGCGAACCCGCGCAAACGCATACCCCGGCGCTAGAATCTGCCTAAATATCCCATCGAAGCAAACAACACAATCTCTCAGAGACCTCGGCCGTTGCCTATCCGGCCGGGGTCAACAAAGGAAAATCCCATGATTAAACAACTTATCTTGAGCCTCACTTTGATATTGATGGCGCTGACTGGCTGCGCCACCACCCAGAACGTTCCGCAGGCGTTCCCGCCCGATGTCGCAGCGGAGATACAAGCGGAAATGGATGATTTGACCGCAGGCGAACTGCCGCCCGGCATGGTCGTGTGGATCGACGCGCCAGCGTACCGCTTCGAGGGAGCAAGCGGCTTCGCGAACCTCATGGACGACTCGCCGATGCCGCCGGAGGGCGCATTCCGAATTGGCAGCATCACCAAGATGTTTACCGCCACGGTGATTATGCAATTAGCGGAAGACGGCGTACTCACCCTGGACGATCCGTTGGCGCTGTGGCTGCCAGAGGTAGCGGAGCAGCTGCCTTATGGCGACCAGATCACGCTGCGCCACCTGCTAACGCATACATCCGGCCTGTTTAACGTGGTTGAACACGAAGCTTACTGGGCGGATCTCTTCGCTGAGATGGAAATTGATGAGGAGACAGGGAGCGTGACACTGCCCTGCGTGCAACGGGACCCTCACGACACGCTCGCCCGCTATGTCTACGGCAAAGATGCCCTGTTTGAGCCGGGGACACAATGGTACTACAGCAACAGTAACTACACGCTGCTGGGCATGGTCATCGAAAAGGCGGCGGAGATGCCGCTGGCAGAGGCGTATCGTACGCGCATCTATGAACCACTGGGCATGGAGTCAACGTTCCTGGATTGCTACGAAGAGTCGGTGATCGATGTGGTACACGGCTATACCGGATCTGGGGACGCCATGTCCGATCTCACTGAACTGCATGAATCCATCGGCTGGTCGGCGGGCGGCATAGTCTCTACCGCACCGGACCTGATCGCCTTCGCCCGCGGCTTATTCGGTGGGGCGCTGTTTGACGAGCCAGAGTCGTTGGCGGCGATGACGACGGCCGCCCCCGGCAGTACCTACGGTCTGGGCGTCACGCTCCAACCGGAATATATGGGTCATGCAGGCTATATTGCCGGTTTTCGCTCGCTGCTCAATTATGCGCCTGAGTCCGACACCGTTGTGGTGATGCTCTACAACCACGATGGCGCCGATCCTGAAGCAAGTCTGGCAGATATGATGGATCCGGTACGGCCGTTGCTGCAGGCGGCAGAGTGAGAAGGCGTCATTTGTCCACCGTGCTTTCTCCGAGGATTGTTTTTGATGTGCTACGGACATCAATCATGGGCAGCAAAAAGGCAAAAATTGCGTTCGCCGGTCTGCGACCAGCCAATGAACAGGCAAAAGACCTGCGTTTCCTCACAGAGCTGATGGAGGCTGGCCAGTTAAAATCGCTCATTGATAAATGTTTTCCATTGGCACAAACGGCCGAAGCGCACCGCTATATGGAAACAGGACGCAAAAAAGGAAGCGTTGTGATTACAGTGAGCTCATAACAAACCTGATATAGGAGGAGAATATGAACAATCTTATTGTTGGAGCAAGTGGTGCGACGGGTCGATTGCTCACAGAAGAACTTCTAAATCGTGGGCAGAACGTCAGGGTAATTGTGCGATCAGCTGACAAACTGCCCACAGCTATCAAGAATCATGCCAACTTGTCTGTAATTCAGGCCAGCGTCCTGGATTTAAGTGACACTGAGTTAGCGCAACACGTTAAAGGATGTGATGCAGTGGCATCATGTCTGGGACACAACATGACATTTAAGGGTATGTATGGTCAACCGCGCAAACTCGTAACCGATGCGACGCGCCGCTTATGTGAGGCCATCAGGGCAAACAGCCCTGAAAAGCCCATTAAATTTGTCCTGATGAATACGGCTGGGAACAGTAATCGAGACCTTGATGAACCCATTTCATTTACCCAAAAAAGCGTTATCGGGCTACTGCGTCTGTTGTTGCCCCCTCATGTGGACAATGAGCAGGCGGCGGACTATCTGAGAAGCCAGGTTGGTCAAAACAACAAGCAGATTGAGTGGGTCGTGGTTCGACCCGATAATTTGCTTGATGAGGACACAGTCACCCCATATGACGTATATTCGTCACCCATTCGCAGCGCCATCTTTGATCCGGGCCAAACCAGTCGTATCAATGTGGGTCACTTTATGGCTGACTTGATTACTGAAGATGGCATCTGGCAGCAGTGGCAGGGGCAAATGCCTGTCATTTATAACAAAGGAATATCATGACTTCAAATCCAAAAAATAAAAAGAATAGAAAACCCAGCAACGACAAACTTGGTGCTGGTATTGCCATCGGCGTGGGTGTGGGGCTTGCCATTGGCGCTGCATTGGGTAATCCTGGGGCGGGATTAGCGATTGGCATTGCGTTTGGTATTGGGATTGGCGCAACCTTGCAAAAAAAGAAAAATGCTGAGAAAAATGATGGCTGACTTTTGTAAAAGTGCAGCCGAATAAGGCAATTGAGAGCTAATTTGTTCGGTATGAGAATTGGTTATGAAAGCAATAGTATGGACAAAATACGGCTCACCAGATGGGCTTCAACTCCAGGAGATAGAAAGACCTGTCCCACAGGATGACGAAGTGCTGGTACGCATCCATGCCACCAGCGTCACCGCCGGAGATTGTGAGATGCGCCGCCTCCAACTGCCGCTTATGTTATCGTTCCCCATGCGGCTTTATTCCGGCTTCTTAAGACCAAAAAGAATACCCATACTGGGGCAAGAATTGGCTGGAGAAGTTGTAGAAGTAGGTAAGGATGTCACATCATTGAAGACGGGAGATCAAGTTTTTGGCACCACCGGTTTTGGATTTGGTGCTTACGCTGAGTTCATATGCCTGCCTGAAAACCCCAATGAGATGCAAGGCGCACTGGCTGTCAAACCTGCAAACCTGAGCGATGAGGAAGCGGCGGCCGTACCCACAGCCGCATTTGAGGCGCTGCATTTTCTCAAAAAGGCAAACATCCAGCGCGGGAAAAAGGTTTTGATTATTGGCGCCGGGGGCAGCATTGGCACCTTTGCCGTACAACTTGCCCGGTACTTTGGCGCGGAAGTGACGGGCGTTGACAGCTCTGAAAAGCTGGAGATGCTGCGCACCATCGGTGCCAACCACGTTATTGACTACAAAAAAGAAAACTACACCGAAAGTGGCGCAACCTACGATCTCATTATTGATGTGGTTGGTCGGCGCGGTGTGGCTCGCCGCTTAAAGCTGTTAAAGCCGGATGGCTATTATTTTCTGGCTTACGCCGGGCTGGCACACCTTGTTCTCGGCCTATGGGTTTCGCTGACAAGCAGCAAGAAATTAAAGATTGAAGCGGCCGGCCAAAAGAGAGCAGATTTAATTTTCCTCAAAGAGCTGATTGAGACGGGCGTACTCAAGCCAATTATCGACAGAAGGTATCCACTGGAACAGCTAGCCGAAGCGCACCGGTACGCCGAAAGCGGACAGAAAAAGGGGAATATCGTCATCACGATGACACAGCCTCACAAAACCTGACAAGTCTGGTCAAACCTTTACCCTTTCTAGTATACTTTGCTTATGTCCGGCGACTTGCTGCAAACGAAACTGTATGTGCCGCGAATACGGCCGTCTCTCATCCCTCGTCCACACCTCATTGCCAAACTCAATCAGGGAATACAGCAGGAGTGCAAGCTCACCCTCATCTCTGCTCCGGCAGGCTTTGGCAAAACGACGCTGATTACTGAATGGATTGCCAACTGTGAACGGCCGTTTACCTGGCTCTCTCTGGATGAAAGGGACAGCGACCTCACTCGTTTTCTGCAATACCTCATTGCTGCTTTGCAAACCCTGGAATCATCTGTTGGCGCAAAGGCATTAGCGCTGCTCAAATCCGCACAGCCGCCAGCAACTGAATCTATTCTGACGAACCTGCTCAATGACATAACGGCCGTTCCCCAAGAATTCGCCCTTGTCCTGGATGATT
>CAZXVH010000180.1:0-5296 GCA_964643965.1 uncultured Ardenticatenaceae bacterium
CGACTATCCGACTATCCGACTATCCGACTATCCGACTACCCAACTATCTCTTTGGCGACGGCGCGGTACGCTTCGGCGCCGGGGGTGGTGGGGTCGTAGGCCAGGATGCTTTGGCCGGCGACGGCGCTTTCGGCGAAGCGGACGGAGCGTTTGATGACGGGTTTGTAGATGTGGATGGTATCGCCGTATTGGTCTTGAACGGCCGTTTGTATATCCCTCGTTAATGTGGTGCGTGTATCAGCCATCGTCAGCAGAATGCCCAAAATCTCCAGGTCGGGGTTCAACTGTTTGCGCCGCACCGTCTGGATGGTGGACAGAATCATCAGCGCCCCTCGCGCTGCCAGATACTCCGTCTGGATGGGGATGATGACGCCGTCGGCGGCCGTCAAGGCATTGACCACCAGCAGCCCCAACGAAGGATTGCAGTCGATCAAAATGTAGTCGTAATTGGCTTGAATGCTTTGCAGCAAGGTTGCCAGCACCCGTTCCCGGCTGAAGGTGTTGATGAGCGACAGTTCCACCAGGCTCAATTCTGGCTGGGCGGGCAGCAGGTGGAAGCCTTCATCCGTTTCATAGATGGCCTCGGCCACATTGCTCTCAAAGCCATCGACCTCTTGTTTAAGCGGCTGGTAGATGGTTGGGGAGAGATTGTCTGGATCGAAACCGCAGTGTTGGGTGAGATTACACTGGGGGTCCAGGTCGATTGCCAGCACCCGCTGCCCCATTTGGGCCAATGCGGCGGCCAGGTTCATGGTGGTGGTGGTTTTGCCCACGCCACCCTTCTGCATGGCGACAGCGATAATTTTTGCCATTATGCCTCCCTGCTTAGTCGAATAGTCGAATAGTCGGATAGTCGAATAGTCGGATAGTCGATTAGTCTTGTAGTCGGATAGTCGGATAGTCGGATAGTTGGATAGTCTTGTGGTCGATTAGTCGTTTGGCCAATGCTCTGATTGGCGGACTACTCGACTACTCGACTACCCGACTACCTGACTATAAGACTAATAGACTATCAAGAATGGGGAAAGGCGTCAACGAACTGTCAACCGAGGTTTACACTTTCCATAATGTTTCCCGGGAAACTTATTGTTGAAGTAGTACAACAAGGGCTGGGGCGGTGGGTGGAGGATGAATTAGGGATGATGAATGGCATGAAAATCGTGTACAATATAACGCAGTGTGTTATAAATGTTTTGTGACACGATCCTGAGCAGCAAATACAATGCCACTGATACCTGCGTTTGTTTGCTCATATTAAAAAGGTAAGGGGTGAAGCAGATGAAAAATGGAAACCGCGTACAAATAGATGATGAAGTTTTTGATTATGTTGTTGTGGGATCCGGCTTTGGGGGAAGCGTCTCGGCGATGCGCCTCTCTGAAAAAGGATACCGCGTTCTGGTTTTAGAACGGGGCAAACGGTTCCAAGCCAAAGATTTTCCTAAATCGAACTGGAATGTATTTAAATATTTGTGGCTGCCGGCCGCCCGCTGTTTTGGCATCATGGGCATCAATTTCTTTGATGACATCTGGATTCTAAACGGCAGTGGGGTGGGGGGTGGCAGCCTGGTTTACGCCAGCACCCATATCAAGCCACCGAAAGCGTTTTTTGAAGCGCCAGAGTGGAAAGGGCTGGCGGATTGGGAAGCGGAACTGACCCCGTTTTACGCGATAGCAGACCGCATGTTGGGCACGGCCGAAAACCCCAAATTTTGGCCGGCCGATCACCGTTTGTATGAGATCGCGCAGGAGTTAGGCCAGGAAGCCAGTTTCAAACCCACGCCGGTAGGCATTTTCTTTGGCGAACCGGGCGTGAATGTGCCGGACCCGTTTTTTGACGGGGAAGGGCCGCCCCGAACGGGTTGTATCCACTGCGGCGGCTGCATGGTGGGTTGTCGCCATAATGCCAAGAATACCTTAGATAAAAACTATCTCTATTTTGCGGAAAAGTGGGGGACAGAGGTGCGCTCGGAAGCCAATGTGCTGGATATACGGCCGTTATATGGCCCACAGGCGGATGGGGCACGCTACGAAATTTTGTATGAAAAGGTTACAGATTGGGTGATGAAACGGCAAACGGCCGTTCGTACCAAAAACGTCGTTGTCTCAGCCGGGGTCTTGGGCACGTTGAACTTGCTGCTCAAATGCAAAAACGAGATCGGCTCCCTGCGCCTGCTCTCTGACCGCCTGGGCTACAACGTGCGCAGCAACAGCGAAGCGCTCATGGGCGTCACCGCGCGAGAGGGAAACGTCACATATTCAGATGGCGTGGCTATTTCCTCCTCATTTTGGGTGGATGAGGCCACCAGCGTGGAGCCGGTGCGTTATGCGCCCGGCCAATCCTTTATGCGCAATCTGACGCTGCCTTTGATCCAGTTTGACGGCGGCATCGCCAACCGCTTTAAGCGCTCGTTGGTGGAAGCGGTGCGCCGGCCGCGAGATTTCTTCACCGTGCGTATACAGTCCAACTGGGCGCAGCGCAACACCATTCTGTTGATTATGCAGACGGTGGAAAATCGCATGGCTTTTAAGCGGGGGCGCAGCATTTGGACGCTCTTCACCCAAAACCTGGTCAGTGTACGGGACAAAAACGTCCCCATCCCGCCCGTGATTGAGGCCGGCCGCGGCGTGGTGGAAGCGTTTGCCGAAAAAGTGGATGGCGTGGCCTGGGCCGGCATGAACGATATGCTCGACATCCCCAATACGGCCCATATCCTGGGCGGCTGCGGCATTGCCGCTGATGAGACAAAAGGCGTCATCGACATCAACCACCAGGCGTTTAACTATCCCGGCCTCTATATCGCCGATGGCTCGGTGATTCCCGGTAATTTGGGCGTCAATCCCAGCTTGACGATTACGGCGATGACGGAGCGTGCCATGAGCAAGGTGCCGGCCAAAGCGGAAGCAGCGGAGCCAACCCCGTTGACAATGCCTGAAGGATATGAGCCAGTGGTGGCGGGAAACGGCCGTTCTCCCCTCAAAGCCGCGCTTCCCTTCCTACTCCTGGCCGCCATCCCGTTAGCCATTCTATTTTTGCTCAAAGCCTGGAAGAAATAATAGCGAGGAAATTCATGAGCCAAGAAATACGTTCTATCCCCTTCATCAACCCCGCCACTGAGGAACAGTTTGGCGAAGTCGTCATGTCTACCCCTGACGAAATTACCCTGGCGCACAAAGAGATGCGGCAAGCCTTTATGATCTGGCGTAGAAAGCCTTTGAAGGAGCGTATCCGTATCCTGCGCCAGTTCCAGGAAGTGATTATCGACGCCATGGACGAGATCACGGAAACCATCAACAAAGATACCGGCAAAAGTCGTCAGGATGGTTGGATCGAAGTCAATATGTCAGTAGACCGGCTGCACCAATATTACAAATTGGCGCCGCAATGGCTGGCCCGCCGCCGTGTGCCGCCCGGTCTTTACCCGTTTAAGCGGTATTATACAGAGCCACATCCTTTTGGCGTAGTGGCGGTGATTGGCCCCTGGAATTACCCGTTTGACTTGTGTGTGCCGCCCATGTGTTCGGCGCTGCTGGCGGGTAACACGGTGCTGCTTAAACCATCAGAAGTGACGCCAGCCGTGGGCGTTTTGCTAGAGCGGTTGATCCAGCGAGTCCCAGAACTATCGCCATTTGTGCGGGTGCTGCATGGCGATGGCTCGGTGGGCGCAGCCATGGTGGCCTCGCGGCCAGACCTGGTTTTCCTCACCGGTTCTACGGCCACCGGACGTAAAATCGCTCAGGCGACGGCCGATTCGCTGACGCCGTTTATTTATGAACTGGGCGGCAAGGATCCCATGATTGTGTTCAACAGCGCCGACATTGCCGCGGCGGCCAAATGGGGCGCGTGGGGGTCGTTTTATAATACCGGCCAGACCTGTATGGGCATTGAACGAGTGTATGTGCAGGCAGATGTGTATGAGGAATTTGTAACGGCCGTTCTCGAGGAAGCCCGCCATTTCAAAATTGGGTACTCCAAGCGCACTGACAACCATTACAACATGGGGCCGCTCACCTTTGAGCGCCAGGTCACCATCATCAACGACCATATGGCAGACGCCTTGGGCAAAGGGGCCAAAGTGTTGATGGGCGGCAAACTAGACGGCTTGTTTATGGAGCCAACGGTGATGGTCGATGTGGACCACAGCATGAAAATGATGCGCGAGGAGACCTTTGGCCCCATTATGCCCATCATGAAGTTTGAGGATGAAACGGAGGCGCTGTTCCTGGCCAATGATTGCGACTATGGTTTGAGCGCGGCCGTGTGGAGCGGAGATATGCGCCAGGCAAAGCGGGTGGCTCACCGGCTGGACGTAGGGTCGGTCAACATCAACGACGCCATCTCCCACTATCCGGTTTCGCTGCTGCCCTTTGGCGGCGTGAAATTGTCGGGCAATGCACGCACCCATGGGAAGGAAGAGGTGCTGCAATTTTCGCAGATGCGTTCGTATGCGGTGGGTCGGCCGCCCAGCCGCTTTGATGTGGCTACCATTATGCGGTCGCCGGGCCATTATCGCCTGGGCAAGGCGATTACCCGCTTCGTTTTTGGGGTCACACTCCGGCAGCGTATCCAGCCGGTAACTGAGCTTTTAGAAGAGATGGAAATAACGCCGGCGGCGCGGAAAACGGCCGTTGCCGTGGGCCTGACTGGAATGCTGGCGGCGGTGGCATTAATCCTGGTACGCCGCCGCTAAAGGCCATCTCCCTCAACTGACAAGAGAGTAGAGGCGGATGGCGTTTCCCATCTCTACTCTCTCATTTCTAATCGCAGTTTAGTAGGGTTCAGCCCAGTTCAAAACGGTTGGTGGTGGGGTTGGTAAAGGCGTAGGCGCACGGTACGCCCGTCAGATTGCAGACGATATTGGCCGAGCATTTGCGCGAGATGACTCTGTAGGATGGGGAGTCGGGCAGCAAATCAGGGGGGTAAAGGCGCTGTTCCATAATCGTGGCTTCCATTTCAATGTATTCACACCATTTTTTGTCTACGATAACCCATTTTGTTGTTGTCATATTATTCTCCGCTTGAAAATATAAACCTCATTATTCCTGGCGTCCCCCAAAATCATACCTTGTGACAACAGTAGCATAACCAGAATATCTTGGTGGCTCTAGTGCAAATTGTCACCCAATCAGCAGATGATGATCACTTATCTGGTATGACGGTTCAGTAAGGTAACAATGAACTTTTTGTATAAAAACAAGAAAACCGCCATCTGCGGGAAGATCTTTTCTGGCTTGTCCAGGTCAGGTAGGGAAGCGCCATAATGGGCAGAATGGCGACAAAATAAAAGCTGCTATACTG
>CAZXVH010000181.1:0-5234 GCA_964643965.1 uncultured Ardenticatenaceae bacterium
GGCCGTTGCTGATGATGTTCCGGCCTCGACTCTTGCTGATGCAAAAATAGCCGAACAGCAACGACATTGGAGAACGGCCGTTTTGCGTGATATTCACCAACAACTTCACCTATAACAATTTTTCAAGAGGATGATACATGATCCAGTACGCCACGTATTCCCTACCCGTGTGCGTATCCACTCACATGTGACCCAATCTCGTTTTCTGCATGTGGAAGACGCTTTGAATATTGGTCAGGGTAAGATTAGGATTTTCGCGGGACGATATCGCAAAGGAAAAGGAATGGATGCTCAAGGATTCGCGCACCATTTTATTGACTTGGCCGATGCCCGTGTCGTCTTTTGGGCGCTGTTATCTGGCGAACAAGGCTTTATTCACAAGGAGTATAAAGGTACACCACCCCAAAACGGGAGTGGTGCCGTCAGCCGGGTGCTGTCTATTGCTGTCAAAGGCGACAACGTGTATATCGAACTTAAGACGGGGCCAGGCAAACTCACCCCTACTGGTGCGATTACACCCAATGGACGGGCAGACGTGGAAGTCAACGTTACCTTCAAACTACATGAGGCACGGCGCATGGCTGCCACTGTTCTGGCTTATCTTCAGGCTTGGGATGTATTGCGCATATTTGCACACAAACAGATGGTTAGTCAACCGACCCCCTATACAACTTCACTGAGTACAGACCTGCTTGCGGCGACATCAGCTCTTCGGGCGACGACATCGGTTGAAAACAATGGAACCCCAACCATACCCATAAAACCGGAGAACGGGGCAGCGGAAGCGAATGGCAATGGCAAATTGCAAGCCAGCATGGCAAACGGCCGTCCTGTCACGCGCAAAGATGTTGTCAAAACAAATGGGGTGGCAGCTAAATCTGCGCATGGGAAATCTGAGGCTAAACGGCCGTTTCAATATGGTGATGGTGCATTGGTTGACGGCAAAAATCTCACCGAAGTGCAGGCATTCCAGCGATACCAGACTGAAAAACAATCTGCGCCAGAATCCAAAACAGTGCTTTTGGATTATTATCGGCAGCGAATTCAAGTCCCATCTGTGTCAGTTGGATAGTGATAGTGAAAGTGATTCCAAACAGGGGAGAAAGGTTGTTTTTGGTATGAAACTGTCTGAGTTTTGCCGATAGCTTATACAAGTAACCTGATTTGGAAGCCTATTAGAATTGACTTCTGTGTGGTTATTACAACCATGCAGGAGTATAAGGTTGAGCGATTCTCATATCCTGCGTTGTCGTTAAGGCAACGCAGGTTCAATCTAACCAGCGGGAATTCTTTTGCCCATTGTATTTGAGAGGCGTTTCCTTATAATGTCGAAACCGGCAGTCCCAGATATGCCCGTAATTGTTGCTCCAAGATAGCACTGATTGGCCGCCGCTCTTGAACCTTGCAGGTAATAAGTTCAATCCAGATCTGTTGGTCTAAATAAACAGAGCGCTGTCGACCCGATCCGGCCGTTAATAGGATTGGCGGCTTGTCTTTTGCGGGTAAACCCACGTAGTGGCGTAAAACATAGTCACAAATCTCGCTGGCCGTTTTCTGTTCCAGCGTTGCCTGGATGAGCGTTTCGCTCCACACTTCATCAGGCAGCACCAACTTGTGCTCTGAGCGTTCGCTGTTCATCATCTGACTTTCTCCTACAGTAAGCGCTTTTGGCTAGGTTGCTCAAAAATCGTGGGTACAGGTGCGCCAGGGCCAGACATGCGAATAAACCAGTCACGCAAATACCGCTTCACGTTATCAAAATCTGCTTCTGGGATGAGTTGGTAAGAAGGTACTTGAAACTGCCGTTTGACCTCGGCGTGAACTGTGGCTTCATTCCCTTTTTGTTTACGCTTGAGAATGCGAGCCACAATCGCCACCATATCTGTGTATTCTTTCATTTGGTGCGAATTCAGAAAATCCGTTCCTTGTAGGCGTGCTTCAAGGGCTGAAACACGTTCCGCCAGGGTTCCCAATTGGGCGTCATGCTGACCCAGGCTATGATGATGAGTTTGCAACTGCTGTTGTAAATCGGCCGCTTCATCCATAAGACGTAGATATTCTTGCTGTGCCGGGGGAAGACTGCTATCCATTTCGGCCAACATATCGGCTGGTAGAATTTCGCGCCGGAATGCGGCCCAGGCAACGTCGGCGAAGTCACGTTGGAATTGGACAACACGCGCTCGCTTGTTTTCATCAGGAATACGGTTGGTTTGAATCGTGCCCATCCAAAACGGTAACCGATCCAGGCATAGGCAGATCATGTCCCGCTCCCGCACGGCCTCGTCGCCATAGCTCCACATGATGTTGAGATTGACCAGGGACTTGGCCATCGCTTCATGTTCGCGGATGCGCCGGAGTTGCCCATGAGTTTGTAACCCCATGGCATCACACAATGCCTGCATGGGCACGTAGAGTTTGCGATCATTGACCAGGGCAACGGTGAAATGCTCACTGTAAAACTCAAAAGGGAATTGGTCTATTACTTTGAGGGTCATTGCTCTCAATCTCCTGTTTAGTTAGTGTTGATAATTATATCGTTATATCGCTGTATCGCAAGAGATATGAACACCGAGACACATAACGTGTCCCCATGATCTATTTAACCCCGTATGAAACTGGCAGGAAATAGAGCAGCACCCTGGTAAACCAACCTCATGACGACCTTCGGTCGTGGGCTTTGTGAAGCTTGGGCTTTGTGAAGCTTTTACAAGGCTTGGTGAGAATGGGCTGGTTGTGGACTTTGTGTCTGCAACCAGCCTTTTTATTTACCCTGTTTACGACTGATATGACTAAAAGGAGGTCTGTTGTTATGTGTCAGATTATTAATTTCAAGCAGTACGGTTCTATTCAAGCATTGGATCACGCTTTTGGTGACCGATGGGTCTACATCGGCCGGGCCAACAATTACGCCAAGCTGCCGCAATCCCCCTTGGCGAACCCATTCAAAGCCAAAGATTTTGGCGGTCGAGGACAAACCCTACCCCATTATCGGCAATGGTTATGGAAGCGTATCGAGGCTGGCGATGAGGCTGTGCTTCAGGCGCTGCAAGCCATTGATACCCAGTCTGTACTTATTTGCTGGTGCAAACCGGGCCCCTGCCACGGTGATGTGGTGAAAGCTGCGGCTGCTTGGTTACAACGTCAATCTGCCTGATCTGCTGATCAAAATGTCTATTTTAACGGCCGTTATCTGCATAAAGATAACGGCCGTTTTTCATTTCTATCCCCCCATTCAAACCCAAAAGGAGAGTTTTTCATGTTTACCCAACGTTTATTCAACCATTCGGCTGAGCTCATGGCAGGCCTGGTTTCCCATCTTATTTTCAGCCGCTGGGCGCGTGGCTACGAAGAGCATCATGGCGCTTGCGAAGATACCTATGCCGCCCATATCGGATTGCTGCACCTGGAAGTTAACCGGTGCTTTGTCCTGGATCACGATGATGCCCGGTTCAGCATCCGTATTCCTACACCCCTTCGACAGGCTGAGGGCTGGCTCTGGGGCAAGCTGCATCTGGGCTATGTTGTTTGCTTAGGCGAGGATGAGATTCGCCAGCCTGGTTTTTACAGCTATTGGCAGAAGCGATTGCCCACGGTCGATCACGGGAAAGCCAGCCAATCCGTCAGTGAAAATGCCGAAGATTTTCCATTCTAAATGATCTGTTTGGGGAGCCATCTAACCCCCTTTTATTACCCATTTCAATTCAAATTCAATAGGAGAATAATGATGACCGTTTTACGTTTTGATGACAACCGTGGTGGTTTAGCTTATCCGTTTCTGCCCACTGAATTGCAGTGGCAGATCGTTTCTCGTTCCTTTGGCGACGAAGAAGCACTCGCCAAGATTTTCCAGGCCGATCCCCCTACCCTCCGCTGGGTGAAAGATAACAAAGTGCTGGATTTGCATGTTCCCGACATGGATACCCAGACCTTCCTGGAACGTACTGGGCTGAAGCTTTCTATGCACAAAGGTGGCTACGTGTTAAGCAAGCGGCTTTCTCGCGTGATGCGGCCGTATCGCTACTGGGGATTCTTTAATCAGGAAGAGGTCTTGATAGACTATAACGAATGCCTCGATGCCAACTTGTGGGATGGCTCTGGTCAAGTCAGCCGGGGTTTTGTTCAGCGTCTAGCAGACGGTTTGGGTCTCGATGAGCGCCATCGTCGCGAACTGCTGCACACCAATCGCTTCGAGGTGACGACGTTACACGCTGGCGGGCAAGATAAAGGGCATGTCTTCGTTGTAGATGATTTAGCGGTTGACTTTATGTTCCCGGCTGAGAGCGCCAAACAGGAGTTGGCTCTAGCGGACGGCCGTATCTTCATTGGCCTCAACCCCGTCCACAGCGAAGACCAGATGTGCCTGGACATCCAAAGCATCATCAACTTGTATCCCTTCTTTCAGCCAGAGCATCTGTTGGCGTGGGCACAGATGGAGAGCGAGTTGTTCCTGAGTGGGATTCGCAACGGCCGTTTAGCCAGCATTCTCAATCGCCTATATGACGCCGATTCCGTGTCCGATCTGGATTCTCTAGCAGATTGGCACGTGGGTGAGTACATCGCCAGCGGCGGTAGCCTGATGTGGTTTGCGGGCATGGTCAAGGCGGTGGCCAAACAGCATCTCAATCGCTTGGGCAGCCGCCTCAGCAAATTACGCTGTCCTATTCCTGGCGCGCGCTACTACCTCTTCCCCGCTGCTGTGGGCAATCGTCATGTGCCAGCAGGCCATATCGAACTCGACCCAACATGTGCCACAGCCTGGGTCAATGACAACGATTGGCTCAATACCATTGTGGATGTGCTGGGTGGTTGTGATGGGGACGACGCTGTTTGGGTCTTTCCCTTTGCCGATGTCAACGATGGTGGACAATCCAAAATGCTTATCTGGCGCAGCCCCAATCAGGTGGGCGAATACGTGGTTTTGCAGCCAACCGGCGACAGCCATACCATCACCTGGGACACCGCTCATAGCCCTTTGGCTGCCCCCAAAATGAAAAGCCGCCTGCTCCCGAACCGCATTGATAGCGTCAACTATCAGTACGGCCAATTAACGGAAGCAAGCGACTGCCATAGAACAAATGTATCGTACACAATCGAGGCCATGACGTCAACCATTTATCGTGCCGCCGCAAATCAAGGTGTTTTAGGCGCACACTGCAACGCACTCATGCTGTGCAAGGCTATCTACGGCCGTTTACCAGACCAACTCCCAGCCACCTTAGAGGCAGTCATCGACG
>CAZXVH010000182.1:0-5219 GCA_964643965.1 uncultured Ardenticatenaceae bacterium
TCAAGAAAAACCATCATAGAATGAAAGCCGGAGAAAATTCTCCGGCTTTTTTGTTCGCACAAGAGGCCACCTGACGTGAAACTGAGATTTCAGCGCCGTAATATCAGGAAACCAGACAATCAAAATCATTTTTAGAAGAGGATAGCATGAAAGGAAATCTGACAAGACGAGAACGAAAAGAGGCGCGGCAGCGTCAAAAGAGAAATAAAAAGATCATATGGGGCGTTGGCATTGTTGCCTTATTGCTTCTAGGCGTCGCCTCCGCGATCTCTTTTAGCTCAGCCCCTTCCTATGCCATCGATCCTACAAATACACAAACCATCGCCCTGGGAAAAGAAGTCTATGACATTCAATGTGCCAGTTGTCATGGAGCAAACCTGGAAGGGGAAGTAGGTTATGGGCAAGAAAGTGAAGATGGTTTACTCAAAGCGCCGCCGCATGATGAAACCGGCCATACCTGGCATCACAGCAATAGCTTTCTCATCGATTCAATCGAAAAAGGAGGCATCCGTTTGCGAGGAACTGTTAGTGGCACAAGCGCCATGCCTGCTTACGAGAACATTTTAACCCCTGAAGAGATTGGCGCTGTTATCGCCTATATTCAAAGTACCTGGCCAGAAGATATTTTAGCCCAACAATCAAAACGATAAGTACAAGAAGCATCCCATCAAAGTTTTTATAAACAAATTCATTGCCCGTATGAACTTAACATCAACTACCTTGATGCCCTGTCCAATCCAGACCACGAAGAAGCAGTGGCGTTAATTGCCCAACGCTTCTTGACCTCTCAGGCCATCATGCTGGCCTTGCGCGGCGTACCCGGCATTTACTTTCACAGTCTATTCGGCTCCCAAAATTGGGCAGCAGGCGTCGCCCAAACAGGACACAATCGCACCATCAATCGGCAAAAGCTAACCATAAACGAACTGACCAATGAACTGGAATCGAATAATGGGTTACGAAGCCTTGTCTTTAATGGATACCGAAAACTGCTTCAAGCACACACCAGTCATCCAGCCTTTCATCCCAATGGGCGCCAGAAAATTTTGCACTTGCATGAGTCTGTATTTGCCGTACTACGGATAAGTGAAAACGGCCGTTCTTGGGTTCTCTGCCTACAAAATGTATCTGCTGAAACCATCCAACTCGCACTCAACTTCAACTTTACGCCAACGCCCATTCAAGGCGCAAAAAACCTCATCAATGGAAATACATTTCCCATCAACAAGAACCAATGCACCATCACGATGAGACCCTTTACTGCGATATGGTTAACTTCATGCTAACACATTACGGTATATTCTTTAAGCAATCTCCGCCGTTTCTACTCTCGCCATGCCCGCTTTCGTCTTTTGCCACACATCCCAGGCAATCGGGAGCAAAGATAGAATCCACAACATGTAAGCCCCGCCATGCAATAAGTTCCTCATTGGCTCGATAAGGATACTGGCCCACAAGAAAATCGCCCCTAAATTTACCAGGGCGAAACTGAGCCAGGTACCGCCCAGTTCAGCCTTCTCCTCGCCAAAGAAGAAGCGCTGGTAGAAATAAGGCAAGATGGCATAGCTAAATTGCAGCAGCCAGCCGTAAATCAACGCTTGCGGTGTGGTGGCCTCTAATGCTTTAGCTGGCATGACGCCTTCGATGCCAAATATAATGAATGGCGCCATGGACAACGGGGCAAACAACCAGAAGTATGAGGCCAACAAATGGGCGATACCGGGCGTCCAGGCAGCCTTGTCGCCACGAAGAGGTTTTATGGCCAGGACAAGAAGCCAAATAGTGGCTCCCGTATGCAAAAGTGAACCTATCGCCGCCAACGTTATATTACTTAGCCAGGGACTAAGTACAAGCGCCAATGCGCCCAGCGTAAGCATCCAGAAAATGGGGGTGATCGCTTTGGAACTGGCTAACGGCCGTTTTGCCCACACCGGATACAAATCTATAAAAAATCCGGCAAAAACCAACGATATGAAACCCCAATTATTGGCGTGGATATGCACTTCCCCCGCATCCCCCATAATACCCAGGGGTCCCGACCAACCTGTGAACAAGCCCGTGCCAACAAGAATGCCGATCAAGAAAAAGATCAGACCGGAAATATAAAACTTACGGCCGTTTTGTGCGCCACTGCTTTTCTCAGATTTCCCCTTGATGCTGGCTAATTGGATGAGCAGCAGCGTCGTCGCTATAAAAATCAAGGTGCCGCCAGAGATGATGGGCACTTTGCTTACCAGAGGGATGCCGACGAGTAGCAAGATGATGCCGGCATTAAGCGACGCCCAGATATCCCAGCGCATTTTGGGACGGGGAACGCCGTGATATTTAGCTGTCAGAATGGGCATCACGCCAAAAACAATTTGCGTGACCACACCGATAGTAATGAAATGAACACGCAGCCACACCATGCCATTGAACCAAGGTAGTATGCGCCAACTTGAGAATGATGCTGCTAATGCGGCAAATATGGCAACAAACAAATAAAGCAATGCCATTATCAGATAGGGAATCATTTAATTTTCTCCACTTGTACAAGTTTATGGCCTGTCGGCTGACGGTTTTGCCACCCATAACGGCGGTCAAGACACGAACCTCATGCTGCCATTTGCGTAATAGAATAGCCGTAAACGAATAGTAGCAGTTTGGCAACGGCGTTTATACGATTTTTGTCGGATATGGGAACGGAAACACATCCGCATATCGTTCAAAAATTTCATCCGGACCCATCTACTCGAGAAGATGAACGACCGGTCTGCCTCCATGCCAACAGGAAAAGGTCATGAAAAAGGGGGGGGATGAAACACGGCCGTTTCCGGGCAGGTTGAAATGGGTCCCATCAGGTTGTCTCCACTGTTGTTTTCAACGTTTGCAGCGTTGCTTCCAGCGACTTTTCCAGGAATTTAGAGTCGAATAGCTTGAGCAGCCGCGCCATCCAGCCTGATAAGGACTCTTCCGTGGTCACTTTCGTGCCCTGCTGCTGCGCGGCAAACGTCCAGTTGTGGATGGCAAACATGCCCAGCGAATCACCCGTCCAGCCGATTTGGTGCGGCGCTTCCACTGTATGCAACGTTGACACGATTTTCAATCCCTTTGCCTTCCAGCGAAAGATCGAGCCGGCAGTCAATCCCCCTTCCAACTGGGCAGCGGTAATGTCAGATTGCCACTGCGGCCACCCTTCAATATTCGTCTGCAAGTTCCACACGTTTTCAAGAGGCGCTTCGATGATAATTTCTTTACGTGCCCACAGCGGGGCCTTGGTATCAACTGTTTTGTTCATTATTGTCTCCAGACCAGCATTAAAATTTTGTTCAAAAGATAGATAACGGCAAAGGCAACGGCCATGTTCACCCGGCCTGTGCTGGCGAGCGCCCAGGTTGCCAGCCCAAACACGGCAATCTCCAGCAAAAACAGCCATGGCTCATGCAGCCGCATCGCTGACTTTGGCGCCAGCAGCACCCCCCAGACGATGGCAAACAGGATAGGGCTGCCAATGCCCAGCAGCACTTTCGTCAGGCCAGTTTGCCCTGTTTTGAAACCCCAATAGCCAAAGATGACGAGAATACATAGTTCGAGCAAGAAACGAATGGCTAAATTAATAGATTGGATCAGGTTCATGATTTGGTCGTTGAAGTAGCGCACGTGACGAAAAGCGCGATGGTGAGCCATCCACATCAAGCCGATAGCCAAAAAGCTGATGATGTAACTGAGATAGCGCGGCCATAAACTGATGAGTGCTGCCAGCAGCGCCGCGTTCGAGGCCGTCCCTGGCAGCGGTGGCAGCCGAATCTCCAGCGCCAGCAGCGTGATGGCAATAGCAAAGACGGCATCGCTAAAGAAGAGTATCCGTTCCAGGCCGCGCTCATCGTCATCCCACTGATTGGTATCGGTAGGCGTTCCTTCTATTTTGGTGGGATAACGGCCGTTTCCATTTTCCGTAAGAACCTGCTGATTTCGCTTCATTTCACACCATCCTTCACAAGATTTCTGAACCTGACCCCATCATACGCCGCCACAAACCATCTGAAATCAGCCAAAAGCCTGGTTCCTGTTCCGCCTTTTGGCGGAGGCGGGCGGCTCTTAGCCAGCGTACACTGTACCTTATCTGGCGTTCCCCACAGCGCCAGAAACTAAATCTAACGAAAGGAAAAAACCATGTCTACAAAAGGAGATCTATCATGACCACTCAAACCAATTTCAGCCAACAAATCCCAGAGCGATGGTTGGCAACGGCCGTTCTCAACCAATTTCAACAGCACCCAATCCGCTCAGCCATCGCCCTCTTCGCGCTTGACTTACTGCTAAGCGTACTGTCCGCCGTGATCATCCAATCCCTGCTGCCCCAGGCCGACGCTCCCTTCATCGTCATGTGTGTCTTGGCTGTGGCCATTACCGGCTTGTTGACCGTGCTGCACTGGTGGCGCGAAGTGGGCTTCAATGCCCCTGCTCAGTGGCGCAGTTTACGGCTGTTGTGGCTGCCCGCCGTGGTGGCTGTTGTGCTGCCGCTTTTAGGGGGTGTGCAAGGGTTGCCGGCGAAAACGGCCGTTTACTTCATTGTCGGCTACCTGCTTACGGGCTACATGGAAGAAACATGGGTGCGTGGCTTGATTCTGCGCGTGCTGCAGCCCATCGGCCCCGTGCGCGCTGTGCTCATTTCTGCTCTGCTCTTCGCCCTGCTGCACAGCGCCAACTTCCTATTCCGCGACCCGGCCATTGTGCTGGCCCAAATGGTGGGCGCCTTCTGCTTTGGCGTCGCTTTTGCCGCACTACGCCTGCGCACCAACACCATCTGGTTTCTCATCATCTTACACATGCTGCACGACCTGTTTCTACACATCACCGCTTTTCCCGTCATTCCGCTGGATGTCGTGCAAGATACGATCTTGTTGATCTACGGCCTCTATCTGCTGCGTGATCTGCGCCAACCGCAAACGGTCACGCCCGTCGCTCAGGAATTGGTATCATGATTCGCGTTTTGCTCGTAGACGACGATGACCGGGTACGGCGCGGCTGGCAGATGCGCCTGGCGCTGGAGCCGGATGTGGAGGTGGTGGGCACGACCGGAGAATTGGAAACGGCCGTTACCACCGCCGCCATCACCCAGCCTCATGTGATTCTGTTGGACATGATACTGCCTGGCATCACCGGTCTCAGCGGCATGGCTCAATTACGACAGGCAGCGCCCCATTGCGCCATCATCATCGTGACCGTTTACGATAGCG
>CAZXVH010000183.1:0-2079 GCA_964643965.1 uncultured Ardenticatenaceae bacterium
GGCTGCGTTGTTAATAAAAAGTCTCGCAGCGCCACTGTCTCTGGTTCAGAAAAGGGATTGGCGCCAGGGTTAATCGGTTGGTCCCGCCAGACGGCATTTTCCGTCCAGAGGCAGTCCCAATTGCGATTGAGGTCAACCTGGTTGCCATTGACTCTGCCCGGGAAGGTGGCCTTCCAGCTCTTATCGACAATATCTTCGGCTGTGAAACGGCCGTTTTCCCCCACAACCGCAAATTGCCCATCAGGATTAGCACTGGGGATGATGATCAAAGAGGCAGAATCGGGAACTTGCTCAGGAAACTGCGTGAAGTAGTCAATGAGTTCATAGGCTAATAAAATCGTATTCCATTCGTAGCCGCCGTGCATACCACCTACCATAATAATTTTGTTAGGGCCATCTTTGAATTGATAGCTAATGATGGGCCGGTTTTCGGCCGAGTAACCGATGGTTGATGTCATGGCAAGCGCCATCTCAGTGGGAAGAACAAATGGCGTAGGCGTTAAGGTTGGGGCAGCGGATGGTAATAGAACTAGCGCAGCCTCGGGTGATGCGAACAAGGTAGGGGTGGCGGCTATGGGAGTATATGTGGGCACAATGGCTGTGGCGGGTGGCGTTTCAAGCGGTACGACTGCCATTGCCATTTGTGTGGGTAAGGGCTGTGGCTCAGATGGTATGATAAAGAATATTTGCAGCAGATAAATCAGCAGCAAGCCGAAAAACATCAATGTCAAAACAAGGATAATTACGCCCAACTTGGACATCAAATCTTTATTGTCCATATGCCTGTAAAACCGCCAGTATGCCTGCCTGATTGTTGTTCCAATCAGCATCCGTATACCCGGGCAAAAGGATTGTGACAGCAGGTATGCCTTGTTGATCTAACCAGTTTGTGGCATCCCCATTGATTTCACCGGCCGTTGTCTCGAAATCTTGTACCGTGTAACCGGCCGCATTCCCGTAGGAACGCGCTAATGGTATAGAAACGGCGCTGCCGCGCCCACACGAACCAGGAGATGACATTTTCCCCCGTGCGCCCCAAATGACGACGGCTTTGGGACGGGTTGTTATGATTAAGTCGTATAAGCTGCTTGTTTCAGGCTCCGAAAAAGGGCTGCTGCCCCCGGCTCCATTTAGAAATTTTCCTAGCACTTCGGTATCTTTGGCCCAATTACAATCCCAGTTACGATTCAAATCGACCCCATTCGCATTTAATCGCCCCGCCAGTTTTCCCGGATCGTAAAAAGCGTCAGGGTTTAAGTTTTTTACCACGTAAACAGAAGCGTTTTCTGGGATTTTTTGAGGATTGTTTGTGAAATAATCAATAGTGCGCAGGGCGACTGTTTCACTGGCGGGAGCGTACCCATAATGGATGCCGCCCACAAAAATGATGGCGTTCGCGCCGCTGCCAAAGCGCACGACTTCAATGGGGCTGCCATTGGCGGAACGCCCCAGTACCTCTAATTGCGGGCCTGTCTGTGCAGTAGAGGTAGCTGTGGGTTCCGGCAGGGGCGTGTTGGTTGGTGGTGACGTTGTTGTAGGCGGCGGGGATGTTGGAGTAAGGGCGTCTATTGCTTCGGCTGGTGGATCGCCGATGTCGTTTGCTTCTGTGTCTGTTGATGTGGGAACGGCCGTTTCCGTAGTCACCACATTCACCACGACAATTTGGCTTGATGGGGTCGCTGTTGCCATCCGCGCAGAGGGGGGCGGTTTCTGGTTATTATAGATGAGCATCCCCACGCCCCCACCCACAAAAATTAGCAGCAGTAAGAAGATAGCAGGCCACACAGAAGATACCTGACGCGGCTGAGGGGGTGTGGGGGTTACTGTCTGCGTTCCTTGAAGCGCCTGGCGTAAAGCTGGCATCGTTTGAAACCGATCTTCTGGACGCAGATTCATGGCATGTTGAATAATCGCTTCAAGGTCGGTGGAAACGGCCGTGTTATACCTGCGTACACTCGGCAGTTGATACGGCGTAACAGATGGATCTTGCAAGGTAAGCAGCCGCCATAAGGTAACGCCCAGGCTGTATATATCAGAGCGAGCGTCGGTTTGCTGTTTACCATGTTGTTCTGGCGGGGC
>CAZXVH010000183.1:2179-3812 GCA_964643965.1 uncultured Ardenticatenaceae bacterium
AAGGCGCAAAATTGTGAGGTAATGGGTATTAGTTTTTGGCACTGTTGACAAAGTTTTTGGGACATTGAAATCTTCTACCCCCATAGAGATTTGTGAAGACATTGATTACCAGATCAGATGAGGTCGTGCCCGGCGCAGGTGATCTTGGAGTTCCTCTAAACGGCCGTTTCCCTGCACATATCGCAAAAATTCCAACGGCCTCTCAATCTTTCGCGCAACGGAAACCAACGTTGTCATTATACATGGCGGGATTGCTGGCTTCGCGGGCGGTAACAGGGACATAGCTACGGTCAAGCCCCCAGGAACCACCACGCATCACTTTGTACTGTCCATCAGTCGGCCCGCTGGGGTTTTGGGTGGGCGAGGCGGCGTAATAATCGCTGCCATGCCAATCAGCCACCCACTCAAAGACGTTGCCAGCCATGTTCAATACGCCATACGGGCTGGCTCCGGTCAGGTAGCTGCCCACCGGTGCGGTGCCGGCATAACCATCGTTGGCGCTGACATCCGGGGTGCAGTTTGCGTCGCAAAAGTTGAGGCGCGTACCATCAAAGGTATCGCCCCAGGGATAGGCGCGTTGGTCATCGCTGCGGGCTGCTTTTTCCCACTCGGCTTCGGTGGGCAGGCGGCGGCCAACCCATTCACAGTAAGCCTGGGCGTCATACCAGGAAACCTGCACCACCGGATGGTCGGGAATTGCATTGCTGCCCGGCCCTTGCGGCTCCCGCCAATAGGCATTGTCCACAGCCTGCCAGCCGCCATCGTAGATCCAGCCCACGCCAGCACTTTCAGCGTCCGTTTGGTGGCTGGTGGCGACGGCAAATTGGGCAAACTGCTCATTGCTCACTTCGGTCTGGTCGAGCCAGTAGGTATCCAGATAGACGCTGTGAACGGGCTTTTCGTCACTGTTCCCGGCGCTGTCGCCCATAGCAAACTCACCAGCCGGAATATAGGCTTGTACCATACCGTCACTGTCGGCGATGCGGGTGCTGCCTATGTCGGGCAGACTGGTTGGTTCGGCGGCGCTAGCGGATTCTGCTGCCTGAGAGAGGGCGCTGGTTTGGGCTGAGGCCACGGCCGTTTCTGCCATGACACAGCGAAAACCAACCAGTCCGTTACGGGCATCGGGTAAATAGGGTTGGCGCACGGTGGTGCGGCTGTCGTTGAGTGAATCGCCCCAACTGCCGCCGCGCAGCACTTTTTGGTCGCCACTGGCAGGCCCGGTCGGGTTGGATAGGGATGTTGAGGGATAAACGTCAAACCAGTCCGAGACCCATTCCCACACATTTCCGGCCATATCCAACGCGCCAACCCAGGAACGGCCGTTGGCATAACTGCCAATTGGCGCCACTTCGGCAAAGCCATCATCAAACGCCGTGTTTCGATGGTCATATTTGCAATTGGTGTCACAGAAATTCAGAGGCGCTTCGTCGGCATCATTGCCCCAGGGATAGGTGAGATTCTGTGAACCCCGAGCGGCGTATTCCCACTGTGCTTCTGTGGGCAGAGAGCCGCCCACCCAGCGGCAGTAGGCATCAGCGCCATACCAGGTCACCATCACCACCGGCTTATTGTCTGCGCCAGGTTTGGGGGCAAAGTTCCCCCCGTTTTGGGTAATGAGGGAGAAATCGCT
>CAZXVH010000183.1:3912-5061 GCA_964643965.1 uncultured Ardenticatenaceae bacterium
GAGGAAGAGGCGGAAGAGAACGGCCGTTATCCCCAGCAGCAGCAAAATGCCGCCAAGCCATAACCATAACGGCCGTTTGGGCGCGGGCGGCTGAACCGTCAGCATCTGGGAAAATAAAGCGGTGGTAGACGGCCGTTTCTGCGGATCCAATTCCAGGGCTTGTGTCACAGCCTGGTTAACCGATGTGGAAACTTGAGGCGCTAACTGCGTAATCGGTGGTAAATGAAAGGGGGTGTTCGTGGGATCGTAGCCGGTAAGTAATTGATGCGTGACCACCCCTAAGGCATAAACGTCGCTGCGGGCATCGGTTTGCCCCTGCCCGTACTGCTCGGGGGCGGCATAACCCGGTGTACCAAACTTAACCGTATCACTGGTTTTCCCCGGCGTAAAATGACGGGCAATACCAAAATCAATCAGCTTGAGACTGCCATTTGGCTGCACCATGATATTGCCCGGCTTGAGATCGCGAAAGATGATAGGCGGCTGCTGATTATGCAAATAACTGAGTACCGCACATAATTCTTGATCCCAGACGATTACTTGCGCTTCGTCAAAACGTTTACCTACACGCTCCCAAGCCTGCTGCAAGGTTTCTCCCTCTACAAATTCCATCACCAGATAGAATTTGTTGTTTTCGGTGAAGTAGTCGGTAACGGCCGTTAACCCCGGATGACTCAAGCGCGCCAATATCGACGCCTCTTGTTGAAAAGCTTGCAAGGCAATTTGCCGATCAGCGGGGGGCAGCTGCGCCGGATCAAACTCCTTGACGGCCACCAAACGCTTGCCCAGGCGGCTGTCCTGCGCCTGGTAAACCGCCCCCATCCCCCCCTGGCCGATGTGGCTGATGATGTGATACCGTTGTTGTAAAATTTGTCCTGTATTTAAGGTCATGATCTTATTTTCGCCTTCTTGGCTATTGCTAAGCGCAGTGGTTCAATCAACTGGCTATCGTCCCATCAGGCGAAATACCTGACGTCCCATAACATCCCCTTCAGATACCACAATGCCCCACTGCCTGTCTGCGTAAACAAGATTGGTCACAGCAAACCCATCAGCGGCAGCGTTGTCGATGGTGGCTTCCGGCAAATCATTCTGAAGCCGCCATTTTTGATTACCATAAGGTGTATCTTGAGACATCACAATGCCCCA
>CAZXVH010000184.1:0-5029 GCA_964643965.1 uncultured Ardenticatenaceae bacterium
TGCTGGAAATGTTTTCAAAATTTGCTGTACAAAAGTCGAGGCAAAGCCTTGAACATATAAATGTTTGAGCAGCACAGCCATCTGTGGCCCTGACTCAACAAACGCCCGGATAAAGCCACCGGGTTGAGCCAGTCGGACGGCCTGCACCAATGCTTCTTCTGCTAATTGCGCCTTTTTTTGATGCTTGTACAGGAGCGCTTGCAGAATCAACACTTTAATTTGATAAGGGACGTTATGGGCGCCGGTTACAATATCTTGCAGACGCATCAACTCGGTTTCTGCTTTTTGCAGGCTGGCTGGCGACCCTTCCGCCAACCATATTTTGGCTGGCGTCAGCTGCGGCTGATAGGGATAAGGCATTAATTTGGATAAATCGGTCACATCAGTTTGATCAGCCCACACGATGGCTTTATCTAACCGACCTTGTCGCGCCGCCAGGTCTGCTTGAAAGGCTCTGGCAATGAATAACAATGAGGGATGCTCTACTTCCAGACAAAAATTAACGGCCGTTTCCGACATCCCCCAGGCATCATCACTCCTATTTTGTGCCTGATAAATCAACGCTTGCCCAATAGCACTAAAAATAAAGGCTTGAAATTGAAAGCCATGTTTCATATGCAGCACTGCCCGAAAATGGTGTTCTGCGCTATCGAACTCATTCCGCTCATAAAAGGCAAAACCCACCATATAGTGCATCATGCTTTCAGAAGATAGCCAACCCAATCCATTCACCAACTCAAGTCCATTTTGCGCGGTATGAATAAGTTTCAGCAGATCACCAGAGAACCAATCGACAAAGCTAATAGCGATTTTTTTACGAGCGCCATTGAGTACATCTGTCACCAAATGATCCGCTTCTCCCAAGATCATTAATCCGGCATCGCCGCCTTTTAATTGATGAGCCGCTGTGCCCATATGTATCCAAAGGTATGCCAGTACCAATCCCCATTCCGGTTTGGTGTTGGACAATGCTTGTTGCGCATGGTAAATGACTTTTTCAGGTTCGGCCGCCCAATTAAATGTTATAGCGGCAAATGTATGGAGAGAACAATTCAGAAAACGCCTCTCTTCCGGCGTCAGAGAGTCATCATCTACATAGCGCTCTAAATAATTCCGAAACGTCTCAACCCGGCTAAACCTCATTCTGGACAGCATAAGCCAGGCCAGCAGTATCAGTAGCCGGGGCTGTTCATTGATGACGACTGCTGGGAATTTGTTTAACAGCCTTTCCAGCAAAAGCCAGCGCTCCTTGTTTACCAGAGTCAGGCCATGCGCTGAGACGATAGTGACCGCCGCTGTCACATCTCCACTTAAAAGAGCATGATCAATGGACTCTTCAATAAATCCGTTGGCGGCCAGCCACCGGCTGGCTCGCACATGCAACTCTGCTACTTCAGTCGGTGAAAATTTTTCGTCCAGGCGCTGCCGCAGAAGGTCTCGGAACAGTTTGTGATAACGATACCATTCCTTATGATTATCCAGCGATTCGACAAACATCCCTTCTCGCTCTAACTTGGGCAGAATCTTGGGGTCGAAGGAGTCCGCTCCCATCATGGTGGCGCACAGGGGGAGCGAGAAGCGGTTGAGGATGGAGGATTGAAGCAAAAAGTCGATAACGGCCGTTGGACACCGCGCCAACACCTCATCCACCAAATAGTCCACTACATATTGGTTATCCACTTGTAAAATGGCTGGTTGATAATCGCTCACCCCCCAACGTCGAATAGCAATCGTGGCCAAACGCAATCCGACCGCCCATCCTTCTGTTTTTTCAGTCAAAATTCTAATTGTTTCAACATCTGGTTTAGCGGGAAGCAACTGCTCGGTAAAGCTGGCAACTTCTGAGTCCGAAAAGCACAAATCTTTAGCCCGCACTTCGATCATTTTACCCTTGGCCCGGAGCTTTGCTAACGATGGTGGTGGATCAAAACGGCTGGTCAATGCCAAGTGAAAATGAGGCAGCGGATACTGCAACAAACCATCTAAAAGCAGGTGGATATCTTCATTTGTCAGGATATGAAAATCATCCAACACCAACAAAAAATCCTGATCTATTTTGTCTATCTCATTAATCAAATAAGTGGTAATAACAGGCAGTGAGGGCAGCGCAGATACCTGAGAATATCCATATATCTGCTCGCCAAAATTGGGGAAAATAGATTTCATGCTTTCCAAGAAATAACTCAGAAAAACGGTCAAGTCATTATCCCCCTCATCCAGGGAAATCCAGGCAGTAGGGCATTGAAGCTGTCCAACCCAGGCACTCACCAATGTTGTCTTGCCATATCCAGCCGGCGCGCTCACCACAACTATCTGATGATGCCTGCCTTTTTCTAATTGGGCTAACAATCGGGGGCGTAAAACGTGGTCATTTGGCAGCGTGGGACGGTACAGCTTTGCGTGTAAAAAATAGAGAGGTGCAATATTATCGGGCATTTTACGTCTAATCACGGTCCGCTTATGCAACCACACTCAATTAAAAATATCTGATGGTTAATTTCCAGAACAAGTTATATAAAGAGACGGGCTGGAAGAGTTCTCTTTAGAGAGAGTGATGAATAATGGCGCATTAATTTTTCAGAATAGATATATACCCAGAGGTGGCGCGGTCAGAAAGCAGCCCTTCGGGACTGAGATGCGGCCACAGCAAGTATAACACGGCCTGAATTATACTCGGATTCTCTTTAGCATCAATAATAGGGAGTTGAGCGAGGCTGTTACCATCAATCCATTTTGTAACGCATCTGCGCTCGCTTTTCGCCCCGCCAACAGACCACCAACGAGTGTGCCAACACCAATATGGTTTCTTTTCTCCGTGACAAGCCAAAGATGCGAGAGCCACTCAAGACGCTTTCGACCCTGTCCCTTTTTGATAACGTGCTATCCGTCGTTGTATTTCTGCCACAATATGCTTGACTTCAACCATATCACTCTCATTTAAATGGCCTGACAATTCTTTTTCCAACGCTGCCATATCTACTGGATAATCATGTAATAGCGTGGCGATGTCGTTTTCATAGATACCTACCCGTGAAAAACTGCCTTGACGATACAGTGAAGGCAGCGCATACAATTTCAGCAATATTAACCCTGCTACGGTTGCAGTTGTTATCTCCTGTTCTTGAAAATGTTGGGCGCTGGCATATTTTCGTTTGACTTTATCAAAGAGTGGATTTTCAGTCAGCAGCAGGTCGATCTGTAAGCCTTCATAGTCGCCACGGGCAAAATACATATCCTGGCTGCTTATTTTTATTTCTGGCAGTTTAGCCAGCGAAGAAAGAGCCATGATCAGGTCAATATCTTGTGTATTACGGCCTTCAATATAGGTGAGCAAAGCCACGCCGCCAACGAGAACATAGCTGATTTCTCTTTGTTCGAGAAGCGTGAAAAGTCGGTTAACGGTTTGGGGGAGAGAATCAATATTCATGGGATTCACAGACGAATTTTTGAAGTCGAAAACGACTGCATTTTGAATGACTTTACCAATATCAAGGGGAGCTTGGGTTGTATTCATAGGGCAATTATAACATTATGCTACTGATTCTCGTTTAGAAATAACGCAATGGGTTTGATGACAACGGCCGTTTCCCGTTGCAAAAAAATCAAATGTGTGTCGTAATCAACGTCACCTACTGCTCAGCTTACCACCTAACCAACCGCCACCCAAAGCAAAGATGAAACTCACAATCGCCCATACTGAAAAACCACCGAAGAGGCTAAGGACAAAGCCCAAGATGGCGGTGATAAGACCAACCATCAATCCATTTTGTAACGCATCTTCTTTTACTTTTCGTCCTGCGAGTAGACCACCAACGAGTGTGCCAATACCGATGAAGATGCTCGTTATTCCCAGCGCATTGCTGGCCGCAAATTCGTTTATCATGGCCGTATCTGGCGCACCCCTTGCCCCGAAACCGAGATAAGTAGCATAGCCTGTCACCACACAAATCGAGCTGCCATAGGTGATAATAAACGCAATCACCACACCTAAAACCACCCAAACCCATTTAATATTTGCTAGATTTATTGACATGACTTTCTCCTTTAATATGGTTTCTCTTTTAGCTTAGATTGATTGATCTTCCTCGAAAAACAACGCAACCGTCTCTACCACAACGGCCGTTTTCTCTTGCACCGGCACATGACCACACGCAGCCAGCCGGTGCAGTTCCGCATTCGGAAACAGTGCGACCAACGCTTCCCCATCAGCCACCGATACAACCGCATCATCCTCACCCCAAATCAAACAAATGGGATGCGCCAGCTTGCTCAAGTCAGGACCGGAGCCATTGTAAGCCATCGCTTTCAATACATCCGCAGAGGCGCGGGCATTCTGGTAATCACGCATTCGGCGCGGCCAAAGCGAATCTGGCTGCTGCTCCGGTTGGTAAAAGGCGCTTTTCACCTGATACGGCAAAACCAGGCGCGACTGGGAAATCGTCGTGCCTAAATCAACCAAACCCAACGAAATGCCAGCCTTGATGAGCACATCCGGCACGTTCTGCGCCGACAACAAGGCGGGGGCGATGAGAACCAGTCGCGCCACATCTTCTGGATAGGCTAACGCAAAATGCGCCGCCAAGACGCCGCCAAATGAATGCCCAACTACTAAACATTGCGCCACGCCCAAGACATCGAGGAAGGCCGCCACCCATTCCACCAGATGATCCATGGTGTAAGGCGTTGTCATGTCGGAAAAGCCAAATCCGGGGATGTCAGGGGCGATGAGATGGTAGTCGTCGGCCAGAGCCGCCATCAGTTCACGGTACGCATCACCGGAGGAGGTCATGCCGTGAAGAAGGAGAACCGTTGGTTTATTTGGTGGCAACGAGGACTCAGCTTGTCGAAGGCCAGACGCCGCCTGAGCTTGTCGAAGGCCGTTGGTTTCGACAGGCTCAACCAACTCCATCGCATTCCCCTGCCCCATCTTATAATAACTTGTCTCAATACCCAGAGCTTCAACGCTAAACCGGGGCAGTTCCCCAAAATCAAGCTGTTCAATTTGTTCAACCTGTGCCATCATCACCTT
>CAZXVH010000185.1:0-4606 GCA_964643965.1 uncultured Ardenticatenaceae bacterium
ACGATTGACGATTGACGATTGACGATTGACGATTGACGATTGACGATTGACGATTAACGATTGGTGCGCAATTACGCAATTGGAGACAGACAAATGAATCAAAAGCAGATGTTTCAGAACCGGACGAAGTTATTGGCCGTGCAGATTATTGAAATGAGTACTCATTTGCCCAAAACGATGGCCGCAGAGGTCATTGGCAAACAAATAATTCGTTCGGCAACGTCTGTGGGTGCAAATTACCGTGCCGCTTGTCGAGCCAAGTCAAAAGCAGACATGATCAACAAGCTAAAAATCGTTGAAGAAGAAGCAGATGAAACCCAATTTTGGTTAGAAATCCTAATCGACACAGACCTTATGCCTGAATCTAAAATAACCCATCTCTGGCAAGAAACAGACGAAATCCTGGCTATGACCGTTGCCTCCATCAAAACCTTACGCAATCGCCAACCAAAATCGTAAGTCGTAAATCAAAAATCGCAAATCAATAAGAGTGAACTATGTTTAATCGAAGTGATCAATTTTTTAGCACAGAAGAACGGAAGGCCACCAGCGTTAGCGCCACACTCAAACGGTTAGGCCACTACTTCCGGCCTTATATTTTAGCCGTACTGGTGGTCGCAGTAGTTGTTATTAGCAGCACCTACATGCAAATCCAGGTTCCTGAGTTGACCGGACAAATCGTGGATTGCTACCTGACGCCTTTTGCCACTGGCTCTGCCATCCAAGGTGAAACAGGTGGCAATTTGCCGCTAGACATGCCCGGCAACGGCCAAAATCTGCCGGGTGGACAGGAAGCGTTTGAAAGCAACTGCACGTATACCACGCCTGATTTAACAGCAACCGCCAGTGAAACAATCAGCGGTATTGGCACGCTCGTTCTCATCATTGCAGCGCTCTACGTAGGGAATGCCATCCTCAGTGGTATTGGCTTTTTCCTGATGAGTTGGGCTGGCTACCACGTCTTACGTGATTTGCGCGAGAAAGTGTTTAGTCACATGCAGCGCCTCTCTTTGGGTTACTTTACCCGCCATGAGGCTGGCGACGTCATGAGTCGTTTCACCAACGATATAGATACCTTAGCGCAGATAGTGGGTTTTGGGCTGCTCAGTGTGCTGCAAGGGGCGTTGTTGATTGTGTGGACGGTTTTCGTGATGTTGAAGTTGAGTGTTCCCTTTGCCCTTATTAGTTTGGTGATGCTGCCCCTGATGTTTGTTGCCACTCGTTGGTTCTCAGCCCAGGCGCGCAAAGCGTTCCGCGTGGCGCGTAAAGAGATTGGTTCCGTCAATGCCGATTTGCAAGAGGGCATTTCCTCGGTACGTGAAGTGCAAGCGTTCAGCCGTGAGCAGGAAAATATCGACCAGTTCGAGGTGAGCAACGCCGCTACTCGTGACGCCAACATCCGGGCGCAGGTCTTTTCCAGCGCCTTAGCGCCAACGCTGAATGCGCTGGGCTATGTCAGCCTGGCAGTTGTGGCGGGTGTGGGGGGATACTTCATCCTCACGGGACAAAACATGGGTAGCACTGCTATTTCTATGGGGCTGATTATTACCTTCATCGCCTACACGCAGCAGTTTAACCGGCCGGTGCAGCAAATTTCTGTGCTGTGGACGAATATCCAGAGCGCCATCGCCGGGGCAGAACGTATTTTTGGCTTGTTGGATGAAAATCCCGATGTAGTCGATAAACCGGACGCCATTACCATGCCCGCTATCCAGGGTCATGTCAAATTTGAGCAGGTATGGGCGGAATATAATAAGGACGAACCGGTGCTAAAAGGGATCGATATCGAAGCGAAACCGGGCGAGACGATTGCCATTGTGGGGCCGACGGGCGCGGGTAAAACGACGATTATCAACTTGCTGCCCCGCTTTTGGGATGTCTCACAGGGTCGCTTGACGATTGATGGGATTGACGTGCGTGATGTCACACGCAGTAGTTTGCGGGAGCAGATGGGCATTGTGTTGCAAGATTCATTTTTGTTCAGCGACACCGTTCTCAATAATATCCGCTATGGTCAGCCAGACGCCTCTGATGAAGAAGTGATGGCCGCCGCCAAGTTGGCGCGCGCGCATGATTTCATCGAGCGGCTGCCGGAAGGATACCAAACGATATTGGGGGAACGCGGCTCTGGTTTAAGCCAGGGTCAGCGCCAACTGCTGTCGATTGCGCGAGTGGCTTTGATTGATCCGCGCATTCTCATCCTGGATGAGGCGACGAGCAGTGTGGATACGCGCACGGAGCGGGAGATTCAAGCGGCGTTGGACAAGCTGCTGGAAGGGCGTACCAGTTTTGTGATCGCCCATCGCTTGAGCACGATCCGCCATGCGGATCAGGTGCTGGTGTTACAGGATGGGGAGATTATTGAGCGTGGTACGCATCAGTCGTTGCTGGAGGCGCATGGTTTCTATTATGATTTGTACATGAGTCAGTTCCGCCGAGAGGTGGATGAGGATGATGTGGAAGAGTCGGAGGCGTTTTTTGTACCGGGGGATTGAAAAGCAGTGGATAGTGGATAGTGGTCAGTGGACAGTGGTCGGTGGTCGGTTACTGTTTACCGATTACCGTTTACCGATTACCGATTACCGATTTAGGGAGCTATTATGAAACAGTTTAAACGACGCACCTATCAGGGTGTGGCAGATTTTTTGCAAGACGTGGCGTATCCGTTTCGGAATCGGGATAAGCTGCGGCAGGCGATGCGTGGGGAGCTGGTAGATTTTGCTTTTCGGGAGCGATTGATGTTGGCGGTAACGGCCGTTAATGATTGTCGCTATTGTTCTTATTACCACGCCAAAGAGGCGTTGAAAGCCAATCTATCGGAGGCTGAAATCCGCCAGATACAAGATGGCATTATTGACCACGCCCCCGTCGAGGAAATCCCCGCCCTGCTCTACGCCCAACATTGGGCAGAAAGCGACGCCCAGCCAGACCGCGCTGTCCGGCAAACGCTGATCGATACATATGGGCAGGAAAAAGCGGAGGCCATCGAAACGGTGCTGGGTATGATTCGCACGGGCAATTTGCTGGGCAATACGGCCGATTATATTTTGTATCGACTATCGTTTGGGCGGTTAGGCACAAACTAAGAAGTTCAACTTTTCTAAAAAAGTTGAACTTCTCCTTTTCAATTCATGACAAAATGAGCCAAAGTACGCTGCAAACCGACAATGTCGATCCCTTTTTTGATCTGTTTGCTGACGGTAGGGCCATGGCTGCCAGAGACCCACACTTTTATTTCTGCATCGCGGTCGAAAGTACCGGCCGTTTCTACGGAAAAGTATTTGATTGATTTGTAGGGGACGCTCAGGTATTCAGTTTTTTTGCCGGAAGCGCCTTGCACATCAATCACGATCAGACGTTTGTTCGTAAAGATGAAAGTGTCGCGGATGAGGACATAAGCCGCATGAACTTCTTCGTCTGGAATGAATAACTCTTTGAACTTTTCTTGTATTTGTTTGGCATCTGCTTCGGACGCATTGCCCATCAACCCGCTTAAAAAACCCATGGAATTCTCCTTTATGTGTCTGGCTTTTGCTGCGTAAATAAAATCTCTTGGGTGCAAGAATAACATAGTGAATCTGGTTCTGCTATGTTATGGGAGTAAGAATTAAGCCAAAATATCCGTGGCTGATATCCACGACCAGTTACGCCAACACACGCAAGAGGAGTGAATCGCCCCTTTTTACTGAAGAAGATATATGTTATCATATCGGTAAGAAGTGTAATCACTTTTGGAGGCAACGATGGTACGTACACAAATTCAGTTGACAGAAAAACAATCAGAAAATCTGAGACGATTGGCGGAAGTAGATAATATTTCTATGGCCGAACTGATTCGGCGCAGTGTGGATGCTTATATTCAAACGCGACAAGAAGTTTCTACAGCGGAACGAGAAAGGCGTTTACTCTCCGTCATTGGTATTGGGCAATCGGGGACATCTGATTTGGGTGCAAATCACGACACCCATCTGGCTGATATCTATGCTGAGGTTGGCGAATGAACATTTTTGTAGACACGTCTGCCTTCCTGGCCTTGTTGGATGAGCATGAGCAAAATCATCTTTCGGCGCAACGTATTTGGATACAGCTTGCCCAGCAGGACACGCTATTCTTTTGTACCAACTATATTTTGTCAGAAACGGCCGCTTTGGTACAAAATCGGTTGGGCATACCCCAGATTCGGGCGTTTCATGAAAATGTGGCCCCCTTTTTGCAAGTTATCTGGGTCAATGAGCGCTTGCACAATGCTGGCATGACGGCCGTTCTCACAGCCAATCGTCGCCAACTTAGCCTGGTAGATTGCATCAGCTTCATTGCTATGCGCCAGGCAAATCTCCACACAGCCTTCGCTTTCGACAACCACTTCGCTGAACAGGGCTTCACCTTATTCACTGTGAAATAACCGATGCAACAATCTCTCTTTGAATTTGATGAAAACGGCCGTTCTCGAACCGGCTTTTATCTGCAAACTTTAGAACTCTACAACTGGGGCACCTTCAATAACCAAGTCTGGCGCATCCAGTTATCGTAGACGGAACGCCTGTGGGGATGTGGTTTTGGCAAATTTGGATGTGGGGGAAACGGCCGTTTATCAACAACTAGCTCT
>CAZXVH010000186.1:0-4531 GCA_964643965.1 uncultured Ardenticatenaceae bacterium
TGCGCGAGTGGGCGGGACTCCGCTACCGCTGCGCCCGCCAGAACAGTGATCAGTGGACGTGAGATGGGGGACGACGCACCGCGACCCGAAAACCGACACTGTTGCCACGGTCGCCAGGGTAGTTGTAGCTGCGGGAGGCCGCGCGGGCGTTGTTCTGACCGAAGTACCACGAACCGCCGCGCAGCACGCGAGGGTCATTGCTTTGGTCAACGGCCGTTTCTTCCGGTTCGTTATATTTGTTCCGGCACCATTCCCACACATTGCCGCTCATATCGTATAAATCTAATGTTTCATTCTTGCCTGATGGGTATAGGCCAACGGCCGTTGTTTGCCCAATTCGATCTCCTACACTTGTATTCGCTTTCGCTTCATCAAACTCAGCTCCCCACGGATAAATACGCGCCTGCACCCCCTCATTCGGCCAACGTGCTGCCACTTCCCATTCAAACTCATGAGGCAAACCGATTTCAACCTGACTTAAGTCACCCACCAGGCCATCAGCTTGCACTTCCCCAGTTTGAAGCTTCGCTGTCAGCCAGCGGCAAAAAGCCACCGCCTGATACCAGCTTACCCTTTCTCGGGGGTGGTTGGCATCGGGAAATTCAGGTTCGGAAAACTTCTGCTCATTATCTGGTAATCCTTGCCACCATCTGGCATCATCTCTATCTGGCGCATCGATAAAACATTGAAACTGCATCGTGGTAATGGGGTAACGAGCCACCTGATACGGGTTATCAATCACCACATCTCGGGGTTTCTCATCATCATAAGTGCTCTCATTATCCCCAATCGTATAACTTCCAGCGGGTATCTCTGCGCTCCACAAAATATCAGGCAGCTTCACCCCATCCCGTTCAATGATACCCACTCCAGCCCGTTTATCCCCCAGGCTGCTCAGGGTGCGCCCAGCCAAAGCTCTCATTGCCACGGGGGAACGTTGTTGACTGTCGGTCAACAAGGCCAGCAAACGGTCGCGGGTATTACGGCGAGTATCGGGGGCCGGCACTTCCATCTCCAACAAACCAGAAGCAGCTACTTCTGCGGCAGACAACCCCAGATCATCATCGGGATAGGTATCGAGCATAGCTTGTACCAACTTGAGGCTTTTGGGCGTGGCTGTCTTGGCGAGATAGCCAATCGTCAATAAAATCGTCTCGCGCCACCAGGAATAAGTAACACGGTTCTCCTCTTGAAAAAAGGCAGCCGCTTCTTCTGGGGATTTAATGACCGCCAGATAATGGGCACAGAGAAATTCTTGAAATGTTAGATGTGTAAATTCAATCTCACCGGCACGCTCGTGGAGGATGCTGGCACGGTCAAACATAGCGCGATGAAATTCAGCCAATTTTTGAGGCGCGGCTTCGCTGCCTTCATTTTGTTGGAACTCAGGCAACAGCCATTCTGTTATCTGGTCTTGTGAAATCGTGCGCCCTCCATTTTGGTCGGTGCGTCTGCGCATCATCTCAAAAGCCAGCAGGGAAAGATAGCCACGCTTGGCATCCGTGGAGCCGCCTCGTTTCTCCAAAGCAGCTTGGCTTTCACCTTGACCTTCTTCCCCTTTGTGCTGTTCTGCCAGCAGCGCCGTGACACATTTATCGTACAAGGCCGCTCGCTGCTGCGGCAGTTTGCGGTCGTTGTAATGGACAATGGCGACAATCGTGACCATGAGGGGGGTATCTACCAAAGGCGCTTCTCGTTGCTGCTTGCGAATGTCTTCTAAAATAGTGATTTCCCGGACTAAATCCTGCGCCTGGGCATTGGCCTCATGAGGGGGATAAACGGCCGTACACCACCGATTGACGAGTGCTTCAATTTGTTTGGGTTCCATCGGCTGCACGATGAAACGTTGGAAAGGCTGGGGCAGCATGGTACGCCCCACATAGGCGTGGTCACGGCTGGCAATGAGCATTTGACCAATACTGCGATTGTCGGCTAACTGCAAAACGGCATTGCTCACCTGAAAACGGCCTTCGTCGGTGGGTATTTCATCCAGGCTGTCGAGTAAAAGACAAATGGTGTTGTCTTGGGAGAGCATTTGGGCAAAGAAGTCTGGCGGCAACCCATAAACACCATGCTGTTGAATGAGCGTATGGCTGATAAAGTCGATGAGTGTGCCTTCTGTGTGCGTTTGCCGGTAGCGATGGTAGTCGGCCAACGAGAGGTAGATGGGGAGGGGGATTGCCCCTTTTAAATTGAGCAGTTGGCGTACACCTGCATCCTCTCCGGTGTGAATGGCATGGGCGAGCAGGTAGGCGATATGGCGCAGAAAGGTGGTTTTGCCAGAGCCGGGGCCGCCCGTGATAACCAAACGTGGCCCCTGATTAAGCAAGGTACTCATATCAATCTGACTGCCACGCTCTCCGCGCCCAAACCCGCTTTGGGCAACCAAGGAGACGTAGATGTCGGGGAGATCGGGATGGGGCAGGTAATATTCCTTGTCACTGAGACCACGGAGGGGTAAACGGCCGTAATGGGTGACAACCCACTCTGCATAATCTACGATGGCTCGTTTCAAACGAGTAGCGGAAAGTTGTCCGCCCCCAGCCTGATAGATATGGATGATGTGCTCAATGTGATTGTTGTCGCCGGTAACAATGTCGCCGCCAACAGCTCCCCCAGGCAATACGCCTCGTTCACCAACGCCTTGAGCGCCTTCCCCCTGAACAACGGCACCACTACCCGTGAGTGTGGCCTGAAAATAAGTCAGATTACCCAGTTGCTCCAGTTCTTGGCGAAGTTGGGCATGGAAATCCGCTTGATAGGCTGCTGGTAACGCTTCCTGCGCTGTCGTCAAAGCTTGCAATGCTTGCAGAATATCATCTATGGTTTTGCCCAGGTCAGGATTGGCAGGCGCCTGGTCAACAACCCATTGGCTGACTTCTGTTTCAGTTGGTGGTTGTGCTTGATTTTTCCATGCTTCTATTTGATTGGCTACCAGGTTTGTGCCGATGCCAGCCGTGACAGCGTAAATCGTGCCAATGACGGAGGCGACGCTCCCGGTGCGAACGGCCGTTTCTACCAACGGCCATAGCGTGAGTCCAGCCACAGTGCCATAGATAAGGAAGGGCATGTTACCTTGCCGGTGGCGGGTGAGCCACTGGCTGGTTTCTTGGAGTTTTTGGTGGGCGGCGGTTTGCCAGGTTTCTCGGCTAAAGGTCATTGTTACCCCCTGATTAACTGTTAGGGGGAATGATACCAGAAATGGGGCTGGTTTGGCAGGGGGACTGCGGCTGTTCCTTATTTCAGCCCGTTTTGAAAAAATATGAGAACTAAACGAGTTGGATGATAATCCGAGAACTTGAAAATAAAACCTATCGCCAATACTTGGATGTTGTTGAGAGTTTACGCGCAAAGAGGAAATCAGGTGTATACTATACATAGCCGCTGTAGCCTACACCAGCGGGATATGAAATTTGAAAGGCACTGAACTTAACCTCTTGCAGAGGGGTAACCAGTTCAAAAAGGCCGAATCTCCCAATGGGGGATTCGGCTTTTTTTTGTATGGTTGTAAAACGGCCGTTTACCACCCTCTCACTCCCAAGGGAATTAGCCGAGAAAATCCAGGTCGTCAAACGGAAAGTCTGCGCCTGCCAGCGCTTCTTCGGCCGCATCCTGGGCGGTGACACCAGAATCGAATAAATCACGCGAGTTAAAATCGGGCAGGTCATGGACGCTCAGGCCAAAGGCGATCTGACCCACGACCTGGTCTACGTGCTGCATCCACGCTTCAAATGTAATTGTTGTCATGTGGTTTCTCCTTCATCATTCATATAAAAATAAAAAGCCGCTCCTGAGAACGGCCGTTCCTACAAAATATCTTCGAGGGATGAAATATCAGTCCACCTCAGCCAGGACCGGCGCGGCGCTGCCCACCGGTTGCAGAGGAACCAGATCGGTCGTGCCAGGCAGCAAGGTACGCACCGGCAGTTCGATGACGCCATCTGTGCGTACAGTCACGCCCGTGATGGCCTCAACCAGGGCCTCTTTTATGCTTTCGGCTCGCTGCCAGGCGCGTTCATAGCGCCCTTGCTCCGGCGAACTGCCGTTTCCCATGCCTGCATAGAAACTGAATTCATCAACGGGACAGTGCCAGGAGAGAATCCGGTTCCCTGACGCCACCGCCCGCACATCGACGCTCATCTTCAGCGCTTTACGTACTAGGGCAGGGGAAGTCGTCGTCCGGCTTTCTTGCAGCACAGTGATAGACACCTGGCTGCTGGCCGGCAGTGCCGCCAACAGGTTTTCCAAGAGCCGGTACTGAATCACAATCGGGGTACACATCATCATCACTCCTTGTTGTTATGTGACAGACGCCACGTCTGGTTCTACCTCAGCCGCAAAAAGCGTCGGCTGCCAGTTGTGGGTTTGCCACAGGTCGCGGCAGTGGCCGTGGGGGATTGTCCACGGCCGTTTTGAATCCAACACGTGCGCCATATCGGCGGCGGTAACAGGCTGACCACATTGGGGACAAATATCGTCGCTACGGGAGGATGCGGTATCGCGCTTCCCGGTAAGAAAGATGCGGTCATGT
>CAZXVH010000187.1:0-4413 GCA_964643965.1 uncultured Ardenticatenaceae bacterium
TCCAACTGCTAATCGGCCCAAATTGGGTTATCTGCCCGTTCTCTTGGTTAACCTCTTCCAAGAATTGGTTCTCGTGAAAAGCAACAGCTAAAGGCGTCAGCCGTTTTTGTTCTGGCACCAGCGTATCGGCCGAGATGAATTTGCCCAGCGCCGGGTCGTAGTAGCGAGCATTGTAATCATACAGCCCCAGGCCGCTGTCCCAGCGCTGGCTGGTGTAGCGGTAGCCGCTGGGGGTGGCGTACTGCGCATACCGCTCTTTGCCCCAGGGATCATAACGCAGGCGAGAGCGCAGGCTGCCATCGGCCCACAAGGTGACTCTTATACTACCCAGATGATCGGTGGCGAAAAAGCTCACGGGGCTGTTGGCAGCCAAGTCTTCCCGCATGACAATAAGTTTGCCGCCAAAGAGGTAATGTTTTGTAAACGAGCCAAGCGTGACGTTATGCTCAAACAATTTGCCCAGGTAGTTGGTGGTTTGCCCGTTTTCAGCACGCTGTACCATCATGCCATCGGCGTCATACGGCATCAAAAATGGAAGTCCTAGTGTCGTCATTATATTTAGCGCCGCATAGCATTATTCTCAAATTTTTCCTCGGATCCTCCACCATAACCACAAAGACAACATGCCTATAGTGGGAGTAAAAATTGTAACGAACCAACATGCTGTTTGCATCGAGCTATTGCACGACTCTGGATGGGGAAACAAGAGACACCAAAACATGAAGATTTGCACAGAGAGGAATGACATTAAAGCCGTCACTAAAAACAACATGATATCTGCCCAAAATGTCATCTGAGAATCAATTAATAAGTAAGTTTTTGTCACAGCAACCCAGCCAAGAAACAAACCGGCGGGAATGCTTAGAGGGCAAACTTGAGCCCTACACATGACTGACATTATTAAACTTCCGCCAATAACATATAAAATAGTGTTCCTTAGCCATACTTTTAATGCGTTAGTATCTTGTGTAAGGATTATTCGCCAATATTTTTTCATTAATCATCTCCGCGGAATCCACAACCGTATTTCTAGTCTTGGGCATAATCAGAAGCCTCTAAACCTAACCATGTAACAAGGAAATTTTCAGCCACGTCTATACTTCCTTGCTGAAGTGCAATAATCAGAGCTTCGTATTGACTAGGCGTAAGTACGACCTGTTTACTCATTGCTTCAAGAACCGGGGCCTTGCCTGGGCCATAATAAAACTTAATTTGCCTCCCAGTTGGAACTTCGCTTTGCCAAGGTTGAAGGGCAGATTGCAATGGCGTTGTGGCCGACGCAACGATTACACCTGTTGCACCATCTAAAAAAATTGTTTTCGGATCTAGTAACCCGCTTGAAGTAGCTCGTTCAATTGCGCTGATTTCATCGTAACTAAAGCCATTCTCAATCAATTCATCAACATGGGATTCAACCAATATTCGTGCTTGGCCCCCACCCATTGCTCCCAATGCTCCGCCTGCACCCCTCCAGGCTAACTGAGTTAATAATGGTGTACCACCTTTAGCTGCAACTCCTGCGAGAGGCGAAGCAAGGCCAGCCCCAATTCCAGAGCCTACAGTAACTCCTATTACCTCTCCCCAGTCTATATTCTGATAATAAACTGCATCCCAAAATGGCATGTTATTATCAACCACATTATTTCGAACTTGCCATCCGTAATCCACAACGAGTCCAATGAGTGAGGCTAAACAGACAGGGCAATTTCCCGATGGATCCGTATAGCGTATTGGTGAATTCAACGAATACGTGTATCTGTTGTACTGTTGGGGGTTGGCAACATCCGGCACAATGGTGTCGGCGCTGGCGAAGCGACCAAGCGCCGGTACAAAAAATCTGGCCTGCATGTAGATAAGTCCCAGGTCATTGCTGCCCAGGTTCTCTTGCATATGGCCGGTAAAGCCCCGGTCGGTCAGGTTAGCCGTCGGTTCCGTGCGCCAATCGCCAAAGGGGGTGTAACGGGCGATGCTGCCCGTTACCGGGTCGCCGCTCTCGGTGAGAATCCGGCGGGTGCTGCCCAGGCGGTCGGCAATCAAGTAATACAGGGCGTTGTCACCGCCAACCAGTGAATGGGTTTCCTCTTCAATGCTGTGCAGCCGGGCCGGAAACGGCCGTAGCCCCCGGCAGAGCAAAGGAGCCTTTTTTCAACAGCACCGCCGCTTACCAACGTGGCCTGTGGCGCGGCGAGGCTTGTATTGAACCTACCAAAATGAGGCACGACCACAGAGACAAGCGGAACCCCGCACCGCAGTTGGGTCAGTTTTATCCTTTACAGTTCTGGCTCACTCTTGAAAAAGATCTCTATTTTTTCATGCCCAATTGAATTGCAAAGGAAAGGAAATCGGGTGCAATAACTTTCCATTTGGACAACATGTCTTCTTCATTAATAACTGATGTTACAATCCTTGGGTTACTAGAAGACAAGCTGTAATCTAAACATATTGCCTCTTCGCTCCAATTAACTGCAATGAAAATAGCCTTATCTATATCTAATATTCCATCATCATCTATCGGTTTTCCAGATAGTTTTGACGATGCCAAATGGTAAATTGCTGCAAGTTTATTATCTTCTATCAAGTGGACGGGATAACTTTCAAGTTGCATCCCTCGAACATCTAAAAAAGTAAAATCCTTCCCATTTTTGGATCCAGTCATGGATTCGAGTACAACAATATCTTCCGGTCTCTTCCACTGATCTTTTTCGATTAATTCTTGAAGAAGTTGAGGTAAAGGAAGTTCATTCACAACCATCTTAAAGCACCATCCTTAAGGGGGTGTATATCCCAGATCATATACTTACAAAACGATTAATTTTCTTATCTCGATGTGACATTATAACCTGTTGAATTGCGAAGAGCATCCATGATAGTTTGACGGAATTCCATAGGTGCTGCTCTATTGCCAAAATTAGCGTGATTTACAGAAAAAGAATTCCAAGAAACACTTAGTTGTTCCGGTCCCTCATAAAATACTGTATAACCAACAGTGCCTGACGAATCAACCCCTTGGTTTGCCAGGAGTTGATTAATAGTTCCATGTCCTCCGTATTGATCAACCAAACCATCAGGTATAGTACCATCTTTAAGTAGTGTATTGCCACTTGGCCGAATAATAAAATGCCCTGTTTTGGGATCAAAAACACCTGAAAAACCCGATCCTTCTTCAAAATTCTTGAAAAAGATGTCACCAAAACCACCAGCAATTTCATCACTGTTTCGAGCAACCCCTTCAACAATTTCACCACCCGCACCTCGTAAGGCACGCGCTGAACCAGGTAAAATTGCCATTCCCGCAATTGTCCCAGCCTGCGCCCATTGACCCTTAGAAACCGATATGCCAAAATCGTAAACATCAACGGCGTCTCCTACTCCTGGTAATAATGAAGCTAACGTCACTGCCCCTTTACCCAGTGATTTCAAAGCTTGTACAGCTTCATCTCTGGTAAGAATCGGCAATCGCACATCTGGCCCGCCGCCCCCGCCATCAATTTCGATCTCTCGATGGCCCGTCGGATCGATAAAACCAAGAGGGTTGTTTCTGACATAGGCGAAACGGTTGAAAGATTGCGGCGAAGTTGGCTGCGGCACCAGTGTATCGGCCGAGATGAATTTGCCCAGCGTCGGGTCGTAATAACGGGCATTGTAATCATACAGCCCCAGGTCGCTGTCCCAGCGCTGGCTGGTGTAGCGGTAGCCGGTGGGGGTGGCGTACTGCGCATACCGCTCCTTGCCCCAGGGATCATAACGCAGGCGAGAGCGCAGGCTGCCATTGGCCCACAAGGTGGCTCTTATACTACCCAGATGATCGGTGGCGAAAAAGCTCACGGGGCTGTTGGCAGCCAAGCCTTCCCGCATAGCAATAAGCTTGCCGCCAAAGAGGTAATGTTTTGTAAACGAGCCGAGCGTCACGTTGTGCTCAAACAATTTGCCCAGGCGGTTGGTGGTTTGCCCGTTTTCGGTGCGCTGCACCATCATGCCATCGGCGTCATAGACGAAGGTAATGTCATTGGTACCATCTGTGGCGCTGCCCAACATATTTTCCGGCGTCCAGGCTAAATCCCAAGCCGCGCCGTTTTCATCCAGGCGCTGTGTCATGCCTGTCCTGAGCCTAGTCGAAGGATTGCCGTTGGCGTCTTGTAAAACGCACTTCATTGTGCCGCGCTGTGGCACGGTGATGACGCCGGCCACAGCGGCTCGAGTAAGAAGACCTCACCCCAGCAAGGCCGCAGCGGCAAATGGAAGGCCTCGCCCTAGCGGGGACCACCATTTTGCCGCCAAGACCCTTGCTCAGCGGAGATGCTTTTTTTAATCAATCTTCTTTTGCCGAATAAAACGCATTGTATCAAAATATAAAATTGAAAAAGGTATAACAAGCCAAAGCATTCCAAGTACCCCGCCCAAACATAACATGGT
>CAZXVH010000188.1:0-4362 GCA_964643965.1 uncultured Ardenticatenaceae bacterium
GGGCAGTCCCCTCGCCAGCAGCAGGGTCTAGGATACGCCCCCCATGAGGAGCCGTGATAGTGGGAATTATCAAATCGGTAACGGAAGGGGGGAGCGGATAGTAGCCAGCTTTTTCCGTATTAGCTAATCTGGTCATTGTTTTCACCTTTTAGGATTTAATGGGGGGAAAGGGTCGATGTGGTTGACAAAGTTATTGCGCGGAGTGACAGAGTTATTGATCCAATCCGCCAGCCTCAGCTGAATAGGCCAATATTTACTCCTGTAAGATGCGTTTAAAGGGGATTTGGCTTAGAGAAGATTTGCGCAATATCTTTGTCAAAAATAGAGGATTTGTGTACTTACTTTGTCAAAGATGCGCAATAACTTTGTCAAAAACACCGTTTTTGGGTCTGTTTTGGCACAATAACTTTGTCATCCTACAGTCGAAAATTGGGGTTTTTCTGCTAGTAGACAACAAAAAGGCCATCTTCTAACTAATATAGAAGATGGCCTTAACCGCTCGATAATCAGGCGGCTCAAAATGCTGCGGACATTACAAATTCAAGGAAGAGAACACTTTCTTATTATGCAGGTGGATGCCAACCAGCACTCACCCAGCGCCGTCGCGCATTCAGAATAACTTCATTATTGATGCGCAAAACCAAAATAGTTATTCGACCTACGGGTGTCAAACCAATGAGATGAATACCGGATGCGTCCCAGGCAAAATGCTCATTCCAACTTTGGCGACGTGGTTGATAAAGTGACACAGTTTCACCCGTTAAAGGGTCTTCTGCCTGCACCACAGCGCCTTTGAATTCATTACATCGACGGCAAGAAAAACAGAGATTTTCAAAACGTGTTTCTCCACCCTGGCTTTGCGGAACAATATGATCCACCACCATGGGCTGACCCGAATTCGCCTGCGTTGTGCGGCAATAGGCACAGCAATGATCATCGGCGTCTAGCAAACGCTGACGCAACTCTGCTTGCAAATAGTTGCTCATTGGTACGCCTATATCTTTTCAGCAGGGGGAAGTTGATGACCACGCCAACGCAACAAAGCAGCTGCATGTGCTTTACGCAACATGAACCTATCTGCCTCAACACGCAGCTGTGTCAATTCAAGACGCTCAGATTCAGTCATAGTTTCGTTTGCATTTTTATCGAGCAATGCTTGATATCTGACCATATCAGCTTGGGTTTGCTGACTGCGTGCGATTTGCCATAAAGCATCGTCATTAAGACGATCCAAAGCTGCTAAATCAGCTTGGAACTCAGCGGGAACATCTTCCCAATTAGGGGGACTGCCTACTTTCACTGCATAAAGAAGCACATCCGCTAGAGATTGTTTCGTCCCACGAGCCACTTGCTCTAAGCGCAGGTAAACATCCTCTGGTAAAGACACTGTCACGTTTTGTACTGTCATCGCACACCTCTGTTACTCGCATTCATTCTCAAAGTATAACAGATTTAGGAACATCCCGTCAGAATTTTAAAACTCGGCTAGACAAGCCGTTTTCCATTACCGTTTGCCAATCCTCTGCTGCAGGCAGTACCCGCCAAGCCGCATACCCCTGACCCTCACCTTCATCCAGTAAAGTAATGAGGCCGCGCAAACGGCCGTTTTCCCACAAATACCCTGCCCATTCCGGCAACAAAGGCAAAGCCAGGCACTTGTTGAGCATCGGGTAAAACAGGGGTGGAATTGGCTGTTTGCCATTATCCAGCAAATAAAAAGGCTGCTCCGGATTCATCTCTTTCAGACTGGCCTGCTTGTGAATGAGGATGTGATTTGCCCAGCCACAAGGCAGCGTCGCCTGTATTTTCACATGCTCTTTCATCCCATCCAGGCGTATCCGCTTCCGGCCCAGCCAATGCAATTTGCCGCCACCGACAAGCGCCGCCCAATTAGCCTTCACCGACTGCTTGACGCCAATCATCTCCAGGTAAACCAGGGTGTCGTCCACATCGTCAATGGCCAAGGCTGGTGTTAAAACGGCCAATCCTTTAGCGAGTGGCAATTTCCTGGTAGGGTCGTTTTTGACACGCACCTCTTTGAGTATCACTTGTTGGGCATCATGACCCGATAGCTTCGGCTGGAAATGATATGGCTGACACCAGGTTAATTCAGTCTGGTAGCCCAACTGCCGCAGCGCCTGGCTAACACGGCCGTTTTGGACCAACTGCTCCGCCTGCCACTCGCTGATGGACTGATTCTGGCCGATAACGGCCGTTAACAAATCTTTCAGCATTAGCGCCAAACCAAATTCGGTCACGACGGGCGTGATCGTTGCCAGTTTTTCGGTGATATCAGCCTCGCCTTCTGAGTCAAGCGAGACGGGTAGAGGATGGTATTCGCCATCTTCGAGGGTGGGGTGGTACCCATTGGCTTGAAGAGTTTCGCTGATGATAGCTTGCAACGTCGATGCCAAATCATTGCTGTAAAAGCCACGGCCGTATGCACCCACCTGCACCTGATAAATGACGCTGCTGGCTAAAACAGGACGGCCGTTTTCCCGACGCAGCAAGCCAGCCAACTGACTGCGGGCTGCTGCTTCATCAATGGCTAAGGGGCGGGTGTAACTGCCAGAAGAGGTAGCACCTTCATCTTTAACCCACCCCGCTTGTTGGGCAATGGTGTCTACCTGCATCTGGATGAGGCGCTGCTGTGCCGGGGTCAGTTTGCTCCAGTGGTTATCGTAAACAGCCATGCCCGCCTTGTTCCAAAGAATGGTACAGGCCACTTCCTGCTGAGGGAACGTGCTGCTCGTGCCAGCCAGTGCCAGTTCAGCCAGCACCATCTCGGCCGCCACGGGCGGGTAACGTTTTCGATATAAGCCTCTGTCGGCAAAGGGCACGGCGGGGGGGCCTAGCGACGCTTCCGCACCAAAGCCGATATGGGCGCACGCTTTCTCCGTCACCTCACACACCAGTTTGTAAGCGTCCTCGGTTTGAATACCAGCGGGATAAAGCACTGTCGCCACAACTTGCAAGGCTTGCTGGGCAGGCAAGTAGTCATCTTGGCTGACAACAACGGTGGCGATGGCGTTCAGACCATCAATAATCGCCTGCCGTTTGCCTTCTTTGTCGTTGGCATACAGCCTGGTTTGTCCATTCACCATCAGGGTGATCTGTTTGCTGTCGGCGGCGGGGGGCAAGGGGGTACTAACCGGGGGATTATTCATGGTTTACTCCAATTCATAGTCATCAGCTTCTGGCTGGTGATGGCTTTGCCACAGTTCATCCAGAAGCGACTCCTGGAGGGATTCCCAGGGAGGGGGCGGTGTGACGAACAAGGTAATCGCAGCGCAGTGAGGGCAAATGACGCCATCCTGGATGGGGTGCAGTTGGCCGTCATCATGATGAAACGGCCGTTTACAGTCAGCACAAATGGTAATAATGTCCATAAACAGCCTGCCTTCAGGCCACATCGAAGCCGACGCCGCGCTCTTTTAAACTGGTAAACTGCCCGCCCTGACCGACGATGACATGATCCAGCACCTCGATATCCAACAACTTGCCCGCCTTGACCAACTGCCGCGTCACAGCCACATCTTCTGGCGACGGAGAAACCTCCCCGGATGGATGATTGTGGGCGACAATGATGGCGGCCGCCGGCGCTTCGATGGCCGGGCGAAAGATTTCGCCGATACGAATGACGCTGGCATTCAGGCTGCCTTTGTAGAGGCAGTAGATGCCCAACACCCGGTTGCGGGTGTCCAACAGGATGACGTGCAGTTCTTCTTGAGTGAGATGGCTCAGGCGCGGGGCCAGCATGAGCGCCGCTTCGCCCGGACTGCTCACCTGGGGTCGTTCATCGGCCAGTGGCGCTTGCAGACGACGGCTTAGTTCCAGGACGGCCATGAGCCGCGCCGCCTGCGCCTCACCGATGCCGTGAATGCGCAGCAACTGTGCTTGACTGGCACGAGCCAGGCCATGCAGGGAGTCAAAATGATCCAGCAAATCCTGGGCTAAGCCAGGCGCTTCGGCCGTACCCAGCAGCAGGGAGAGCAGTTCAGTTGTAGATAAGCCGTTGCTGCCGTACTGATGCAGGCGATATAACGGCCGTTCTTCGGCGGGCAGGTCGCAGATACGCCGCCGAGGGGGTGGGGGGTGAGACTGGTATTCTTGAGAGGCCATAACAAGGGGAAGTTGGGTGAGCATGGGGACGTTCCTCCATAGGTGGATTTCGCCCCATACAGCGCGTTAGCGCCGCCGATATGGCCGCTAGTACCGAGGCGGCGCTAGTACCGAGGCGGCTGTCAGCCGTAGTGGGTCAGCATTTCCAATTCTTTATCAACACGTGCGGGCAGCGAATTATTCAGTCAACAGCTTACAAATAGGGTGTTGCCATGTGCTTAGAACTTGTAAAAGGATAAC
>CAZXVH010000189.1:0-4236 GCA_964643965.1 uncultured Ardenticatenaceae bacterium
CATTAAAACCAGACTCTTTTTCTTTTAGCATACCGTTTTCTTGCTCTTGTTCTTCCTGCTCTTGTTCTTCTTCTTGCTCGTCATCGAGATAAATCATCAGAATCTCCTTACATGTTCGTGGTAAGACGGATTGATAATCCGTCCGAGCGGATTGGCAATCCGCCCTACATTTTCGTTACTCACTAATAAAAATAGTTTAACCGCCCCATCATGCCCCAAAACAATTAGATTGACGTTAACATCATTGACGAATCCTGAACTGAAAAAGGGGCACGGAAGCCGTACCCCTTTATTGTCATAGATGCTGCGGAAACAAGCAACTAATTTTTACAGCTTTAAGTTTGTAAATGCGCCCAAACCGGCGTAAAGCGCCGACTCGCCCAATTGATCTTCGATGCGCAGCAATTGGTTGTATTTGGCCACACGGTCACTGCGGGCCGGCGCGCCTGTCTTAATCTGACCGGCGTTCAGCCCCACCACCAGGTCGGCGATGGTGTGGTCTTCCGTTTCACCACTGCGATGGCTGACAACGGCCGTCCAGTTGTGACGTTGTACCAGATCGACTGCCGCCATAGATTCCGTCAGGGTGCCAATCTGGTTGACTTTGCACAGCAAGCTGTTGGCCGAGCCACGCTCCAGCGCCATCTCAATGCGCTTCACATTTGTCGCCAACAAGTCATCGCCCACGATCTGGATGCGGCGGCCCAATTTGTCCATCATAAGCTTCCAGGCGTCCCAGTCATCTTCTTGCAAACCATCTTCAATGGAAATGATCGGGTATTTGTTCACCAGATCCACGTAGAAATCCACCATTTCCGCACCGGTGAGTTTCTTGCCTTCCACCTTCATGTTGTACAACCCATCCTCATAAATTTCAGAAGCGGCCGGGTCCATGGCAAACATAATTTCGTCGCCCGGTTTGTAACCCGCTTTCTCAATGGCTTCCAACATCAGCTCAAACGGCTCGGCATTGGACTTCACCGGCGGGGCAAAACCACCTTCGTCGCCGACGGTGGTGGGGTAGCCTTTGCTGGCTAATACTTTTTTCAAGCTTTGGTAAATTTCAGCGCATTGGCGCAAGCCTTCAGCGAAGGATTCGGCCGCCACCGGCATAATCATATACTCTTGCAGGTCAGTAGCGCCGGCCGCATGTTGGCCGCCGTTTATGATGTTCATCATGGGGGTGGGCAAGACGCGGGCGGAAGTCCCGCCCAGGTAGCGGTAAAGCGGTAAACCCACACTGAGCGCTGCGGCTTTCGCCACTGCCAGGGAAACGCCCAGAATGGCGTTGGCCCCCAGATTCTTCTTATTTTCCGTGCCATCCAGTTCAATGAGCATCTCATCAATGCCCACCTGATCGGTAGCATCCCAGCCCACCAGTTCTTCAGCGATGGTTTCATTGACGGCTTCTACGGCCTGGAGGACGCCTTTGCCACCATAACGGCTTTTGTCGCCATCTCGTTTTTCCCACGCTTCATGGATGCCGGTAGAGGCGCCGGAAGGCACAATGGCGGAACCCACCGCCCCATCAAAGGTCACGATTTCCACTTCTACGGTGGGATTGCCGCGGGAATCTAATACTTCTCGTCCATGTACTGCTTCAATATAGCTCATGTTTATCTCCTTATCGATTAGAGGTCTTACCTGTTATAGAGGGGAATTAGGATCAGGCGAAAGGCGTGATACGTAAATCTATGAAATTTCAAAGACCTGAGAAATTTAAAAGTTAAAGACGCCATTAAGAACTATACAAAGAGCCCGCTTATCCGGCAAACAAAAGCGTCATATAAATCGCCTGTCATTCGTCACCTTCATGCTTTCCGTCCCAAAACTTTGTGGTTATGGCGCCAGGAGGGGGTTTGCTGAAGTCCGGGCTTGGACAAGCTCACTCCTCGTCTCGCCATGACACAATCTCCATAAAAATTTAGGGCAAACTCATGACTGTTTTCCCCTTGCCAACTTTTATGGAGATCATTAGACTTGCCCTTAATGAGAAAATCAATCACGCCCGCAAGAGACGCCATCCATCCCCTATGGCAAAAATTAACCGCCGAGTTAGCCTCTATTTTTGACGCTCACTTTGTCTGCGCCACGGTGGCCCAAGAAGTGGCCGCTTACACTGGCCTGAAAACAGTGGTGGGGTTAAGCGCCATGCACGGCCGTTATTATGATGTATGGCTGTGTGATGAAAACGGCCGTTTGCAACAAACACGCTGGGATGAAGCCAAATCATCCTTCGACTCCCTGCTCAAACAAGAGACAGCCCATTATAAAGAGAAATTCGCCCTGCCCCCCGCTTCTTTAGTACGCAGCGAATTGTGGCAGTTACCCAAAGAAAGAATCCTGGCTGTGCCTATGCCCCTACCCGGCAAAGCCGACCCCCTCACGCCGCCCGGCATCCTCTGCCTCGTCGATCCCGGCGATGAGTGCCCCATCCATTTAGACAACATCGAATCCCTCATCCTCTACATCACCGTATTCCTGGATCGCGCCTTTCTGCGTCAACAAGTTCACCGCCAGCATATTGAATTCAGCGTCGTTTCTGACATCAGCTTTGCCCTCACCTCCACCCTCAGCCTGCAAAAAATTTATGAGCAGCTTCTCGATCCCGTGCGCCGCACCCTCATCGTAGAATCCATCTCTGTCGGTTTGTTAGAACCCGACAGCGGCGATATCTCATTCGTTGATCTACTGCTCGGCCCCCTGTTTCAAGGATTGCCTGCCATTCGCATTAAAAAAGGGCAGGGCATCGCCGGTTGGGTATCAGAGCATCAACAGCCCGTCATCATCAACGATGTCTATGCCGACCAACGCTTCTACGCCACCGTAGACCGCGATTCCGGCTTCAAAACACATTCCATGGTCTGCATTCCCCTTAAAGTGGAAGAACGCACCATTGGCGTCCTACAAGCGATCAACAAAAAGAGCGGCGATTTTAACGAACATGACCTGCGCCTGCTCCAGGCCATTGGTGGACCGTTAGCGGCTGCCATTGAAAACGCCCGGCTGCACGGCGATGTTATTGCCGAAAAACGGCGCGTGGAAACCATCATCAACAACATGTCTGAAGGGCTGCTCACCGTCAATAACGCCGGTCTTATCACCCACGCCAACGACGCCCTGCTCACCCTCTTGGCTCAAACGGCTGAAAATCTCATCGGCAAACCGGCTAACAAAAAAATCCGTATGCATACCAGCAGTTTCGGCAATTTTATGGCAAACGTCCTGGACACAAGTACGGAAAATCCGCAGATCGCCACCGATATTTACAAGGATGACGGCGAGAAAGTGCCCGTTCTCATCAGCGGCGCCCCTATTCTGGATGAAGAAGGGGAGATGAGCGAAATCATCCTGGTCTTCAGCGATTTGGGCCAAATCCGAGAAGTGGAGCGAATGCGAGACGATCTGTTTCATGGCATCGTGCATGAGCTACGCACCCCCTTGGCAACTATTTTGATGTATGCTCGCCTTTTGCGCGAGGGCAAGGCGCAGGACAAGGAGAAAGAGGATCGATTCCTGGGGGTGATTGAACGGGAGAGCGACCGGCTGCAAAAAATGGTGCGCCAAATGCTGCAAGTGGCCAAGTTAGAATCCCGCGAGTTGCAGCGCGGCGCGGAACCGGTGGCCCTGAATCCCCTGTTTGAGGAGATGCTGCCCCCCCTGGCGGACAGCGCCATAGAAAAAGGATTATCCTTTAGTCAACGCATTGAGGAAGATTTGCCGCCTGTCTCCGGCAACAAAGATACCTTCTACCTGATTTTCAAGAATCTCATCGACAATGCCATCAAGTTCACCTTGTCTGGCACGGTACGTATTGACGCTTACCACAAAGCGGGCTGGATTCATGTGGTGGTCAAAGATCAGGGCATTGGCATTTCCAAAGCCAGTATGCCCAATATGTTTGGCCGCTTCTTCCGGGCGCAAACGGCCGTTGAGCGAGGCATTGCCGGCACCGGTCTGGGGCTGTATATGGTCAAGGAAAGCGTGGAGCATTTTGGCGGGGCCATTGAAGTGAGCAGCACGGAAGGCAAAGGCGCCACTTTCACCGTCAGGCTGCCCATTGCGGATATGTGATCGCTGTTTGAGCGCGCGTAAGTTCTGTTGATGTGTGTCCGCGCCCTGTGCTCTGCGTCGACAAAATATGCGCCCCTCCTCGCTGCTTATTAAATTTGACCAGCGGTATAACTTTAAATGTTTTCATTTCAGCGCAGCATAGCGGCTTGCCCAAAGATTCAG
>CAZXVH010000190.1:0-4206 GCA_964643965.1 uncultured Ardenticatenaceae bacterium
CCTTTTCTGAACCAGAGACAGTGGCGCTGCGAGACTTTTTATTAACAACGCAGCCCACTTTAGCCATCTTCTGGCATAGCACCGCCAACGGCGTCTTCGCCGCCAGATGCCCCGATGTCTACGCGCCATCCCTGGTTTTGGCAAATATTTACGGCAGTGCGGCCAATTATTCCGTTTATGAAATGTTCACCAGCTACGAAATTACGGGAGACGCCAGTGATTGGTTAGTAAAGGAAGAGATTCCGGCCGTCACCGTGGAACTGGCAACGTATGGTACAGAATTTGAACAAAATAAAGAAGGCGTTCTAGCAGTACTAAATGCGTATGGCGCTCACGCCGATTGTGCTGCACCATCTTGTGCAGCACCATAACCGTATTCAAAAATGGCATGGTTCAAATGTCCAAAAAATTAGCTTGACACTTTTTTGTGAAATGATCTCTTTTTTGTGATGACAACGAATTTTAGAAAGGAACGAATTCGTTCCTTTCTAAAATTCGTTGTCATCATTGTAAAAAGTGTAAAGCTAACCTGGACCATGCCCCCAAAATAGCGTTGGAGTTATTATGCCTTTAACCACTGGAGACATTCTGCAAAATCGTTACCGCATCGTCAAGCTCATCGGACAGGGCGGCTTTGGCGCCGTCTACCGTGCCTGGGACGTAAACCTCAACGGCCCCTGTGCCCTCAAAGAAAACTTGGATACCAGCCCGGAAGCGCAGAAGCAGTTTCAGTTGGAAGCCAGCCTGCTCTCCCGCTTGCGTCATCTCAACCTGCCCCGCGTAACAGACCACTTCTTTCTGCCAGGCCAGGGACAATATCTGGTGATGGATTATGTGGAGGGGGAAAACCTGGACAGCTTGCTGCACAAACATGGACACCCCTTTGACGAAGCGGAACTGTTGCCCTGGATAGAACAAGTATGTGCCGCGCTGGAATATCTACATAGCCTCAATCCACCCATTATTCACCGCGACCTGAAGCCGCAAAACATCATTGTCACCCCGGAAGGCACGGTGATGCTGGTAGATTTTGGCATTTCCAAAGTGTATGATTTACATAAGGCAACTAGCATCGGTGGACGTGGCGCTACGCCCGGTTATAGTCCACCAGAGCAATACGGGCAGGGGCGTACCGATGCTCGTAGTGATATTTATGGATTAGGCGCCACCCTATACACTTTGCTCACCGGCGATTCCCCTCCAGATGCCATCGAGAGACTCTTACAGCAACATTCCGTCATACCACCCCACCAAGTTAACAAGTCCGTTTCACCCGCTATAGAATCGGTTATTTTACAAGCGATTGATCTTCAGCCAACGAATCGTTTTGAAAACATAGCTGCTTTTCGTGCAGCCTTGCTCAGTATGAATGATTCGGCAACGCAACCGTTGGTGGCTGCACACCCACAAATTCAGCCCCAGGCCATACCTTCAAAAACACAGGCAATACCCCCTAAACAAGCTGCGCTAATACCGCAATCATCAGTTTCCCCAACACAAAAATCTTTGGTTACACCTGATAATCCGGCCGGCATTGAATGGGTAGACATACCGGCTGGGGCGTTTCTGTATGGGGAGAAAAAAGAACAACGAATCATCCAAAAGCCGTTTAAGATTGGCAAATATCCTGTTACAAACGCTCAGTACAAGCTGTTTCTGAATGCCTGCCCAGAATATGATGCACCTCAAGATTGGGACGAAGTCACGCGAATTTATCCACCGGGCAAAGCGAATCATCCAGTGGTCTACGTAAGCTGGAGTGCTGCTCAGGCTTTTTGTCACTGGGGTAATTGCCGTTTACCCACCGAAGAGGAATGGGAAAAAGCAGCTAGAGGAACTAACGGCTATGTCTTTCCCTGGGGTAACGACCGAGGGGAATATTTGGGGAAGTGCAACACCAAAGAAGCATTTAAAGAAAATACCACTCAAGTTGATAATTTCCCCCAAGGTGCTAGTCTATTTGGGGTTTGGGACATGTACGGCAATGTATGGGAGTGGACAAAAAGTCAGATTTTACGTGGGGGTTCTTGGCATGATGAATTGGAGGCATGTCTCAAACGAACAACCCTTCGAGCTTACTATATTGTTCCATCCAGTCGTTATTACAACATCGGCTTTCGCTGTGTAAAGGGTTAAAATTTTCGTTCCCGCTTCTGCAAGGAAAAACTATTATGTCTATAGATAGACGTCGCATCTACTACAATGCCGTCCTCGGCGCAATGGGCGGTTTGTTTGGTTGGGCTTTTATCAGTCTGGCCTTGCGCAACCTGGATACCAGCAGCAAAACAATGCTTATCTTTTCCTGGCTCCATACCGCGCTGGATGCTCATTCTAATCGGCGCCCTGGCAAGTTTAGTTATAGTGGTCGCCACTTTTATACTGCTCGATCCATTTGACCTTAATCTGATCGGCCGTCTCACGGGCAATTACGACGCCATCGCTGCCACTATGCCCGCCGATGTCGATGTCTACATGGGCATCAATTTACTCAATGTCAATCAGGAACGTCTAACCGAACTGCAAACCACCTTCCAAGACGCAGCAAATAACACAGACGCCGAGTCCGATGTAAATGATATGAAAGATGAACTGGAAGACTTGTGGCAAGAAGTAGAAGATGACTTTGACATGACGCTGGAAAATGACGTGTTGCCCTGGATTGGTCAATATGCCGGAATTGGTATCAAAGACGTTCGATTTAACGAGTGGGGTGAGCCTGAAGAATTGGATATATTGTTAGCCATAGAAACACGCGATCCACAAGCAACCGATGACTTTTTAGCCAAACTGATGGCTATTCTTGAAGATAATAACCGTGACCTAAGGTTCGATTCGACCACTTTTAAGGAAGTGACCATTTACGAATCAGACAGGGGCTATGATGAACTGGCGTTGGCGCGAGCGAATAATATTCTTTACATTGCCCTCAACGCCAGAAGTATTCGCAACGCCATAGATACCGAGAAAAGCAATTCTCTGGCTCAACAAGAAGCGTTTAAAAATGCCATCGCCAAACTGCCAAGAGACAGAGGCTTGACCCTGTTTTGGACACCTGATTTGGTCGATGAGTGGGTAGATGAACAGGGCGGCGACAAGCGTACTTTTACTAGTCAAGGCATAACGGCCGTTGTCATGGCGGCGTCTTTGGTAGATGAAGGTATACGCCTGGATTCAGTCATGACCTATGACCCGGACAAGGTGAGTGAAACAACGGCCGCTCTGCTGGCTGATGACATCTCTTTCAAAATAGACAACTTATTACCGGCCGATACCCTGGGATATATAGCTGGAAACAGACTGGATTTAAGCTGGCAAATTGGGCGTGATGCGTTGATAGATATAGTGGGCAAATCAGATTTCAATGAAGTGATGGACGAATTCGAGCAAGAATTAGGCTTCAACCCCGACACTGACCTGGCGCCCTATTTAAACGGTGAATGGACGATGGCGCTGATTCCCTCTTCTAACAACATAGTTGCTGAAGAAACGGGTGTTGACCTGGGCATCATGGCGTTGGTAGGCATATCGGATGCAGCGGTGCTCCAGAGGGTGGCAGATGATCTCGCTGATGCGCTGGAAGATGCGGGAGAGGAAGTAGACACCCTGACATATGAAGGACAACCGGCGTATGAAGTATATGACTACAGTAATGAACCTACTTTTACCTATCATGTGGGCGAAAAGTTTTTGACGCTCACCTCTAGTTATGCCGAATTGGAGCGGCTGGCTGTTGGGGATAGATTGCCTCAATCAGATCGGTATAAGCAGGTCTGGCGGGCTTTCCCGCGAGGCATGAAGCCGGTGCTGTATGCTGACGTGACAGGGATGATAACGACACTGCTAAATGGCCTGACTGGGTATGACCGAGAAGATTTTGAGCAGGTATCACCGTTGCTGCAACCGATAACGGCCGTTGCCGCCGCCACCGAATCCAGCCAAACCCTGTCCCACCAAACCATGCTGATATTCATCGAGACCAATACAAAGTAACCTTATCAGAAAATGCTTCTTGAAAACTGAAGTATCCAACCATAATCACGAATTTTATCCCTATGCTACCCCTTGGTTCTACATTACACGGCCGTTATCACATCATACGAGAATTAGGCAGCGGTGGCTTTGCCACCGTCTATTTGGCGCAAGATGGGCGGATAAACGGCCGTTACGTCGCCATAAAAGTCTTCGACGCCAACAAACTCGCGCCCA
>CAZXVH010000191.1:0-4130 GCA_964643965.1 uncultured Ardenticatenaceae bacterium
GCAGTGAAATGAGACGGGTATTGTCGTTGGGGTCGGTCACAGGTTTGGGTCTCCAGTATTCAATCTGGTTATATTATACGGGAAAAGCGCGGGGGAGGGGTAACGGCCGTATCTACTGGCATAGAAAACTCTCCTAAACCACTGCTCTTGAACAGCAGTTCTCGCCAATCTGGCTTTATTATACGGGAAAAGGGAGGGGGAGGGGAAACGGCCGTCTTGCACACACTCTATCCACTCCCATAATCAACTTGTTGCTGGTCACGACGCAGATTCTGTAATCACAATCTCAGCGGGGTAGGGAGATTTTGCATAGTATTTAAAGATATTGCTGTGCAGTTTTCCCACCACCACGCTTAATACCAGTCAACAGTCCGAGAAAAAAGAGCCACTCCCGATAATTTGAGAACGGCCGTTTGCTTCTAAATAATCCACGCCACCGATCAGGCTTTTGTCGTTTGTTTCCATGAGTGAATAAGTTTTTCCCCATCCTCACTCATTTGTTGGAACCTTGCTTTCAATTTCTCCGGCTTTTCATTTTTTACCTGTTCATAAAATGGGTCACTTGCGGCTGGAAGGGGCAGGGGCAGCTTGCCTCCATTTGTAGCCGCCACAAGCAACCACTTCCAAACACCGCTATGTCGAGCTAATCCCTTCACAGCTTCTTGATTGAAACCAGTTGGATAATTCTCAGACTCAAACAAGGATCGCTGCTGCCCCAATGCGATTTCTATCAAAGCAGCTTGCTCCACCATCCGATTTGCTTTGGCCTGCAAAATAGCTTGTTGCTGTTGCCCAAACTGCAATAATCGTTTTTGATAGGTACGCGTAATTGACTCTGCTTCCGCAGAAAACAATTTATCCGCCGCTTCAAATCGAGCCGAATATACAATATCTGTCCTTGGTGGTTTCTTAACCAATTTCACAAGTTGTGTAAACGTCTCAATTGGCGCCGGTTTTGGGTCGGCCAGGCTATACCAGCCAATAATAGGCAATGATTTGCTGTATTCAAAGCGAACCAACTCTTTGACAACTGACTCTTCATAATCAGGCGCAGGCACACTATGCAAGATTTCAGTCAGCAAACGGCTACCGTAAGACAACAGTTGTAACGTATCTGGAAACTGATCAAATCGCTCGGCACGAAAGGTTACGGCCGTTTCCTCTTCCTTCCATCGCAGCCAATAAGCATCCTCAATGTCAGGATGCGGTCTAAAGAGATGCCGCGTCATCTGAGACTCTGTCAACATCGTTTCCAAATCAGCCAACGTGACCGGTGACTGCAAAGCCTGGGTTGGCGCATCTTGGTGTAAAAAATCGTCCAGGTTAAGCGATTCCACTTTAGCCTGATCGATTTCCTGGCGCAGTTGCCGCATGACCAATTCAAACTCAGCCGCCTGGCGTTCTGCCGGAAGCATAGCCAAATCCCGCGTGATTTTGTTCACATCGGTAAGAATTGGCTGAAGCGAACCAACCACATCTTCAAACCAGTTGATGCGATCCTTCAGCGCCTGGTAAATGCGATCTTCAATTGTGTCACGGTAAAAATAGTTATAAATCCAGACCGTGTCATATGTTTGGCCGATGCGGTCAATACGGCCGATCCGCTGCTCAACGCGCATCGGATTCCAGGGCATATCATAGTTGATCAGCACGCCGCAAGTTTGTAGGTTCAAGCCTTCACTGGCCGACTCTGTAGCCAACAAAATTTTGATGTCTCCGTCACGGAACTTGTTTTTAACAATCTCTTTCGATGTAGGCAGCCAGGTCATCCCCTGCCATATCTCGCCACCCCGACCAGAATAGCAGGCAATCTGTCCCCGGTACACCGTCTGTAACTGTTCCCGCAAATAATCCATGGTGTCCGTGTACTGGGTAAAGATGATCACCGTCGGCCGCTGGCGGAAGATGCGGTTTAGCTCATCCTTTAACTGGTTCACTTTGGAATCACCCTGGCTGAGCGACTGCAAATCGGTGATAAAACTATCCAGATAATCCAACTCCGCCAGAAAATGTTCTTTCTGCCCCGGCGTCAACGGCACCTGCGGATCCAGACCATGTAAATCAAAACCAGCCTGCTCCAGCTCATCCATCTCTTCTAAATCCGCTTCATCTTCCGGCGTGAACGCTTCACCAAATTCAAGTTGGCCCGTTAGCCAGTCACGACGGCGTTCCAGGCTCTTGCGTACGGCATAGAAACTGCTGGTGAGACGGCGGCGGTACACGGTCATGATAAAGCCCAGTCCACGCCGTTCGTTTTCATAGCGAGCGTAAAACTCGCTGATGTATTCGGTAATACGTAGATACAGTTCAGCCTCTTCTGGCAGAAATGTAACGCGCTGTATGGTTGGCTCCCGATGCGGTACGTTTGCCTGGAGGTATCCTTTGGCCACATATTGACGAAGCAGGTCGCGGGTGCTGCGGAAAAGGTAATGCTGCAAAGGTGTATGCCGTCGCGCCATCTCTCGCACATAAAGCTGTGCTTGTTCAGGTAAGCCCCGGACAATGGTCTGACGCTGGCCCCGCTGGTATGGCAAATCTCGAATAACGTTCGCACGTGGCATACCAATGTTGCGCTGCATGGTTTCGTAAAAGTGGGGGTCAATTTGTCCAGATTGACCAACCTGGCCATCATTCCCGCTGTTATCGAAATGGTCTGCTACCAGGTCGAAAACAAAACCCCACTCTGTATCCCGAAACGGCCGTCTTAATTCCTCAAAAAAGCCCAGGAAATTATTTTCATCAGCTCCCCAGCGCCCACCCAATCCCAACACCGTCAGTAAATCCCACACCTCAACTGGATGCACCTGCATCGGCGTGGCTGTCAGTAACAGTAACCCTTGGTATTGTTCATTCTCTTTCAGCTTGTTCAGCAGTGTCAACAGACGGTTCGGGCGATACCGCTGTTGTAAGAAATCCTTGCGCCGCGCATGATGCGCTTCATCGACAATCATCAAGTCCCAGGGCTGCGCATTCACTAATTGCGGCGCCCGCTCCAGTCGTTTTGCCAGATGACTGGAAGCCAGCAGCAGGTCACACTCATCCCAAGGGTTATTTGTTGGCGGACCAATAGGTTCACCGGTCACATCATAAAGCTGGCCCCCATGATACCTGGGAATGTCCAGGTTAAATTTTTCGTACAACTCTTCCTGCCACTGCTTCAGCACCGCCGCCGGCGCCAATATCAGGCAGCGCTTGACTCGGCCGTTAAGGAGCAACTGACGAATGACCAGACCCGCTTCAATCGTCTTGCCTAAGCCAACCTCGTCACAGAGCAAAGCACGATCCGGGAATCGCTCAACCAGCGTCCGCGCTACCTGCAACTGGTGTGGCCAAGGCGTGATGGCGCTGGTTGCCGCCCCCAGGTCGTGCGCATTAAGCAGGGTAGGGGCATCGCGCAAAAACTGAAAAAGAATGCGTTCTTCTGGCGTAGCCACAGCAAAACCGGCTTCATCATCAGCCAATTCTACCGTGCGGCGCGACCGTTCCAGTGGGTCTAGCACCGGTGGTGTAGACGGCGCTCGTTTCAACAATTCTTCACGCACCGCATCCGGCAAATCAATTGCCACCCAATGTGGATCACGCCCCTCCCACAACTCGTTGAAAGATGCTCGCAGCTGCCCTAACGCAGATCGATCCCGTTCTCCTTCCCAAGAGCAATAGACAGAAAATTCCTCGAAATTACGCTTCCAGGCTTGGGCCGACTCATTCACACTGCCCACAAAGCCCACCTGGTTTCCAGCCGCATCTGTGAAAACCCCTTTCTTGGTGTGATAATAATCATGTGCCTGGTTGCCGGGGATGGGAAAGCCATGCGCGTCCAGTGGTAGAACCACTTTTATATCCAGCGTGCCCTTGGCTACCATCCAGGTCAATGCATCCAGCCGCTGTTTCAACGGGCCGTCTAACCGCAGCGTTTCCGCGTCTGGTAACTGTGCCAGCATCGTGCGGGCAATGGCTTCGCGCTGGTCATAGCCGGTTTTGATGGCCTCTACATCTAGCTCGCTCAACTCAGCGCCGACGAGTAGGCGCATGGTGCCGTTATTGTGAATGAGGCGCACAATACCAGCTGCGGCCGCGGCCAATGCCGAGGAGCGAAAATACCCGGCGCTGCGATCATAATGGACACTTGC
>CAZXVH010000192.1:0-3956 GCA_964643965.1 uncultured Ardenticatenaceae bacterium
CGTCAATGAACTTTTTGGCTGATGAAAACTTGAGCCGCAGAGTTGCCAACGCGATAAAATGCCATAATGCGGCGATCCACTAAGTTAGCGATTTTTAGATTGAACCAATCTTGGAGATTGGTTCAATCTCGCCAGGTTAAAATGAACGCTTACTTAGCCTAATTCTAACGGGCCGCCCCTCCCATCATCATCAAACCATTTAAGCTCAATTTCAAGGCTGTGTTGAATGCCTTTCGTCTTTTTATCTTCATCCTCTACCTGAACTTCCAGGATGAGATTGGTGGGAATTGCCAACGTAAGTTCTTCTTGTCCCTGACGTAAAATAACTTCACCGCTTTCGATCTTGTCAGCAATTTGATGCAAAAATTGGCTGACTTCTGAACGACTGCGTCGCTCTTCACTTTTAAATAACCTGATTTCTTTACCCATTTTGTCATCTCCTTGTAAACCGATTTGGTAAGCTTGTGGTGAGCTTAGCCGAATCATTGGTCTACGATTTGCCACCATGCGCTCCGGTTTCCGCCCATTTATGGTGCGCCGCAGCGCGTGGTGGCTCCTTCATAACTCGAATTGTTAATCCGACCTACGCAACGGCCGTTTCCAAAGCGCCGCTGCCATTTTTAGATTTCTTGCGAGCCAGATGCCATTCTTCCGCTTCAAACTGCTCTAACGCTTCCAACGCCTCACTGCCATACATCACAGAAGGACCACCGCCCATGAGGACAGCCACGCCAATGGTTTCCGTCACTTCTTCACGGCTGGCGCCCGCTTGTAGAGCATCATGAACGTGGAAGGCGATACAGCCGTCACAGCGCACGGTGATGGCAATGCCCAGGGCGATCAACTCTTTGACCTTGGCGCTCAAGACGCCCTCGGCCACAGCGCTCTGGTGCAAACGGCCGAAGCCGCCCATCGGGCCGGGAATTTCGCCGCTTAATTTGCCCATCAACTGTTTCAAATGTTCGTAATACTCAGGATAATTTTTCATGTTTTTTTTACTCCTTGTTCTTTTGTTTGCAAAATAGTGTTCCATAATGATTCAGCCGTGCCACCTTTCAAGAAAAAGGCATCGGCGCCGGCGGCCAACGCTTGTTGGCGGTATTGCGGGTGGATGGTTAACATGATGATTTTGACTGCGGGCGATTGGCTTTTGATGCGCCGCGTGGCTTCCAGACCATCCATCTGGGGCATTTGTACATCCATTAGCACGACATCAGGGTGGTAAACGGCCGTCAAATCCACCGCTTCCTGTCCATTTACCGCTTCAGCCACTACTTCAATTTCAGGAATACGAGACAGCAATGCGTTAAGCCCTTGCCGCGCTGAACGCTTATCATCGGCGATCAGCACCCGTATCCCATTGTTACCAACGTTACTCATCATGCTAGTAGCATACTCGTAGCCAAAGCATTTGTCGTCGGCTAAATGTTGATCTTGGTCTCAACAAAAAAGAGCGCCTGAGGCGCTCTTTCTCCACATATGTTGATGTCGGGTAATCTATTTGTTTGCTTATTCATTGTCGGATTGGCTACATCTACCAATTAGGAAACGAATCGGAGAGAGTGCCAAACCTCGCCGCATAAAATCTTTTCTTGAACCCACAAGCATGATATGATGCTATAAAATTGTTGTCCTCATTTATTTTATATTTCTAGTGGATGTGAAGATGCCTTCACAAATGATCAATGGTCATAATACAAAGATAGTTAATGCTTTCTTTACCAATAATTTGCTTACTGTGGCCTTGAATGATGGTCGCATTCTCATCTTTCCCTGTTTTGAAATTAAATGGTTGGTGCAAGCCACTCCAGCAGAGCAGCAAGATTTTAGCATTGAATCAGATGGTTATGGGGTATGGTGGAATGAGTTGGATGATGGCCTTGCTCTCCATCATCTTTTAAGTCCGACAATTGCGTCGGCGCTAACAGCCGCCCCCTAACAGAGTTACTCTCTTACTTGTGCCCACCGTGCCCCAGCGTCTATCATCAGCTAGCTGTTTTATTTTTGTCTAAAGCAGACCTAAATGGGCAAATCTGCCCATGCCTGTGGGTTCCAAATTTCCTAGAATAGGAAGTAGTTTGTTCAAGCGGGAAGATCAGTCCTGAAATAAAGAATAACAAATCATGGAAAAGATACGATTAAAAGACGGCACACTCATCGCCTATGAACCACCACCGGCGCCCGTTCCCGAAGGGCTGATGGATCGCATTCAAGATTTGCTGGATGCCGGGGATCGAGAAGGCGCGATCATGGCCTTCATGCGCGAACTTGTCAGGATGCCGCCGCACGAACTCGAACAAACACGCCTGGCTACTGTGCATACGATTCCGCGTGAATTCCGCGCTGCTGAAGCGTACCGGTTTGAGCCGGAGCGGTTTAAGCAGCTGCCCGTGCCTACGATGATGCTTCTCGGCGGAGACAGTCCTCCGTTCGCCCGGAAAAACGTGGAACAGTGGCACGATACCCTGCCTGACAGCCGGATGGTGGTCTTACCCGGCCAGCAGCACATCGCGATGGACACCGCGCCAGACCTGTTTGTTCGTGAGGTGCGAACCTTCCTGGCGGAGGCCGGCTAATGCCAGCAAGTATTGAAAGGAGGCACCACGCCGCTGCGCGGCGCCACAAGTGAAAACCTGGGAGCGCGGTCTGCCAGACCGCAACGGGCGGACAAGCTGTCCGCGCTCCCAGGGTCGAAGGAGATACATATGAAAGAAACTGTTTATACGCTAGGAGTCTGGCGCGTTAAGCCCGGTAAAGAAGAGGCCTTCATTGCAGCCTGGAAAGCATTAGGGAAAATCTTTGGGCAACTGCCTCAACCACCAGGGAAGGGCAGATTGCTCCAAAGCTTGAATGAGCCATTGCTCTTTTATTCGTTTGGTCCGTGGAGCAGTTTGGCTGATATTGAGGTGATGCGGAACAATCCTGAAGCTCAAGAAGGTCTCAACAAGATACGGGAACTTTGTACAGAAGCAACGCCAGGAGGGTTTCGACTGGTGGCTGAAGCCTGAATATTGATGCACTCGGTTCCAGTTTTTCACGCCTCACCCATCTCAGCTGCCAGGCTTTACCAGCCCATTCACCACGCACCCTGGTCACCATTCATCGCCGCCAGGCTTCGCCAGATTATCGAACCTCTGTAGAAACGCCTGGCGGCGAGAAATGCCCCTATCTAACGATTTTGAAGTTAAACATAGGCGTCTGCAACGCCCCCATCAAGCGTACCCAGATGGGCAGCAGCATCTCCGTGCCGCGCGCCGTGGTGATGTCGCCCAGGTCGATGATGTCCTGCCAACCGAACTGTTGCAGCAAGGTTGTTACTTGCGTCTTGGCGTCGGCGTCGTTGCCGCTCACAAATATCGTGTGGTCGCCTCCAGCTAACTGCCTGGGGTCTACCATCAAATTGGCGTTCAACGTATTGAGCGTTTTGACGACGTTGACCTGTGGGAAAGCTCGTTGAATCTGCTCGCCCAGCGAATCGGTGTTGGAGACGGAGAGCGAAGGCGGCATCCCTTGCGAGAAATCGAGGGGATTGGCGATGTCAATTAGCACTTTGCCGTTGAGATTGGCCGCGCCTGCCTGTTTCAGCGCGTCGAGCGAAGCCATGCCGTTGGTGCAGTTGAACAGCATCTCACCGTGCGCCGCCGCCTCGGCGAACTCACCTACCTTCACCTGCTGATTATCTTTATGCCAGACGCTGAAAGGGGGATTGCCCATGCCGTCTGGCTCGGTGCGGGCGTTGAGGGCGTCCACGTCGCGTGTGCCCAGCATCACATCATGCCCCAGTTCCACCATTTTGGCCGCAATCGCACGGCCGACCATACCTGTTCCTAAAATACCACTGTTCATTTTTGTCTCCTTATTGAGTTTTTTTGTGAGGCGCGCGTTGCCGTTAAGAAAACGTCTAAACTCGCCACGCCATTGTCACCTGATTGAGTGCTTCTATTTCTTCTGGAGTT
>CAZXVH010000193.1:0-3853 GCA_964643965.1 uncultured Ardenticatenaceae bacterium
GACGATCATTGTGCCGTTTGTCCTGGATCAGCCCTTTTGGGGGCGCACGGATCAAAGCGTTAGGGGTAGGGCCAGACCCCATACCGCAAAAGCAGTTGACCGCTGAACGATTAGCCGATACCATCAAAACGGCCGTGATCGACCCCGGCATAAAGCAGCGAGCCAGATCTTACGGCGCGGCCATTCGCCGCCACAAAAAGTTGAAACGGGCGAAACCTTCTCTTTTCAACTGGTCATTAGAGCAGCCAGGAATCGCAGTTTATAGACTGGTTTGTGCCACTGCCCGGCTTCATCAGGCGTACTTTCTTATGGTTCCTGTTTAAGAAGCCGCAGGCAATCAAGGGATATTGCGGCACAGCGCTGGTGAGTTCAATCGGCATGTTCGGGGAAGGGAGTGGTTGGGGCATTCCGGCAGACTAATTTCAGGAGAAAATTATGAATCTCAAATCATTTCCAGATCGCCGCCCCTATGCAGCCACGGCTTTACTTTTCATAGCGGCCATCATTGTCTTTCTGGCTGCTGGAACTATTGTAGCCATCATGCGTCTGGCGCCATGGAGTTTGTATATCATCGCCTTTACGCTGTTAGCCGTTATCTGCATTACCCTGATTTCAATAAAAGGCTGGTGGCGGGAAGCGGGCTTCCGTACCCCGTATGAACGCCACCTGTTGTGGCTATTTTGGCTGCCATTTGTGCCGGTTATTGGCAATTTAATTGAGGGCATCCCTGATACCGATTTGGCTCAAGTTTTGCTCTTTTTTGTGTTGGCGCTACTCTCCGGATTTGTGGAAGAAACCTTGTTTCGCGGATTGATGCTGCGGGTGCTGCGACCGACTGGCGTCTGGCGGGCGTCCATAATCTCCGCCCTTCTTTTTGGCGTCATGCACATCCTCAATGTGCTGTCATTTTCCAACCCAACGGCGGCGCTGCTGCAAGTGGGTTACGCATCAGCCATTGGTTTTTGCTATGCGGCGCTGGTCATCCGTACTGGCACGATTTGGCCGCTAATTCTGGCTCATTTCCTCACCAATTTTGCTGGTTTCATGGCCGCAAGTGGGACAGTCGCCGCCGGGCCAGTTGCCTTCCGCGAGATGATGTTTACGGCCGTTTATATTGTCGTCTTTAGCGCGTATGGCGTTTATCTACTGCGTTCCAACCAGAGAGGCATAGCCGTTTCGGTATAACCTGGTCAACTGACCAGGAAAAACGCTCCCCAGATACCCGATGTGTCTGGGGAGTTTTCGTTTTAAACTGAGGATAGATTTGATAGCCGTGGGAGCGCGGACGTCCCATCCGCCTAAGCTGCGCGACTGCCGGCGAAACGCCTGCGCTCCCAGATGGAAGGAACATTGAATGCGTACGAATTTGGCTGAGATGGGGCAAAGTGAGGATAGTGGAGCGGGAAACGGCCGTTTCCACCCTCAAAAAGCCTGGCGTGTCCTGGCCGCTGCCGTTGTCCTACTGGTTCTAGTGGTGGGGAGCGGCTGTCGGCAACGGCCGTATCGGTTATTCGACCTGAATACGGTGTCACAGCAGTGCCAGATCGGCAATCAATATCATGTCGGGCAACAGACAATACCCTGAGCAGTCATCCGAAAGCGGAGCAAGCTCTAGTGGCGGGCGCTCATGCTTTTTTGAGCAAAAGTGAACCGCCAGATCGGGTTCTGGCCATCGTCCAATCGTTATTAAAAAAGGGAGTGAAGAAAATGAAACTAATATTGTTTCATGAAGAAAAGAATCGGCCGTATGGTTGGAGATTAACAGCCGTTTTTCTGGTAGGACTTATTGGCCTATCCATAATAAGCGTAAACTTTCTGTTTTGGCAAAGTCAAATAATGCAGGTGGTGGCAATACTGGCCAGATTGGCATTCAGTCACATCCCACCCATTTTATGGATTGGCTTGCTGTTGATTATAGCTCTGTGGCTGGCAGTAATGGTTCGGGTCTGGCGACAATAATCACAAAAGTGTCTGGTCAACAACCAGGAAAAGGAGAAAGAGAAATGGAACTGAAAAAAACGGCCGTTATTCAAACCAACGACCTCAGCAAAAATTACAGCGGGGTAGCCGTCCTCAACGGACTGGATCTAAACGTACCCCAACATTCGATCTTTGGCTTTTTAGGGCCAAACGGCGCCGGCAAAACCACCACCATGAAGCTGCTGCTCGGGTTGATAAAACCGAGCAGTGGCCAGGGAACCGTTTTCGGCAGTGACATTGCCGAGGACAGCTTGACCATTCGCTCTCGCATTGGCTACATGCCGCAGCAGCCGCTCTTTTATCCGACCATGACTGCCCGCGAAACCGTCACCTTTTCAGCCCGTTTCTTCTTCAAAGGACCACAGGCCAAGATCGACGAGCGCGTCAATGAAATGCTAGACCTGGTCGGGTTAACTGCCAAGGCAGATCGGCCCGTGAGAGGCTTCTCCGGTGGAGAACGACAGCGGCTTGGCCTGGCGCAGGCGCAGGTCAACTATCCAGATTTGCTCATTTTAGACGAGCCTGCCGCCGCCCTGGACCCCATTGGTCGGCACGACGTACTGGTCATCATGGAGAAGCTGCGCAAATATGCCACCGTGTTTTATTCCACCCACATCCTGGATGACGTGCAGCAAGTGAGCGATACGGTTGCCATTTTGAACGAGGGCAAGCTGATTTCGCAAGGTCCCATCGAGCATCTGCTCAGTGGCGAAGGCCAGACGATTTATACCGTCGCGCTGCATGGCGATTTAGCAGCCACCCAGGCACGTGTTTTACAGGAACCGTGGGTTGAGCAAATTATCCCGCAAGGCGGCAACGGCCAAACGACCTGGCAGGTAGCGGTTTCAGATGAAGCGTTGGCCGAAGCGAAGTTATTACGCTTGCTGCTGGCTGATGAACAAATGACTGTGACCGCTTTCGGTCGCAAAAAAGTAGAGTTGGAAGAGGCGTTTATGACGCTGATAAAAGGAGATAATCATGAGCAGTAACAATGCCTTTCAATTGGTGGCTGGCAACGGCCGTTTTCGAGGCTTTGACAATTTGTTACACCGGGAGAACCAAAAATGGTGGCCGCTGCGCAGCGCCCTGACCCGCGCCCTCATCTGGATCGTTTTGTTGAATGGCATTCTGGCCGCAGCCCTCTTTGTTTTCCCCACCATGACCGACCCAGAGGGCAATCTACTATTCACAGACGATCCCTTGCAAATGAGCAGCACCCTGTTTGTGGGCCTGGCGGCCGTGGGACTGTCTATTGGCATTATCGTGATGATGCAAGACGCCATTATCGAAGAAAAGCAGATGGGCACGGCCGCCTGGATATTGTCCAAGCCAGTCTCTCGTCAAGCCTTTTTATCTGCCAAACTGGTGGCGAGCGTGGTGGGTATGCTTTGCCTGATGGTTATCCCCTCGGCGCTGGTGGCCTATGGTCTGTTTTGGCTGTATGAGCCGGGCGCTTACACCTGGACGAATTTTGTGGCCATGATAGCGGTGGTGACGCTGCACGCCCTGTTTTATCTGACGCTGACCTTAATGATGGGTACGCTGACCACTCGTCGCGGTATCTTGCTGGCTGTGGCGTTGGGATCGCTGATGGGCGGTGGCATGGTGCCGATTCAGGCGCTGGTGCAGATTTCGCCCTGGCAGTTGCAGCAAGTGGGCGTGATGGCGCTGGAAGGCATACCGCTGGACGGCATGGCGCTGACGATGATTGTGGCCACGGCCGTTTGGTGCATCCTCTTTTTGGTGGTGGCGGCGTGGCAGTTTGAACGAGCGGAGTTTTGAATCGAGATGAAGATAAAAAAATGGCTTATACGGGGCATGTTGGGGATTTTAGCGCTCTTGTTGCTGCTAACGGCCGTTTTGGCGTTAAGCA
>CAZXVH010000194.1:0-3762 GCA_964643965.1 uncultured Ardenticatenaceae bacterium
ACGGCACGGCGTTAAACCAGGATCATGCCCGGCTGCATCGCCCCTACGAATCGCCCCTAACATGCCGACCATCATTTGCCTTCCGCCTGTCTTCCTCTAAAATTCCCCAACATGCGACTCATCAAAGCAACCTTTGTCTCTTTGTCTCTTTGTCTCTTTGTACCTTTGTATCAAAGTTTTTTGAACCACCCAATCATACCTTCTTCGAAAATAAACCGCGGAGAGGCGGAGAACGCGGAGAGAAAAATCTGCGAAATCTGCGAAATCTGCGGATAAATATTTTCATTCATGGTGTTGTGCTTGCGCTCATATAGTCTCCTATGAAAATCACCAAAAAACATATCTTCTTCCTTCTTCTCATTCTGCTGCAAGTTAACAGCGCCCTGGCGCAGCCGCCGGACGACGATCCGCCCAACCCCTTTGGCGTCATCGACAGCCTCGACAACCCCGAAAAAGCGGACAGCCTGGGCGTGGGCTGGAGCCGCGTCCGCTTTCAATGGGCCGAGGTGCAGGCGGACGGGCCGGGCAGTTGGACGCCCGCCGTCACCGATGCGCAGATCGACGCCGAAATCGACGCCGGCCGGCAAGTGGTGGGCCTGCTCATCGGCATTCCCGACTGGGCGCGAGACGGCGACGCCCTGCCGGCCGGTCTCACCCTGCCGCCCGACGATCCCCACAATACCTGGGCGATGTTTGTAGACGAGACGGTGGGGCGCTATGCAGGCCGCATCAACCATTGGATCATCTGGAACGAACCCGACATCACCGATCCCGAGACCCCGGGCCACACCTGGGACGGCGATCTGGACGACTTCATCCAACTGCTGCGCGTAGCTTACCTGACCGCCAAAGCGGCCAATCCCGACGCCGTGATCCACCTGCCCGCCCTCACTTACTACTGGGACCCCACCTACCTGGATCGCTTTTTTGACGCCCTGCTCGCCGATCCGGCCGCGGCCGGCCACGCCTACTACTTTGATATAGCCACCGCCCATCTCTACTTTCAACCAGACGCCATCTACAGCCTCATCCGCCGCTTTGACGAGGCCATGCGCAGCCGGGGCATCAGCGGCAAGCCGATCTGGTTGGTGGAAACTAACGCCCCGCCCAGCGACGACCCCTATTGGCGGGTAGAGGAGTGGACGCTTTCCGTGACCCTCAATGAGCAGGCCGCCTTCATGCCCCAAGCCCTCGTCTCCGCCCTGGCGGCCGGGGCGGAGCGCATTGCCGTTTACAAATTGCAAGACACGGAGGGCGACAAAGCCGCCAACCCCGAGCCGTTTGGCCTGGTGAAGCGGGATGGCAGCCGCCGCCCCGCCTTTGATACCTACCGCGTGGCCATAACCCGGCTGGCCGACGCCGCCTTTGTGGAACGGGAGCGCTGGGACGCCGTAGGCCAGTTCCGCGTGTACCAGCCCGAGCAGACCACCACCGTGCTCTTTGCCCGCCTGCCCCAGCCGCAGACGGCGCAGGTTCCGGCCACGGCCGACCGCGCTCAACTGGTAGATATGTGGGGCCGGCGCCAGGACGACCTGTTGGCCAAAGACGGCTTTTTCACCGTTGACCTGCCCGCCGCCCTGTGCAGCCAATCCATTGGCGATTACTGCATGATTGGCTCCACCACCTACTATCTCATCCAGGACGCCCCGGATATGGCCCCTACGGAGACGCCCACCGCCACGCCAAGCGCCACGCCAAGCGCCACCCCATCCCCGACCGCCACCTTAACCGCCACGCCGACCCCCACACCCTTCGCCACAGCCACGGCATCCCCGCCCCCCACCACTTTGCCGGCTGCCACCTCCACCCCTTCACCTTCTGCCACAATCCCACCTGTTGTCGCCGCCGCCCAGGCGACCGCCCCGACCAGCCCCCCCTTTGGCTGGTGGCTTTTAGGCGGACTGATTTTGCTGGCGGCCGGCTACGTGACCTGGAGATGGGCGAGGCGATAGTTTATGTAAACTTTTTTACAACTGTTTTATAACCAAACCTCACGGATATTTACCGTATAATGGAGCGGAAATATTCATAATCAGCAAAATAATGCGCGACTGTGCATTATTTTATCAATTTTAAAGGAGCGTGAGAGATGAAAAAGAAACAAATTGTAATGTTGATGGTAGTTATTTTGGCGCTGGTGATGGGAACGGCCGTTTTTTCAGCGGGGTCATAAAAAAGGAAAAGAAACCATGAAACACAAATTTCTTAAAATAATGTTTTCATTAATAGTATCGCTTGGCGCTGTAAGTATCCTGGTCGTTGCCTTTGGGTACGCTGCACCTATCACAATTGACACATTTGACATTGGGACACAGTTTGTATGTGACCCATACACTATTCCTGTTTGTACGTATGGTGACAAGTCCTCAATTGCAACGGCAGCATCCTTAGGTGGCTATCGTGACATATCAATTACTCATAAATCAGGGGCCGGCACCTTAACTTTATTTGCGGATGTGTCCGACAGTAACCAACTCAAATTTAGTCAAGATAGTGATGTTCTTGGTCATTCACGTGTAGTATGGGATGGTGACAACGATGCTGCTAGTATTGATACGATCGGTCTGAATGGCAAAGATTTAACAGATGGAAATACAAATGATGGTTTTCAGATTCTTGTTTACTCAGCGGAGAAGTCTAGTGACAACGGAAAGGTCTTTGATCTCATCGTTTCGGTCATCACCGCAACAAATTCTTCAGCCTACACATTAACACTAAATCAAGCGGTTTCCCCTCCAGGGCAAGCTTTTTTTATACCCTTTAATGATTTTACTGTTGCCAGTGGCACTGGGGCAGTTTTTACAAGCACAGGAGCAATTGTGTTTGACATTATTCCTGGGGATGTAAGTATTGACCTAACATTAGATTTATTCGAAGCTACATCTCAAACAGATTGGGGAGATCTGCCTGATACCTATAGCACAACATTAAGCACAAACGGTGCCCGTCACATTGTTACCGATACAAATGCTCTGTTTCTTGGTAGTCAGGTTGATCTAGAGGGAAATGGTTTCCCAAGCCTTAATGCTGATGGTGACAATATAAATAACTATGATGATGAGCAAGGTGTTGAACAAGCTGGCACCAATGCAGGTGGCAATCCTGGTTGGCAAAACGGGTCAAATGGTGGTGCGGTCACAGTAACAGTCGGAAGTAATGCCGGTGGTTGCCTTAGCGGTTGGCTAGACTGGGATCAGAATGGTAAATTCGATCAAACCGATGAAAAGATAATTGACAACCAAGCTGTTGCAAATGGCCCACAACTTATCACATTCGATGTTCCCGCCGGTACATTTGGGAGTGCAGGGACAGATTATAATTTCTATTCTCGTTTCCGTATCTTCCCCGATGTCGGCGCAGTAGGTTGTGCAAACGATCCCCTTTCTGTTGACTATTTTGGTGAAGTCACTGGCGGTGAAGTAGAAGATTACCTCTGGAAATACTCTCGCCCAACGGCCGTTAACCTCCAATCCTTCTCCGCTGGTCCAGGCAGCAGTTTGCCGGTCTATGGCGTGATTGGCTTTGCCGCCCTGGTCATGGTGGGCCTGGTGGCCCTGGCGCTGCGCCGCGAGCGTAAACAGGCGTAAGCTGCCTCTCATGGCATAGCGCATTCCCCGGCCTTTTCCTGACAGCCCGGGGCATTTCTTCCCAATTACCTGGGGCGTTCACTGCGGTGGACGCCCCTTTTTTCTTTGGGTGGCGCGGCGCGGGCGAGACAATTCGTAGGGGCGATGCAGCCGGGCGTCATCCTGGTTCAGCGCC
>CAZXVH010000195.1:0-3660 GCA_964643965.1 uncultured Ardenticatenaceae bacterium
TGGCTGCGGCCATCTTGCAGGAGCTAAAACAAGGATCGTACACGGCCGTTGTCATCGGTCAGCATCATCACCACATCCTGGTGGAATTATTTGGCCGCGACTTGACCAGCATCTTACACAAACACGCCCCCCATATCGCCGTCTGGACAATTGAAACAGATGAGCCAAACCAATAAATGATTGTGGATTGTGGATTGCAGATTGTGGATTGCGGATTATCGTCCACTGATTACCGATTACCGAGCAAAAGGATAAAAAATGAACGAGAACAGATTGCAAAAAGTACATAATTTCGGCCAAAGCATCTGGCTGGATTTTATTCACCGGGGCATTATAGAATCTGGTGAACTGCAAGAGATGATCGATAAATACAGCCTGACAGGGATCACCTCTAATCCAGCCATCTTTGAAAAAGCGATAGTCGACAGCGCCGCTTACGACGAAGCGATTCGCACCTTAGCGCGGGAGGGCAAAAGTGCGGCTGACATATACGAGAGCCTGACGGTGGCCGATGTGCAACATGCCGCCGATTTCTTTACGCCCATTTATGAGCGAACAGCGGGGGGCGATGGCTTTGTCAGCCTGGAAGTTTCTCCCTACCTGGCGCACGATACGGTCGGCACGGTGGCGGAAGCCAGGCGGTTGTGGCAGGCGCTCGACCGCCCTAATGTGATGATTAAAGTACCGGCCACGGCCGAAGGGCTGCCCGCTATTCACCAGTTAACCAGTGAAGGGATTAACGTCAATGTGACGCTGCTCTTTGGCCTGCCGCGTTACGAGAAAGTATTTGCCGCCTACATCGCGGGAGTAGAAGAGCGGAAAGCGGCGGGGAAACCGGTGGGCAAGATCGCTTCCATTGCCAGCTTCTTCCTCAGCCGAATTGATGGGCTGGTAGACCCCCTATTAGAAAGGCTCATGCCAGGGGATGCCCAGAATCCCACGGCTTCTTTGGCTCGTAATATTCATGGCAAAACGGCCGTTGCCAGCGCCAAAAAAGCGTACCGCATCTACCAAAAGATCATTGCCAGCGAGCATTTTGTGCAGTTAGCTAACCAGGGGGCGCGTCCCCAACGGCTGTTGTGGGCCAGCACCAGCACCAAAAATCCCGCCTACAGTGATGTGAAATATGTGGAAGCGCTCATTGGGGCCAACACGGTGAACACCCTCCCGGTAAAAACGTTGGACGCCTACCTGGATCACGGCCGTCCTGCGCTGCGGTTGGATACAGAGATAGCTGAGGCAACGGCCGTTCTCGATGGTCTGGCCGAATTAGGCATAGACCTGGACGAAATCACCGATCAGCTAGAAGCAGAAGGGGTGCAAAAATTCAGTACAGCATACGACAAAGTGTTAGAAGCCCTGGAGAAAAAACGGGCGGCCGTGGCCGCTCCCGTTGTCTAGTCGGATAGATCCTAAAGATCATCCCAAAGAGAGACCCCCATGACCACAACAACCATCAACACCCTTTTTTTAGACATTGGTAAAGTCGTCCTCAGCAATGGCTGGGATCGGGCCAGCCGCCGCCTGGCCGCCCAACAGTTCGACCTTGATTTTGCTGAAATGGACGAGCGGCATCATCTGACCTTCGACACCTACGAAGAAGGCAAACTGAGTCTGGACGATTATTTGCAGCGGGTACTGTTTTATGAGAAACGGCCGTTTACCCCCCAAACCTTCAAGCAATTCATGTACGACCAATCACGGCCGTTGCCCGGCATGATCGAATTTTTTACCGCGCTCAAAAACCAGCACAACCTCAAGATCGTCGCCGTCAGCAACGAAGGGCGTGAACTCACCGAACATCGCATCCGCCAATTTAACCTCAAGCAGCTTTTTGATATCTTCATCGTTTCCAGCTTCGTCCATATCCGCAAGCCCGACGTCGATATTTACCGCCTGGCGCTGGACGTGGCTCAGGCGCGGCCGGAAAATGTCGTCTATCTCGACGACCGCGCCATGCTGGTGGATGTCGCCCGCAGCCTGGGTATTCAAGGCATCCATCACACCGGCCTGGACGTTACCCGACACGCCCTGTCTCAATTGGGTCTAACTCTGGAGTCAGCATGACTGCCCAAAATCAACCAACGGTCCTGATCATCTTTGGCGCTGGCGGCGATCTGACCCAGCGTAAACTGGTTCCCGCCCTTTACAACCTCTACCTCGACGACTGGTTGCCCGCCCACTTTCACATTCTTGGTTTGGATCGCAAAAAAATGGACGATGATGCCTTTCGCCAACATCTGCGGGAGGGCATAGACGCCTATTCCCGCCGCCCGGCCGACAATGACGCCTGGTCTAAATTCGCCGGGCATCTGGCTTATGTCACGGCCGATCTGACTGATCCCGATGCGTATGCGGCTCTGGCCAAACAGTTAACCGCGACCGATACAGAGTGGGACGCCCAGGCTCACCATGTGTTCTACCTGGCCGTCGCCCCTTCCCTGATTGAACCGATCTCAGAAAATCTACACCGGGCCAGGTTGATGCACGATCCGCAGCGCAGCCGTCTGGTGGTGGAAAAGCCGTTCGGCCACGACCTGGCCTCGGCGCAGGCGCTCAACACCATGCTGACGCACAGCTTTGCCGAGTCGCAGATTTACCGCATTGACCATTATCTGGGCAAAGAGACGGTGCAAAATATTCTCGCCATCCGCTTTGCCAATGCCCTGTTTGAACCGGTCTGGGATCGCCGTTACATTGACCATGTGCAAATTACGGTCGCTGAGCAGGTGGGCGTGGGGTATCGGGGCGACTATTATGACCATGCCGGAGCGCTGCGCGACATGATTCAGAATCACCTGCTGCAAATTTTGTGCCTGATCGCCATGGAGCCGCCTGTTTCCTTTGCCGCCGATGAGATCCGCAATAAGAAGGTGGATGTGCTGCACGCCATGCGCCCCATCTCGCCTGAAGAGGTGGCCGATATGGCTGTGCGTGGGCAATATGGCAGCGGTTGGCTGCACGGTGAGCAGGAACCGGCGTACCAAAGTGAAGCAGGCGTGGCCGCCCATTCCAACACGGAGACGTTCGCTGCGCTCAAGCTGTTTGTAGATAACTGGCGCTGGCAGGACGTGCCCTTTTACCTGCGCACGGGCAAACGGCTGCCGGTACATGGCTCCCAGGTGGTGGTGACGTTCTTACCCGTACCGCACCAATCATTCCCGGAAACGGCCGTTGAAAACTGGCAGCCCAACCGTCTCATCCTCAACATCCAGCCAGCAGAAGGCATCCGTGTCGCCTTCCAGGCTAAACGGCCGGGGCTAACCATGCGCCTTAGCCCGGTGCATCTCGACTTTACTTACCAGGAAGCATTCAAAACCGCTTCCCCCGAAGCCTATGAAACCTTGCTGCTGGACGTGATCGAAGGCGACGCCACCCTCTTCATGCGCGCCGATCAGGTGGAGGCGTCATGGCAGGCTATTATGCCCGTTCTGGGAACATGGACGGCCAATCCGCCCCAAGATTTCCCCAATTATCCGGTGGGCAGTTGGGGGCCAGAAGCAGCCAATATGCTCATCGCCCAGGACGGCCGTAGTTGGCTGCAACCTGGTTTTAATGGCTAGACAACCCTGGGAGCGCGGACAGCCTGTCCGCGCTCCCAGCTACAGAGGAGTTCTCCATGAGCGGGGCGCACCACGATGAATGAAAATGGAGCGCAGG
>CAZXVH010000196.1:0-3602 GCA_964643965.1 uncultured Ardenticatenaceae bacterium
TCAACAGCTTACAAATAGGGTGTTGCCATGTGCTTAGAACTTGTAAAAGGATAACTCCGCGTTTTGGGGGATTAGCAATTGTGCTGTGCTAATCTCCAATCCCCAATCTCCGATATATTATGAACTTATTCTTTGACGGCTTCTCGCCCTCAACCACCAAACAAACGAGTCGCTATCTGGTACAGCGCCGCCATCACCGGAGCCAGCTTAATAAGGGCAATCCCCGCTTTCCCGGCAGCTTGAGCCGCACCGGCACTGGTTGTGAGAATCTCTGTAGCGGTTTTAAGATGACGCACCACCCGAGTGCCCTGTGGTTCCGGTTGCGCCAATTCTGTTTCAGCAACGGCCAGGGCTGACTGCACATCTGCGGCGTCCCCTGCATTCTCCATTTCTCCAGCGGCGATGGCCTCAGCCAATTGCTTCTGCAAGCTCGCCAACTCCTGGCGCAACTGCGCTGGTGTGGCTTGGTTCGGGTCTTTGATGTATTGCAGCCCAGCCACCACATTCCTGGCCTCGATACTGTCTGCTTTAATACTGCCGCTGCCCAGCGCTTGGGCAAGGTCTACTAGGCCAGCCGCCTCAGCCGCATCGCCGCCAACCATCTGCACCCCCGACACCACATTCTCTGCCTCGATTTTATTGGCGTGAATGCCACCAGAGGTACTGCCATCACCGGTGATGATGCTGCCACTCACGCTGCCCACATTGACACCCCGTTCCCCGACTGATGTAGACCCTGCCCCCTGGGCTACCGCACCACTGCCCGAAACGGATGCCGTATACGTTGCGCCGGATAATTGCGCTTCTAGCTCTGCTTTTTTCTGCTGTAAGGGCGCTAATGTTGCTTGAAGTTGTGCCTCTGACAAAATGCCTCGCATGGCTTCTGCATCGGTGATGCTTTTTTCAACCTGGGTTAACTGGGCTTGTAGTTCCTGCTGGTTCATGACTGCTCCTTTTACGTCCAACGAGATTTATGACACCTGCGGCCATGTGACAAACGGCCGTTGTTCCCGGCACAACCCCAACAATTTAGGCAGCTGATTATTCCGATAACAATGGGTGATAAGAGACTCGGCAAACTGAGGGCGTGTGCTGCCAGGCAGATCATCATAAGAAATGCCGAGGTCAAAGGCCACTGTTTGCAGTTCGCTGAGACTGAAATAGGTCACCAACATCTTGCGCAAAGGCACGAACTCAGGGGGCAGAGCTGCGCCCTCGCCACTGGCGGGAACCCCATAATTGATGGTGGTGATAGTGCCATCCCCCGTGATGATGTGGCTCTGAACATCTCCGCTTACGTTCACGCCACGCTCGCCAACGGCCGTTGCCCCATCCCCTTGAGCAATGGCACCGCTGCCAGAAACAGAGGCAGCGGCAGCATACGTCGTGCCAGCGAGTTGCGCTTCTAGTTCTGCCTTTTTCTGGTGTAAGGGAGCTAAGGCGGCTTGCAGTTGAGCGGCCGACAAGGTAGCGGTCATCCCCTCCAGGTTGACAATGTTCTTGTTGAGTTGAGCCAACTGCGCTTGTATTGCTGGTCTGTCCATGACAGGCTCCTTTGACTGGTTTAGCAACCAGTATACTCAATTTTCTGGGCAAAGCAGGCTAAATTTGTGCCTGCGGCGTTGAGATGGGCCGATAGCCCAAGATATGCTTGCGCAATCCCCAGGTATCGGCATAACGGACGTGGTTAATCCAACTTTGCACACTGGCATCCAACTCAGCAAAACTGATGTCACCCTGTTGATAATGCGTGATGTTTTGGTCAAGCCGTCGCTGGAACTGCACCACATTACGTCGTTTTAAGCGGCGGTGGCTGGGATAGACCACAAACCCCAACCAGGGAATCCCATCGCTTACCGGCAGGGCTTGGGCGCTTTGTGCATGGAGCGTTAAACGCAGCTTTGCCAGAAATTCGATGATGCGGTTACGCCATTGAGCCAACTGTTTTTTATTGTTGCTAAACAGGGCGAAATCATCCACGTACCGCAAATAAGCGGCACAGCCTAATTCACGACTGACGAACCAATCCAAGGGATTGAGATAACAATTGCTCCAGAACTGGCTGGTCAAGTTACCTATGGGCAAACCGCGTGGGCGGGATGTATCCAATGGCAAATCACCAGGGAAGGCAACGAGATCGTACTCATCACGCAGGACACCCTCGCCACTTTGCAGGATAGTTTCGATAAGCCAGCGTACTTGTGTATCAGACAAGACACGAAAAAGTTCATCTTTAAGGATTTGATGGTCGAGTGAGGGGAAATGCTGACGGATGTCGAGGCGCAAAACATAGCGGTATTGGCGAGCGTAGGCTTGTAGCTGATCGACAGCACGGTGAGTGCCTTTACCCACTCGATTGGCATAACTATGCGGGTGAAAGCGGGCTTCAAATAAGGGTTCGATAATATTGCACAAGGCATGATGAACCACACGGTCTCGGAAAGGGGCGGCGCTAATCAAACGCCGTTTCGGTTCATGAATGACAAAATGATGGTAAGACCCTGGCTGATAGCTACCTGCAAGCAAGTCGGCTTGTAAATCCAAGAGGCGGTCGGCCAGGCCAAACTCGAAAGAGGCGGCGGCTAATTTGCCCCGTTTCCCACGAGCCGCTTTGCGGTATGCTTCTAGCAAATTCTCCCAGGAGACAACCCGAGGAAATAAGATGGCATCAGAAATGATCGTTTTCACCCGCACCTATGATTTGCTTCACTGGTTACTGCCCAAAAGCGAACGCTTTCCCAAACCGTATCGAAATACCATTACCCAGCGATTGATGGCTGCTGTCTTGGATTTTCAGGAAACTTTATTAGAAGCGCAGGCTTATACAGACAAAATACGCTTGCGTCATTTACGCCAGGCAGATGTCCACCTGCAAAAGGTGCGCGTATACCTGCGCCTGATATTTCAATGGCAGTGGCTTTCTGTGGGGCAGTATGAACATGTCAGTCGTATGGTGGCTGAAATTGGACGGCTGCTCGGTGGCTGGATAAAACAAACAGAGACGTGATCGGAAAGCCACAATCTGAAATCGTCAATCAAAATGGGGCGGGCATGGCGGGAGCGAATCCAGGCCATGCCCAAGTTTTTGTATATGCCTGCTACCAGCAGCGCCCCGATACTGCCAACTCCGTATACAGACGGGACAAACCTGCGCCATCTCAATCCTTTCCTGACCGCGTCCCATAAACCGTAGTCGATGGGCATAAACTGGAAACAGTAATCTATGGTGGGATAACTGCTTGGTTTCCGATCCAGCAACCGGCAATGAAGCCCGGAGAGTCCAGAAACCCTCAAAAAGAAACCGCATAGAGATGTGGGACGACGCACCGCGACCCGAAAACCGATATTGTTGTTACGGTTGCCAGGGTTGTTGTTGTTGCGGTAGGCCGCGCGGGCGTTGTTCTGATTGTTGTTCCACGAACCGCCGCGCAGCACGCGATTGTCTCCAGGTTGCCCCAGGCGCAGTTACCTGCGCTTGCTGGCTATCTTAGCGCAATTGGCATGAATTGCCGATGATGAAAAATAAATTTTTTAAAAGATCGCGCTCTGCGCGAGTGGGCGGGACTCCGCTACCGCTGCGCCCGCCAGAACAGTGATCAGTG
>CAZXVH010000197.1:0-3467 GCA_964643965.1 uncultured Ardenticatenaceae bacterium
GAAAGCAAGATGGCTGTCTTGACTTTCAAAGGAGAATTCTGATGGAAAAGTTGAACAAGATTGTTGAAGCAGTTGTGGAGAAAACAGTTGGTCGTTTCCTCCCAGAGGTTGAGGCCAAAGCAAGTGGTTGCCACTGGGATTATGGATGTTGTGAAGGTGGATCCAAACTACTTACCTATCAAGTTTGTGATACACTACCCTATATCCGTAATATTACTTGCGCTGGTGCTTGCCCAGCATAATATGTACCAGAACAGCCTGGCGAAAGTTTTAGAGGTTTTTATATTGAGTCGTCAGGCTGTTTATCCATTGTCAGATGTTCAATAATCAAATATTCAGATATTCATGAAACGCCTCTACAGTATGCTCAACAAAGATGTGATGCGACATCTCTACAACGGATTTTTATTATTAGCCATGCTTATTTCTGTCAGCTGCCAGCAGCCACCAGATAAGTCAACACCTTTGGAAAACAGACCCAGTGATGAAGCGCCCCTTGTTTCACCCACAATCCCGGGACAAGTTGACGAGAAAACGGCCGTTACCCTCGCTGTCTATCCCCTTGAACAAAACCATTATCGCCCCATCATTGCCGCATTTGAGGAAGAAAATCCCGATATTACCGTGCGGCTGATTAGCACAGCCAGTGTCACCGACGAGAACGAGACGAGAGGATTGGCAAACGCCGCCGATATTTTCCCCTACGTACCGAAGATGGCTGCCGAAACACACTATCTTCTCAATTTGCAGCCGCTTATTGAAAGCGATCCCCAATTTGATGCCACCGATTTTTACCCTAACCTCCTCCCAGACGACCCAGCACTTCGCTACAACTTGCCCATTGGCGCGAGCTATCCGCTGATCTTTTACAGCAAGCAAGCCTTTGACGAGGCCAGCGTCGCCTATCCCACGGCTGATTGGACAGTGGCTGAGTTTGCTACCCTTGCCCAGCAGCTAACCCAGCGGAACGGCGACATCGTGACTCGCTGGGGCTATGTGCCGCTTGATCCTGGCGCTGATCCGCTTTTGACTACGCAATTAGAACGGCCGTTATTCCAAAACAATACCTACCGCCTCACTGACCCAGATGTCGTCAATGCCGTCAGTTGGTTTGCCGACCTACTCAGCGAACCAGCAACCACCCCCTGGCTAGATATGTACCAACCCCTGACCCAACGCAATGGACAGGGGCCGACCCTGTTTGACCTGCTCCAAACCGATGCCGCCGCCATGTGGCAGTTGCCCCACACATTCTGGACGGATGAGGCAGATATCGGCTTTGCGCCCATCCCTCATGCACCGCAGGGATATACAGCCGAACCTGCCACGGTCGGGTTTGCCATCAGTCAGGGAACGGCCGTTCCCCAAGCCGCCTGGAGATTGTTAGACTATCTTTCCCACCAACCCCCTCGTCTAGGCAGTGCCCAACCTTTTCTACCCGCACGGCAATCTGTCGCAGAATCCAGCAATATTTGGTTCCAATTTCCTGACGACTTAGAAACGGCCGTTCGCCTTGCTGCCCAAAACAACGCGCCGCGCCCCCTTACGCCACAGGGTGCTGACCTTTTGCGTAGGGCACTTTCCCTCTATGTCACCGAAAAAATGACCGTTGTGGACGCCTTAGCAACGGCAGGTGGTGTACCCACCGCCACACCACCTGCCGAGGAAAGTGTAGCAGTGGCAACTCCCGTTCCAACGCCAGCCACAGATGTGGCTGAGATTAGCTTTTATGCCGGAAACTTGAGCGAAACCAACCAACTTCTGCCGCTGATTAAACAATTCCACGCCGAACAGACCGACATTCGCATCGACCTGCGCTTATCTTCCCCAGAAATGGAGATCGACCCCCTGTCAACTGACTGTTTTATCGACCGCGCCTCAGCGCTAACTGCTGATGTGCAAACGGCCGTTGTTCCCATGGATCCGCTCTTAGAACTTGATGCCAATTTATCAAAACAAGATTTCTACACACCACTCATTACGCGCTTAACCAACCAGGATGGTTTGTATGGCCTACCAGCCGCTTTGCCCATTCCCTACATCGAATATAATCGCGCTCTTTTTGACGAGTTTGGTGTAGCTTATCCGTCTAATGATTGGACGGTCGCGCAGTTTTTACAGACAGCACAGCAGCTTACGCATACAGAAGACGAGATAACTCAGTATGGTTACGCTGATTATTTTGAACTATTCCTGTCGTATGGCCCGTCACAATTTGGCATAACTTTGATTGATAACAGCACGGCCGTTCCCACCTACAACTACGCCGCTGCCACCGAGATGGTCACTTGGTACGCCGATTATGTCCGCGTCTATCAAATTCAACCCCCGTTTGTCGGCGAGGCTGTTGAGTCTGCCCCGTTTGCAGCCCTGCTTTCCACAGAAGCGGTTGCCATGTGGCCAGACAGTGCGGCAACCTTAATGCGCTTTACGGGCAGTTTTCCGAAGAACCTTGCAGTCGGCGTCGCCCCCCTACCCACTGGCCCTGTGGCCCCACCCGATGTCAGCGAGGCGATCTACGCCTACTTTATCAGCGCCACATCCCCCCACAAAGAAGCGTGTTGGACATGGATTACTTATCTGACAGAACAGCCAACGGCAACGGGGTGGCTGCCCGCCCACCGGGCAACAGCCGAATCAGCCGTCCTTCGTGACATCACGGACGAAGCATTGGCCGAAGTTTTGTTAACCTCAATCCAACGTCTCGAAGATGTATCCATTGCCCAACCAACGCCACAATGGATGGCTCCCGGTTATGGCTGGCTGGTTGAAGCATACGGCCGTGTCGCCCGAGGCGAAGCCGACGTCACCACCGCCCTTAACGACGCCCAAGCCACCTTTGACGCCTACCGTGAATGCGTCATAGAAAACGATGCCTTCTTTGATCCGGAGCAACAAGCGCTGTGCCAAAGCGATTGACTCAACATCTGACTTTCGCCTAATGATTGTATAGTCTATGCTAACAATAGTTAAAGTCAGTGGGGATAGTATGGCACCAACACTATGTTCAAACGAGCGCGTCATTTGTATGAAGCCCCTAAAGAAAAGTTTCTTAAAACGTGGTCAAATTGTCATATTGAGTCATCTAAATGTAGTTCCTTTGAAAAAATATGCTTATCTATGTAACAATACAATTTGGCAGCAAGAAATGGAACGCATGTCAGAAGTTTTTATCAAGCGGATTATTGGCCTACCTTTTGATATCGTCCGCATCTCTTTAAGTGAAATTCCCCAATATTTACTAAAATCCAATGTAAAAGTGGAAAACAGTGATGGATACGCCATTTGGCATATCCCTAATGGGCATGTATTTGTAAGAGGGGACGGTTCTAGCAGTGTGGATTCTGTGGTCTGGGGTCCCATCCCCGTCTCCGCCATCCACTACATCGTGCTGTGTCGCTACCCTTCACTGCGGCGCATTCGCTAACTCTCATGAAGCAGAGCTACATAGGTCTCATCAGCTTTTT
>CAZXVH010000198.1:0-3151 GCA_964643965.1 uncultured Ardenticatenaceae bacterium
ATAAGTTTGTTGAAGTAATTGTGGAGAAAACGGTTGGTCGTTTCCTGCCAGAAGTTGAGGCGAAAGCTGGCTGCTATTGGCAAAACACGTTTGCCTGCTGTAATTACCCTAACTCCTCAAACAGCACACAACATTATATTTGTAACGGTCAAGTTCTTAAAACCGAGTGTAGAAGTAGCTCCTCATGCTGGGCGTAGTATCTTGAGCTTGTGATTTTGTGCGGTTCGTAATAGCATCCAGAACCACTTTATTGAGTAAGAGTGAAATTGGATCATGAACATCCCCACTCGTCAGAGGTATAGGAGTGGGGATGTTCACACCTTCTGAATGTGTCTATTGCGCTAATCACATGAGTAATAATTGCATATTTCGCTCAACTTGAAAAAAAAACCATAGTACCAAGTCTATTCGAGCGATTCGCATACCATCATGTATGGGATACAGTGAATTTACTCAAACATATTGTGAGCAACGCGAATGATATACGGTAGCAACCACATTGCCATCATTTTCGGGAGAATATGAAGATGCACCTACCCGGTGTCAAACTCAAATTCCGTCAGCCTACTATTTTATGGCTCGTCGCCTGCCTTCTCATTTTAGCTGCTTGCCGCGATAGCTCAACGCCCCCCACCGCTGCATCCCAGCCTTTGCCGCCGACCAGCGAAACAAGTTTGGCCGCTTCAACCCGCATTCGCATGGTCGCAGACTCCGACACGATAAGCCACCTCGCTCCCCTGATAGACCTGTTCGAGCAGGAAAACCCAGAGATCGACGTCGTTTTTGTCTCATTAGAAGAAGATGGCGACGAGGATGTGGCCGAAGCGGATGTCATGCGCCGTTTGGCCGAAAGCGGCGATCTGTTTCCGGCATTGATCCCCCGCGGCTTACCAGCAGACTATTCGCTCGACCTAAAACCATTTATAGAGCAAGATGAGCAGTTCAAGGCCGACGACTTCTATCCCAACTTACTCGTCGAAGATAACAACGCCCTCACCGTGATCCCCATCCATGCTTCTTATCAAATGGTTTACTACAACCGCGCGTTATTCGATGCCCTGAACGTAGCCTACCCCCAAAATGGGTGGACCGTTGACGACTTCCTGACCACTGCCCAAAAAATGACCTTGAGACAGGGGGATGAGACCGTGCAATGGGGCTATTTGCCGCTGCTCCCCATGTACTCACCATTGCTGGCTGCCCAACTCAAAGCCCCGGCCGGACACCTAGACGCACCGCGCTTCGAGGATGAGGATGTGACTGCCGGTTTTCGCTGGTTGGCGGCGCTTTTTGAAACCCATCAGGTGACACCCTGGTTGACGTTGTATCAAAAGTATGATGGCCTAAACGAGTTCCAGCAGCTAGTCAATACGGGGCGGGTGGCGATGTGGATGCGTACCAATACGTCCTTCGCCGAGCAGGAGGCATTGGGAGAAAATTTGGGAGTGGTCGCCGCGCCACAGATGGGGGACTCGCTTTATAGTGAGCCAGTTATTCAAGGATACAGCATTAGCCGCGCAACGACGGAGCCGGAAGCAGCCTGGAACCTCTTGCGTTTCTTGAGTTTGCAACCTCAACCCAATGACGTATATAGGTTTACGGTTCCGGCAAGGCGCTCGCTTGCGGCCGCCACCGACTACTGGGAGCAGTTACCGCCTGATTTGCGTGATGCAACCCTCTATTCGGTCGAAAACAGTCAGCCCATACGGCTGTGGCAAGAGATGTGGGAAACGCGAGGCGTACTAAAGGCCATCATTGAGGATGGTCAGACGCCGGAACAGGCGTTGGCGCAAATTGCTCCTGCCGAGCATGACGATCCTGAACCACTTGTCATGGCAACAACGCAACCTACACCTGCGCCGTCCGTGACCGCAGTGCGTTTCTCGACATTTAGTAATACCTACGGGGTACGTGCGCTGGCAGATGAGTTCAACGCCCAAAATCCCAATCTTCAGGTAACGGTGGGGGGATTCCCTGATGGGGTCGAGCCGGAGAGTTACGCAGAGTACGATTGCTATTCAACCGTTTCATTTACCACGGCGAATGGGTATGACCACCTGCTGCCCATCGACACATTTCTGGAGTTGGATCCAACAACCAACATCAATGACTTTTATCCGGTGACCTGGGAAAGCGTCATATTCGACGACCAGCGTTTTGGGTTGCCACTTTCGGCCGATTTCAAAATGATCGTTTTTGACCGTGACAAGCTAGAAACCGTCGGTTTGCCCGATCCCGCAGTTGATTGGTCGCTGGATCAATTTGTGAAAGAAGCCCAGGCGCTTACACAAGGTGAAGGTAAAGATAAGCAGTACGGCTTCTTTGAAGAAACTTATGGAGTTCTGGGAGACATATCAGTCCTTCTTCGGCTGTTTGACACCGAATTCTTAGATAAGTCAATGTCGCCCGAGACCTTTGATTATGCCGCCGCTGCCCCGGCTCTGCGCTGGTATGCCGATTTAGTCACACTTTACGGTGTCATGCCCGCCCTGCCGGTCAGTGCAGACGATTACGCCGAATTGCATTTGGGCATACATTATGATTTTGCCACCAAAGGAAACTATGTGATGCGCGCCATGCGGGCTTGGCAAATGCCAGATGCAGACGAAATGAGAGAGCGTAATCAAGGGATAATCCCGCTGCCCATCGGCCCAACTGGCTACAGCGGCAGTCAAGATGCTTTGATGACGAATTTCTACATCAATCGCAGCGCAGCGCATCCTCAGGCGTGTTGGCAGTTCATTGCGTATTTGTCGCAGCAACTTGCGCCAGTGCGAGAGGTTCCGGCACGCATCACTGTCGCGGAATCGACCGAATTTAAGGCACGTGTCACACCGCCCGTCGCTGCCATGTACCGCACAATTTTGGAGAATCAGCCCCCCCTGGCACCACTAGGTTCGCGCTGGGAAGAAAACTGGCTGGTTCCCGGTTGGTTATGGCTGCAACGCGCCCGTGATCAGGCGATAAACGGCGAAGATTTGCTGGCCGAACTCGCATTGTCGCAAGCCCAGTGGGACAGCTACCGCGAGTGCGTCATAGAAGTTGAAGGGTTCGAGGATCAATCTAAGTGGATAGCGTGTGCCGTGCAAGTGGATCCCAAACAACAAAACTGGTACGACAGGTATTACACAATAACAGATCCGGTTGATTA
>CAZXVH010000199.1:0-3139 GCA_964643965.1 uncultured Ardenticatenaceae bacterium
CCGACTAATCGACTATCCGACTAATCGACTATCCGACTATCCGACTATCCGACTAATCGACTAACCGACTATCCGACTATCCGACTAATATTCCGCTACTTCATCTTCATATAAAATGGTGTATTGATAGCCTTGTTCTGTCAGGAAAAGCTGGCGGTTGGCGCTGTACTGCTGGTCTACGGTGTCTTTGGTGACGATGGTGTAAAAATGGGCCATCTGGTCCGCGTGGGGGCGCAAAATACGGCCGAGCCGCTGCGCCTCTTCCTGGCGGCTGCCAAACATGCCGCTGATCTGCACCATCACATTGGCGTTGGGCAGGTCTACGGCAAAATTGCCCACCTTCGACACAATCAACAGTGGAATCTCGCCCGTCTTAAACTGGGCGTAAAGTTCCTGCCGCTGCTTGACGCTGGTCTTGCCGGTGATCAGCGGCGCTTTGTAACGCCGCGCCGTCTTCTCCAACTGGTCCAAATACATGCCGATGACCAGCACCTGGTCGTGACGATGTTTGATGAGCAGTTCGTCCACCACCTTGAATTTCGCTCTGTTTTCGGCCGCCAGGCGATATTTATCGCGCTCTTCGGCAATGGCGTACTCCAGGCGGGCTTCGTGGGGCAGGGGAATGCGCACTTCCACCACATCGGCGGTGGCGATCCAACCCTGGCGTTCCAAATCTTTCCAGGGCACGTCATATTTCTTGGGGCCGATGAGCGAGAACACGTCTTCCTGACGGCCGTCTTCCCGTACCAATGTCGCCGTTAACCCCAAGCGCCGCCGCGCCTGTAATTCGGCCGTGATGCTAAAGACCGGGGCGGGCAGCAAATGCACCTCATCGTAAATGATGAGGCCCCAGTTGTGGTCGTTGAACAGGCTGAAATGGGGGTACTGCTCCTGGTAAGGCGCGATATTGGAGACGCCACGCTTGCGGTAGGTCATGGTCTGGTAGGTGGAAATGGTGATGGGGCGGATTTCCTTGCGCTGGCCGGAATATTCGCCCACCATCTCCGGCGTCAGCGTAGTTTTATCCAGCAGTTCGTCAATCCATTGGCGCACCGAGACGGTGTTGGGCGTGAGGATGAGGGTGCTGCACTGCATCTCGTTCATCACCGACAGGCCGACGATGGTTTTGCCCGCGCCGCAGGGCAGCACAATGACGCCGGAACCACCATGGGCCGCGCCGCCAGCATAAAACACCTCGCCCGCTTCTTGCTGGTAATGGCGCAGGGCAAACGGTTTGCCGCCCTGGGTGAGCAGGCGCACATCGAAGGTGACTAAATCGCCGGAAACGTACCCAGCCAAATCTTCCGCCGGGTAGCCGATGTTGACCAGCGCTTGTTTGATATGGCCGCGCTGTCCGGGGTGGATGCGCAGGGTGTGGGCGTCTTCCTGGGCGAGGATGTAGCGCTGCAACTCTTTACGCCGCTGGAGTTCCAGGATGAGCGGTTCGTCAGTAGAAGTGAGCAGCAGCTCTTCGTCGCGGCGAATGAGGCGCACCCGGCCGTAACGCTCGATGTACTCCCGAATATCCACTTCCACATTGCCGGGCAGGGGATATTTGCTGTAACGGGCCAATCCCTGGATGATGGCGTCGGCCGCCAGACCAGAGGAGGCGGCGTTCCACAGAGAGAGCGGAGAAATGCGGTAGGTGTGGATGTATTCCGGGCTTTTCTCCAACTCGGCGAAGCGGGACAAGATGTCTCGCGCTTCCTGGTAGAGCGGGTTATTCACTTCCAGCAAGACGCTTTTGTCTCCCTGGACGATGACGGGGTTTTCGGGATTGTATTGCATAAATTAGTATCCGTTGTTATTTGAAACAGGCAATTATGCCGCGTTGGGGGGTGGCTGGCAAATCAGGTAGGGAGGCAACATTGATGATCAAAATATGAAACGGACAATCATCATTGCAGAGTCAGGCGCACATGTGCCCCACGCCTACGCGCCGGGTTCTACGAGAAATGAAATGGCCCCAAAAGGATGGATGTTTGCCCCAGATTCCGGCGGAACAAAGATCCCCGAAAACAAAAAACGGGAAGTGACACAGTGCTTTGAGAAATTTACCGCAGAAAATTACGCCAGGAAATATGTTCGTACTGGCTGTTTTCTCTGATGGGAATTTCTTTAGATTATCCGAAGATGCTTTTGCCGCCTCAGCTATGTACCTGGAATAAACGATGATCCAATCAGCCCAAAGCCTGATAGAGTCAACAACTCCACTCCTGTACAAGCCCGCTGTATTTGAGTAACCGCAGACCTTCTAACCGTAAGGCTTCTGGAAACAATGCTTTATAGATGCGGCAGTTGGGAGATTTTAGATCATACCGTCCAGTTGCTCGATAGGTTAATGCCGGACAACCTCCCGCACACCAATTTTGCCATTCACATGTCCGGCATTCTTCCTTCTCTGAAACAGGTAGATTCTGGATGCCGATTTTGTCTAGTTGTATCAGTTGCAAGGGGTCATTATCGGTTACTGTGGCTACAGTATCGTTCAAGGCCATGTGGCATTTAGCGACGCCGCCTTGATGATTGATCACCATGTAGGATTGCCCCACACCACAAGTGCGATTGTGGGCGCTGTCCAGATGGGCCAGGTCTAGCAAATTCCCAAGCAAACTATAAGGAGGTAGGTCGTTTTCGATGACCTTGAAAGCGTCCAACATAGCCTGAATAAGTTGATCTTCTTCATAATGGAGATCAGCAGCAGTGGCGCTACATGCGTCATTGTCACGGAAAAAATTCAAGGTAAATGGTAGATTGCGCTCCAAAACAAAAGCCACTACCTCAGCCAAACCGTTAAGATTGTGCTGAGAGATGGTAATAGAGATTGAAGGTGTAAAATGATGTTTGGCCAGGCGATCTAACGTTCGTTCTAAATGAAGAAAAGAACCGCGCCCATTCACAAACGGCCGTTGTCCATCATGGTATTCTCCGACGCCATCCAGAGAAACCATTAACCGCAGCCCCATCTCCTTCATAGCCACAATCATCCGGTCGCTGATAGCCACACCATTGCTGAGAATAACGCCGTCCAGCGCCAAACCATATTGGCTGGCTAACTGTTGGGCGTGGTGATGCAGCGCTATGACGGTGGGGAAGTTCATGGTAGCTTCGCCGCCTGCGTACTTCAGTTTAACCCGTT
>CAZXVH010000200.1:0-2823 GCA_964643965.1 uncultured Ardenticatenaceae bacterium
GTTGAGCCAGTAACGGCCGTTGCCCAGCCAACAGAGCAAAATGCCCCGGATCGTACGGTTGAAGAAGCTTCAGTCAATACAAATTCTGTCCCGGCGACCAAGAAGATGCGGTGATAGCCCATGACACGAACCTCTCATCGCTGGCAGAATGTGCCAGGCAGCTTCGACACCTTGCACACCCAATGGTTGTTTCCGGCAAGTAACCAGGTCGGCATCCCTGACTTGTTGCATACGTCGATTGAGCGGATACCGGCCTGGCTGGTGCCTTACAGACAGCGCATCCGAGCCAATGAACCGCTCGATGATGGCTGTGTGCATTACTTTTTAGATGATTATCGTTTCGAGACGGTTTGGAACCGGCCGCTTAAAGCGCTGGAAGCGTTGGCTCCTTACCAAATGGTCTTGACGCCAGACTTTTCCCTGTATCGAGATTGGCCGCTGATGTTGCAATTGTGGAATACCTACCGTAACCGCTGGTGCGGCCGTTTCTGGCAGGCGCAGGGTTACACAGTCATTCCTACCATCAGTTGGAGTACATCCGATTCCTATGAATTCTGCTTTCTCGGTGTGCCCAGGCGCAGCGTGGTGTCGGTGTCGGCAGTCGGTGTCAATGTCGATGCGCCGCTGGAGTATCGGCTGTTTGTGGATGGGTTTGCGGAAATGGTGCGGCGGTTAGAACCGTTGGTGGTGCTGAGTTACGGCCGTTTGCCCACCGCCTGTCATGAACTGGTAGAAGTAGTGACCTATCCCACACGGTGGACCAATATCCGGTCGGCGCGTCGTCGGGAAATGAGGATAAAAAGATGAGAATTAAGCAGGCTGCAATTTTTCGCGTACCCACTGATAGATCAAATCAGCATCCGGGACACCGCGTGAAGCGGCCAGCCTTTTTACAGTTTCAGCTTCTTCTGGCTGTAAATGAATGGTTACGGCCGTTTCTCGGACAAAGAGTGACTCTTTTACTTCTGTCAGTTCATCTTCAAACGCTGTCAGATCATGTGTGTCCCAGAAATGGGCTAATTCTTCAATTGAATCAGTTTGAGGTAGTTGTTGTTTTTTCATTTTCGTTGCCATTTTTGAAACCGACGCCTTTCCTTGTCGGTCATCGGTCGGGCTGTGGCCGGATATCCATTATTGTCTGGGAATTGAATGATAACACAAAAAAGGTATCGTCCGGCATCTGTTTGCCCCAAAACGTAATAAACTGGATTTTCACCTTCAGATTTTGCTCGCAAAATGAATGCTCGACCAAAGCATACTTCTTCAACTTCTTCAGGTGCAATATTGTGGCGAGCCACATGTTCAATGCGATCATCAGGCCAAATGATTTGCTGAATCTTCATCTGATTATTGTAGCAGTTAGGCCTATACCAACCAATGAATTGATAACTTCGATTTATGAGTGTATGTGAGGTGTTTTATGGGTGGACGTGGCGCAGGTAGCTGGGGAACGGCCGTTTTAGCAGGTTCAGTGCAGGCAGTTTTACCGACGGCTGTATTAGATAACCTGTCTTACAACGTCACCAGCTTCGATGACAAGTTGGGAGGCGCAGTCTTTCCTTTCCTGGAACAGACGAGACGCGCCTGGCACATTCTGACCCATCCAGTTGGTGAAGTTGCTGAACCTCATCCGGCCCATACATTCGGTAAGTCGGGAGAACCCCACCCCCCTACCCTGCGCTGGGTCAACGGCAGCCAGGTGAGCGACCTCTATGTGGACGGGATGACCACAGAACAATTTTTGGAAGCAACTGGCTTGAAACTGGACATGCACAAAGGTGGTTTTGTCCTCTCTAAAAGGATGAGTCGCCTCATGCACCCGCATTTTGTCAGTGGCTTTTTCAAGCCCGATGACGTGAACATTGCTTACATGGCGCAATCTCAAGAGGAAGCCAAAGTGTGGGATGGTGCGGGTCTCATTTCGCGCCAGATGCTGCGGAAGATGGTTTTATCCGAAGGATTGTCACCGACCAAGCGTGAACGGTTGGAAACGGAGCTGCGCTACGCCAAACGAGTCGAGTTTACAGTGATGACAGCGAAGGGTCAGGACAAGGGACACGCTATTGTCGCGGATAATCTGCGTGATGATGCTGGTAATCTCGTAGACTTTTTGTTGCCTCAAGATACCAAGAAAGAAGTACGGTTAGATCCTTCGACAGGCTCAGGACAGGCTGGGCAAACTTTTGTCGGACTTAGTTTTGTACACGGTCATAACGACATGCGCCTGGATATTCAGAGTTTGATCAATCTACATCCGTTCTTTCAGGAAGAGCAATTGCTGGATTGGCTGAAAGATGAAGGCGAGTTGTTCACACAGGCGGTGGAGACGGGCCAGGTGGCGGAAGCAATGGGTAGGATTGATCGTCATACTACACTCGAAGAAGTACAGGCGTGGCCGCTGCGCGAATACTTTGCCAGCGGTGGCCATCCGATGTGGTTTCGCAGCCACGTAAAAAGCTTGATGAATCAGCACCTGAAGCGGTTGAATCATTCAACGCTAGCGAAAATGCGCCTACCTATTCCTGGTGGTCGCCATTATGTGATGCCAACGGCCGTTGGGCAGCGGGCTGGCATCAAAGGGCTAGATGTACCCAGAGGCCACATTCACATTGACGACCAGCGGGGGACGGCCTGGGTCAATGATGAAGATTGGTTGACCTTACCGGACTCGCCTAAAGGCGAAGGCGTCGCCGGGATTCTGGGTGGCGCGGATAACGATGATGCGCTTTGGTTGCATCCCTTCACAGATTATGATGGGGAACGGAAAGTGCTGGCCTGGCGCAGTCCGAATCAGGTAGGTGAGTATGTGGTTTTGAAACCAAC
>CAZXVH010000201.1:0-2802 GCA_964643965.1 uncultured Ardenticatenaceae bacterium
TGGTTGCGCACAGTCCTACAGGCGAAAAGCCAAATGGCATCAGCTTCTCGCCACTGCCGCCTGCGCCTGCATCGGACCTGGAAACCCCGATCGAGATCGAACACGGTTCTATGGATATGTAAGCGTGTGGCAGCGGAACCGAATCCCGATTGACAACGCTTCGATCGAGACACGCTCGCCTGTCACTCCTGTCGAGCTGACGGACAGGCGAGCGCTGCCCTATCCACCAGGTTGCTACCTTTCGTTGACTCAGCTCGACTTTGCACAGTCAAGCCGCAAAACATAACGTCTCAACAAGCGCGACGAAAAACGGACGTGGAACTTTTACGATATCGGGTGGCTCCCGCGATGTGTGAAAAGCCGGGAAGGCCGCCCAAAGCTGAAAGCGAACCAGCGCTAACGCATCCGAGAAGGTCGGGTGCGGTTTAGGGTACTAAGTACCTATCCGTAAATCGAAAGAGGCGTGAAAAACGAGCGCATCTCGTGCAGAATAGGAGTATCACCCACCCATCTGAAACGAGATGCGCCTTGAACAACAAGTCTACTCCAAAACCGAAGTGTGTCGATTACTTTCGGGTGCCACGTCCCTTGTGGCGCCAGATCAAGAAGCTGCTGCCGAAAGCGCCCAAAGCACGCGGACCGGGGCGAACCGCCATGATCAGTGGACCGCTGATGACTTGATCATCTCGCTGGTGGTGCGCCGCCCGAACCCGGCTCAGGTGGAACATCACCTGTGCATGGACCGGGGCTATGACTATGCCGATGTGCATCAGTTTGTCGCGCAGGAACGCTACATCGCTCATATCAAACATCGTCGCCGTCGAGGTGAACCGCTGCTTGAACCCTGTCCGGTGCCCGGTGAAACGCAATTTCCCGCGCGCCGCTGGGTCGTCGAACGCACCCTGGGCTGGCTCGCCAAACGCCGCAGTCTGCGCGTGCGCTGGTGCAAGAAAGTCGAGAATTGGTTGGCACTCGTTCAATTCGCCTGTGCTCATATTCTCATGGACCTGGCAATTTATGGATAGGTACTTATTCGAGCGGCGGTGGAACGCGGTGTCACATTATTTGATACGGCAGAGGCATATGGCCCATTTGCAAACGAAGAACTCGTGGGCGAGGCACTTGCGCCCTTGCGAGACCAGGTGGTGATCGCCACCAAGTTCGGGTTTGATATTGATCCCGCTAGCGGATCGCGGACGGACGGCGTTAACAGCCGACCAGATCATATCAAACAGGTTGCGGATGCTTCGCTGAAGCGGCTGAAGGTTGAGGCTATCGATCTGTTCTACCAGCATCGTGTCGATCCAGCTGTACCCATTGAAGATGTGGCAGGTACTGTCAAGGAACTGATACAGGCGGGTAAGGTAAAACATTTTGGCATGACGGAAGCAGCGGCTCAGACGATCCGCCGCGCCCCTGCCGTCCAGCCAGTCACAACCGTCCAGAGCGAATACTCGCTGTGGACACGAGACCCTGAAGCCGAAGTGCTGCCGATGTGCGAGGAGCTTGGGATCGGTTTCGTTCCATTCAGCCCGCTCGGTGCAGGCTTCCTCACAGGGAAAATCGATACGAACACCGCCTTTGACAGCACGGATTTCCGCAATATCTCACCGCGTTTTACACCAGAGGCTCGACAGGCGAATCAAGCCCTAATGGATCTGCTCGGCAAAGTCGCGGCAGAGAAGCGGGCAACCCCGGCTCAAATCGCACTTGCCTGGCTGTTGGCTCAGAAGCCCTGGATTGTTCCCGTCCCTGGTACAACCAAGCTGCAACGTCTGGAGGAGAACATCGGAGCCGCTGACATCGAACTGACACCTGACGATCTCCGCGAAATTGAAAACGCTGCGTCGAAGATCACCGTCCAGGGCGCTCGCCTTCCTGAAGCGGTGCTGAAAATGACGAATCGTTGAGCAAGGCGGGATGGCAAGGGAGTCAGAAATAGCAAAAACGCCCCTGCTTAAAATAGCGCAAGCAGCGGGCGTTTCAAACTGTAAATACTTTCGACTCCTACCGGGACAATTGAATAGCAAACTGATACTCCCCAACGCCCATACTGGCGTAAGGCCCGCCATCCCAGTACCAGACCAGGGTCAAGTCTACCGCCTGTTCGGGCAACACGGCAGCACAGGCACTCGCGGCTGAATTCATCGATGATGTTCAGAATGCGATAGGCGGTGCCGTTATGGGTTCGGTCCTGCATGAAGTCGTAGCTCCACACATGGTCGGTGTACTGGGGACGCAGCCTCAGGCAGGACCCGTCATTGAGCCACAACCGCCCCTCCTCGGCTGTTTGACCGGGACTTTCAGGCCTTCGCGCCGCCAGAGCCGCGCCACACGCTTGTGATTGACCGGCTACCCTTCGCTGCGCAGCAGAGCGGTGACCCGCCGGTAGCCATAGCGCCCGTACTCACTGGCCAGAGCAATAACTCGGGCGGTTAGGGCGGTCGTATCGAGAGCCATAACGGGCTGGTAACACTGGGCTGACCGCGGCGGCTGCAGCACGCAACAGGCGCGCCGCTCTGAAACGCCCAACTCAGCCTGTACGTGGCTCACCAGCTGTCGAAACCTGGCCGGGCTCGTCATTTTTTGCTACTGCTTCTTCCAGGATCGCTTTGTCCAGCGCCAGCTTAGCCACCAGCTTCTTCAGCCGGGCATTCTCGCGTTCCGCTCTTTAAGCCGCCGCACTTCGCTTTTGTCCATCCCCCCATACTCACGCCGCCAGCGGTAGTACGTCCGCTCCGCGATCCCCTGCTGCTTGACCGCTTCAGCTACCGTCTTGCCCTGGCTGATGTGGATTTCTAC
>CAZXVH010000202.1:0-2562 GCA_964643965.1 uncultured Ardenticatenaceae bacterium
ATGCCGTCGCCATCGGCTTTGTCTTTCAATTGTGGGGTGTTGGATCATGCAGCCTCATCGGTGCATCATCCGTGCGTACAAATCGGACTTAAATTATAAGGAAGTCAGGAAAGATGTCAAACCAAAAGATTATGCGCACAATCTCTGTGAAAGATTATGCACCTATCTTGATGTGCCAAAGTAACGGCCGTTTTACCCCTGTGCATAATCCCTGCATGTGCATAATCTTTGCGCTGACGCAACAGCTTGCCCATCGGGCCAAATCAGGGTGGAGGGTGGGTCTAGTCCATAAAGGCGACACGCCTTTATGGTGAAGCCGCCAGGCTTCAACAGGGTGGGCGGGTGGGAAACAACTGCGCTTACCAGGGCGTTTTTGCTTCACCAAAACCTTCGCTTGAAGACCGGCGCTGCCCCCTACACCACTCATGAATTCTCGAAACGCGCCATAAAACAGGGCTGCTCCCTATGAATGAGAGCAACCCTCTATTACCACAAATGCTCTGCTTACTCTGACAACACCTCCGCCGCCCGGATAAGGGCGTCGCCAACTTCAGATTCGCCTTTATCAATGATGCCGTCTTCGGCGTCTGCCAATAGGCTGTTTATCTTTTCCATGGCATTTGTTTCTGGCAAACAACTGAGGTGTGCACAGCCACCCCCGCCCCCGCAAGCGGTCAAAAGAAACAAGACCACGATCAACAGAAGCAGTACAGTGCGTTTACCTCTATTCATAGGATACCTCCAGAAATAAAAAAAGCGCCGACACAGCTTGAAAGCCATGCCGACGCTTGCGTGGATGAAACGTATTTACCTATTTCAGAAGGGAATATCCGCTTCAGCATAATCAGGTTGAGCGGTGGCGCCTGTGTGGCCATTGCCATGGGCAGACCCGTTGCCATTGCCGTTGCCATTACCACCCAGGAATTGCACCCGGTCGGCCACCACTTCAAACGAAGCGCCCACCGTGCCATCGTTGCGCGTCCACAAACGCGGAGCGCCTGTATTCGGGTCAGGACGCAGCCGCCCTTCAATGAGTACCTGGCGGCCTTTCTCCAGGTATTGGTTGGCAGCTTCCGCTTGACGACCCCATACAGAGACGCGGAACCAGGTCACTTCTTCCTGCTGCTGCCCCGTCAAGCGGTCATTCCAGCGCCGGTTACAAGCCAGAGAAAGATTGGTCACAGCCTGGCCATCGGGCATATACTTCATTTCTGGGTCACTGCCCAAATTGCCAACGATGATGAGTTTTTGATACATATGTCACTCTCCTTAAACTTAAATTGGGTTGATAAAAAACTCATCTCATCCGGCGCGATAGCGCCCCTACTACTCCCACCAGCCTCTCTGTTTGTCACCACCATCTGGCTCAAACAGGAAAAAGAAAAAGACGGCAACCAGCCCCGAAGAGCCAGTTACCGTCTTGATGGATAGGAAAAGAAACGTCAGCGTGCCGGTTCCAGCACCGCCAACACATTGCCATCAACGGCCGTTGCCCAGGCAATGCGCCATTGGTCGTAGCGGATGGCCGCCAGTTCGTGGTCACGCTGCACATAGCCAAACAGGTTGCCATGTGGTGTGCGCGTCACCACCCGGTCGTTGTCAGTCACTTCGGTGGTGAGCATCATGCCCCGAAACTGGTCTTGCACGAAGTCGGCAATACGAGCTTTGGCCTGGTCGCGTTCGGCCGGCGGCACGTCGCTCATGCGCGTGTACCGTTGTTTGCCGGTGGCATTCAGCAGATTCATCCAAACCCCATTGAGCCGGACTGGTACACCGGAACAACGAGGTTGAGGCTCATCTTGATAGTACAGAACCGCCCCGGCTGTCGTCCACATGGGGTCGCCGAGCAGCCCAATCTGGCGCAAAGCATCGAGCATCTTATGAGCAAGTCCAGGCTCGCGACCACCTTCTTCACGCGGTTCGCCCAACTGCCAGATAAGCGCATCCCGTACCGGTTCACCATTCCTTCGGCCCCGCTCAGGACAAGCCTGTGGCCCTTGCGCATACAGATAGGCAGCCGCACCTAACAGCACCAGGTGTTGTTTGTCACCTGGCCATTGTTGCAGAAACGCCTCGCTGGCAGCACGGGCGGCAGCGAAGATCATGGCAATGTCTTCATCGTTTGCACCGATGGCCTGGCGCATGACGCGGCTGTATGCCTGGCGCAACTCTTTACCGACATGCAGCCAATCACGGCCGTTTTCAAACAAAACCACTGGCGGACAAGCTTCAGTGGCCAATGCTTCCACATCGACCCAGTATTGTGATTTATGCAGTTCCAGGGCGTTCGCCAATGTGTCCAACCAATGGCGTTCCGCAGTCTGAGCCTGTTGTTGCAGCCATTCCGGCAGGCGATCCAACAATACGTTGGGCAGCGCACGGCTGGCATTGGTCTGCCCATGCTTCACCATGCGGGACATCGCCATTTGGTTCCACTGTTTAACTGGTGTCAGATTCAAACCAGTCTTCACAGAGCCGTCGATGACTGCCTCTAAAGTGGCTGGTAATTGGTCTGGTAAACGGCCGTAGATGGCCTTGCAGAACATGGCGACATTACAGAAT
>CAZXVH010000203.1:0-2534 GCA_964643965.1 uncultured Ardenticatenaceae bacterium
GGGCAAACAATAGCCAGCCCTGTGTGCTGATTAAACGTGCCATTACTGACAACCAGCGCGGGACGGCGTCCCTTTTGCTGATGACCGGATTGAGGGGTAAATGTGAGGAAGACAAGGTCGCCTTTTTCTGGAATATAACCGGCCATTTACCAGACTTCCTTGCCCATTGATTCGCCCCACTCTAATTCGGCAGGATGATAATCGGCCGGCATGTCAGTGACCAGTTCCTGGATATTAAAGCGACCGCGTACCCGGTAGACCGGCTCTACAATGATACGCCCCTCTTCCACCAGGATGCGTACTTCATCCCCCACCTGAATGGCCGCTTCCTCCAGAATGGCTTTGGAAAAGCGCAATCCCTGACTGTTTCCCCAGTTTTGAATTTTAGTTAACATCATCATCACCTCATATCCACTCGTATATCCGAAGTTTATACAAGCGTGGTGGAAAACACAAGCGCCGCCTGGGGTTAACGCCGTTTTTTCTTTTGTGTCTGCGTAGCGAAACGGCCGTCTTGTTGCTCATCTTCTTCTTCAGGCGGCTGCCGGTATGCTTGGGCATAAGGACTGGGTAGCCCCTTCTTTAACGCTTTTAAACCGGCCACGGCGTTCATGGAGAGGGCCATTGATTCTTCATCCTCCAACATCTCTACCGGGGAAATGAGGCGGATGCATTTTTCATAATGCTCCTTCGCTTTTTCATGGTAGCCCAAGTCATGTTCCACACAAGCAAGGCTGTAATAGGGCAAGGGATTTTCTGGATCCAGACTTGACGTTTTTTGGTACACGGCTAAGGCGTCCTCATCTCGCCAGATGGTACGCAATACCGAACCCATACGCCAATGGAGCTCGGGGTCTTTTGGCTTGCTCAACAAGATACGTTTGTACCGATCATAGGCAGCCAGGGGATGCATATATTGACCAAATGCTTGCAACCGGACCGGACTTACCCGGGGATTTGGCGTACTCTCGACATCTTCGCCCAGCATCCGGGCCACCATCGTGTTTTCCATATCATCTCCCAGGCTCAGGTACAAGGCTGTCAGCGGGGGTGTTTTGTATTGGTCAACGGCGCCACATTTAGGACAAACGATGGCACGATCCATGACATACGGATCATAGGGAAACGGCTGGCCATCTTCCTGATCGATGAGCGTGGTGAGATCAACGGTGACATGCTGCACAAAATATCGGCGGCTGCGCTTACATTTTTTGCAGTCGAGCAGCACATACAAGCCATCTTCTCTCCTTTCTGGTTCAGGTAGAGACGGCATCTCCCATCTCTCATGAATAGAAGACAAACTGGTGATGGTGGGGTCGATGCGGTCTTCGTCAAAAACTTGTTTGATCTCTGGGTAAAGTTCTTGAGCGTAAGCATCGGTGATGGAGGTAATCAGCAGGCCAATAAACAGTTCTTCGCCTGCTTCATACGCTTCTGGGCGGGTGAGCAGGGTGCGAAAATAGGCAATCAGCTCCGGGCGTAAATCCGGGAATCCTTGCATTTGCCTGGCGAGGGTTTCCGCGGCGCTGCTGCGCACAAAGGTATCTAAGGTCGCGTCGGTGGCGATGGCTTTTAACTCCGGGATGGGAACCCAGCCGATTTTGCCGGTTTCTGTGCTCAAATGTGTGTACCAATCGCTCTCAGTGGCCTGCTCTAGCCAATGGGTGAGCGCGCCCAGAGCAGGATGCGTGGCCTGAATCTGGCGCAGTAAGAAGAGGGTGTGGCTGTTAACCGGTTCACCCCAGTAATCTTCATCAAAAGCGAGTGTGAGCAATTCTGGGATAAGGATATCGGCTTGGGCGAGCAGGGCTGACTGCACATTTTTATCGAGGCTGTCGTCTTGCTTAAACAGTTCGGTGACGGGGAACGAGTAGAGATAGGGGCCTTCTTCATCCAATTCGGTCAGGGCCAGGTAAAATTGGGCCAGGGCATCAGAGCGGACAGCGGGGGCGGGGGCAACGGCCGTTTCTTCACTTTCTATCAATTCCTCATATTGCGTCACCAATGGCTCAAGCATTTCTTCCGGATCATCCTTTTCTGCCAACTCCAGCCCCCGCTCTACCCCGGCCACTGCCAAATCTCGCAGGCCGGCGTCCGCCAACACGCCGCCTAAATGGAGATGCGTCTTCAAATCGAGCGGATTAAGTTGCAGGAGACGGGCATACAGCTTTAGCCCGGCGTCAACATTTCCTTGCGCAATCTGAATCTCCGCAAATGTCCGTTCAAAATCTCGCAGGCCATCAATTTCAATATCATGTTGAGCGCAGTAGGCCATGCCCGCTACCGCCCAATAAGCGGCGCTGTCAAGATCGCCGGCTTGCCGGTAATTGTTGCTCTGATCTTGATAGAGGGAGGCGTAATCCACCATCTGATAATTATTTTCAGGAGAGGAGAGCAGCAGCGTGAGAACGGCCGTTGCCCGTTCCATATCCCCCTCGTCTTCGAAGAAGACGTAAATATCCAGCAGACTCATATCGTCCCATTTACCGGGCGTCTGTTGCCGAATTTCCTCGGCCGAAAGCGTTTCAAAATAA
>CAZXVH010000204.1:0-2352 GCA_964643965.1 uncultured Ardenticatenaceae bacterium
CGCAGCCGCACGCTGTCGTATGAGATGATGTTCAGCCCGTTGCCGCCAAAGCTCTGCTGGCAGCCCGTTTCGCCTGGCCCTGCGTCCGGCTGGAGCCGGTAAAGGTGATAGGCGCGCCGCCCATCCACCGTCTCAATCGGAAACTGCCCTGGCGGGCCGTTAGGATCGTCGGGTGAGGGGAAGAACGCGCAGCCCCACTGCTTGGGCCAGTCTTCTGACTCACCGAAAAGACTGTTCGGGAGCAGATCGATAGGGCCTTCGCCGACGCGGATCTCTTGCGCCCCGGCCAGGATCGTCGCCTCGTTGCCGGCGGCGACATGCTGCGTCTGGTTGGCTGGCGAGATCAGCGTCGCGCTGCCCGCCCGCGCGTTGAGCGAGAGCGCGCCCGGCGTACTTTCGACCAGGTAGCTGCCGCCCTCGCTGATGCGCGCCAGCCCGAAGGGGCTATCGACCTCGATCTGGATCGGACGCTCGATCGAGGAGTTGACCCAGACTTCGAGCCGCCCATTCAGCCCGCCGAGACGGATCGTGTAGGCGTTATCGCTGAGGCTGAAGCGCGGGCGGTTGGCCGATACCAGGCTGATCTGCGTGTTGCTGCGCAGAAAGGCGATGGCAATCGTTTCACCGGAATAGGGGTCGGCGAACGACAGATAGCCTTGCGTCTCATTGTCGGTCGTCATGCGGCTTCCCCGTGCGACTGAGCTGGGAGCGCGAATCGCCTGCTCGGTGTTCGGGTCGTCGGGCGGCGCCAGCCCGACTGTGCCACGACCCACGTGCAGGCGAACGCTCAGCTCTGTCGGTGAGTCGAAGACGAACCACCGGGCAGCAACGACTGTGCTAACACACAACAGGCAGAAGATCAGCAGCCCGCCGAGGATTGTCATCCAAGCCAGGCGTTGGGGGTGTGCGCGCATTACGCCTCGTTCGCTGCGGACAGGTCACCAGTGAAGACTAAGTGAAGACTGGTAAAGACCGAGTGAAGACTAATAGGCCCTTATGCTAGATCAAGTTGAATGAAATGAAGTCTCCCGGTAAGGTTTGATAAGAGCCGCAAAACTCAAGTCAAACCGCCAGGAGACAAGCGAATGATAGACACATTTGATGATTTTTGCCTGTATGTGTATGTGATCGTTGACGACTTGTGGGCGCAAATTGCACCTCGGTTGGGCAAACCGGGTCCCGCCCCGGATTGCAGCGACAGCGAATTGGTCACGATGCTGTTGGTCGGGGAATGTCGGGGGTGGGAGGTGGAAACCGATCTGATGAGTTATTGGCGTGAGTATCCCGACCTGTTTCCAACCGTTCCGACCCAGGACCGGTTCAACCGGCGGCGGCGCAATCTGGCACCAGCGATTAATCTGCTGCGTCAGGCGTTGTTGGCGCTGCTGGACCTGGCGGAAGATCGCCAATGTGCGATTGACAGCTTGCCGATCCCCGTCGTCCAGTTTCATCTGGTGCCTGGTTCGACCGGGGATTGGCGTGCCTACGGGGCGACCTTTGGCAAGGTGCCGTCCAAGAAAATGACGATTTTCGGGTACAAGCTGCACTTGCTGGTGACGTTGAGTGGTCTGATCCTGGACTTTGAACTGGCCCCGGCCAACGCCACCGACCTGGAAGTAGGAAGCGAATTGCTCGAACAGCACACCGATTTGGAGGTGTACGGGGACAAAGGCTACCTTAGCGCCGAGGTCGCGGCGCGTTTGTTGGACCTTAATCGTCTGCGCCTGCTGACCCTCCCGCGCGTCAATCAGAAGGTTCAAGTGCCCCCGGCGGTCAGCCGTACCTTCAACGCCGTGCGCCAAATTATCGAAACTGTCAATGGACAACTGACTGAGCAGTTTCATATTGAGCGCAATCACGCCCATACTTTTCGAGGCTTGTGTGCCCGTTTGATTACCAAGTTGACGGCTCATACGTTGTGCATCTATCTCAATCGGTTGTTGGGCAACCCGGACTTTTTACAAATCAAAGCCCTGGCTTTCCCGATCTAGCATAAGGGCCTAATAGTCTTCTCTAGGCTTAACACTCGGCAGTTCGCAGGCGAGCAGTCACTGGTCCTGATACCTGAAAAAATGGGGACGCCGTGCCATATCAGCGCGGCGTCCCGCAATTATGCTGAGAACTACCCGCCGCTCGTGGGCGTTGGTGTTACTTCCTCGGCAGCTTCGGTCGCTTCTTCGGTTGCAGGCGCACCTGCCAGTTCCTCGATAGCGGCCATCACGTCCACTTCGCCTGAGACAATCGCCTCAACGGCGGCGTCGGCGGCGGCGCGAACGTCCTCAGGCAGAGCATAGTCCTCGTTGTACTCGATGCGCAGCCCGCCGTTTTCGAGCGTGATGGCGTATGCTTCAC
>CAZXVH010000205.1:0-2325 GCA_964643965.1 uncultured Ardenticatenaceae bacterium
CACCTGGGAACGCAGACATCTTGTCCGCCACACCTGGGAGCGCAGACATCTTGTCTGCCACACCTGGGAGCGCGGACAGCCTGTCCGCTCCCCTGAAACCACAGAAGGAGAAAATAAATGCCCACAGTCCCCATCCTCAACGGTATTTCCTCACAAATGGTGCAAACAAGCCGCCTCAACATGCACATCCTCAGCGGCGGCTCTCCTGATAATCCTCCACTCGTTTTGATTCATGGCAATGCCTCAGCCGCCACCTTTTTTGAAGAATTGATGCTGGCGCTGGCCGACACTTACTACACCATCGCCCCCGATTTGCGCGGCTACGGCGACACCGAAGATTTGCTCATCGACGCCACCCGCGGCGCCCGTGACTGGTCTGACGACCTGCTTGCCCTGTACGAGGCGATGAACATCGACAAAGCGCCGATGTTAGGTTGGTCGTTAGGCGCTGGGGCGGTGATGCAGTTTGCCCTGGATCACCCAGAGCGAGTCTCGGCGCTCATCCTGGAAAGCCCGGTCAGCCCTTATGGTTTTGGCGGTACGAAAGACGAGAATGGCACACCCTGTTACGCTGATTTTGCGGGGTCTGGCGGCGGCACGGTCAACCCCGACTTTGTGAAACGCTTGCAAGAACAAGACCGCAGTGACGCAGACCCCAATTCGCCGCGCAATGTCATGAACGCCTTTTTTTACAAGCCACCCTTCCGCGCCGAACGGGAAGAAGATTACCTGTCCGCCATCCTCACCGAAAAATTGGGCGAGGATCGGTATCCTGGCGATTTAACCCCTTCAGAAAACTGGCCGAATGTGGCTCCGGGCGTAAAGGGGCCGATTAACGCCCTCACCCCTGCCTACTTCAACACCAGCGGTCTCGTCGATTTAGCGGATAAACCACCTGTCCTGTGGATACGCGGAGATAGTGACCAGATTGTGTCGGATTTATCGTTCTTCGATTTTGGCGCCTTGGGGCAGTTGGACTTTGTACCAGGTTGGCCAGGCGCGGATGTGTTTCCACCGCAGCCCATGGTCGGGCAAACGCGGGCGGTTTTGGAACAGTATCAGGCGAACAACGGCCGTTATCAGGAACTCGTTCTCTCAGACTGCGGCCACAGCCCCCACATCGAAAAAGCGGCCGAATTTGAAGCGGCTCTGCGTACCTTTTTAGCGGAGTAGGGAGTGAGCATGACGGAAACGGCCGTTACCTCATTTGTGGTGCGCTTCATGCAAGAAGACCCCGCCGCCGACGCCTGGCGCGGCTTCATTCGCCACGTACAAACCAGTCAGGAAATCCACTTCACCACCATCGAAGAGGCGTTGACCTTCATGGGCCAATACGTAAAGATTGATCTTCCCCTGGCGCAGAGCGATCCCCATATTGAAACAGACGAGGCGCAACGATGAGCCGCTACGCCCAAATTTTAACCACCGGCCGTTATATTCCCGAAAAAGTCATCACCAACGACGACTTGAACGAGATGTTGGGCGAAAACGTGGGCGACTGGCTGGTGGCCAATGTCGGCATCCATGAGCGCCACGTCATGGCTGATGAGCAAGCCACCTCCGATATGATCGTGGCGGCGGCCGAACAGGCGCTGCTGCGAGCCGATCTCACCGCCGACCAACTCGACCTGATCATCGTGGCCACCGACACCCCCGACTACATCAGTCCGGCTACCGCCTCGGCCGTGCAAGCCAAACTGGGCGCAACCCACGCCGGTACCTACGACATCAACTGCGCCTGCGCCGCCTGGGTCACGGGGCTGGACATGGCCGCCCGCTACATCGCCACCGATACAGATTATCAATACATCCTGGTGGCTGGCGGCTACGGCATGACCAAATTCCTCGACTGGAGCGACAAATACACCGCTACCCTGTTCGCCGACGGCGCGGCCGTCGCCATCATCGGCGCGGGCGACCAACCCGGGTTTCTGGCGGGCAAGCTGATGGCCGAAGGCCAATATTATGATGCGCTGGGTATTTACAGCGGGGGAACAGCCCGTCCTGCTACCCCCGAAATCGTGGCTGAACTGGGCAAGCCGCGCGTCCAGTTCGTCAAGAAATTCCCCGCCACCTTCAACAGCGACAACTGGCCGCCACTGGTGCGCGGCGTCGTGGCTAAAGCGGGATTGACGCTCGACGACATTGATTATTTTCTGTTCACCCAGCTCAACCTGCGTACCATTGAGTATGTCATGGACAACCTGGGGCAGCCGTTGAGCAAAACGCACTGGATTATGGACAAATGGGGTTATCTCGGTTCGGCGTGCATTCCGGCGGCGCTGGATGATGCCCTGGAACAAGGCAAAGGGCCTAAACCGGGCG
>CAZXVH010000206.1:0-2191 GCA_964643965.1 uncultured Ardenticatenaceae bacterium
CCTTGTCCTTGTGACAAATCTGAGCGTAGCTGCCGCTTGGGCAGTTGGGCAACGGGGCAGGTTTCGCAGGCAACTTCGGTGATGAGGTATTCGACAACGGCCGTCCAGTTAATGCGGCCGTCGGTAAAGTACGTATCGCCACCCAGCGCCTGGAACCACAAGGTCAGCTTTTCCTGAGCGCCCCACGGTTCTTCATGCACACCGCGATAGATAAACATAGCTGCGGCCGCATAGGCGTCTTCAGGATAAGCGTCCTCGACCTGGCTCCACAAACGCACCAAAGCGCGGGCGATATTGCGCTGCGACTGATGTTTGACCAAGAGCGGCATTTGTAGACCAGGCCATTTCTTCATGGTGGTGGCGCACTCCTTGATCGCTTTGGCTGTCAGCTTGCCCGGTTCATTAGCCAATATGAAGATAGAAAGGCCAGTACGTTTCGGTTCGGAAAGATCGGCCACGGCCGTGGCTACGCTCATAGGCAGTTCGCCAGCAGCGATGCGCTGTGCCAGTTCCAGGGGAATGTCGGCCAGCGCCAGATGATTCAGCACATAATTCAAATGCTGGCCCACATTACGGGCAATTTCTTCTGGCGTGGCTCCGGCTTCCACCGCCTGGCGGAAGCTGTGGGCCACACCCATCATATCAGGCTGGTCGCTGCCGTAATTGGCGGCTTGAAGGGCGAGAATTTGCGCCTTCTGGCTGCCCTCAAAGGTGACAAATGGGATTTCTTCATCACCATACTTGGTAAGTAAAGAGGCAATTAGCTTTTCTAGCGACCCAAGGGATTCCACCAGGGCGGTGAGCATGGTACGGGCAACTTCAATGGTGATCTCCGTATTTGGATGTTCATTGGCCCAATCTCGCAAGGCAAAGGCCAGCAGCCGCGCCATGTGACGGCGATGGCCGCTGACGATATAAAATCCGTCTCCGTTTGGCGTTGCTGCGATGGGCTGCCATTGATCCAGTCCGCGTTCATACACTTGCAGGGTTAATGTGGCCAGAGATTCCAGATCATAGATCGTTCTCATCTGAGCTGGATGTGCTTTAAGAAGTTTGAGAGCTGCTGTTGGCATAGGGATGCTCCTTATGAGGGTATATAAAAGGAAGAGTGTCCGGCCGTCACTGGGAGGAGGCAGTCACGGCCGGACAAAGAAAAGAAAAAGATGATGGCTCTAAACGGTTTCAATACTCACTCGGCCTAAGAATCGTTGTCGCCGATCTGTCAGACTCCGTAATGATCCAGATACGCTCCGTTTCCCCATTCCCTGTGGCTATGTTATAGGCTGAGAGGATGCGGTATCCTTCTTTCACGGCCAGGTCGTTTTGCTGTTTATCAAAAGCATCCATTTCGTCGCCCCAATCCCCTTGCGCATGTCTGGCTAAAAAGGGGGCAAAATCCACGCCCAGTGCCGCCGCGCCCGGCGTCATGACCACGTGGCCTAATGGAAACATCTGCTCATCATCCACAGTCGCTTCATCAGCCAGGGATATATAAAGGAAAGGGGAGCCGCTGTTATCTTGCTGTAACTGCGCTTTGAACCGCCAATAAAGCCGCTGTCCCAGGCCGTGAATGATGACCGTGAAAAGACGTTCGTTGAGGCCGTTGTCCTTGCCGCCAGCTATGCACATACCCAGCAGATCATGCCAAATGCCTCGGTAATCGTTGGGCCAAGCCGAAGCTACGGCTCGATGCATCAGATCAATGACGCCATCGGAAGCGGTCACCGGAATTTTAAAATGCTGGCGAGTGACTTCATCTAGGCCGAGTTGATTAAGGCGGGCATCCAGAAGCTGGCCTTCTTTGAGCATTTCCACCCGGCCGGGACCAGCATGAATAACAACGGGTTCCGGTTGTGTATCAAGTTGAGGGGGAGATTCTGGCTCGACCGCCCAGTACAAACCCATGTCGGAAAGGGTGACATCGGGTGGTGTTAGCTTTACCACTTCCCGGTAGCCTAATTCGCGGCAAAGAGCATCGGCCGTTTCCAGGATGCGTTGGTAATCCGTAACCGCCATTTGGTCTGCAGGGGAGTTGGGAAATAAAAAAGCGGCTACTGTGTCAGTAACCGCCTGGTAAGAAATGTACTGCCTGCCATCTATCTTTTTGGGAGGCAGGGCTTCAAGTTGTGTTTTCAGTTTTTCCATGATCGGCTCTCGTTGTTTGATAATTGGTTTGGGGTAAACGGCCGTT
>CAZXVH010000207.1:0-2182 GCA_964643965.1 uncultured Ardenticatenaceae bacterium
CTCATGGCGCATGTAGCCGGATTTAATACCCCACAAACCGAGTATGAAGCGCTGACAGAGCGCGAATTAGAGACGCTTCTCCTGGCCGGGAAAGGGTTTACCAACAAAGCGATTGGTGTGCAATTAGGCATTAGCGACCGCACCGTACAAGGGCATCTCGCCAAAACATACAGCAAACTTCAAGCCAGTAGTCGCACGGAAGCCGTGATGAAAGCCGTCTCTTTAGGGCTGATTCCAGCAGAAGCATCATAAACAACGAACGCCGTGGAAACTTGCCGTAATCAATCCTCAACCAGTAACATAGCCTTATGAAACGCTGGCGCAGTTTTCCGTTGCAACTTTTTTTCTTTGTGGTTTTACCGCTTACCGTCCTGCTGTTAGCGATTGCGTTTGGCAGCCTGGGTTTGCATCAACGGGCGATGCGCACCATGGTGGGGGAACGGGATGAGCGAGCGACCCGTGCCGCTGCCGCTGCCATTTCAGAACAGCTTAAACACCGCGCCTCTGCCATTCGTAGTTTGGCTTTGCAAACGGCCGTTTCCACCAATCCCAATCACACCCTAACCGATGCGGCCTTCATTTTGCCCGATTTTGACGAGGGCATCGCCTTATTTGATAGTCAGGGTAATCTGCTGGTTGCCAGCCAGCAAGCTGAACCGTGGGCCACACAGATTCAAGAAGTTTTGCCATTAGACAGTGCCATCACCCGTTTCAACGAAACTCAATTTATTCCCCTCACAGCAAGCGGATATGAAGGCAACGACCTGATGCTGGTCATCGCCAGCGCCAACGACAGTCACCTGGCAGTAGGCGCATTTTCGCCTCAATATCTGGCACGCCAGGCTTTAATGGACATTGTGGGCACAGAAGAAAAGGCGTCTGCCTTTGTGGTGAACGCTGACGGCCGCATCATCTTTCAGTCAGGCGCCTTGCCCATTGCCGATCAGGCAGCCAACCAACATCCGGGCATCGTTGATGCTTTACGTGGAGAAAGTGGCACAACCTACCTATCTATCAACGGGGATGAGCATGTCATCGCTTTTAGCCCCATCGAACCAATCAATTGGGCTTTAGTTATTGAAGAGCCGTGGCGAGAAGTGGCAGACCCCCTGCTGCGAGCCACAGAAATCGCGCCACTGGTACTGGTTCCCGTAGTTGTCATTACCTTGTTTGCCTTATGGTTTGGGGTGCGCCAGATCGTGCAGCCCCTCCAATCATTGGAACAAAAAGCGACAGAGTTGGGCTGGGGCAAGTTTGAGGCGATTGAAGAACCGGTGGGGGGTATTAACGAAATCCAGCGCTTGCAATCTGAGCTGATCCACATGGCTCATAAAGTCAAGTTATCACAGCAGAGTTTGCGAGGCTATCTGGGGGCTGTGACCACGGGGCAGGAAGAGGAACGCCGCCGTCTGGCGCGGGATTTACACGACGACACCTTGCAATCTCTTATTGTGCTAAATCAGCGCGTACAAATGGCGAATCTCACCACACAGGACAACGAAAACGCAGCACAGTTAAATGAAATGCAGGGGATGATTGATCACACCATTGCCAACTTGCGCCGTCTGACTCGTGATCTACGCCCTATTTATCTGGAAGACCTGGGCCTGATCCCCGCCCTCGACATGCTGACCCGGGATGTCAGCGCCAGCCTGGAAATCCCTGTCGCCTTTCAAACGGCCGGCAGTGAACGGCGGCTCAGTGCGGCCGAGGAATTGGCACTCTATCGCATGGGGCAGGAAGCGTTAAGCAATATCGCCCGCCATGCCCACGCGACTTGTGCTGAAGTAAAGCTACGTTTTGCGCCAGTCTCTATCACCCTGATTGTGCATGATGATGGTGTTGGTTTTCAAGCGCCAGAAAGTCCGGCAGAAATGGCAACGACGGGTCATTTTGGCTTATTAGGCATTCAGGAACGGGCTGAATTGATTGGAGCGCGTTTGCTCATTGAATCTGGGTCGGAAGCAGGCACGACACTGACGATTACCTTGCCGAATAACGGCCGTTTCTCCCCAGATACAGGCCATTTGGCGGGGTAAGCATACGCAAAAAGGCGCTGTTGTAGCAAACGGAATTTGATAGAATAGTTTGGAGGTAATCATGAGCAAACACACTCAACACACCACCGCACAAAATTGCACCTGCTGCCGGATTTGCAGTTTAGAATCAGGTAAGCACACAG
>CAZXVH010000208.1:0-2101 GCA_964643965.1 uncultured Ardenticatenaceae bacterium
CTTTGATGCCAGCCCGCTGCCCAACGGCCGTTGGCATCACATAATGGCGACCACCGGGAATGGGCAGGCGCATTTTCTCCAACGTGCTGTGATGTCGAAGGATCCAATTGCACTTCTTTCTTGGTGTCTTGGGGCAAGAGAAAATCTACGGAACGGCCGTTTTCATCCCGTAAATCGTCTGCCACCATGGCATGGCCCTTATCCTGGCCTTTTGGGGTCATGACCGTAAACTCGACTCGTTTGGCGTAGCGCAGTTCCGTTTCCAACCGCTCCCGCTTAGCGGGAGACAAATCCCCAGACAGCATCATTTTTTTTCAACATGCGCCGAGAAATTAAGCCCGCGCCATCCCACACTTTGGCTTCTGCCGGAGATGGCGCCATGTAGCCAACACGTACATCTTTGGGGGCAAAAAAGCCGCTGACAAAATGGGGGCGCATCAGGCGCGAGATCCGTTTGGACAAGACAAAGCCGCCTTTGTGCATATCCAGCTGCAACCCGGTTTCCTCCAGAAACTGCTCGGTCGTCATCCCGTCTACATACAGGTCGCTGACCTGGCCGCCGTTGACCCAGCGCAGGGTGGGGGAGTTTAGTCCGAAGGTGTGGGCGGCATGGGGTTCGGCCGTTTCGTCCACCTGCCGGGCCTGCTTTGAGCCTGCCGAATAGGTGAGAATGCGCCAGGCGCGTTGGGTCTGCTCCAGGAAGGGAAACGTCGCGCCACCCCGGTCGTCGTCAAAACTGGTGATGTTGTAGGGCAGGTCGGCCAGGATTGGCCCTGGCAAAACAGCTTGCACTGAGCGCAGACGGCTGCCGTCCGTAGCCGAAGTGGCCGTACTGCCGCTGACTGCGCCTCGTCCACCCATCAAACACCGCCTCGAAGGAGATATGAAGCATCTATTACCGCGTTGACGCATTTATCTGCTTCCTCTATGATTGAGGTATGAGCGATACGTTGCAGACTATTATTCATCTCGTCACTATCGATGAAGTGCGAATTTCGGCACATGGTTATGATGAATTGGCAGCCGACAACATTCTTGCTCGTGACATTATCATAGGCATAAAAACGGCCGTTTTGGTTGAAGATTATCCTGATTATCACAAAGGTCCTGCTGTCCTTGTTTTACAATTTGATGAAAAGAAAACCCCTATTCATGTAGTCTGGGGCATCCCGAAAGGCGTCATATCTCCAGCTGTATTGGTCACAGCCTACCGGCCAGATCCGACACGCTGGTCAAGCGATTTCATGAGGAGAGAATCATGAGCCAAAAGCAAACCACGAAATTGATTCATGAAGGAGACTATGCAGCTGAAGTAGATATTAATCTCATCACCACTGATGATGAATGGTCACCTTACCTTTCACTAGAAGATGCGTATAAGCTCGACGATGTCCGACAGGCTCTGCGTCAGGGAAACCTGAAAGCAGCCGCCCGTTTGGCACGCATTTTTAAGTTGACCCCGGTTGCTGCATAAACTTTCAAAGTTCCTTCTATCTGACCAAACAGTGCCGGATTTAACTCGTCTTAACGATGAAAAACCAAAACCTGCCACAAACAGATTCAATTAAAGAGCTTGCCCGTTTTTGGGACACTCATGATCTGGCAGCGTTTGAAGATGAACTGACAGAAGTAAAAGAATCAGTCTTTGTCCGAGAAACGGCCGTTACCATTCATTTGCTGCCCGAAGAAGCGCTTGACAGGTATAGCGATGGCGCAGCGCCTCTTCTTTGGCCCAGGCCATCACCGCTTCGTGGGTTTGCACACGGCCGTCTGGCCCCAACCATTCACCCCGTTGCTTTTCTGCTTGCTGGGTTTGTGGATAACGGCCGTAGGCAAAATACAAAGCCGCCCGTTTAGCGGGTGTGCTGGTACGGCGACCCGTAGGCGTCCGGTTTTCATGCATTTGCACCCCGATGAAAGGTTCAGGCAGATTATTGCTCATTGTCAGCCTCCACCCGCCATAAAAGGCCAATATGGGTCATCGGTTTTTTTAGGTGGGTAACGGCCGCATCATGGGCGTCTTCACAAATGGCATCCCGAATCTGCCGACTTCTTCAGTTGAATCTGCTAATGTAGATATTTCTAGTATTATGAGTAATCG
>CAZXVH010000209.1:0-2006 GCA_964643965.1 uncultured Ardenticatenaceae bacterium
GTAGTATTTTATCGAAATTGGGGGTCAACGGCCGTACGGAAGCGGTCGCCCTGGCGCTGCAAGAAAACTTGATCAATAAGTGAACTTCACCAAACCCGTCTATGATACCGTTCCAGGCGGGGAGAGCGCGTAAACCACACTTCATCTATTTCTGAGGCCACACGCTTTATGAGAATACCTAAAAAGGGATATTGGCTGCGGACACGCAAATACAGCTTCATTTCATCCAGATCGGAATCAATCACCTGCCCATCATGCAAGGCGATAAATTTCCCTTCATAGTGGGCAAGCAGCTGGTTGTGCTGGGCGCGATAAGCGGTTTCCTCGTGCGCAATTTTTTTTTCGGCTTCGCGGCGCAGATATTGACGGAGGGCACTACCAGCCAGTTCTGCCAAATCTACACCCATGCGCTCAGCCACCTGTTCTAAGCCATCTATTGTCTTTTGCGGTAGGGTTAAAGTTGCTGCAGCCATTTGTTTTCCTGGAAATTCATAAGTTCAAGCAGATTGTTCATTATCTATGACAGGCCATTATTATATCACAACACTGCTAACACCTATTTCGTGCCGAAGCCGCCACTTTAGCTCTGCAAAAACACCTGGTCAGTTGACCAGGGAAATATCCCGGCAACAGACCAGCCCCCATGCTCCCCAGATACCCGATGTGTCTGGGGAGTTTTTGTTGTAAAGTGGGGTTAATAAAAGGAGCAAATCATGCGGATCGGACTTTATATTGGCATTGCAATTGTATTCATTCACGGATTGATTCATTTGATGGGGTTTGTGGCCTACTTCCCATTGGGCGAAGTTGCCGGACTGCCTTACAAAACGACCCTGCTCGGCGGCCGGTGGGACATGGGCGCAACCGGGATGCGCTATTTTAGCGCCCTCTGGCTGGCGGCGGCCGCCGGCCTGATGGCCGCAGCCATCGGCCTGGCGCTGAAACAGGATTGGTGGCTGCCGCTGCTGAGTGTCGCCGTTCTCCTCTCCTTAATCATCACCATCCTGGACTGGAGCAATGCCTGGCGCGGCGCTGTCCTCGATTTAATCATCCTGGTTCCCCTGCTGCTGGCCTGGGGGCTGCGGGTTCAGCCCCAGTCGTTTGCCGCTTACCCGGAACCGACACAGATAAGAACGGCCGTGCCCCTGCCCGATGATTTACCCGCTCCTGTCGCCCGCTATTACGAGGCAATTATGGGAGAAGAGGCGCCGGTAGTGGAAACGGCCGTTATTACCGCCCGCGGTAAATTGCGCTTCATGGGCATTACCTTTCCCGCCCGGATGCGTTTTACCCACGACGCCGGTCAAGGCTACCGCCACTATATCGAAGCCACCATTTTTGGCGTTCCCCTGCTAAAAGTGAACGAACGCTATCTTGACGGGCAGGCGCGTATGGAACTGCCAGTAGGCGTGATCGAAAACGAACCCAAAGTAGACATGGCTGCCAACCTCGGCTTATGGGGCGAATCCGTCTGGCTGCCCTCTATCTTCCTCACCGATTCGCGTGTTCGCTGGCAGGCGGTAGACGAGACCACCGCCCGCTTAATCGTTCCCTTTGCTGATAAAGAAGACAGTTTTACCGTCACCTTTGACGCCCAAACGGGGCTGATCAGCCACATGGAAGCGCTGCGTTACCGCGATGCGGCCGATGAAGAGAAAATTCCCTGGCGCTTTGATGTGCTAACCTGGGATGAATTCAACGGCATCCTGATCCCCTCCTCCTCGACGGTGACCTGGGCCGATGAAGGCACGCCCTGGCTCACCATGACTGTGGAAGAGATCGCCTACAACGGTGACATCGCCGCCTACATCCAGGCTACTGGACCGTAAGTGGTATGTTGTCACCTGGGGAATCACCATGGGAACAATTATCCTGAAGGGCGCGGATAATTTCACGACCGTAGGAACTTATTAGCTGCTGCCGGACAGTGATTTCGAGGGGGAGAAGAGATGACGATCATTGTGCCGTTTGTCCTGGATCAGCCCTTTTGGGGGCGCACGGATCAA